>SVRN01000014.1 GCA_015064805.1 Oscillospiraceae bacterium
TCGTTGACGGCATCCCCGCCATTCTGTTTGACGATATTTACCCCGAACAGCAGCTGCTTGACACCGTCAAGGAGCTCATCGACAAATTCGCGCCCCGCCTGATCCTCGGCATTTCGGACGAAATGTCCTCGACGGGCAACATCGAGCGCATCAAGCTCGTCCGCGATTTTGTGGATGCGTATAATGCGTCGTTGGAGTAATCACGCATAACGACAGCCTCCGATCCGAAATTCCGGATCGGAGGCTGATTTTATAGCTTTTTAATTCCGCATCTGTCCTCGATCAGACACAAATTGCCGTTCTCGTCGCGCTCGACGGCGTATTCGACCGCGGCAACGTAGCCCTCGCGCATGAACTGCGCCTCATACCGACGGGTCATGCCCTCGCAAAGCGGCATGTAGCCCTCGCCCGTGCCTTCATAGGCCACCAGGTCGTAAATACCCTGCAGAGTGTGGTCCTTGTGATCCTGCACCGTGCGGATCATGCCCACGCCGGGGGCAAAATAGTATTTCTTGGTGCCGTTGCGGTAAGCGAGCCCCGGCGACATTCCCTCAATTTCAAGAGATACCTCCAGGCAGTCCGTGAAGGTGTCGGCGGCCGTGGTTATACTGCCGACCGCGCGGCAGCTCATGCGTGTTTTGACGTTGCAGCTACCGTACTTTCCGTGCTTCAATTCTCCCGCAAAACCATCCTTCCACTCGGGATTCCACAAGCAGTCGGTCGCGTCGTGCCAGATGCCGATGACGTCATTGAAGAATAGCGGTGCGCCCCAGTCTCCCGTACCACCCATATTCTTCCACTCAAAGCTGTAAAAACGATTCGGGTTATTCAGACGCGGCACCTTGGCGTTTTCCTCGATATAGCAAATATCGAAGAAATTCCAATGCCCGCTTTGGGTACGATCGGGATTGAATTCCCCGTCGGACTCCAATATGCGACGCATGGTCGCGGCGGCCAGGCGGGTGTGGGCTTTTTGATAGGGCGTGGATGCCAATGCTTCACAGCGCTCGATCACAGGCCGTACGTCCGTCAGATGGCTCTCTCCCTTATCATCGTCCGCACAATAGTCGTTGCGCATCTGCCAGGCCATTTCGCTCCAGCTGTCTGGATCGTAGCGAAGGCGCAAAACGTACCAATCGTTTGAGAAAACGACCGACTCCTCGTCCGCGTGGACGATTTCCATGCGGGACCGGATCGAAAGAATGGAAGGATCGTCGTCGCTCGTATACTCCCATACGTTGCCGACAGCGCATGGCAAGCGTCCCTCACCGCCGACAACGGTGTAGGACTTCAACAACCGCACGTCCGTCTTGCCGAGCGTGATCGTTTTCTGCTTGACGATGCCGACGCCCTCGCAATACCAGGTCAGCGTCTCTTCCCTGTCCTGTGCCGTCGTGCGCCACAGCTCACAATTTTGGAACGTGCCGCAAGGTGTCACAACCGTCTCGCCCACGGCGACAAAGGTCAGTGTGTTGCTGCAATCGTCCGTGATCGAATCTCCCACGTGCCCTCCCGGAATGAACAGGCGGTAGTCGCAATGAGTGGCGTTGTACAACACGTAATTGGGCGTCGTAAAGATGCCATACAGGCCGCCGCGGCCGTAGCCGGGCTGACTAAAAAACCGAAGCTCACCGTCGAGGATGCGATACGTCTCCGCCGTAGTGCAAAAATGGATCCTGTTCTCCGAAACACCCTTTGACAAAAGATCCAGATAGGTCTGTTCGACTCGGCGTGCCGACAACGCGTTGGCATAGTAAGCGTCCTTCGGTGACAGCACCGAAAGCACCTGATCCAGCGCCTCAAAGCCCTCTTTTGCCTGTTTCTGATGGAAATACGTATTCGCCAGCCAGAACCATTGCGCGCCCTCCGATTTGACGAAGCCGTGCTCCTTCAAAAACGGAATCTGCACGTCACGGATATACTCGATCCTTGCGTTGCCGTGCAATTTTCGATATTCGTGGAAGCATACGCTCGTCAAGACCTCATCGTTGCGCCCTTTGAGCGCATATTCTTTGATGCGGGCAAGCAGCTCGTCGTTTTTCTGCCCGGGGATCCACCAAAAGCCGCGCAACAGCACGTCGGCCATGGCGTAATCCTTTTCCCCGCACTCGGGCAGCTCCTCAACGGCCTTGAGCGTTTTTTCATAGACCGGAGGGAAATTTGTTTTGTTTCTTCGCAGATTCCACAGCTTGAGCTTTTCCACTTCAAGCATAACTCGTTCAACCAATGTTTTGTCAATTCTGTTTTTCATAACACCCAAATCCTTTCGGATGCGCTCTCTGCCGTCGTGCAGCTGCCACTTAACCGTACCGACAGCAACACCAAGCCGCGCCGCGATATCCGCAACGGACAGCCCCTCAAAATAATGAAGGGTGATGATCTCGCGCACTCTTGCGGGGAGCTTACCGATGCTCTCGTGGAGTAGTGCAATATATTCGCCCTGCTCGTCCTCGTTCTCCTCGGCAATGTCGCAGTTGCCCGCATGAACGGCATTTTCCAGCACATCATAGCTGACGTAATCCCGAAGACGGGTGACGATATCGACGGCGCAGTTTTTGGCGATGCGCCGCACCCACGCACCAAAGCGGGCCGGCTCTCGCAGGCAGTCCAGCTTGATCCAGGCCAACACGAAGGCCTCCTGCGAGGCGTCCTCCGCTAAATATTCGTCGCGTGTGATACGCCGTGCGGCCGCCATGACCGACTTTTGATAACGGGCGACGAGCGTCTCGTAAGCATCCTGGTCTCCCGACAGCGTCAAAGCGACCAAAATCTCGTCCGTATGCTCCAGATACTTCAGCTTTGCCATGTATTTTTTCCTTTCTTTGTCGTGCATCTTGCAAGTGCTGTCTATAAGACGGCAAAAAGGGCGACAAGGTTGGGGGGGAATGGAATTTTTTTTGTTTTTATTATACACGACAAGCAAGGAATTGTCAAATTTGGATGTAAGGTCCTCTCACCCGCAAAAAACGACCGCAATATTAAGTATCAACATCCAAGTCAAAAAAACCGCATGGCAAAACAGAATGACCGCGACGCCGCGAAACAGCTTGACATAGCGCAGGGCCGTGAGGATACATAAAATCAGCACACCCAGCACGATCAGCGCGCCGAGAAAAGGACGCGCCGCGCAAAAGAAAACAGGATACCACAAAAAGCCGAGAAACAGCATGGCAAGATAGGTCATGCCGCCCCGATATTTGACCGCCTCGGTATAGCCGTCACACCGCCGATCGGACATCACGCGGGCAAACGCACCGCCAAGCAACGCGTACCAGATCATCCAAAGCAGCGTCATCAGCCACACGGGTGGAATGACGCGTCCGAAATGCATCATCATACCGCTTTGATACGGACTGCCGCACACGCCCCGCACGATCACGCCGCACAGCATCAGCGCCCCCGCGCCGATCAGCAGCGCAACTGCGGAGCATTCGTTCATCGCGCAGCGCATCCGTCGGCACCAGAGCGCCCATTGCTTTTTCATATTCATAAAAATCGCCCCCTTTCACACAATCGTATGAAAGAGGGTGAAGTTTTATGATGTCAACGGACGGCGTATCGCTCGTCCGCCACGTACACCTTGCGCGGGAAGGTGCGCTTGACGCGGATATATCCCACCTTTTTCAGTGCCTCGGGCACGGTCATCTCGTCAGCAGGCACGCCCCGTTCGCTATCATAGTCACGCAGGGTGTGGCAATCGCAATAGCTTCGCGGCTCCGTTCCCTGAATGAAATAACCTTCTGCGGTGCGGTCGCCCCGCAGATCCGCGCGGCAGGCGTCGGTCGGTCGAAGCCCCGAATCGCGACAATAGCTGACGCGAATGATCCCTGGAGTCAAATCAAATTTGGTCACCGCTCTTCCCTGCTTCAAATCGCGCACCACGATGGGCTGCACGACCTCCTTCCAGATCTTGACGGCGGGGTTGCTTTTCATATCCGTCATGGGCTTGGGGTAGTCAAAGCCGTACCAAACGCCCGCCAGATACTTAGGGGTATAGCCAATGAAATAGCGATCGCAGTCGGCGTTAGACGTGCCCGTCTTGCCCGCTACTGCCACCTTGCCACCAAGCAGCTGCGCGCCCTTGGCCGTTCCCTGCGTAACCACGCTTTCAAGCAGCTTGGTCATGATACAAGCGTTTTGCTCGCTGATGGCGTAGTGCCCCGAGGGGCTGTGCGAAAGCAAAACCTTTCCGTCGGGGGCGATCACGCGGTAATAGGAGTGAGGCTCCATATACACGCCGCCGTTGGCAAGGGCGCTGTAGCCTGCTGTCAGCTCGCGCAAGGTCACGCCGTAGTTCATCTGCCCCAGGCCCAGCGCCGCCTCGCCAATATCGCTGATCGTCCGACCGTCCTCCAGCGTCCGCGCCTCAATGAGTGAGGTCATGCCAAGCGTGTCGCGCAGAAAATCAAACGAGCGACGCAGGCCGACCTCGTGAAGCACGCGCACGGCAACGGTATTGACCGAATGCGACACGGCGTAGCGCACGTCGGTCAGCCCGCGATACACGCGGTTGGCATTTTGTGGCCAAGGGTGGCGATTGTCCTTACCAAAGGTCACGGGTACGTCGTCAAACACGCTCGCCCAGGTGATCTCGCCCTGCTCAAGTGCTGGCGCATACACGGACAGCGGCTTGATGGCCGACGCCGCAGGGCGCACCGCCGTCGTGGCGTGGCTTTGCAGGCGATTGCCCGTCTTCTCTCCCACCGCCCCCGCAACGCCGAGAATATCTCCCGTGGCAGGGTCGATGACGATTATGCCGCTTTGCGCCCGCTCACCGTTTTTGTGGATCGGGAAATGCGAGACATCGGCATAATAGCGCTCCACTTGCGCTTGCACCGAAGCATCCATTGCCACCTCAATGTCAAGCCCTCCGTTCCAGAGCAGGCGGTTGGCGTACTCGCGCGTGTAGCCGTATTCGGCGCAAAGATCTCGGATGATGTCCTCAATGACCATATCGACGTACCAGGAATAAATGGGCGTTTTGCCCTGCCCCGCCTGCTCGCGCAGCGTCAGATCTTCCGCAATCGCCTCGGTGTAGGCCGTCTCGTCGATATACCCTTGCCCCAGCATCTCGGAAAGGATGAGGTCGCGCCGCGCCTTGGTATGGGCGGGAAAGCGGACGGGATCGTAGTAGGAGGGATTGTTGGTAATGCCTGCGATGGCGGCACACTCACCCAGCGTCAGCTCGCTCACCGTCTTGCCGAAAAAGCGCTCGGCCGCCGCGCCCACGCCATAGCACCCTTGGGACAGATTGATGATATTCAGATACCGCTCCATGATCTCCTCCTTGGTGCTTCGATTCTCCAGATCGTTGGCCCAGCACATTTCCTGCACCTTTCGGTGGATGGAATAGTCGTTTTTGCCCGAGAGATTTTTGACGAGCTGCTGTGTAATGGTCGACGCCCCAAAATGGCGGGTGTAGCCAAGGCAATAGTTGAGTCCTGCCGAAAGCGTCCGCACCCAGTTGACACCGTGATGCTGCCAGAATTGCTGATCCTCAATGGCAACGAAAGCGTCGATCAGCGCCTGCGGACATTCGGCGTAGGTCACGGGGATGACGTGCACGCCGCCGTCCAGCGTGCCGTCGGGCAGCTCGATCCGCGTACCTATTCGCTCTGCCCGATCCTCGAATTCGTAATAATACAGCTGTGACGCGCCTGCACCCGTGGCGGCGGCCAGCTGGGTTTCATCAAAATCGGGCGTAATATTATTCTCTGCGTACCACGCCACGGCGATGCCGATCAGCACGGCAAGCGTCATGCCGATGGCCAGTATCATCAAAGCCGCGTTCAGCAGCGTCACGCCAAGGCTTTTTCTTGGACGCACAGACGGCGTGGAACGAGTCTGTGTTTGTTTAGGTTTGTTCATCGTTTTCTCCTGTGTCAAATCAATCGTACCTTTATTATTCCTTGTTTGGCATGGGATAAAACGAAACGCGCTTCGGCAGTTTTTAGCAAAAAAACACACGGCCTCGCCGTGTGTTTTTTCTCATTCTTCTGCAGCGCCTCTTCCGAACAACTCGTCCAGCGTCACGCAAAACAGCTCCGCGATGGGCAAAAGCAGCGTAACGTCGGGATAGGTCAAACCCCGCTCCCATTTTGACACTGCCTGTGTACTGACACACAGTTGCTCTGCCGTCTGTCGCTGCGTCAAGCCACGCGCCCGGCGAAGTCGTTTGATATTGTGTCCGATCTGTAGCTCCATTTTCCCCTCCCACCGACTCTAACATATCGTAATTGTCAACATTATAGTACAAATATTTACTAATGTCAATAGTAAATTTATTTACTTGTTATAATTTGGGTGAGCCATTTATTGATCGGAGGTCATAAGCTTTATGAAATATATCAAACGCATCCGCGATCTGCGCGAGGATCACGACAAAACACAGCAGCAGATCGCCGACCTGCTGGGCACCTCGCAAACCATGTACGCCCGCTATGAGCGTGGAGCAAACGAGCTTCCGCTTCGTCATTTGATCACGCTCTGCCAATATTACAAGGTCAGCGCGGACTATATCCTCGGTTTGAGCGACACACCGGAAAAATTGTAATTCAAGTAAAAAACACACGGCCCTGCCGTGTGTTTTTTCTCATTCTTCTGCCGCGTGTCTTCCGAACAACTCGTCCAGCGTCACGCAAAACAGCTCCGCGATGGGCAAAAGCAGCGTGACGTCGGGATAGGTCAAGCCTCGCTCCCATTTTGACACTGCCTGCACGCTGATGCGCAGCTGATAAGCCAGCTGTCTTTGTGTCATGCCGGTCGCCAATCGCAGCTTTTTGATGTTGGATCCCAATGGAATACTCAAACGTTTTCCTCCCGTGTCGATGATATTCGGCTCCGCCAAAACGGCCTTGCCCAACCTCGCCGCACACAGGTTTTCTGTATGGCAGGGCTGTGCCATCCGCAGACGGCACAGCCCCGCTATCACTCGCACTCACGCAAAGAGCGCAGTACCGGCGAGTGATACGGCATTTTTACAAAATGCGCAAAAAAACATATCCTCGCCTCCTTTCATTCAAAATAATAACCGCACCTCTCACCCCGTCTGCAGTACGTGATGATCGGTACGGTTATATTGTAGCACGGTTTGCCCGACGTGTCAAGTGCTCATCGGTCAACCGTTGGTTTATTCGCCTTTCAGATAAAGCGGGTGCGGATCATACCGTCGATGGTGCGGATCAGCTCTTCGGTCGCAGGGGTGATGGCACCCGTGATGTCGACGATCGTGTAGGCCACGTTGCCGCGCGACTTGTTGGTCATGTTTTCGATGTTGGCGCCGTCGGCAGAGACGACCTTGGTGATCTTACTGAGCACCTCGGGAACGTTCTCGTGCAGACAGCAGATGCGGAGATCACCGCTGCGCGCCATAGAAACGGCAGGATAGTTGACGCTGTTCTTGATATTGCCGTTGGCCAGATAATCGTCCAGCTCGAGTGCCGCCATGACGGCGCAGTTATCCTCGGACTCCTCGGTCGAAGCGCCCAGGTGAGGGATGGCAACGACACCGGGGATCGCCAGCACCTCCGCCGTCGGGAAGTCGGTGACGTAGGCCGCCATCTTGCCCGATTTCATGGCCTCGGCCACGTCGGCCGCGTTGACCAGATCGGCACGCGAGAGGTTGATCAGGCGCACGCCGTCCTTCATCTTGGCAATGGTATCGGCGCAGATCATGCCCTTGGTGTCCTTGGTGGCAGGCACGTGCAACGAAATATAATCTGCCTTTTCATAAATCTCTTCGTAAGTAGCTGCCTTGACGACGTGGTGGTTGAGGTTCCACGCGCTCTCGACCGACAAGAAGGGGTCACAGCCGACGACGTTCATGCCGAGGTGGACGGCCACGTTGGCAACCATACCACCGATCGCGCCAAGACCGATAATACCCAACGTCTTGCCCTTGAGCTCGGTGCCCGCGAAGGCGCTCTTGCCCTTCTCTACCTGCTTGGCAACATCGTCACCAACGAGGCCCTTAGCCCAGTCAATACCGCCGACGATGTTACGGGCAGCGAGAAACAGCGCGCACAGCGTCAGCTCCTTGACGCCGTTGGCGTTGGCACCGGGGGTGTTGAAGACGACGATGCCCCTTTCGGTGCAAGCCTCGATCGGAATGTTGTTGACACCCGCACCTGCACGGGCGATGGCGAGCAGATTGTCACCCATGGCCATATCGTGCATAACGGCCGAACGGACGAGGATGCCGTCGGGATTGTCCATTTCAGTTCCCAGCGTATAGTCGGCGGGATTCAGACGGTCGGTGCCGACCTTGGCGATCTTATTGAGCATCAGAATGTTTTTCATGTCGGTATCTCCTTTATGCTTTGGGGTTGTTGGCGGCGAAGTCCTTCATAAAGGCAACCAGCGCCTCGACGCCCTCGTAGGGCATTGCGTTGTAGATGGAGGCGCGCATACCGCCGACGGAGCGGTGACCCTTGAGATTCTTGAGTCCTGCGGCAGCTGCTTCCTTGGCAAATTTCTTATCCAGCTCGGCGTCGCCCGTCACGAAGGTGACGTTCATCAGCGAGCGGCTTTCCTTTTTGACGGGAGCGATGTAATAATCCTGGCTGTCGAGATAATCGTAGAGAAGGTTGGCCTTTTTGACGTTCATCTCCTTCATGACGTCCAGGCCGCCCAGCGAGAGGATCCACTCGTAGACCAGCTTTGCCATATAAATCGTGTAGCAAGGAGGGGTATTGTACATCGAGCCGTTTTCGGCCATGGTCTTCCACTCCAGCATGGTGGGCATCTTGGGATCGGCGTAGTCCAGAAGATCCTCGCGGACGATGACCAGCGTAAGTCCCGCGGGGGCCATATTCTTCTGCGCGCCCGCATAGATCACGCCGAACTTGGAAACGTCCACGGGCTCGGAGATGATGCAGGAAGAAAGGTCGGCAACCAGCGGAACGTCGCCCGTATCGGGAATGTAGGGGTACTTGGTGCCGTAAATCGTATTATTGAAGCAAATGTGCAAATAAGCCGCGTCGGGGCGGATCATATCCTTGGTGATGACAGGAACGTGATCGAAGTTATCGTCCTTGGTGGTGGCGATGCATTTGACGTCGTAGCCCATCTTCTGCGCTTCCTTGAAGGCCTTGCCCGAGAACTGACCCGAAACGGCGTAATCAGCCTTGCCCGTGCGACCGATCAGGTTGAGCGGAATGGCGGCAAACTGGGTGGACGCACCGCCCTGCAGGAACAAAACCTTATAATTGTCGGGAATGTTCATCAGCTTGCGCAGCATTGCCTCGGCATCCGCGATAATGGGCTCGTAATCGGCCGAGCGGTGAGACATTTCCATCACGGACATACCGCTATCGCCATAGCAAAGAAGCTCGTCAGCTGCTCTTTGCAGCACGGGCATGGGAAGCATCGAAGGACCTGCCGAAAAGTTATACACTCTGTTCATGATTGAAATTCTCCTTATATCGTAGTCTGTTCGATCATCATTTTGCAAGTTTGCGATCGAAGATTTGCTTTATTATAGCACATATGCCACCGTTTGTAAACCCCTTTTTGCAAATTTTTGCAATTTTATTTTTCGAAACTTGCATTTTAGCATAAAAACCGAGACTCCATCTGTCAGTATAGCCGTTTTTTGGCATTTTGACAGCAAAGCAATTGCATTTTTACGTCCGCTTGGCGTGGCGGCCGTACAATAGTCGCATGCTCATCAGCACGATGATCCCCCAAAGCAACGCGTAAACGGCATAGCCGTACCATTCCTGCCGAGAAATCAAAACCGCCGCGCTCCCCAGAAGCGCCGAGAGAAGCACCATCCAGAAGCAGACCTGCCGTTGCGAAAGCCCCGCGTCGATCAGCCGATGATGCCAATGCCCACGGTCAGCGGCAAAGGGACTTTGCCCGCGCAGGAGCCGCCGCACAACGGCAAAGACAAGATCGGACAAAGGGAGCGCCAGTACGAGAAGCGGCACGAGTGCTCCAAGGCTCCCTGCCTCGCTCTGATCGATCGACATCGAAAGCAGCCCCAAGGCAAAGCCTAAAAACTGCGAGCCCGTATCTCCCATAAACACGCGGGCAGGGTGGCGATTATAGGGCAGATACCCAAGACAAGCGCCACATACCAAAAGCGAAGCCCCCGACAAGGGCGTATTGCCCTGCACGAAGAAGATCACCGACAGCGAGAGCGCCTCCACTGCGCTGACGCTCGCCGACAGTCCGTCCAGCCCGTCGATCATGTTGTGGGCGTTGATGCAGGCCAGCAGCCACACCACCGACAGCGGCGCACGCCATGCACCAAGTGAGACGGACATACGCCAAAGAGTCAGTTGCTCCACGCCTCCGCCGCTGACAGCGATGACGGACGCCAGAATCTGAACGATCAATTTGACAAGGGCAGGCAGGCGGAACACGTCGTCAAGAATGCCGAGCAACACCAGCAGCGTCGCGCCCGTAAGCCAGCGCGACAGCGTGCCCTGCGCCATACCAAGCATGGCAGAGGGGATCAGAAACGCGAAAAAGATGGCCAGCCCGCCCAGACGCGGCACGGGAGAGGCGTGCATCCGCCGCCCGTCGCGGGGCACGTCGACGGCGCCGACGCGCGGAGCGAGCCGTATCGCCAAGGGCGTCAGAGCAAAGCTCAAGGCAAGCGCCACCCCTGCCGCCGCAAATATTCTCGCTTGTTCCATACGACTCTCCTTTCCCTTTTTGATAACAAATATCCCGCTCGGGCAAGCGCCAAAGCGGGATATGTCGTCTTATTCTATTATGTCTTACTTGAGCTGAACGAAGCCCAGCTTGCGCTGAACCTTGGACAGCGTCTTGCGGGCGTAATAGGATGCCTCGGCCGCGCCCTTCTTCATGATCTCCTCGAGATACGCCTTGTCAGCCATCAGCTCGCGGAAGCGGGCCTGAACGGGAGCGAGCGCATCGGCGCAAGCCTCACCGACGGCCAGCTTGAAGTCGCCGTAGCCGCGGCCGTCAAACTCGCGCTCGATCTCGTCGAATTCCTTGCCCGTGTAGCAGGAATAAATGGTCATCAGGTTGTTGATGCCGTCCTTGCCCTCGGCGTAACGCACGACGGTGTCCGAGTCGGTCACGGCTCTCTTGAACTTGCGGATTATTGTGTCCTTATCGTCCAGAATATATACCACCGCGTTGGTGTTTTCATCCGATTTGCTCATTTTTTTGGTCGGCTCGGCCAGCGACATGATCTTTTTGCCGCTCGACGCCATGATGGGCTCGGGGAGGGTAAAGGTGTCGGGATAGAGCGAATTGAAGCGAGTCGCGATGTCGCGGCACAGCTCCACGTGCTGCTTCTGGTCGATACCGACAGGCACAACGTCGGTCTGATACAACAGAATGTCCGACGCCATGAGAACGGGATAGGTGAAAAGACCTGCGTTGATGTTGTCGGCGTGCTTGGCGCTCTTGTCCTTGAACTGGGTCATACGGGACAGCTCGCCGAACATGGTGAAGCAGTTGAGCATCCATGCCAGCTCTGCGTGAGCCGACACCTGCGACTGAACGTACAGCGTGTTTTTCTCGGGATCAAGTCCGCAAGCCATGTACAACGCCAGCGTCTCGTAGGTTCTGCGGCGCAAATCGGCAGGAACCTGACGCACCGTGATGGCGTGCGAGTCTACGACACAGTAAAAGCACTTGTACTGCTCCGAAAACGTAGAGAAATTGCGGATGGCACCCAGATAGTTACCAATGGTCAAGTTACCGCTGGGCTGAACGCCCGAAAATGATACTTTTTGATCTTGAAGCATGATGATTGTCTCCTTTTATATTGATTGTGTTATTTTATCGGTAGGGGAGGGCCTTGGTCCTCCCGTTTGCTTGGGTAAAAGCCTTTTATCGCGGGAGGAGCAAGCCTTTCCTCGCTCCGCTCGGCATCAAATTGCTTCGCAAATTGACTCCGTTCCCCCTCCCCTGCGAGAAAACACAGGTTTCTGAAAACAAAAAACGCCCATGACAAAAGAACTCTTTTGCCAAGGACGAACGAATGGTCCGCGGTGCCACCTTGATTCACGGTCAAACGATTACCGTGCGCTTGCGGGATACGTCGCTTGCATGTGCAAGTATATCCCCGACATCTGACGTGTGCCTGACGTTGCGAAATACTCTGCCCCGCATTTCCTCCGCACCCTCCGCGGTCCATTTGACGACTTGTTTCTTACCCGGCTCTCAGCTGCCCGGGCTCTCTGTGAAGTCATGATCGCCGTTATCTCCGCATCATTGGTTTATGATAGTTTACTACAAAATTTTCGTTTTGTCAATAGGGGAAAGAGAATTTTTGCAAAGAGACAGCCGCCCGGACAGGCGACTGTCAAGGTTTCCTTTTAACATTTTACGAGTATCAAGGTCTTAAGCTTTTGCTTTTTTTGTAATTCTATGTCCTCTAAACGAGGCAAAAAACGTAGTGATCGCCATAATGAAATACAACACCAAAGCCATCGGCGCAAACGCCACTTCAAATGCTTTTTGCAAATCAAATGCAGGCCCCGGATCGCCATCAACCAATCCAACAACAAACATCAAGCAAAACAATGACAGCGGCATGATTGCCGTCATGATACAATCAAAGCTTTTGTGGGTAGGTGTAAGATTTCCTATCACAGCAGACGCCAAAAAGAGCAAACCGCCCAATACATACGGCGACATTCGAAGCATATTGTCATCAAGAAATTCAAGTAACAACATTAAGACAGGAACAATTACAAAGGGTGTTACGTAATAAACAGTTTTCTTCATTTTTTATTTTCCTTTTGCATATGTGATGCTCTATACTCATATTACGATATTCCCCTCAATAAAGCAACAGGTTTTTATTGTTTCTCCTGAAAATATTTTTTCGAGGGAAGCCGCCCGTTCGGGCGGCTTTAATACATGCATTAAACTCTCAATCGTCTTCCGCCTCATCCATAAAATCATCCGGCCAAACAAACTGCTCTACGATATTTCCTTCCTCATCGTATTCAATAAACGTATAGCTGATTTCATCACTCGGCTTTCCGGACAAAACCTGCATGGCTAAGCACGCATGCGGAACGAATCCAAAATATAAGAACGTACCATCTTCGGGGTCTGCATATATCCGAGTGTAGTCTTCTGAAATTTCAAACCCGCACATAATGTCGGCATCTTTATAAAATAACTCCGAAAAAGGATCCGTAGGCGGAATAACCTCAGTCACAATTTGACGTTCACTTCCTACTATTTTCTGCAGCAATTGCAAATAGAAATTGCCATTCTTCCAATCCTCGATCTGCTGATCCGTCATAACCAGGATCAAATCTCCGTTTTTCTTCACTTTGGCATAAGTAAACATTCTGTAAAATGTCGTGTCTGCACCATCAGTTGAACAAAAAGTTTCCAGATCATTGCCTGTGAATGCTTTGGCGACCAAAGGGGATAGAACAAACACATTCAATTTTGCAATATAGGATACGCAATAAATAATCAAGCACAATCCCACGCACAAAATGCACAAGATAAGTCTTTTGTTTTTTGTCATGTTCTTCTCTCCTTTTCCGAACGTTACTTATATTACGATATTCCCCTCAAAAAAGCAACAGGTTTCTCACTCATACAAAAAATACTTCTCCACGTCTCGCTTAAACGCCTCCACCTTTTTCTGCTCGGCGGCAATAAAGGTGTCGGCGTCAAAGCCGCTCTGTCGCAGGGCGTTCGTGCCAAGGATCAGATCGATCGTCCATTTCTCTCCTGACGAGGCGCGGAACTCGAACGGCTCGCACGTCTTGCGGATGGTATCCAGCAGCAAAAGCCCCGTGCGGAAGGGCTCAAAGGCATCCGGATCGGTGACGTGAAGTTGCACGCCGTAGCACCGCTCGCCCGCGAACTTGGAAAAGGTGGGGGTAAAGCAGACCGGGCGGAAATTGACACCGGGCAAGTCCATGCGGCGCATGGTATCCGCCAGCGCGTCGCCGTCGATGAAAGGAGCGCCGATCAGCTCAAAGGGCTTGGTCGTTCCCCTGCCCTCGGAGACGTTAGTGCCCTCGAACAGCACCGTACCGATATAGACGAGCGCCGACTCGTAGGTTGGAAGATTGGGCGAGGGCAACACCCACGGCACGCCCAGCGACCGATAGTCGGCTTTTCGGTCAAGGCCGTCACAGAGAATAACGGTCAGATCACACCCGATGCCCTTCTCCGCGTTGGCGTAGCGGGCAAACTCGCCGATGGTCATACCGTAGCGCGAGGCCAGCGTGTACTTGCCGATGAACGAGGAAAATCTCTCGTCGAGCAGCGTACCCTCCATGCGGTCAAGGCCGAGCGGATTGTAGCGGTCAAGCACCACGACTCTCTTGCCCAGCTTGGCGCAAGCCTCCATGGCCTCGGTCATGGTATACATATAGGTATAAAACCGCGCGCCGACGTCCTGAATATCAAACACCAACGTATCGACGTCGCGGTATTTGTCTTCGGGACACTCGTCCTTTTTTCCGTAGGTCGAATAGACTGGCAGGCCCGTTTTTTTGTCGGTATCGTGGTCGATATGCGCACCCGCCTGGGCATCACCGCGGATGCCGTGTTCGGGGGCGTACAGCGCGCGCAGGTCGTAGTTCTCGTGCAAGAGATCGACCGTCGCCCGCAGTGCTTGATCCACACCCGAGGGATTGGTGATCAGCCCAAGCCGCCCACGCAGCTCGCGCGCCAAAAGCTCGTTTCGTTCTACTCCGTGTCTGTATGCCATGTTGACTCCTTTTGGTAGACAAAATGCTCACCGGGCGGCGAGCATTTTGTGTGGTTTCGTTATCTGCGCTTGCGGCGGGCGCGGATGGAAAGTCCGATCGCCAGGCAAGCCGCGGGAATGAGAAGGACGAAGATCGCGCCCAGCAGGATCACGGAGAAATCATTGACCTCCAAAAGACCCTCGGTCAGGTCGACCGACGCGATATCACCGACGACGGGGGTATAGCTCTTACTCTGCCAGTACAGCGCCATTGCCATATAGTACAGCGAGTTGCCGCCGTTTTTCTCAACGAGTGCGTCCTCAAACGCCTCGGCCGAGGCAAACCAGGTCAGCTTGGCGCCCGTTTCGCTGTTTTGGGCCGCAACGGCAATGGCCGTCGCGCCGATATCCGTTTCTTTACCGTCACCCGCTACGACGTAGGCCGCGTCCGAGGTGGTAAACAGCGCCGTTACCGTCACGTTGGCGGGCAGGGTTGCCGCCGCACTGATGCCGTGCGAGTTGGGGCAAACGACGGTGTATTTATTGCTCACGCCGCTGGAGGTGATGGTATGCTTGGCGTTGATATCGGGGTTCAGTGCGGTGGGAACGTCAACGTAGCGATTGGCGTTGCCCTCGTGGATCACGCCTGCCATGGGAGACAGCCCCATAACGGCGGCGATGCGGGCAAGATTGGGCATGGTCGCGTTTTCTGGCGAGGTGATCAACAGCACGTTGCCACCCTTCGAGAGATAAGAGATGACCATATCGGCCTCGCTCTCGGTAAAGTCGGTCGCAGGGGCGTAAATGACCAGCGTGGACATATCACTCGGCAGCGTGGTCACGTCGCGCAGATTGATGTCCTCGTAAACGAGAGATACCTGCGACAAGAAGTTGGTCAGCGTCTTGCCAAAGGTCTTTTCGTTGTGTCCCTTTGCCACGTAGGTGTGGGGGATGGACTCGGCCGTGACGTAGTCAATGGCCTCGCTGACGGCCTCCTCTGCGCGGAAGCAGTAGTGGGTCACGTCGTCGATATACAAGCCGTATTGCTGATAATAAGCCGTAGCGATCTGCACGTAGCTGTCGCTGTAGCGGAAGGAATAATATTCCTGCGGGGTAAACGTTGCGTCCAGGCCCTCGATGATGTAATAATACATATTGCTACTGTCGATCATGCGATAGCGGCGGGCGCTCTCGACGATGATGCTGTAGTCGGACATACTCTCCGCGCCGCTGAACTTTTTCTGGAACTCGGTATCGTGCAGCGCGTCCACCGTCTTGACGTGGATGTGGCTGTTGAGCATCTGATAACGGGCAAGAAGCGCGTCCAGCGTGGGGGTCATGACGTCAGTCGGACACAGCACGTAAATGGTGACGTCCTCCTTGACCTTTTTGACGAAATCCTTGGTCGTGGCGGACACGGTGAACTGGTCGTTGTCGGTCACGTCAACGAGCGTCACGCCCTTGGGAACGAGTCCAACGAGCAAATTGACCACGATCAGCACCGCCAGAAGCGCGGCCAGAATCAGCGTCGTGCGCACCGCGTCGCGCGAGGGGCGATCGGCACCGAGCAGACGGTCCTTCAAGGAGGTATTTTGCTGATTGTTCATTTGGCGTACCTCCTTTTACGCACGGCGGCGCTTATCCATGACCAACCAGGTCATAAAGATAAACAGTGCCGCAAACGATGCGTCGTAAATGATGGTGGTCAGATCGAAAATGCCGCTGCAGAATACGGTATAGCGGTAGAACAGCGACAGCACGGACACCGTGCGATAAAGCAGACCGTCATACAGCGAGGAATCGATCAGGAAGATCACGACCTGAGGCAGAACGCCAAGGATCGCAACAAGAGAGGAAAAATAAACATTTTTGGTCAGTCCGTAAACGCCAAGCGCCGCCAGCAGGGCCAGCACGACCAGTGCGATAAAGGACACGACCGCGCCAGCCGATGCAAAGACGGTGACGAAGGTATCCAGAAGAAAAATGACCAGAATGCCGACGATGCAAAGGATCATGGCAACCAGCTGATTTTCCGTCAGCGAGGACAAGAACATACAAAAGGCGATCAGCGCCGCGCCAAGCAGGAAGAAGGCAAGCAGCGTGGCGTAGGCCGTTCCCAAATTGCCCATGCCGAACATGGTCAGAATGATGGGATACACCGCGATGACGGCACAGCCGATGGCCAGCATAGCGACCATGGCAAGATACTTGCCCAGCACGATCTTCCACAGCGGCAAGGGCAAGGAATACAGCAGCTGATCGGTATGGGCTCTGCGCTCCTCCGTCATGGCACGCATGGTCAAAAGGGGAACGAGAACGATCAGCGCCAGCTGCAGATAGTACAGCGAATCTTCAAAATTGGTCGATCCGAGGACGACGTTGAACACAACGCAGAACGCCCCCGCCGCCAAAAGCAGCAGCGACAGGAAGACGAAGCCGATGACGTTGTGAAAATACGAGCGCATTTCGCGCTTGAAAATTGCGATCATTGCTCCTGCTCCTCCTCTTCCGTTTCTTGCGCTTCGGGCTCAGCCTGCTCGGTCGGACGATCGGTCAGGGCCAGGAACACGTTCTCCAGCGACTTGTGCTCGATCTCCATGGTCAGCACGGCATAGCGATGGTCCGCCATGGCAAAGAAAATGCGGTCGCGCACGTCGCCATCGCGGGATATGGACACGTCAAGCGAGACCTCGCCCGCCTTGGCCGCAGGACGCAGGGTGCAATTTTCCCTGGCAACGATGCTGTAAAGAACCTCCAGAACGCCTGCCTCGTCGCCGCGAACGACCAGATGCAGCGTGTCGGTGTCGCCCAGCATAGCCTCCAGCTCGGACAGCTCGCCCTGCGCGATCAGCTCGCCGTTCGCGATGACCAGCAGCTCGTCGCACATCTCGCTGACCTCAGCCAGAATGTGGCTGGAAATAATGACGGTGTGCTTATCACCCAGCTTGCGGACCATCTCACGGATCTCGACCAGCTGTCTGGGATCAAGACCGACCGTCGGCTCGTCCAGAATGATGATCTCGGGGCTGCCCAGCAGCGCCTGCGCGATGCCGACTCTCTGACGGCATCCCTTGGACAGATTGCGGATCAGTCGATCCTTCATGTCGGTAATGCTCGTCTGCTCCATAACCTCTCTGACCTGTCTGCCCACGCGCTCGGGGTGCACCCCTTTCGCTTCGGCAACAAACGTCAGATATTCCTCGGGCGTCATGTCCTCGTACAGCGGCGGCTGCTCGGGCAGATAGCCGATCAGGCGCTTGGCCTCGGTCGCGTCCTTGTAGATGTCAAAGCCGTTGATCTTGACCGTGCCTGCCGTGGCGGCAAGACAGCCCGTCATAATATTCATTGTCGTGGATTTACCCGCGCCGTTGGGGCCGAGCAATCCGTAGATCTTTCCGTTGGTGATCTTGAAACTGATGTCCTTGACCGCATGGTGGTCGCCATACGTCTTGGTCAGATGCTTTACTTCGATCAAACCGATTCCCTTCCTTTCTCGCCGATCGTATCGGCAAACGATCTTACGCCTCGCGAGCGCGAGCGTAAAATATCCCAGATAATAATACCTTTTCAATGTGTCTAAATTCTGACATAAATATGAACAATTTATGATATTTGCAAAAAACACCGCCTGCCGACCAAATTCGCGTTGTTTTTTTCGCGCTTTCGGGTATGCTATGAGTAGCAGTACGTTGTTTTCGCATCGGTTTCTCGGCGTATTGCCGATTTTCTTGTTGAAATTGCATAAATTTGCAAGATGCAACTTGATTTTGTTTGATGTATATGTTAATATATAATATATATTTATGCAAATATTTCCAATTGAAGGAGAGTGAGCTCCATGAATCATACAAAAAGCAGTCAGCCTGCGACCGATCTGGCGCCCTTTTTGTTCCATCAGGGGACGAATTTCCACGCCGACGGCTATCTCGGCGCACACAGTACCGAGCAGGGCGTCGTTTTCCGCGTCTGGGCCCCCAACGCCGCGGCCGTGTTCGTCGTGGGCGATTTTTGCGGTTGGGAGGAAGGTGTTCCCATGCAGCGCGTCACCGAGGCGGGCGTCTGGGAAGCGACCTGCCAAGGCGTTGCGCAAGGGGCGCTGTATAAATTCCGCATCGTAACCAAGGACGGTCGCAATCTTTACAAGGCCGACCCCTACGCGCGTGCCGCCGAGCTACCGCCCGCCAACGCCTCGCGCTTTTACACCTCGAATTACACCTGGCGCGACGAGGGCTGGCTTGCCCACCGCGCCGCAACCATGTCGGGTGACGGATTCCGCCGTCAGCCCATCAACATTTACGAGCTTCATCCCGGCTCCTGGATGCGCCACGAGGACGGAAGCTATCTGTCCTACGGCGAGCTTGCCCGCGAGCTGGCGCCCTATCTCAAGCAGATGGGCTACACCCACGTCGAGCTGATGCCCGTCATGGAGCATCCCTATGACGGCTCGTGGGGCTATCAGGTGACCGGCTATTTCGCCCCTACTGCCCGCTTTGGCGAGCCCGACGAGTTCCGCGGCTTTGTGGATACCATGCACGAAGCAGGCATCGGCGTCATCCTTGACTGGGTGCCCGCCCACTTCCCCAAGGACGCCCACGGTCTGTATGAATTCGACGGCCAGCCGCTGTACGAATATCAGGGCAAGGACCGCATGGAGCATCGCGGCTGGGGCACCCGTTGCTTTGACGTCGGTCGCGAGGAGGTGCAGAGCTTTCTGATCTCGAGCGCGGTGTACTGGATCGAGCAATTCCACGCCGACGGTCTGCGCGTTGACGCCGTCGCCGCCATGCTGTATCTGGACTACGACAAGCTGCCCGGCGAATGGCACCCCAACGTCTACGGCGACAACCGCAATCTGGAATCCATCGCGTTCTTCAAAAAATTGAACGATTATCTGCGCCACACCCACCCCGACGTGCTGACCATTGCCGAGGAGTCGGGCGATTTCGGCGGCGTTACCTCCCCCGACGGCTTGGGCTTTTCGCTCAAGTGGTGCATGGGCTGGATGAACGACTCGCTGTCCTACGCCAAGCTCGATCCGCTGTTCCGCCGCGGCAGTCATAACAAAATGACCTTTTCGCTGACCTATATTTTCTCCGAGCAGTACGTGCTACCCATCTCGCACGACGAGGTGGTGCACGGCAAGCTGTCCTTGCTTGACCGCATGCCGGGACATTACGAGATGAAGTTTGCAGGCGAACGCGTATTCTACGCATGGCAAATGACGCACCCCGGCAAAAAGCTTAACTTCATGGGCAACGAGATCGGCCAGTTCCGCGAATGGGATTACAACGGACAGATCGAGTGGTTTTTGCTGGAGTACGAAATGCACGCCGCCATGCAACGCTACTTCGCGGCGCTCAACCATTTCTATTTAGAGCATCCCGCCCTCTGGGCGTGTGAGGATTCCTGGGACGGCATGTCCTGGATCGACGCCGACAACGCCGACGAGAGCGTATATTCTTACCGTCGTATTGACCCCAAAACGGGCGAGGACATCATCGTCGTCCTCAACTTCACCCCCGTTGAGCGCCGCGGATTCTATGTTGGCGTTCCCAAAAAGGGCAAATACGAGGAGATCTTCAACTCGGATGCCAGGGAGTTTGGCGGCGGTGGCCTGCACAACGCCACTCCCATTGCCAGCGAGGCCGTGCTCTGCCACGGAATGGATCATCGCATCTGCTTTGATCTGCCCGGCATGAGTGCCGTCATGTTGCGCCGCGTCCCCCCGAAAAAGCGCGCACCCCGCGCCAAAAAGAATTCCTGACCGTTATTTTAATTCATTTATATATCAACACATAGAGGAGGAATCATCATGCACCAAAAGAAAGAATGTGTCGCCATGCTGCTCGCTGGCGGACAGGGCAGCCGTCTGTACGCGCTGACCAAGAAAACAGCCAAGCCCGCCGTTCGCTTCGGCGGCAAGTACCGCATCATCGACTTCCCGCTGTCCAACTGTATCAATTCGGGTATTGATACCGTGGGCGTCCTCACGCAATATCAGCCGCTCGTACTCAACGAGTACATCGGCAACGGCCTGCCCTGGGATCTGGACCGCAACGTAGGCGGTGTCAAAATCCTGCCTCCCTATCAGGGACACAGCGGCGCCGACTGGTATAAGGGCACGGCAAACGCCATTTACCAGAACATGGAATTTATCGACCAGTACAACGCCGAGTACGTTCTCATTCTTTCGGGTGACCACATCTACCACATGGATTACAGCAAGATGCTCAAATTCCACAAGGAAAAGGGCGCCGACTGTACGATCGCGGTGCTTGAGGTAACGCTGGAGGAGGCCAGCCGCTTCGGCATCATGAGCACGCACGAGGACGGCACCATCTACAAGTTCACCGAAAAGCCCAAGAACCCAGACTCCACCAAGGCGTCCATGGGTATCTATATCTTCAACAAAAAGAAGCTGTTCGACTACCTCAACGCCGACGCGGCCGATCCCGATTCTGCCAACGACTTCGGCAAAAACATCATTCCCAACATGCTCGCGGCAGGCGAAAAGATGATGGCCTATCCCTTCGAGGGCTACTGGAAGGACGTCGGTACCATCCAGTCGCTGTGGGAAGCTAACATGGACCTTTTGGGTGAAGAGCCCGTGCTCAACGTGTCGGACGAGTCCTGGCGCATCTACTCCCGCCACCACGCCGAGGAGCCCCAGTTCGTCGGCAAGACGGCCGTTATTGACAACTCCTCTATCACCGAGGGCTGCGAGATTCACGGCACGGTCAAGAACTGCGTGCTCGGTTCGGGCGTTCGCGTCATGTACGGTGCCTACGTCAAGGACAGCGTCATTCTTGGCAACACCGTCATTGGTGAAGGCGCGACGGTCAACTACGCCATCCTCGACGAGGGCGTTGACATTGGTGCGGGTGCCAAGGTCGGCGCACCCCGTGAGACTGCCACCGACATCACCGTCATCGGCACGGGCGTCAAGGTGCCCTCCGGCACAACCGTTCCCGATGGCAAAATGATTTCTGAACTGTAAGGAGGCAACACCATGAATATTGCAGGCTTGATTATATCCAATCTCAACCGCGGCAAGCTGCCCGAAATGACCCGCCGCAGAATTCTTTCCAGCGTTCCCTTCGGTTGCCGCTACCGTCTGATCGACTTCCCGCTCTCCAACATGGTCAACGCGGGCATCACCAACATCGGTATTGCCACCGACTTCAACTATAAATCCCTGCTCGACCACATCGGCACGGGCAAGGACTGGGATCTGGCGCGCCGCAGCGGCGGTATCCGTATGCTGCCTCCGCTGATCTCGGGCTACGATCCGCTGACCAACCACCAGTCCACCTTCCCCACCCGTCTGGCCGCTATGATGTCCACGCTGGATTTCATTCGCCATTGCTCCGAGGACGTGATCGTTCTGTGCGACGGCAACGTCATCTGCAATATGGATCTGAAGCAGCTGGTTGACGAGCATCTGGCCAAGGACGCCGACATCACCTTCGTCGCACAAAAGATGACCGTGACCGAGGGTATGCTCGACCGCGACGACGTGCTGGTCGAGTGCGACGAGGACGGTCGCCTGACCTCCTACGCCCGCGCGCTTCCGAGCGATCTCGGTGAAAAGTCGGTCATGATCAACGTCATGGTCATGAAGACCACCTTTATGCGCAATATGCTGGAAAACGCGGCCGCTCACGGTGCGTCCAGCTTTGATATCGACGTTCTGCGTCCCAATCTGAATCGTTGGAAGCTGCACGTTTCCTACTTTGAGGGCTGGTGCGCTCAGATCAACTCGATGGAAACCTACTTCAAGCGCTCCATGCAGCTGCTCGAGTCGGATGTCCGCGCCGATCTTTTCCAGCAGGACGGCTTCCCCATTCTGACCAAGGTACGCAACAGCGCGCCCACCAAGTATATGCCCGGCTCCAAGGTCACGGGCTCTCTCATCGCAGACGGCTGTGTCATAGAAGGCACGGTAGAAAACTCCATTCTGTTCCGTGGCGTTCACGTCGGTCGCGGCACCGTCATCCGCAATTGCATTCTGTTGCAGGACACCTATACGGGTAACAACGTTACTCTGCAAGGCGTGATCACCGACAAGAACGTAACCATCCGCGACGGTCGCACGCTGGCAGGACATGAGACTATGCCCTTCTACATCGAAAAAGGCGCTCTCGTCTGATCCGATATCCACACCCGCTCGCGCCATGCGCGAGCGGGCTGTTTCAACAAAGCAAAAGGAGATTGAGTTATGAAGAAGATTTTGTTTGTAGGTGCAGAGGCCATGCCCTTTGCCGCGACCGGCGGACTTGGCGACGTGCTGGGTTCTCTGCCCGCCGCTATCGCTGCCGCTGACAAGGACGTCGACGTTCGCGTCGTCATGCCGCTGTACGCGCAGGTGTCCGATGCATGGCGTGCGCAGATGAAGCAGGAGGCCGTTTTCTACGTCAAGCTGGCCTGGCGAAATCAATACTGCGGCGTCTTTTCTCTGGTCAAAGACGGCGTGACCTACTATTTCCTTGACAACGAATATTATTTCAAGCGCGATACGCTCTACGGTCAGCTGGACGACGGCGAGCGTTACGCTTATTTCTGCAAGGCTGTGCTCGAAATGATGCGTCATTTGAACTACTACCCCGACGTTCTTCACGCCCACGACTGGCAGGCCGCACTTTCCGTCGTATATCTCAAAACGGGATACCGCTTCGTCGAGGGCTACCACACCATCCGCTCCGCCTTTACCATTCACAACATCGAATATCAGGGCAAGTACGACTTCGGTATTCTGGGCGACGTATTCGATCTGGGCTACGAGTATTACTCGCTGATGAACTACGGCGGTTGCATCAATCTGATGAAGGCGGCCATCGAGTGTGCCGACCGCGTCACAACCGTGTCTCCCCGCTATGCCGAGGAGATCCTCTCGCCCGAGTACGCGCACGGTCTGCATCACTGTCTGCGCAACCACACGGGCAAGCTGCGCGGTATTCTCAACGGCATCGACTACGATTACTACAACCCCAAGACCGATGACGTCATCGCACAGCACTTCAGTGCAGCCTCCATTCACCGCAAATACGCCAACAAGCTCGCCCTTCAGCGTGAAACAGGCCTGCCTGAGGACGCAAACGTGCCGCTTTTGGCAATAATTTCGCGTCTTGCTACCCATAAAGGTCTTGACTTAATCACAGAAATCGCGTATAATCTTATGATGGAGCAAAACGCACAGCTGGTCATTCTTGGCAAGGGTGAGGCAAGATACGAGCAGTTCTTCCTCGACCTGCAGGCGCGATTCCCCGACAAGGTGCGCGCGCTGATCCAGTATGACCGCGATCTGTCCAAGCGCATTTACGCCGCCGCAGATATCTTCCTCATGCCCTCCCGCAGTGAGCCCTGTGGACTTTCCCAGATGATCGCCTCTCGCTACGGTGCCATTCCCGTCACCCGCGAAACGGGCGGTCTGTACGATTCCATCAAGGGATACTGGAAGGACGAGGACGGTAATATCCACGGCAACGGCTTTACGTTCGCCAACTACTCCTCCTGGGAGCTGGCCGATCGCACCTGCGCCGCGATTGCGCTGTATGAAAACGCCAAGGAGCGCAAGGCACTCGTTCGCAAGATCATGGAAACCGATTTCTCCTGGAACGTGTCCGCAGAGCGTTATCTTGATATGTACCGCGCGCTGTGATACAACTGCTCTTTAATTGTTCATTTGAAAGAAAGGTAAATTATCCGCTACTATGAATCAGAATCCCACCCCCGTAGAAATCAAAAAGAATCTGGAAGAAAAGCTGTCGCGCTACTTTGGCTGCACCGCGGCCGAGGCATCGCGCGAACAAATGTATAAGGCGACCGCAATGACGGTTCGCGATCTGCTGACCGACAAGCGCGGTGCCTTCAAAAAGGACGTCAACCGCGCAGGTGCCAAGAGAGTGTACTATATGTGCATGGAATTTCTGCTTGGCCGCTCACTCAAGACCAATCTGGGCAACCTGGGTCTGGCCGAGGGCTACGCCGAGGCACTCAAGGAGCTTGGTGCCGATCTGGAGGAGCTGTACGAGTGCGAGCCTGACGCAGGCCTTGGCAACGGCGGTCTTGGCCGTCTGGCCGCTTGCTTTATGGACTCGCTGTCCTCGCTGGGTTATCCTGCAACCGGATTTTCCATTTGCTATGACTTTGGTCTGTTCCGTCAGAAGATCGTTGACGGTATGCAGGTCGAGCTGCCCGACATCTGGCTGCCCGGCGGCGAGGTCTGGCTGGTTCCCCGCACCGACCGTATCTTCAAGGTCAAGCTGGGCGGTCGCGTCAAGGAGGTCTGGAAGGAAGGACACCTGGAGATCCTGTACGAGAACTGCGAGGAGGTCGAGGCCGTTCCTTACGACATGATGATCTCGGGCGGCGACTCGGACGCCGTCAGCCAGCTGCGACTGTGGCGCGCACGCGACACGCAGAAGTTTGACATGAGCCTGTTTACGCAGGGTCAGTACGCCCGTGCCGTCGAAAACGCAACCAACGCAGAGATCATTTCCAAGGTGCTGTATCCTTCGGACAACCACGCCGAGGGTAAGCTGCTCCGCCTGACTCAACAGTACTTCCTCGTATCGGCCTCCTGCCAGAGCATCATCCGCGACCACATGGCCGTTTACGGCACGCTGGACAATCTGCCCGACAAGGTGGCGATCCATATCAACGACACCCACCCTGCTCTGTGCATTCCCGAGCTGATGCGCATCTTCATTGACGATTATTTCTACACCTGGGATCACGCGTGGGATATGGTACAGCGTATCGTTTCCTATACCAACCATACCGTCATGCCCGAGGCACTGGAAACCTGGAACGAGGATCTGTTCCGCCTCAAGCTGCCTCGCATCTATACCATCATCCGCGAGATCAACGAGAGATTCTGCCGCGATGCCTGGAACGCCTTCCCCGGCAACTGGGATCGCATCTCCAAGATGAGCATTCTCGGTCACGGTCAGGTCCGCATGGCGAACCTTTCCGTCGTCGGCTCGCATTGCATCAACGGCGTTTCCAAGCTGCACTCGAGCATTCTCAAGGAATCCACCTTCAAGGATTTCTACCGCATGTATCCCGACCGATTCACCAACGTCACCAACGGTATCGCACACCGCCGCTGGCTGTGCTACTCCAACCCGGCGCTGGCAGGGCTGATCGAGGACTGCATCGGTGACGGCTATCGCAAGTCGCCCGAGCAGCTCTCGGAGCTGGCCAAATTTGCCGACGACACGTCCGTGCTCGAGCGTCTGCGCGCCATCAAGCACCAGAACAAGATCGCCTTCTCCAATTTGCTCTATCGCAAGACGGGTCAGCTGATCGATACCCATTCCGTCTTTGACGTGCAGATCAAAAGATTGCACGAGTACAAGCGCCAGCTGCTCAACGCGCTGAATATCATCGGCCTTTACCTGCAGCTCAAGGAAAATCCCGATATGGAGATGCAGCCCCAGACCTTTATGTTCGCCGCCAAGGCAGCCCCCGGCTACGCCATGGCCAAGGAGATCATTCGTCTGATCTGCTATATCAGCGCCGACATCGAGCGTCATCCCAAGATCAAGGAAAAGCTCAACGTCGTCTTCCTGGAAAACTATAACGTCAGCCTGGCTGAGGCCCTCATTCCCTCTGCCGAGATCAGTGAGCAGATCTCGCTGGCAGGCAAGGAAGCAAGCGGCACGGGTTGCATGAAGCTCATGATGAACGGTGCGCTGACCATCGGTACGCTGGACGGTGCAAACGTCGAGATGCAAGCCGCCGCAGGTGCGGACAATATGTATATCTTCGGTCTGACTGCCTCCGAGGTTGAATCCATCTGGCTGCGCGGTTACCGCTCGACCGAGTTCTACGCCAACAACATTGGCCTTTCCCGCATCGTCAATCAGCTCAACATCGGCTTTGCGGGTGAGAGCTTTGCCAACCTTGCGTCTTACCTCTTGTCGGGCGAGCGCGGCATTGCCGATCCCTATCTGTGCCTTGCCGACTACGAATCCTATCGCACGACGCACGCCCAGATGATCCGCGATTATGCTGACAAGCAGAAGTGGAACCGCATGTCGCTGCTCAACATTGCCGCTTCCGGCCACTTTGCCGCCGACCGCAGCATCGAGGAGTACGCACAGCGCATCTGGAACCTGCAGAAAATGCCCAAGCGCTCCTAATATCATCTCCAAAAGGAGTTCCAATGTTACCGTCGTTTTACCGTGACTATGACCGCGTGGCCCTGCCCCGCATCCAAAAAACGGTTTCGGG
The DNA here is from genome assembly GCA_015064805.1 of Oscillospiraceae bacterium. Taxonomy (GTDB): domain Bacteria; phylum Bacillota; class Clostridia; order Oscillospirales; family CAG-272; genus SIG644. Next base: position 26,894 of record SVRN01000014.1, read on the forward strand.
AGAGGACGCATCCGATGTGGGTGCGTTCTCTTTTGGCACTGTCATTACCTTCACTCTGCATCTGCCACGGCGCCTCGGCGCGGCGGCCGTTGTCCTGCGCCTTTGCCGCGACGGCGAGGCGTTTTTCGACATGCCGCTGTCCTTTATCTCTACCAAATACGGCGAGGACGTTTACAAGCTGACGCTTGACACGGCCTCTCTTTGCGGCGAGCAGGATTTTGGACTCTTTTTCTATCATTTCCTATTCCTTCGCGGACAGGACACGCTGTTTACGGACAGCGTCAACAACGTTGATTTTACCCTTTCCGAGCACGAAGGCCGATCCTTCCGCCTGCTCGTCTATTCCCCCGACTTCAAAACGCCCGACTGGTTTGCGGGCGGTACCATGTACCATATCTTCGTTGACCGTTTTTGCCGCGGCAAGGGCGAAGCCCCTTTGCGCGCAGGCGCGACGCTGGAGGAGGATTGGGAGAACGGAATTCCCCAGTTCGCCCCCTACCCGGGCGCGCCGCTTGCCAACGACTGCTTTTTCGGCGGCAACCTCTGGGGCGTTGCCGAAAAGCTTGACTATCTGAAATCTCTTGGCGTGACCGTCCTTTACTTATCCCCCGTTTTCGAGGCGGCATCCAATCATAAATACGACACGGGCGACTATGAGCGCGTCGACGCGGCCTTTGGCGGTGAGGCGGCGCTTGCCCACCTGCTTGACAAAGCCAAAGCCTACGGTATCCGCATCATTCTCGACGGTGTGTTCAACCACACGGGCGACGACAGCCGCTATTTCAACCGCTACGGGCACTACGACACGCTCGGTGCTTATCAGTCCCCCGACTCGCCCTATGCCGCATGGTACAGCTTCAGGCGGTTCCCCAACGATTACGAATCCTGGTGGGGCATTCCGATTCTGCCCCGCATCAACAGCCGTCTGCCCGAGGTTCGCGCCTATCTGGCAGGCAAGAACGGTATCGCCGCCTCGCGCGTGCGTCAAGGCATCGCGGGATGGCGATTGGACGTGGCCGACGAGCTATCGGACGAATTCCTGGACGACCTGCGTTCAAGTCTGCACGAAGCCTCGGACGAGCAGCCCATCATCATCGGTGAGGTGTGGGAAAACGCGGCAGAAAAAATGGCCTACGGCCGTCGCCGCCGCTATTTTTCGGGCAAACAGCTCGACAGCGTCATGAACTATCCCATCCGAAACGGCATCTTGTCCTTCGTCCGCGACGGAGATGCCGAGGCCCTTTACAACGTACTGACCAAGCTGTATAGCTCTTACCCCCGCCCCGTTTGCCATTGTCTGATGAATCTGCTCGGCACGCACGACACCGAGCGCATTCTGACCGTGCTGGGCGATCCTACGCTTGGCAGCGGTCGCTCCAACGCCGAGCTATCCGTAGCAAGACTCTCGCCCGAACAACGAGGCCGCGCCATCCGCCGCTTACAAATTGCGTTGACGCTGCAGTTTACCGTCTTTGGCGTGCCCTCCGTTTTCTACGGTGACGAAGCGGGCATGGAGGGCTATCGCGATCCCTTCTGCCGCTTCCCCTTCCCCTGGGGACGCGAGGAGCAGACGTTGGTTGAGACCGTTCGCTTTCTTGGCGCGCTGCGTCGGGAAAACGACTGCTTTGCAGACGGAGATTTCCGCGTGATCTATCACGGCGCCCACGCCATCGCCTACGAGCGAGAGCAAAACGGCAGTCGCGTGCTGATCGCCGCCAATCTCAGTGAGCAAACTCTGACGCTTCCCATCGCAGGACGTTGGCAAGCCTTGCGTCCTGACGCACTGCCTTCGCTTTGTGAAAAGACGATACGGATCCCGCCCGAGCAGGCCTGTATTTTCAAGGAGGTGAGCGTATGACCTATCAACACGCGTTGCGATATCTCACCGCCGCCGATGCGGCGAGCCGAGGCAGCACCCGTCCTCTGCTCCGCGCCTACGTCAGTCTGACAAAGGCGGCACCGCCCTTGTTTATCCGCTTTACCGCTAGCAAGCTTGGCCACACGGCCGCTCTGTTTTTGCGCAACGTATTGATACAAGCAGGAATTGCATGCCTGCATTGGGTCGATGACGTCAAGGTCGAGCCCAAGCTTCGCTTTTGGCTGGACGGCAAGCCCGTCACGCCGCCGCTTTTGTCACGTCTGGCGGGCGAGCTGCACGACATGGAAATCGCCACGCCCGACGTAACCTTAAGTGACGTCGAGCGATCTGCCGCCTTTCTTTGCCGCCTTGCCGCGAAGGAAGAATGCCGCGTCGTTTTGTTTGAGTCCAATCAGGACGCGCCCCTTCTCCCTGCGTTTTGCGCTATTTATCCGCGCCTGAGTTCTTTGGTCGTTCTGTCGGACAAAAACGATACCATTCCCGAATCCGTTCGCGCCAACGTCCGTCTGCTCATCAGCCCGACCTACGGTCCTGCCTTTTACCGCCGCATATCGGACGTTTGCGCCGCCAACAGTATTCGTCTTGAGATCATCAAAAAAAGCCGACGCTCGGCCATCACGCTCGGCACGCAGACGTTGAGCTATGCCAAGTTTCCCGATTGCCGCATATCCTCAGGCTCACGCCTTTGCGCTGAGGCCGCCTTTTTGGCGATGGAATGCGTGCAGGCACTCGGGCGATTGCGCGTTTCCATTCCTGCCGAGGCGTTACAAAACGGTTTGAACCGCACGGATCTTTCCCACGGCCTGCATTTGCGCTGTATCCATCCGCTGACGCTGTCCGACGGTGTAACAAGCGACGAGGAGCTGCTCGTGACGCTTTCCGATCTTGACGAGCTCTCCGCGCATTTTCCCTCGCCTCGTCGGCTATGGTTGGACGACGCGCTTTCTGATATTCCCTCGCCCCTTTCCGCCTTTTTCGATGAAATTTCCCGCGCAGGTCAAAAGACAGATTTGAGCGAGAATGGAACAACGTTCGTGATCGGTTCAACTGAATTTATCGAATCCTTCCTCGAAAACGCCCGTCGCAAGCCAAAAAAGGCATAAAAACACACGATTTTTTCAACTTTTTTTCAAAAAGCCCTTTTCACGTCGCACTTTTTGCGTTATAATGAAAGCAGAATATCCCCCCGATCATTCGATTACTATATAGAAAGGAATGGTTCTTCCCATGGCAAAACATACCATTACCATCGCAGACATCGATCTGAATATCACCACCGACGAGTCCCCCGAGATGGTCGACCACCTCGTCGCCGTTCTCGACCGCAGCATCCGCGATCTTTTGATCCGCCTGCCCCGCTTGTCCAAGAGCGAGGCCGCCATTTTGTGCGCCGTTGATTATTGCGCGCAGAGCATCAAGAGCGAAGAAAAGACGCGCGAGATGGAGCACGATTTCATCAGAATTTCCAAGGAACTGGAAACCATCCGCGCCGAGCATGACGCGCTGGTCACCACCGTGGACGAGCTTCGTCGTGAAAATCGTATCATGCACGATATCATCACCAAGAGCGTCAGCACCGCGTTCCCTGCCATCGCCCAGCCTATTGAGGGCGAGCAGTTGGCCATCGCAACCGAGCAAGAAGCCGCTCCCGAGGAGAGCGCACAGGAACAGCCCGTTCCCGCCACCAAGGTCATGTTTGAAGACGAGCAACCTGCGCAAGAGAGTGCACAGCCCGCTCCTGCGTCCGATCCCGAAATTGACGACATTCCCACGAGAAAGGTTCGTCGCCGCACCAAGGCCACTCCCAACGGCGGCAAGAACAAAGTCGGCGATATGTTCGACATGCTGACCTTCAAGGACGTCTGATACCTATGCCTGAAAATAAGATGCAAACCGGACGTTTGCCCGAGTTGCTCTGCCCCGCCGGCTCCCCCCTCGCCCTTGACGCGGCCATTGAGGGTGGGGCCGACGCTGTTTATCTGGGTGGACTCGGCTTCAACGCCCGTATGAACGCTTCCAACTTTGACCGCGAGGCGCTGATCGACGGCATCCGCCGTGCGCACGCCTACGGTGTCAAGGTCTACCTGACGCTGAACACACAGGTCTACGACCGCGAGCTGAGTGACTATCTTCGCGCCGCCGCCTTTGCCCAAAGTGCAGGCGCTGACGCGCTGATCGTTGCCGACCTTGGCGGTGCGGCCGCCATTCACCGTGCTCTGCCCGACCTTGCTCTGCACGCCTCCACCCAAGCCTGCGCACACAGCGCCGCCTCAGGCGAGGAACTGGCAAAGCTGGGCTTTAGCCGCATGGTCGTGGCACGCGAATTGTCACTGGCCAATCTGCGCTCGGCCGTTCAAGGCTCTCCCATTGAGATCGAGGCCTTTATCCACGGCGCGCTGTGCGTCTGCCATTCGGGCGGATGCCTGTTTTCCTCACTGGTCGGTGGACGCAGCGGCAACCGCGGTGAATGCGCCCAGCCCTGCCGTCTCCCCTACCGCACGCCCAAGGGGCGCAGTGACTATCCGCTCTCGCTCAAGGATCTCTCGCTCGCCCGTCACGTTCCCGCACTGATCGACGCGGGTCTTGCCTCGCTCAAGATCGAGGGGCGCATGCGCTCGCCCGAATACGTACTGCGAGTTGCCCGCATCTGGCGCTGCCTGCTCGACGAGGGTCGGGCGGCCAACGAGGACGAGATGCGTCTGCTTGCCGAGGCCTTCTCGCGCGACGGCTTTACCGACGGCTATTTTACCTCGCGCATCGGCCACAACATGCTGGGCGTTCGTTCCGAGGCGGACAAGCAGGCGAGACGCTCGCTCGAGCCCTTCCGCACCATCACCCGCCGCATTCCGCTGGATATGTCGCTGACCATTCACCGCAACGTTGCAAGTGAGCTGACGGTCAGCACCGATACGATCTCCTACACCGCAAGCGGTGCCGTTCCCGCCGAGGCCATCAACGCGCCGCTCGACGAGCAGACGGTCCACAGACAGCTGACCAAGCTGGGCAATACGCCGTTTGAAGCAAGAAATTGCCGCATTGAGCTGGACGAGGGGCTGATGCTCCCCATTTCGGCTCTTAACGCACTGCGTCGCGCCGCCATTGAAGGTCTGCAGGCAAAGACCGACGCCGCGATACCTGCCGCCTTTGATGAAATCACTTACGTGCCGCAATATCCGATAGGCGATCGCGCGACGAACGCCACTCGCTCCGCTTGCATGGTCAACGCCGCACAGCTGACCGCCGCCGCGCAGGACTATTTTGACATTTGCTATCTCCCCGCCGAGCACCTGCTCGCACTTAAGCCGCAAGTATGGCAGGAGATCGCCACTCGAACCGAGCTTGGCGTCGTTCTCCCGCCCGTTATCATGGATCACGAGCGAGAGCACGTCGCTTCACAGCTTGCCGAGGTAGCAAGCCGTGGCGTTCGCCGCGCGCTGGTGGGAAATATCGGGCATCTTTCCTTGGTCAAGCAAGCGGGCCTGACCCCCGAGGGAGATTTCCGTTTGAACGTGACCAACAACGAAAGCGTGCGCGTGATGCAAACGCTGGGTATTCACACCCCTATTCTCTCGCCCGAGCTGACGCTTCCCCAGATCCGCGATATTCGCGGCGACGTACGCACCATCGTTTACGGTCGCATTCCCATGATGCTGCTTGAAAAGTGCGTCATCCGTGAGATCGCTGACTGCAAGACCTGCGACGCAGGACGCGCCGAGCTGGTCGATCGCCGTGGCACCGTCTTCCCCGTGCTACGCTCGCCCGACCACCGCAACGTCATCTACAACAGCGTCCCGACCTACATGGCCGACGCCAAGGATCAGCTCACACGCTACCGCGCGCTCTCCTGGCATTTCATCTTTTCTACCGAAACGCCCCGTGAGGTCGACGACGTCGTTGACGCTTATCAAAACGGCAAGTCCACCACGCGCCAGATTCGAAGAATCAATAAATAAACGAAAAGAGCAGCTGCAATGGCTGCTCTTTTTCAAAAAAATTTTCCCACAACTGTATAAACGCTCCCCAAGTGGCAAAAATAGTGATACAGACCTCAAATGAAAAGGAGCAAAAAAATCATGTGGGAAAAATTCAAAAACAGTAAATTCGCGACCAAAATGAGAAACGCCAGATCCTCTCGTGCCGTTTATATCACCGTCGTTACGCTTCTGCTCGCGCTTGCCGTCCTCATCACGGCCACCGCGATCGCCAACCGCGTCAAGAAAAACAACGGTGGCACCGACCTGCCGCCCGCCGACGGTACGCAGGATGGCACGAACGAGGGCGACAACAATCAAGGCAACGGCAATCAGCAACCGCCCAGCGGTAACGGTTCCAACGAGCAGCCGCCTGCTGACGAGGACAGCGGCAAGGACGAGGGCAACAGCACCCAAACCTCGGCCATCCCCGAGCTGTCCTTGCCCGTCAGCGGCAGTATTTCCAAGGGACACGACACCTCCGTTCAGGTGTTCTCTCCGACCACGGGTGATTACCGCATCCATTTGGGTGTTGACATGGTCACAACCGAGGACGCCCCCGTGCTGGCCGCCGCTGACGGCGTGGTATCCCGCATCTGGGACGACGCGCTGATGGGCAAGTGCCTGGCCATCTCGCACAGCGGCGACTGCTACACCATCTATAAGAATCTGGACAGCGTCCTGCCTAACGATATCATCGTCGGTGCGAGCGTCGTCGTCGGTCAGCAGATCGGCACCGTGGGCGATACCGCCACGCTAGAGCTGGCAGAGGAGCCTCATCTGCACATGGAGATGACGGTCAAGGGCTTGGCCGTTGACCCCAGAGAGTATTTCAGCCAGCAGGCCCTCGCGGCGCTTGGCAAGGATGAGTCGCACGAGCAAAATCAGACCGAATAAGACAAAGGGAGTACCCTCAGGTACTCCCTTATCTTTATTTTTTATTGCCGTGACAGCTGTCCTTCATAGCGCATCCGCCACAGCCGCAAGAGCAGCCGCCCTTACCCTTTTTCTTGTTGATGATGCCACGGACGACGATCGCGATAAAAATGCCCGCGACGACAGTGGCAACAAGGATCGTAGGCCATTCCATAATAGCTACCTCTTATGCTTTTACTTTTACGTATTTGTTTTTGCGAACGAGCATATAGACGATCACCGCCAATGCCAAGACCGCAAAGATCGTGCCAAGCACGTTACCGCCGCCGATGAACCATGCGCCGAGCTGATAGATGATGAGCGAAACGGCGTAGGCAAACACGCACATATAGCCAATGGCAAAGGCCGTCCACTTTCCGCTGTTCATCTCGCGCTTGATAGCACCCATAGCCGCAAAGCAAGGTGCGCAGAGAAGATTGAACACAAGGAAAGAAAATCCTGCCAGAGCACTGCTGAAGAACATCTTACCCGCCGTAATTGCGGCAGCCGCATCGCCTGCTTCTACGCTACCAAGCAGGTCCTCCATGTTGGCAAGCGTACCGAAGACGCCAACGACCTCCTCCTTGGCCACAAGACCGAGGATAGTCGCAATCGCCGCCTGCCAAGTGCCAAAGCCCAACGGCTTGAACAGCCAGGCAACGCCCGAGCCCAACAGCTCCAGAATGGAACGACCGCCGTTGGTTTCGGTGATGTAGTGGAAACCGCCCTCAAAGGACAGACTATTGAGCGTCCAGATGATAACGCTGGCGGCAAAGATGACCGTTCCCGCGCGCTTGATGAAGTCCCAGCCGCGTTCCCACGTTGCGCGCAACGTGTTGGAGGGCACGGGTGCGTGATAAGCGGGCAGCTCCATAACGAAGGGGGCAGGCTCGCCTGCAAAGGGCTTGGTCTTTTTCAAAATCAGACCCGAGACGACCACGGCACCGACGCCAATAAAGTAGGTTGCCGTTGCGATCAGCGGGCTGTTACCAAACAAAGCCGCGGCAATAAAGCCGACGATGGGCATTTTCGCGCCGCAGGGGATAAAGCCGGTGGTCATGACCGTCATGCGGCGGTCGCGCTCCTGCTCGATGGTTCTCGACGCCATGATACCGGGAACGCCACAGCCCGTAGCAACCAGCATAGGGATAAACGACTTACCCGAAAGGCCGAACTTGCGGAACAGCTTATCCATAATGAAGGCCACGCGAGCCATATAGCCACAGTCCTCCAGCAAGGAGAGCAGCAAAAACAGAATGAGCATCTGGGGGACGAAGCCAAGCACGGCACCGACACCGCCGACGATACCGTCCTGAATCAGCGAATACAGCCAGGCGGCAATGACAGGCTCACCCTCGGCATTCAGCAGCACCATATCCAACAGCTCGGGAATGCTGTACCAGCTTGCCATGAAGGTGTCGGGATAGGTCTCGGCAAACGAGCCGAACAGACCGTCGTTCATAAAGGTGACGGTGAAATCGCCGATGGTTCCGATGGATATATAATAGACAAGGAACATAACGACGGCGAAGATGGGAAGCGCCAAAATGCGGTTGGTCACGACACGGTCGATCTTATCCGAAAGCGTCAGGCCGCTCGTGTTCTTTTTCTTGTAGCAATCCTTGAGAATGGCGGCGATGTAATTGTATCGCTCGTTGGTAATGATAGACTCAGCATCGTCGTCCAGCTCGCGCTCGACCTCGACGATATCCTTCTCAAGATGCGCCCGTTTTTCCTCGGGCAGCGCAAGCTCAAAGAGCACCTTGGCGTCACGCTCGAAGATCTTGACCGCATACCAGCGCTGCTGCTCCTCGGGGCGCTCGTGCACCGTAGCCTCCTCAATGTGGGCCAGCGCATGCTCGACCGTTCCCGAAAAATTGTGACGGGGCACGGGATGGCGGTGCTTGGCGGCTTCGATTGCCGCTTCTGCCGCTTCGAAAATACCGTCACCCTTGAGCGCCGAGATCTCGATGATATCGCAGCGCAAAGCCCGGGAGAGCTGATCAATGTCGATCTTGTCTCCGCGCTTGCGAACGACGTCCATCATATTGATGGCGATGACGACGGGGATGCCAAGCTCCATGAGCTGGGTGGTCAGGTACAGGTTGCGTTCCAGATTGGTACCGTCGACAATATTTAAAATTGCATCGGGGCGCTCGCCGACCAGATAGTTCCGGGCAACGACCTCCTCCAACGTATAGGGAGACAGCGAATAGATACCGGGCAGGTCGGTGATGATAACACCATCGTGCTTTTTCATCTTGCCCTCTTTTTTCTCAACCGTAACGCCCGGCCAGTTGCCGACGTACTGGTTGGAGCCCGTCAATGCGTTGAACAGCGTGGTCTTGCCGCAGTTCGGGTTACCGGCAAGCGCAATTCTTATAGACATGTCTTTTTCCTCTCTTTCACGCCAAGGTCACTCAACCTCGACCATTTCCGCATCCGCTTTGCGGAGCGACAGCTCATAGCCGCGAACGAAAATTTCCATCGGGTCACCCAGCGGTGCCATTTTGCGCACGTAGATCTCCACGCCGCGCGTAATGCCCATATCCATGATGCGTCGGCGAATGGCGCCCTCGCCATGCACTTTGACGACCTTGACCGTCTGTCCGACCTTGATCTCCTTGAGTGTTTTCATACCCTTCCCCCATTTGCGTAGGATTGCATGTTATTGCTTCGGTTAGCCTCGGCTAACTCAAAGGCACAATAATCAGTTAGCCTCGGCTAACCATGAATTATTATACTCCATTCTCTTCCATTCGTCAATAGGTTTGCGGTATTTTTTTCATTTTCTTGCAAAAAGCGCAGGGACCGCATGGCGCGATCCCCTGCATTTTGTCAATTTTGCTCAATTACCCTCGAATCCGACGACGAACCCCGTGACGTCAGCGGAGCAGATATCTCCTCCAATGACGCGGTTGCGATACACCAGCACGTTGCCAAGAACCGTTCCCTCGTAGCCCTGATAGTTGGTCACGACGAAGGTGTAGCGCGTGACGTTCTTGCCGCGGTATTTGGAAAGATCCAGCCCCTGCCGTTTTTGCAGCTCGTTGTAGCCCGTGAACACCTTGTCAAATTCGCTCGGCATGGTCACCTGTTCCGCCTTGGTCTGCGCGGCATCCACCTCCCAGCCGAATTGCGAAAGGAACTTCTCGGCGTCCTGCGCGCTTTTGACCTTATCGTAGGAGATCTCCTGCGATTGCTCTGCCCCCGTCTGTGCGCTGTCCGCAACGTAGGTCGGCACGAACGCGATAAGGGTGATGAGCGCCGCAAGCGCGACGCAGATGACGCCGAAAAATTTGATGGTCGTTGCCCGTATGGAATAGACAAACATAAAAATACGCCTCCCGTTTGCATTTAGAACTTGTTCGTTCTATGCATATGCAAACGGAACGCGTATTATGACCAAACGCTGCGCGATCGGTTACGGTGCGAATTGACGCTGTGTACCATTCCTATCATGAAATATATACCCAGCACGGACGAGCCGCCGTAGCTGACGAAGGGCAAGGTAATACCAACGACGGGCAGTACGGCAAAGCACATACCGACGTTGATCATGATCTGCAAAATCAGGCAGGCCGCAAGCCCGACGCAAAGATACGAGCCAAGTCCCCGCTCGGATTGCAGAGCGATCAGAACGATGCGAAGGATGAGCACCAACAGCGCCGCCAGCACGACGAAGCCGCCGACGAAGCCCAGCTTTTCACAAACGGTCGCGTACACGAAGTCGGTGTGCGACGCGGGAAGCTCGATAAAGATCTCGCCTCTCGTCATTCCCTTGCCGAAAAAGCCGCCCGACATAATGGCGTCACGGCTGAGCAAGGGCTGATAGCCGTAGCCCATGGGATCCATTTCAGGCCGAAAACCGATCAGAATTCTCTGCTTCTGATACGTTTCCAGCTGTGACCACAAAATCGGGGCGGCAATGATAACCAACGCACCGCCGCCTGCGAAATACCAAAGGCTCATGCCCGCGCAAAACAGCATCAGCAAAATAAAGCCTGCAAAAATCGCGGCAACGCCCAAGTCTCCCGTTAGAAGGATCAGACCGATGATCGTTCCTGCGTGGACGGCGAGTCCCAGCACGACCAAGGGCTTGTTGATGCGCTCCTTGACGCGCGACAGATGGTAAGCAAACGTCAGCGCCAGCGCCGTTTTGATGAACTCGGTCGGCTGAATGCCAAAGGGGAGAAAATCAAAATACAGCCAGCTTTTGTTGGTACCCGCGCCCGTACCGTCGATGAGCAGTATGACCAAAAGCAACACCGACACACCGAAAAACACGGGGGAAAGCTTTTCTGCCAAGAATCGATAGTCGATGTTGGCCAGAACAATCATGGCGATCCAACCGACCAGCGTTGCGGCAATCTGCATGACCACCACGCGCTTGCCGAAGGTCGACGCGCCACCGAGAATGACCATCAGACTGATGATGGACAGTAAGGCCGCGCAGGCCGCCAGTATGGGATCAAGGGCCGAGCATTTGGCGCGGCAAAAACGCCATACTTTCATTAGTATTTGCACTTTTCCGCACCTCTCTTTCTCAAAGCGGGGATGGTCACCCACCCCCGCGATTTTTCGTATTCCCCCTACACAAATGAAGCTGTTTGCCACGTTGTGGGGTAGGGGCCCCACTTCAAAAGCTGCACCATATCATCGTCAAAGGCACAGTACGGCAAACCTTTCCTTATTTTTTTCGGTAAAGTTTTTGAAGATTCTTAAGAAACTTTTTTCAAAAAGTTTCTTAAGCGGGTGCAGGGCAGAGCCCTGCAGGCCGGAAGCACGTACTCCTTAATACTGTCTGCCCCAGATGACCATGTGCTTGGCGGGCTTGCCGCAGCAGACGCACACGTCGGACAGGTGATCCTCCACGAAGGGGATGCAGCGTGACTTAACGCCGCCCGTTTCGTCCTTGAGCTGATCCTCGCAAGCCGAGTCACCGCACCACATGGCGCGAATGAAGCCGGGCTTGTTTTCGGCAATGGAGAGGAACTCCTCGTGGGTGGTAGCGTCGCTGGTCTTATCGATGCGGTTGGCCGTTGCACGTGCCACCAGCTCGTCGTGAACCTGAGCGAGCATTGCCTTGACTTCCTCTTCGAGGTTGTCAAGAGAGACGAACTTCTTCTCGCGCGTGACGCGGCTGACCAGCACGCAGGAGTTGTTTTCCATATCCTTCGGGCCGATCTCAAGACGTACGGGCACGCCCTTCATCTCATACTGGCTGAACTTCCAGCCGGTGGACTGGTCGCTGTCGTCCAGCTTGACGCGCAGGCCCTGCGCCTTCAGTCTGTCGTACAGCTCGTTCGCCTTATCCAGCACGCCCTCCTTGTGCTGTGCGATGGGCACGATGACCACCTGAATGGGAGCGATCGCAGGAGGCAGGATCAGACCGTTGTCGTCGCCGTGCGTCATGATGATCGCGCCGATCATACGGGTGGATACGCCCCACGAAGTCTGGTGGGGATAGCGAACCTGATTGTCGCGGCCGGTGAAGGTAATGTCAAACGCCTTGGCAAAGCCGTCGCCGAAATAGTGGGTGGTACCGCCCTGCAGAGCCACACCGTTGTGCATCATAGGCTCGATGGTGTAGGTTGCCTCGGCACCTGCAAATTTTTCCTTTTCGGTCTTCTGACCCGTCACGGCAGGGATAGCCAGTGCTTCCAGATAGAAGTCCTCGTAGACCTTGAGCATGCGCAGCGTCTCCTCGCGCGCCTCCTCCTCGGTCTCGTGCATGGTGTGACCCTCTTGCCACAAGAATTCCGACGTGCGCAGGAAGGGACGGGTGGTCTTTTCCCAACGAACGACCGAGCACCACTGGTTATACAGCTTGGGCAGGTCGCGGTAGGACTGAATGACGTTCTTGAAGTGCTCGCAGAACAGCGTCTCGGAGGTGGGACGGACACACAGCTTTTCACTCAGCTTGTTCTGACCGCCGATGGTCACCCACGCGCACTCGGGCGCAAAGCCCTCAACGTGATCCTTTTCCTTCTGCAGAAGCGACTCGGGAATGAACATGGGCATGTATACGTTTTCATGACCCAGCGCCTTGAAACGAGCGTCCAGATCCTTCTGAATGTTTTCCCAGATGGCGTAGCCGTAAGGACGGAAGATCATGCAGCCCTTGACGCTGGAATAGTCCATCAGCTCTGCCTTTTTCACCACGTCGGTATACCATTGCGCAAAATCAACGTCCATGGACGTGATCTGCTCTACCATTTTTTTGTTGTCTTTTGCCATATTGTCACCTTGGCCTTTCTTTGTATGCTGTCGCGCATAATGCGCCATAATAAACTTACCATCATTATATAACATTCTCACACTTTTGTCAAGAACTGTATGAAGAAAAAGGGAGCTTACATGAACACTCGTCTTCCCACCGTCACCGTCCGCGGCCTGTCCTTCGTCGATGCCGATCGAACAGAGCTGAACGAGCTGCTGCGCGAGCGTCTGCAAAGCGGCAACCAAACCGTGATCTTTACGCCAAACGCCAAGATTGGCGCCGACGCCCTGCGCAATGCCCGTCTTCACGCACTGCTCTGCCGTGCTGATCTTCTCCTGCCCGACGGTGCAGGCGTCCTGCTCGCCTCACGCTACCACGCCGACCATCCCCTGCGCCACCGTCTGCCCGGCATCGAAGCGGGCGAGACGGTTTTGAACCTTGCCGCCGAGCTTGGACTCCCCGTTTATTTTTTCGGGGGTGAAGCAGGCATTGCCGAAAAGGCCGCCGCGCATTGGCAAAAACGTCTTCCCACCCTGATCGTTGCGGGCTCTCACCACGGCTACGTGACGACGGAGCAAGAGCGAAACGGTGTCCTTCAGGATATCCGACAAAGCGGTGCCCGGGTCCTGCTCGTCTGCCTCGGCTTTCCCGCGCAGGAGGAGTGGATCGACCAAAACCGCGCCGCCCTTCCCTCGGTGCGTCTATTTCTCGGTCTTGGCGGCAGCTTTGACGTATGGGCGGGCAAATTGCATCGTGCACCACGCGTATTTCGCGCCCTGCGCATGGAATGGCTGTGGCGGATGTTGCGTCAACCGCGCCGTTTTTCACAGCTACCTTCCATGCTTCGCTATGTATTTGGCAGGCAAAATTAGGAAAAAATAACCGATTTTGACGCATTTTGAACCTTGTTTTTTTGTCACGTCGACAAAATTGATAAATTTTCCTCAAAGGTCTTGTATAAAAAGGCGATTTGCATTATAATAGATAGGAATGGAAAGGTCAAGCTTTCCACTATCTTTGGATAGACAAAAAATATCATATAAAATGGAGGATTTTTACCATGTCTGTAAAAGTTGCTATCAATGGCTTTGGCCGTATCGGTCGTCTGGCTTTCCGTCAGATGTTCGGCGCTGAGGGTTACGAAATCGTTGCCATCAACGACCTGACCAAGCCTTCCATGCTCGCTCACCTGCTCAAGTACGATACCGCTCAGGGTCGTTACGACGGTCACACCGTAACCTCTGACGATGAGGCAGGCACCATCACCGTTGACGGTCAGACCATCAAGATCTCCGCTGAGAAGGACGCTGCTAACTGCCCTTGGGCTGAAAACCAGGTTGACGTCGTTCTGGAGTGCACCGGCTTCTACTGCTCTACCGAGAAGTCCATGGCTCACATCAACGCTGGCGCTAAGAAGGTCGTTATCTCTGCTCCCGCAGGTAAGGACCTGAAGACCATCGTTTTCGGCGTTAACGAGAACACCCTGACTGCTGATGACAAGATCATCTCCGCTGCATCCTGCACCACCAACTGCCTGGCTCCCATGGCTAAGGCTCTGAACGATGCATATCCCATCCAGTCCGGTATCATGACCACCGTTCATGCTTACACCGGCGACCAGATGATCCTGGACGGTCCCCACAGAAAGGGCGACCTGCGTCGTGCACGTGCCGGCGCACAGAACATCGTTCCCAACTCCACCGGTGCTGCTAAGGCGATCGGTCTGGTTATCCCCGAGCTCAACGGCAAGCTGATCGGTTCCGCTCAGCGCGTTCCCACCTGCACCGGCTCCACCACCATTCTGGTTGCTGTCGTTAAGGGTCAGGACATCACCGTTGACAGCGTTAACGCTGCTATGAAGGCTCAGGCTTCCGCTTCCTTCGGTTACAACGAGGATATGATCGTTTCTTCCGATATCATCGGTATCTCCTACGGTTCTCTGTTCGACAGCACCCAGACCATGGTTGCTAAGCTGGACGACAATACCTACCAGGTTCAGGTCGTTTCTTGGTACGACAACGAGAACTCCTACACCAGCCAGATGGTTCGCACCATCAAGTACTTCGCTGAGCTGGCGTAAGTTAATATGAATTTTCTTGAGGGGAACTTCTTAAAAGAAGTTCCCCTCAAACTCCCCTCAAGAACTTTGCTGAAAAAAACAAAAAGCTGAACGGGAAAAAATATCTTGTTCTAAAAAATAGCTGCCGCAAGCGGTGGGGCCCCTCCCCCTTCCGCTCCACATACGTTGTGGAGTGAGATGGATGGGCGCCACTCATTTGCGGCAGTTTTCTTTATTTCAATTTTTCGATCAGCCGTCCGATCTCCGCGCGTGTGGTAAGCATCAGATCGTGGCGGTTGTATTCAACCTCCCAGACGTAGGCGTTGCAGGCAAAACGAATCATGCGATAGATCAAGCGGCGGCACACGGATGCTTCGTCCGTCGCAAGTGAGCGCCCGTAGCCCTGCCACAGCTCATCGCAGTACATCCATTCCATGTAAGCAAAGTCGAAGTCACTATCGCCCCACATGGCGCGGTCCGCATCGATGAAAGCGGCAAAGGCAGGCCTGTCTTTATGAATGAGGAGATTGTTAGGGCCAAGATCGGCATGGATCAGCCGCGGTTCCGTGATTTCATCCAGAACGGCCGTGTACCGTTGCAGTATTCCTCTCATAGCGGCAGACGTCTGCGCATCAAAAATGCCGTACGGCTCACAGCAATCAAGAATCCGATCCAGCTCAGCTTTGAGAAAAGCGCTCCAGAGAGTATATCCCCTACCCTGCGCCACGTCGTACACGTGACCAAACGCCTCTCCTCGAACGTCGTGCATCCTTGCAACGTTCTCGCCAAGCTCGCGGTAAAGGCGAGCGACGTCATCAGGGGCATACGAATAGTCGGCACGATTCAGTTGATACGTCACGCTTGGCAAATAGCGGACGATCATGAGATCGCGGTCGATCAGCGTCTTGCTCGTATCGACGGCAAGCAGCTCGGAGCACGGCACCCCATGCTCGGCAAGGATACGGTAGACGATGGCCTCTGCCGCCATCATGTCTTGCTCGAAATGCAGCAGCAAGTGACGGTTGATTGGACCGACGCGCAAGATCATGTCGCCGCAATCCCTTGTGCTGACAAAATAAGTCGTATTAAAGAGGCCGCCCGAGAGCAATTTATACTCCTCGACTTCCGTGCCTATCATCTCTTTGATGATGCTTCGTATCTGCTCGTCCGTTACGGTCGCGAACAGCGAAGAATGGATATTCATCCTGCCACCTCCCTCTTACTTTGTTGAGGATATTATATCACACAAGGCCGCTTTTGGCAAGAGGAATATACAAGCGGGCGGATATGGAATCCGCCCCTACGGACAAATATTGTGTAGCGAGTGGGAGGGGCGTACGAGCTTGCGGCAGCCTATTGCTCGAACAAACGTACAAGTTTCCCTGCTTTTCCCTGAAATCCCCTATAAAGTTCTTGATGGGGGTGTGGGGGAAACTTCTTGAAAGAAGTTTCCCCCACGCTCTCTCTTTTTATTTTTTGATATCCGTCTTATACGTCAATTCATCAAATCTCGTCACGCCCATCTCACGCAGGCGCTCCTTGCTGCGAGCGCGATGATCCTCCGTGTTAAACGCGGGAATGAGCGGTACGCGAACCAGCACGCGCTCCGTGCCGACAATCTTAATCAGACGGCGCAGATTGTCCAGCACCTGCTCGTTCTCCCTCGTCGTGTAAGCGCGGTAAATGTCGGGATCGGTGTCCTTGATGTCCACGATGTAGCCGTCGATGATATCCGTCGTCGCCCCGACCAGCGACCACGGCACGTTCAGCGAGGTTTCGACGTACAAGCGCCATTCCCTGCCGCAGATCTTTCGAAACTCGTGCATAAACGGCACCTGAAGAAGCGGCTCGCCGCCTCCGAACGTCACACCACCGCCCGTCGCCAAAAAGTAGAGATTGTCCAGCTTGACCTTGTCGTACAGCTGTGTGGGCGTCAGCTCCTCACATTTCGTCCCCTCGCGCAAGGAGTGGGGATTGAGACAGTACCGACAGTGCAAGGGACAGCCCCAAAAGGCGGCCAGCGTCGTCACGCCCTCACCGTCGGTCGTCAGACAATGGCGGCGAAAGCCGATAAATTTTGCTGCTTTTTCCATATCGTATATCGTTGCTCGTTATCCGGGAATATCACCCATAGTAAACTCATCCTCGGGCGGCAGCGGGTCACCGCCGAGCTCTACGTCCTCATCATCCTCGGGCGGTGCAATCATGCCATCGACCAGCTCCTCGTCCTGTTCGGGAATTTTTCCCACTTCTACGATCTCACCATCCCAATCTTCTTCCACCGGTGCTCCCGCGGGAATCTGAGGCTCCTCCTCATATCCCTCGGGCGGCAGCGGATCGCCCCCGGTTGGTCTGATACCGTCAAACAATTCGTCGCATCCGACCGTACTCGTCGTCAGCGCGACGGCCAAGCCCGCGACCGCGATGGTGCGTCCTAACTTTTGCCGCTTTTCCAGCTCGCGCTCCAGATACCGCACCTCGGCCTCGCACTTGGGGCAAGTGCCAAGGCAATCGCCCTGATGCTTGCACTCGGACGTGACAAACTCAATATCGTTGTTCTCTGCAATTTGTTTGCGGATCTCCTTTAAGATCTTACAGCGCTTTTTGCCTTTCATCATCATTTCTCCTTACTTTATTAGCCATATAAATTGATCCCTTATTTATCAGCCGACACCGCCGGCTACATCATCGGGCGGGATAGAATCAGGGGCGCTCTCGTCACCGTTTTCATCCTGCCCACCGGATTGTTCATAATTATCCTCCGGCCACGCAGGCTCTCCGCCCAGCTCTTCTTCCTCCGGTGCCAACGGCTTTCCGCCGGTTGGTCTGATGCCGTCAAACAATTCGTCGCATCCGACCGTGCTCGTCGTCAGCGCGACAGCCAGGCCCGCGACCGCGATGGTGCGTCCTAACTTTTGCCGCTTTTCCAGCTCGCGCTCGAGATAGCGCACCTCGGCCTCGCACTTAGGGCAAGTGCCAAGGCAATCGCCCTGATGCTTGCACTCGGACGTGACAAACTCAATATCGTTGTTCTGTGCGATCTGTTTGCGGATCTCCTTTAAGATCTTACAGCGTTTTTTTCCTTTAAACATTGGCGTCTCCTTTCAGCAAATCGAAACACTTGTTTGCTTCTACTATATAAGACGAAAAAAATTCAAAAATCTTCCGTGTTTTTTGAAATTTTTTAAATATTTTTTTGCTTGTTGACAAAATTTACCGTATATGGTATGATAAATCATCCAAGGTGGGAGGTTTTAGCATGAAACTGTATATCA
>SVRN01000015.1 GCA_015064805.1 Oscillospiraceae bacterium
AGTGGTCAAACATGTGGTCAGACCGAAGATTTAATGATTTTTCGACATTCGGGAGAGCCGAAAAAGTCAGTGTTTTCAAGGGTTTTCGGCTCTTCTCGAAAATTATACGCCGAGTGTGGTGATTGAGTCCCGAACGTAGCGCTCTACCAAGCTGAGCCACACCTCGATATTCTTTTGTTGCATTTTTTCGGTGGCGAACGGCGACTTCTGCGCCCCGAACGGCCGAGGGCACTCGCTTGCGAGTGCGCGAGGAGGCGCTCATACCAAGCTGAGCCACACCTCGGACATATGCTTTGAAATTATAGCACGCGCGGCCTGCTTTGTCAATAGCTTTTTAAAAAAAGATTGGTGCGCATTGGCGAATTTGGTATAAAAGGACTTGACAAATGCTTGAAAAAGTAGTATTCTAAATATGATGGGATATTGTTCCTGCTGAATGAAAGCAGGAAAATCTCAATAATTTATAACAAGGAGTAAAAAATCATGTTGACTACAGTTGTGCTGATCGTTACCGTGGCGTTGTCGGCGCTCGCATTGATCATTATTGGCGTGTGCGTGCTGAAAAATCTGTTCCGTCCCGTGCTGCGTAGCGGTATGCAGTTGGCAGTCGCACTGCTTTGCATTCCGATCGCGCTGTTATTGGCAAAGGTAATTTGCCAGGTGGCTGCGTCGAAGGTGCTGGGCATGCTTGACTTTGACATTCTAAAGCAAATTATCGCTGATCTCCCCTCGGGAGAGCAGGCCATTGAAGGCCTGGCACAGATGGTGGCGGCACCGTTTGTGTTTGTACTCGTCTATTTTGTTCTTTGGGTCATCATCGGCGCGATCGTCGGTATCGTCGTTCGCTCGCTTGAAAAGGGCGGCGTTAAGGTTGCGCTGTTCAAAAACAAGGCCATCGGCGCCGCTATCGGCGTTGTTTGCGGCTTCGTTCTGCTTGTCGTTTATCTGGTTCCGCTGATCGGCTTCACCGGCATCGTTCCCGAGGCCATGACCGTGATTTCGGATTTGAAGATGGATGGCGCTCCCATTGTTGAACTGACCGAGGACGACAAGGCGGCCGTCGATAAGATCGTGAACACTCCTGCGCTGTCCGTGCCTCGCGCGCTCGGTGGCAAGGCGCTGTTCAGATCCTTGACCACGACCAAGCTGGACGGCGAGAAGTTCTCGCTGACGCAGGAGATCGATGCCGTTTGTCCCTTCGTCGTTTCGGCGTTCCCCGTGGTGCAGAAGGCGACCAATGATATTTCGCTGATCAACGAGGCTGACGTGGCAATGCTTCAGACGGAGCTGCCTGCGTTGTTTGAAAGCTCTACCATGCTTCGCGTTCTGGGCGCTGAGGCCATCTCGGGTCTGTCCCGCGCATGGCTGGTTGGCGATCCCTTCCTGACGGTGGAAAAGCCGGAAACCGAGGGCGTGACCGCCATCGTTGTGGATTCGGCGCTCTTGCTGTTCGTGGACACGACCAAGGACACCATCGTCGAGGATATTCGCGGATTGACTCCCATGCTGACCGCCGCGCTGGCTGTGAACAAGCTGCAGCAGGGCGGAGATCTCAACGAGATTCTGGAGCAGCTGGCCGAGGCGGCAAGCTCGCCCGAGATCAAGTCGCTGTTGATGACGGCCGGCGTGAGCATCGTGGCGCAGGAGTTGGGCCTCCATAAGGATAAGAGAGAAATTTACGACGCGTACGCATCGACGCTGGCAACCCTTTCCACCGCAAATCTGACGCACGAGCAGCTTTGCAAGGAAATTGAACTGCTCAACGACAAGTACGCCATTTCGATGACGGACGAAGAGGTTGCCGCACTGGCAGGCTCTTTGATCGAAACCCCCTATACGGGTTCGTCGGCAGGGGGACCCTCGATCGCGTTGCCTTCCACCAATCATTATCCCGTTCTGATCCCTTGCTCGCAGAACACCGCTCCCTTCGTTACGGTATCGGAGGATGACGATGACGAAAAGCAAGACTTCCAGGCTTGGCTGGCAGCTGTTACCGCCAAGGCTTCGGAGCAGCAGGAGTCGCTCTCCTGGCTGAATGAAGCAGAGAATATCCCCACTTCGCTGGTTACGGCCGAGGATCTGACTGCGCTGACGACCAAGGAAGCGTTGGAGGACTTTGGCGAAGAGGAGATCAAGGCGCTGTTCAGTGCAGCGGCTGAGGTCATGAACAACATGTCCTCCGGAGAAGGCTTGAATATTGAAACGACCATCGGCGTGCTGGGCGATGCTTTGGGTGCCGTTTCTGCGACTGAATCGGGTAAGGCTCTGGTTGAAACGCTGGTTACCGGTGCTTTGCAGAGTGAAGTGGTTTGTGAGTCTATGGGTATTACCCCCTCCCAGGCTACGACCATCGCTAACTCCATGAAGGAAAACGGCGGATTGGATAATCTGGGACAGACGGCTAAGGACGTCAACACGCTGATGAACGTAATTGATCATCTTAAGGCAGATATCAGCTCCGGCGGATCGGTTTCCCCCGAGGATTTCCACACCCTGATCTCTACCATGAACGATTCCTCTGCGGCACTGCTTCGTTCGCTGTGCACGCCCGAGATGCTCAAGAAGACCGGCCTCCCCACCGAGAGCGTAGCAGGTGTGGCACATCTTCTGGATGATCTGCTGGCCGGATTGGTTGAGGCACGCAAGAGCTGGAGCGAGGATGCTTACCAGAGAGAAGCGGATGCGCTTTATCGTATCCTGCAGTTGGCTGTCGGCGCAAAGAACAGCAACGGCAAGACCTTCGAGGAGCGTTTCGGTATGTCGGTTGAGCAATTTATCGAAACCGTTCAGTCCTCTGAGCTTCTGACGACCGTTCTTCCCGATTCGATCAACGAGCTGTATGCTGAAAATCCCGACGCACTGGGCCTCTCCAAGCGTCTGAACGCGGATGATCGCGCACTGCTGCTCGAGAAGATCGAGGAATACAAGCAGACGGCAGACGAGGGCGGCGACGAGCTGCTCGACGCACTGGCACGTATGCTCGGCTGATTCCTACATTATTATATAGTATATGTCAGCGGCGCCTGGGTAAGCATAACGTTTGCCCGGGCGTCGCCGCCTTCGGGGGAATGGCCGTTGCAGGAGGGCATCAATGTCGGTTGACAAAATCCGAAAATGATATACAAAAATAACGCTGACTATTTGCTGTAGCAAAAGGAGAGGATAAAATGAAGGTTGCTATCGTTGAGGAATGGAGAGCGGACTTTAAGATCGCTTTGGTTGAGGAGTGGCGCGCGGATATAAAGATCGCCGTGGTCGAGGAATGGCGTGCCGATGCCAAGGTGGCGGTCGTTGAAGAATGGCGAGCCGATAAAAAAGCAGCCGTCGTTGAAGAATGGCGCGCGTAATGCCGAGCCTTGTGCTGGCGGCTTTGCTCAAATGGCAATGCTCCGATCTCGTATGGAGGTCGACGGCGTTGCCTTTTGTTCTTGTATATATAATAAAATGAAAAGATTTGCACGCAGGAATGGCAATGGAGGGCATTTCCATAAAAAAATTTGTAAAAAATGTTGCAATTGCCTGCCATGTGTGGTATAATGACTCCAAGCACCATGAAATCGTGTTTTGAGAGGAAACTATGTTCAGGATAGCGATTTGCGATGATATGCAGTCACATGCGGCGGAGCTGTCAAAAATGCTCACCTCGCTTGCCATGGAAATTCCCATGGAATGTGAGGTTGAGATCTTCCGCAGCTTCAAAGCTTTGCAAAAAGCATTGAGCGAAAATACATATCGACTTTTGTTTCTGGAAACGCGACTTGGCGGCATCAGCGGGATCGACTTTGCACGGCGCCTGCGGATGATCGACGAAGCGACTGACATCGTCTTTTGCTCGTCCGAATCCGACAGCGCACTCGCAGCGTACACAGCCTACCCCGTAGGATACCTGACCAAGCCCGTGGACAGAAAGAAATTGAGAGACGTTTTTCGCCATGTGACCGACAAGTACCGCCAAAAGCCCTCGATTGTGCTAAGAGGAATTGACGGTGGCGAGCGGATGATCTGCGTCGATGACATTCTCTATATCGAGGTGTTTGGGGCAGAACTGGACGTTCACTGCAAGCGCAGTGTCGTTTTGTGCTCGGGGACGCTGGTCGAAGCTGGCAGCTTACTATCATCAAAGGATTTCTATCGCTCCCATCGCAGCTTCATTGTGAACCTTCGGTACACGGTCGGAATCGAGCGGTACCAGTTCAGAATGATCAACGGAGACACGGTCGCCGTGGCGAAAAACCGATATGCTGAGGTCAAAGCGGCATTTGAGGAGTACGCCGGGGTGAAACGAGTTCCGGGGACGGTCGATACGGAGGATTCTGACCTCTTGCCGGCGAAAAAGGTCGACGAGGTGGCAGATCGCGAATGAGTTTTCGCGAATGGAATACGTATGCTTTGCCCTGAAACGGGGAAATTATGCGAAAAATATATCCCATTCATCGGATATATTGCCCATTCATCGAAAAACGATGAAATATTTAGTGTTATGGTGTACAATGTTAGCACAAATCTTATTTTATGGAGGCAAATTATGCTTACAAACAACAAAAAGAGCTACTTTGTCAAGGGCATTGCTATGCTTATGGCTATGCTCATGGTTCTTTCTGTCTGCCTGACCGGTTGCGGTAAGAAGGCTGACGAAGCGATCCAGAAGGCAGACGACGCTCAGGCTTCCGCTGACGAAGCAAAGACTGCTGCCGACGCAGTAAAGGCTGCTCTGGCAGAGTACCTGACTAAGCTTGACGGTGCCACCAAGGCAGAGGTTGACGCTAAGATCGAGGCTGCTCTCGCTCCTTACGCAACGACCGAGGCTCTGGGTGCATACGTTAAGTCCACAGAATTTGACAAGCTCCTTGAGGATCTGAAGGGCTACGTAACCAAGGCTGCTCTTGATGAGGCGCTGAAGGGTTGCGTTACCGATGCAGAGCAGGCAGCTCTCGAAAAGAGCCTGACTGACCTCATCAACGCAAACAAGGGCAACATCGAAAAGGCTCTGAACGACCTGAAGGCTGTTGCTACCGACGCTGAAGTCGATGCAATCAAGAAGGCTCTGGAAGACAAGATCGCTGCTGCTGACAAGGCTGCTGCTGATGCTGCTGAGGCTATGAAGGGCTACGTCAAGAATGATGATGACTATGCTAACCTGGTTAGATCCGTTCAGGAGCACACCATGCAGCTGATGACCATCGACCACGAGCACTACGGCAAGATTAAGGAGGCCCTGACCGCAGAGCTGCAGGCTTACGTTAAGGCTGAGGATTACGATGCTCTGGCTAAATCTGTTGACGAAATGGCCGAGGAGCTGAATCGGATCGAAACGGATCACGAGGAGTACATTAAGACTGTTCTGGCTGATTATGTTGGCACTTCCACGTTCGATCTTCTTGCTACTCGCGTTCAGACGCTCGAAACCTCTATGGACGAGATCTCTGACCACGTTAAGCAGATCGAGAACGACTACGGCACCAAGCTGGACGGCCTGTTCGGTATGATCACTCAGCTGGCTGAGGATACCCAGAACATGGGCAAGGAGATCCAGGGCGCTCTGCTTGACTACGCTACTGCAGAAGAGCTCAAGAAGCTTGACGGTCGCGTTGAAAAGCTGGAAGAGGTTGTTAAGGCTATTCTGGAGGCTTTCTACTCCGAGGATGTTGTTGCCGATATGACCGACAGCACTTTCACCGATATGCTGGATATGCCTGCTGAGGTTATCACTGCTCTGATCAAGGACAAGATGTCCCTGAAGGAGTGGAACGATGCTACCTTCGGTAAGGAAGAGGATAAAAAGGTTGTTGATGGCGTTATCACGACCATTGACAACATCCAGGCTCTGCTGTCCAAGATCTACAAGGACGATCCTGCCCAGGGTCTGCGCGATGCATACACTGACGCTGCAAAGGCTGAGATCAACAACTATCTGAAGCCTTTCGGTCTCGTTCTGTTCGATGCAGCCGGCGACGTTACTCCTTACAACAAGAATGCTAAGCAGCTTGAGTACACCATCCTGCGTGTTGCTACTCTGGCTGAGCTGCAGGTTCTGAAGGACGCAATCGAGGATGCTAACGAAGTTAAGAACTTCAAGGAAGAGCTGGCTGACCTGTTTGAGGCATCTCTCTTCGCCGAGACCGTTGGTCATACTCATACCGCTACCACCCCCGATAAGCTGACTGTTCAGACCGTAACTATTGCTAACAAGGGCGATATCAACGATTTCGTTAAGGCTTACGATGCTCTGATCGTTAAGTACCTGAACGACAACGCATTCGCAAACACCATCTACGCTGCTAACTACGGTAAGCAGAACACCTATAACATCTTCGAAAAGGACGGCGTTCAGAAGATCGCTGCTACCGACAAGTACTTCGAAGAGGTTGATGCTAAGAACAATCCCATCTACTGGGAGAAGAAGGGCATCACCATCCTGACCGAGGATGCTGACGGTAACGAGTGGGCAAACGGCACGAAGCTGCACACCACCGATGATAACGGCCTGATCTACCTGCCTCAGGATATCGAGCTGTACAAGTGGACTGCTGGTGCAATCACCACTGCTAAGATTAATGGTCACTATGGTAGCCAGGCTAACCTGACCGTTTCCGCTACTTACAAGAACGCAGAGGGCACTTACAGAGCTCTGGTCACTCAGATCAAGGAAGCTCAGGCTCTCGTTAATGCTGCTAACGAAGCAATGGAAGACTTCCTGACCTATACCGTTAAGGAATATGGCCGCGTTACCGATGCAGCTACCGGTAAGTCTACTGCTCTGAAGGAAATGACTACCATTAACCCCGAAGACTACCTGGCAGCTCTGACTGTTGCTATGTGCACTCCTGTTAAGGACGACATCAAGCCCCTGTATTACCTGCTGACCGACGTTGCTACCGCAATGAACGCAGCTATGGCTCGCAACACCTGCGTAGATGCAGATCATACCGCTCGCAAGCACGACAGTGCTGTCAAGACCGAGATCGAGCGTTACCAGCTGTACTTCGATATGTACGACAAGGCATGGGGCTTGACCTTTGATCTGTTCAAGAGCTATGCTCTGAACATGTATCAGACCATCCTGTACGATTACATCTCCGTTATTGACTACTACCTGGCGGCTCCTGCTCTTCCCGGTACCAATGACACCACCCTGGCTCTGGACGCTAGCTGGGTAACCACCTACAAGTACGGTGATTACCTGACCGAAGGCTTCCTGGGCGGCTTCCTGAACAACGACGGCACCTTCAAGGGCTGGTACAGCTTTGGTGATACTGTTGATCAGGCTGCTATCCACGTTACCAAGGACTTCGAGAAGTCCGCTCTGGTTAACTACTATGGTCTGCTGAACGGCACTGCTAAGTCCGATGCTACTACTGATATCACCGCAGCTCCCGCAGCTACCATCCGTGCAAATAGCGAGCGCGTACGCATGCACTTGACTGCTGCTGCTCAGAACGTTTATCTGAAGCTGTTCGCAACCACCAAGGACAACGTTGATAAGGATAAGTATCAGAACGATATCGCCGGTATCTTTGAAGACCTGCTGAACGAAGAAATTGCTAACCTGGATGAGGTTTACAACAGATTCCTGTTCGAGGACTACAAGGCTGCTAAGATCAACGAAGTATACGCTCACGCTACTAAGATGGCTGCTCTGTATGACGGCTTTACCAATGACGTTGCTACTTACAAGGCCGGTACCGTTGACGTAAAGCTGATCGAGGCTATGGAGCACTACCTGACCGGTTACTCCGTAACTGCTGCTACTGCTGCTGACGGTCCGAAGAACAAGCTGTTCCCCGATGTTGATAAGCTGGTTAACGCTGCTCTGAAAGACGAGCTGGCTGGCAAGGTTGTTAATCCTCTCGACAAGATCGATGGTGTAAACGCTGTTCCCATGACCGCTACCAACATGATGAATGAAGTTGACGTTATCATCAACGGCTATAAGCTCACTCTTGAGAACATGGCTATTAAGGATAACTTCCAGACCTACCTGGATACTGCTACCGACAACATTGCTCACGCTTATCTGGACTACATGATGGCTAAGGGCAACACCTATGAAGTTATGAACAACCTGGTTGGTGCTCGTAATGGTTTCGATACCATTATTACGGTTACCAAGCTCCAGGAGGATATGGGCAAGATCGAAATCGATGACTACATCGATCAGTACAAGGGCGTTCTGGGCATCATCGCAGGCAAGGATCAGGAAGTTCACCTTGTCCACCTGTTCAGCAAGAGCTTTGCTGCTGCTAAGAGCGAGCTGAAGTCCACTGAGTCCCGCGAGTACCTGGTTGGCACGATCCATGATCTTGTAGTTCCCTTTGACGCTGTTGGCACAGGCGACAACTACAACTTCGTAGGCGAGTGCGTTTACAACTTCGATAAGATCATCAA
Organism: Oscillospiraceae bacterium; assembly: GCA_015064805.1. Lineage (GTDB taxonomy): Bacteria > Bacillota > Clostridia > Oscillospirales > CAG-272 > SIG644. The sequence continues at coordinate 8,386 of SVRN01000015.1, forward strand.
CGTTAATACCCAGTACAAGGTATACAACGATAAGCATGAATTTATCGGTGTTAAAAACCTGTACTAATATCGTACAACTTCACAGAACTTCGGTTCTGTAAAACCTAAAAGCACCCCGCGAGCTTCGGCTCGCGGGGTGTCTTTTGTTCATTCGTCCACAGATTCACAACTGACGCGAATGGAAATTACGGACATGTCGTCAAGAGAGCCGTGGGCTCTTGCCTGCGCAAATAAGTGATCCAGCAGTGCGCCGTCTTGCTCAAAGCGATTATTTTGTAAGGATTCAGCCAGCCAGCTTGCGTCCTTTTCCTCGCCTTCGCTGTCACAAATGCCGTCGCTTATCAATAAAATATGGTCGCCTGCCTGTGCTTCAAACGGCAGAATTTGCGTGTCAACAGCGTGCAAAATTCCGATGGGAAGCGTATGGGAGGAGAGGCGGAATAGCCGATCATCGCGCAGAATCAGACTCGCCGCCGCGCCGCTCTTGATAAATTGTCCCTGCCCGGTATAGAGGTTGAGCATAAACAGATCGACCGACGAAGAAATTTCATCCTCGGGGCCCTGCGTTCGGCTTAAAAGATAGTGGTTGAGCATACGCAAGGCGGTTTCAACACCGATGCCCGCGCGAAGAACACGCTCTAAAAACACGCCGCAAATGCCGGAAATGCTCGCGGCTTGCGCTCCGTGTCCCATGCCGTCGCACAAAAGTGCGCAAAAGACGCCGTCTTTTACTTCGAATACACGAACGGTGTCCCCGCAAGCGGGACGCTTTTTTTCTGCGTTCTTTTTTTGTTCGGCCGCAAGTGTTCGATGCGTGTAGTCTACTCGCCATCGCGGTAGCGTTGATAATGACAGAGTTCCGTCGTCTGCGCCGTCGTAATGCAGTTTAGATAAGGGCACGTGGAAAATCTTGGTAAGCTCGTCTTGCAATTGCGCTTGGGGAATGGTCAAGCCTGCGGGGGTGATCCCAAGAATGCGGACCGTTTTTTTGTTCAGCCCACTGACGATTACCTGGCGAACGGCGATCTCACGTTTGTCAAAATACGTTGCGACCGCCTCGCCGAGCGAGAGATTTACTTCATCCTCTCCTCTCTCGTCGGTGTGCGCGAGATCACGTAGCAGGTGCGCGATTTCATCACAGCAAAAGGCGAATTGCTCGCCCTGTGCGCTGTGCAAGGCCTCATAATTCATGCGGCTGACGCGCAAATTGACGTCGGTTATGATCGTTTGCTTGTGAGGGCAACGTTCTCGTAGGCCTTCGTCCAAGCAACCTTGCGAGATTTGACCGTGGCTTTGTAAAGCGCGTGTCATGGCGTGAAGGGTATTTAAAACGGATAAGCTGTCGCGGTCGTAACAGGCAGACTGGTTTTGGCAGTCTGAGCAAACGCCATCCATCGACTGCTCGCATAGCTGACGCAGTTCGCTCGCCTTTCGGTGTGTGGGTTGATCCGCGAGCTGGCGAAACACCTCGGAAAGATGGCTGAACGCGCCCGATATGCTGGAGATGCGCTCCAGTAGTCGATCGTGATGAGCCTGTTCAAGCATCAGCCGTTGCTTGATGGGATCCTGCCGTGGGTGCTCACGGTCGGAGATGCCGGATTGCTGAAGGTGCGCCCAACAGCCGTGTAACCGAACGATGACCGTATCCAGAAGAACTCCGACCGCCAACGAGGGCGCAAGGGCAAGCAGGGCAGTATCGTCCCCGCAAAGCAACAAATAAATCAGCGCACCAAGCGTGGCCGGGAGCAGGGCAAATCGCCCAACGACAGGGCTGAGAAAGGCGTACAGCGAAACAAGGCATACGTACATGGGAATGATGAGGGCGTCGTACGTGATGCCACAGACAAGCGCCATCAGCAGTCCTGCGCCCAGCCCGTGCCGCCGCACGGAAATCAAGCTGACGATCACGCTGAAGGCGACCACAGGCGAAAGGGCAAGAAGCGTCAGCTCCCGCCCACAAAAGTTAATGGCCGCCAGTAGCGCCACAAGGCCCGCCAAACGCCATAAGGGCGCATGTGAAACAGGAGGGGTAAACGGCTTGGCGGAGAGCGAAACGGCAAACAGCGCGGTTGCAGCGGGCGTCAGAAGCAAGCAAAAGAGGGCGCCGTACAGATCGTAAAAGGCAAAGCCGCCCGAGGCACAAATGCCAAAACCAAAGACAAGCGCGCCACCAAGAGAGGCGAGGACGCGCAGAGACACGGACTCGTCGAACAGCGGCGGCAAAGGGGTGTTGGCGGGCTCTTCCTCTTGCCGTGATGAAGCGGAACCGCCTTGATAGCACAGGCGTTTGAGCTGCGACAGGCGGTGACGAAAGTATAACTGCCGTAGCTCTTGCGGCGTGTGCGCATCGGTCGGTCGGGGGGGTGAGAGATACAGCCTTGCAACGACGCGCAGAAGCAGGATCACACCTGCGCTGATGATATACCACCAGACATGGCTTAACTCCGAATGCCACAGTCCGAGCAGGATACCGACGAGCAAGTATCCGATCTTTCCGTCTGCCGCGCATAAAAGCGCCAGCGGCAGTGGGTTGACCGAAAATAAAAGAGGCGCGCGGCTTAATATATAGGCTCCCGCCGCGAGCAAAGTGCCCAGCAGACCCGATTGTAGATCGATCTGCGATGAGTCAGGCTGACGAGATAGCAAATAACGCCGCAGGGTATCGCCCAAGGTAGGCCGTTTGTCTTGTTGGGTTTGCATATGTGTTACCTCCCGAAAAAGGACGCTTGTCCCCCATATTTGCCTTCATTGTAGCGCAACGAGTGCGCACAATTTGTCGAAGCGCGGATCGTGCATTGACATTGCTGCAATTTTGTGCTATACTGATTGTAGATTTTGAAAGGAGGGGCGCGTATGCAAGAGAAACAGCCGTTGATCGTCTGCCTGACGGGGCACCGACGCATACCCACGGAGCACGCGATCCTGCTTCCCGCCCTCTTGGAAAAGCAGATGCGCGCGCTGATCGAACGCGGTGCAGTCGAATTTCGCGCAGGCGGTGCCGTGGGCTACGATATGGTGGCGACGCTCAAGATCCTTGAACTCAAGGAGGAGATGCCTCATATCAAGCTGAGGCTGTGCTTGCCCTGCCGTGATCAGGCCAAGGGCTGGGACGAGGTCGGTCGCCGTGCCTACGAATATATCCTTGCTCGTGCAGACGAGATCAGCTATGCCTCGGAGTGGTACACCTCCACCTGCATGCTCGACCGCGACCGCCAGTTGGTGGACGGAAGCGATATTTGTCTCGCCTACTGCACGGAAAACCGCGGCGGCTCGTTTTACACCTGCACCTACGCCCTCAAGCGCGATCTTGAGCTGATCAACCTGGCCGATCAACTGCCGAAATTGAAATAAAAAGAGAAACGCCCATGAAACGTTAATCGCTCCATTGGCGTTTCGCTTTTTTATGCCGATCCGCTTATTCTGCCAGCTCGCCGTATTGATCTCTCTCGCGGAAGAGAAGCGAGATGCACCAAACGCCCGCCAGGGCGACGACGGTGTAAATGATACGGCTGATGAGGGCGCTCTGCCCACCGCAGATCCAAGCGACGATATCAAACTGGAAAAGGCCGATGCTGCCCCAGTTGAGCGCGCCGATAATGGTAAGGATCAGCGCAATACGATCCAAAATCATGATTGTGACCATATTCCTTTCTTTGGGTCTTGCTTGAAACGGCGCGTCTTGCTCACGCAAAACACTCCGTCAAGGAGAGTATGCGCGATTCGCGGGTGAAATATGCGCAGTTTTTTTGAACAAAAAATCCGCACGTCGCTTTTTTCTATGTTTTTAACGAAGAAATTGCAGGCGCAAGTATTTGGCGAAGGATTGCTTTTTCTGATCACTTATGTTATAATGAGACCAAGGAAAGTTTCTCTGCCCGGAAGCCTCAAAAAGGAACGTCATAAGTTTGTGTGGCTTTCAAGAAAGGAAAGATCATGATCCAAAACATCAAATGTAACGTAAAGAAGGCCATTGTGATTATTTTTTTTGGTGTTATAATGCTGGCGATATGCTTCTTTTTTGCCGTTTGCAACTTCCGCCAATACGTGGACGTTCCGCTTTTTAACAACGATGTGATGTATTATCTGATAAAATCATTGATGGCTTTTTCATTTGTTTTCTTAGGATTTGGTATAGCGAACATCGTTAAATTTGTTGTTTTTTATAGAGATAAACTGATAGAATTCAAAGAAGATCACTTCGTTGACAGATCGTCCTATACATGCGGCGGAAAAATCCAATATGCCGAAATTGAGGAGGTATATGTCAAGGGTGAGTTTTTGTGCATAAGGCTAAATGATGCCGATCAATTTTTAAACAATCAAAATTGGCTCAAACGATTGCTGATGCGCGCAAATAAAAAAATGGGATATGAGTATATCACGATATCTGATCAATTTTTAGATACAGACTTATATGAAATCAAGAAAATCCTCAAAGAAAACATAAGTCGCTGAAGTTCTTTTTTTGAAATGGAAAAAATAATCACCCCGACAGACCGAAACGGTCATCGGGGTGATGTTCATTTTTTTACGCCTTTCTCTTTTCCAGGCAGAATGCCAGCGCGGCGTCAGCGGCGGATGCAGCGTCGTCGGTGTAGCAGTCAGCACCGATGCTGTCGCAGAATGCCTTGGAGACGGGTGCACCGCCGACCATGACCTTAATGTTCAGGCCGCGAGCTTTGACCTCGTCCACGACGTTCTTCATCTCACCCATGGTGGTAGTCAACAGAGCGGAGCAGCAGATGACGTCAGCGTTCAGCTCCTCTGCCGCATTGACGAAGGTCTCAGCGGATACGTCAACGCCCAGATCGTGAACCGTCAGGCCCTTGCTCTCCAGCATCATCTTAACCAGGTTCTTACCGATGTCGTGCAAATCTCCCTTGACCGTACCGACGACGGCAACGCCGTTGGCCTCGACGCCATCGCGGAGCAGAGCTTCCTTGAGCTCGGCCATACCCTGATTCATGGCGCGTGCCGCGATGAGCACCTCGGGAACGTAAACCTCGCCCGCCTTGAACTGTTCACCAATGACAGCCATACCTGCAAGCAGACCGTCGTTCATGATCGCCTTGGGATCGATACCCTCGTCCAGTGCCTGACGAACCAGTGCTACGACCTGCTTTGCGCGACCTTCCTGCAGAAGGCTGCTGATATCTTCCAAAATAGACATATGCATTTCCTTTCCCGCCCGAGGGCGTCGGCTTTTGCCGAATAAATGTTTTTTGTATATGATTTTTTTGATTTTACTTGCAATTGTGCGTGGGATTTGTTATACTTTTGATAGCCTGAGTGAAAGGGAGAGTACCCATGAAAATCACTGTTACCATCCAGCATCAAAACGGCGAAACGCGCCTTGACTATACAACTCCCGTGCGCCTGGCGCAGGCGCTTGCCGACGCGGGACTGACACAACCCCACCCCTGCGGCGGTCACGGAACGTGCGGTAAATGCACCGTTCGTGTGACGGGAGAGCTTTCGCCCATGAGCGAAACCGAGCGCCAGGCGCTGGCGAGCGCAGGGCATCGCACGGACGGCGAGCTTCGTCTGTCCTGCCTTTCCGATGCGATCGGTGACGTTACGCTTAATTATAGCACAACAAAGCCGTCCTTGCAAGGGCTTTTGGCAGGTTTTTCAAGGGATTTTTTGCTTGATCCGCCCCAAATGGGGAACGGTATCGGCATGGCGGTCGATATCGGCACGACGACGGTCGCCGCCTATCTGTACGATCTGAAAAACGGCAACAGAATTGCCGAGCGTTGCGTGGAAAACCCCCAGAAGGCGCACGGCGCGGACGTTATCTCGCGCATCGGATATGCCCTGACGGGCGGCGGCGAACAGTTGAGCGGCGAGATGCAAGACTGCTTGTCAGCACTTGCCAAGGACCTGAGCGCCGAGGCAGGCGTGGATCTGCCCAAAACGACGGTCGTGGTGGGCAATACCGCTATGCTGCACCTGCTGACGAATACCGATCCGTCTCCCTTGGCGGCGGCGCCCTTTATCGTCAAGCGCGCCTTTGGCGAGTGGGAGGACGGTCGCTACTATCCGCCCTGTATCTCCGCCTACGTGGGCGCAGACATGACGGCCGCGATCCTGGACAGCGGTATGTGCCAACATCCCGATCAGACGGCGCTGTTGCTCGACGTTGGAACCAACGGCGAGATGGCGCTGTGGCACGACGGCCGGCTGCTTTGCTGTTCGACGGCGGCAGGTCCTGCCTTTGAGGGCGCGGGTATTTCCTGCGGCTCGCTGGCTGTTCCCGGTGCGATCTGCCGCGTGAGCGTTCAGGATGGCAAAATGAACTGTGAAACGATCGACGATCAGCCTGCCACGGGTCTTTGCGGCACGGGGCTGATCGACGCGGTCGCGGCGCTGTTGGAGATGGGTATTCTCGAGGACAGCGGCTTTATGGAGGACGACGCGCCGCTGGGTGAGAGTGGGCTTTCGCTGACGCGCGCGGATATCCGTCAGGTTCAACTGGCCAAGGCGGCCATTCGCGCGGGCATTGACACGCTGCTGCACGAAGCAGGAATCGCCTACGAGCAGCTGGATGCCGTCTATCTGGCGGGCGGCTTTGGCTCGTATCTGCACCCCGACACCTGCGCGGCGATCGGCATGATCCCGCGCGAGCTGATCGACAAGATCAAGGTGCTGGGCAACGCCGCGGGGCAGGGCGCGTCGCTGATGCTGTTGTCGAAGGCCGAGCTCCGTTCAGCCGAGGAGATTGCGCGCCGCGCACAGACGATCGAGCTGTCGGCCAGCGCGGTGTTTATGGAAAAATACGTGGATAGCATGATGTTTTGACGGGGAGCAGGAGGGAGTTTAGCTTTGTTTTTCGGCAACTGCTCCTACAGCCTCACCCAGCGCAACAAGTTGCGCGCCAAGGCTTCCCCCTTGGATCCCCCTTTCCGTGCCGCGCTACAAAGAGGAATTGGAGAAAGACATCTTTGACCCAATGCTTCTCTCGCCGCTTTGCCATCACGCGCGGCAGGCGGGGAAAGCAAAATCGTTTTTGCTTAAAATTTCAAACATATCATAAAGAACCCACACCGAGGTTTTCGGTGTGGGTTCAACTGTTTTATTCGTCTTTCGGCGGTTGCTCGTCAAAGGGCGTGTCGTTTGGCTGTGCAAAACCGGAATTCATTGCCATCGCCTCTGCCGCCTCTTGCTCGGCCTTCTTTCTCTCCGCCTCCTCGCGGTTGCGGCGAGCACGTTCCTCGTTGGCCTCGCGGGTGCGTCTTGCCTTTTCTGCGGCAATCTCCTCCAGCTGTTCAACGGTGGGCTCGTCGCTCTCCATCGCCGCCTTGAACTGATCACCGTCCATGATCTCATGCGTCAGCAGGAATTCTGCCACGAACTTGAGCTTGTCGGCGTGCTCGGTCAAAACCGACTTGGCGTGTGCGTACGCCTCGTCGATGATGCGCTTGATCTCCTTGTCGATCAGCGCGGCCGTTTCGTCGGAGTAGTCCTGCGTCGAGGAGAAATCACGACCCAGGAATACGTCGCCGCCGTGTCCCGAGCCGTAGCGGATGGGACCGATTGCCTCGCTCATACCCAGCTGGGTGACCATCTTGCGAGCAAGCTCGGTTGCGCGCTCGATGTCGTTGGACGCGCCGCCCGAATAGTCGCCAAAGGTCAGCTCCTCGGCTACGCGGCCTGCCAGCAGCATGGAGATGCGCTCCTGCAGCTCCTGCTTGTAAACGCTGAATTTATCCTCAGCAGGCACGCTGATGGTAACGCCAAGCGCGCGGCCTGCGGGAATGATCGAAATGGTGTGCACGGGATCGCCGTGCTTGTTGTAGTAAGAGAGCAGTGCGTGACCGGCCTCGTGGTAAGCGGTGTTGCGCTTTTCGGACTCTTTCATCACGCGGGACTTCTTCTGGGGGCCCATAATGACCTTGAGGAAGGCGTCCTCCATGTCCTCGGCACCGATCAAAGACTTGCCGCGTCTGGCAGCCAGCAACGCCGCCTCATTGAGCAAATTGGCAAGATCCGCGCCCGTAAAGCCCGAGGTCGTCTGCGCGATCTTGGCCAGGTCCACGTCGTCCTGCAAGGGCTTGTTTCTTGCGTGAACCTTCAAGATCTCCTCGCGGCCCTTGATGTCGGGGTAGTTGACCGTGATCTGACGGTCAAAGCGACCGGGACGCAACAGCGCAGGGTCGAGAATGTCGGGGCGGTTGGTTGCCGCGATGACGATGATGCCGTCGTGCGCGCCGAAGCCGTCCATTTCAACCAGCAGCTGGTTGAGCGTCTGCTCACGCTCGTCGTGACCGCCGCCAAGACCGGCACCGCGGTGACGACCGACGGCGTCGATCTCGTCGATGAAGATGATGGAAGCGGGCGCCTTGCGTGCCGTTTCAAACAGGTCGCGCACACGGGACGCACCGACACCGACGTACATTTCGACGAAGTCCGAGCCCGAGATGGAGAAGAAGGGAACGCCCGCCTCGCCTGCAACGGCCTTGGCCAGCAGCGTCTTACCCGTACCGGGAGGGCCCACGAGCAATACGCCGTGGGGGATCTTGGCACCGAGCGTGCTGAACTTGGCGGGATTCTTGAGGAATTCCACCACCTCCTGCAGCTCTTCCTTTTCTTCATCCGCGCCTGCAACGTCACGGAACAATACACGGTTTTTGTCGTCTGGGCTGGGCGTCTTGACTCTGGCTCTGCCAAAGCTGCTGGCCTTGCCCGCACCACCGTTCTTGCTCATGCTGACGAAATAGTAGATGATCGCACCGACGAGCAGCAGCGTCAGGATCAGCGAGGGCAGAATGCTCAACCAGATGGACGAGTTGCTGGGGGGCTCGTATTCGCCCTTGAGCGTCCCCGCCGCCATCTGCTGTGTGATGAGCTCACCCAGGTCAGCGTGGAACAGCGACAGACTCACGACCTCGTAGGACACCTTGGTTCCGTCCTTGAGCGTCATGGTCAGAATATTGTTGTCTGACAGAACGAATTCCGTCACCTCTTCGTTGGTAAAGTACTGAATCACCTTATCGTAGGTCGGCGGTTCGGCCGCGCTGTTCTTGAACATATACGCCAAGAAGAACACGATCACAGCCACCAGCACGGCGTAGATCAGCACTACTTTTATGTCTTTACGTTTCATTACATTCCTCCGATCGTCGGGATTTATTTGGTGTATACCTCACTCTTGAGGACACCGATATAGGGGAGATCGCGATATTTTTCGTCAAAGTCCAGACCGTAGCCTACGACGAATTCATCGGGGATCTCCGCGCCTATGTAATCAGCCTTGTAGTCGACTTCGCGACGGCTGGGCTTGTCAAGCATGGTGACGGTGCGAACGCTGTGAGCGCCGCGGCCGCGCAGATTTTCGGTCAGGCAGGCAAGCGTACGACCGCTGTCCACGATATCCTCGACCAAAAGGATGTCGATGTTTTCATAGTCGTCGCGCTTGAGATCGAGATGGATCTTAAGCTGACCCGACGAGCGGGTGCCTGCATAGTAGGAAGAAACCTTGACAAAGTCAAGCTCGATCGGGATATTGAGCTTCTTGATCAGGTCGGTGTAGAAAAAGACGGAGCCCTTCATAACCGCTACGACGATCAGCTTGCACGGGCGGATGGCATTGGGCGAGGGGGCGTAGTCGTGGTTGATCCGGTCGGCCAGACGGGTAACGATCTCGTCAAGCTGCTGTTCGTTGATAAGAACGTGGTCGATGTCATGAATGGGATTGATCATTGTCAAAGTCCTCCTTGGTGTGGTCTGTCGCTTGGGGCAAAATTTCAATGGTTAAGCAAAGCGCATGGCGGGTGCTTGATGTGACGGGAGCAAACGCGCCGTCGCGTGCACCGCAAAAGGGTGCCCATATCACGGTATCACCGTCGCAAAGCAGTGGCAAGCGGTCGCGGAGCGCGGCAGGGATGCCCAGCTCGTTTTGCAGCTTGCGCAGCTTGCGATTGATCCCGCGCAAAAGCAGCGTGTCACCCGCGTCGCGGCTACGCCAATGCAGGGCGCGTCCTTCGAGCCATGCGGAACACTCTACTATTGTATCAAACATTAGGGTATCGCGTATGAATGGTTTGTAAACATTTTTATCGTTTTTCGTGATGATTTGGTGTTCATCGGGGGAAGAAAAGCTCACCCGAACGCCAAAACCATGCGACGTGTCGTCGACGGACGTGAGCGAAAAGGGAAAGTCAAACGAAGCGCAGGGGGGCGCGCTGCGTCCGTCCTCGCCCTTGACGAGGCGCAAAACGTCGCGTTCGGCCGTGGCGATGATGGATGAAGGAAGATGCACTTGCTTGGCCGTTGCGTCTGTTTGGCACAGCGCCATCAGCGCGTCGATGTGACAAGCCTCGGGCAGGTGTCCGCACAGCGAATGCACCCACAGCCGCAAGGCTCGCTTGGCCACGGCTACGTGTGTGTTTGACAAGGCGCTTCGTCTGATGGCACCGTCGCGCAGCTCGCGGGACAAAAACTCCTTCGCCAGCTCGCAAAGGAAAGCCTCGTCCTCGCGCATGGTCTGGCAGGTGCGAAGGACCTGCTGCTCGGGGTGATCGGCAATCTTGGACAGCGCGGGCAACACCTGCGCGCGCACCAGATTGCGGGCGTAGGCGGTGTCGGCGTTGGTGCTGTCGGTCACGTAGGCAAGGCCAAGCTCGTCGCAGGCCTTCAGGATATCTGCCTTACTGCAAGCAAGCAGAGGACGGACGATCATGGCACCCTCGAGGCGCTCAAACGCACGGGCGGGTGAAATGCCGCCAAGTCCTGCAAGACCACAGCCGCGCGCCAGATGCAAGAGCACCGTTTCCAGATTGTCGTCGGCATGATGTGCCGTGACGAGCAGGGAAATATGGTTTTTGGCCATCACGTCGGCAAAAAAGCCGTAGCGGACGGCGCGAGCGACCGTTTCGATCGACTCGCCGCGCTCCCTTGCCAGCGAGGGCACGTCGGCGTGAAGAACGAAGATCGGCAAGCCGTATTCGTCGGCCAGCGCGCGGCAGAATTGCTCGTCGCGATCAGCCTCCGCTCCACGGATGCCGTGATGAACGTGCGCCAGATGCAACGGCGCGCCGCTCTCCTTACATTCTTTGGCCAAAAGATGCAAAAGTAATCGTGAATCCGCGCCGCCCGACAGACCAAGCAACAAAGGCGTGTCAGTACGGAGGGCGCAAAGCGCCGCGGGCGAGCGATAGGCTGCGTGCACGCGGGAAAGAGACGTCATAGTCACGACTGAGCCTCAGGAACCGAGCCCGACTCGGCGATGGAGCGGAACTTGGTGTAGCGGCCGATCCAGCCAACCTTGACGGTGCCGGTCGAGCCGTGACGGTTTTTGGCTACGATGACCTCGGCAATGTTGCCCTCGGCCTCGTTGGTAGCGTCGTTTTTATAGTATTCATCGCGGTAAAGGAAAATAACGCAGTCCGCGTCCTGCTCGATGGAGCCCGAATCACGGAGGTCGGTCAGCGTCGGACGCTTATCCGAGCGGTCGGCCGAGCCACGGTTGAGCTGAGCACAGCAGATGATGGGCACGCCAAGCTCCTTGGCCATGATTTTGATGTTTCTTGAAATATCGCCAACCTCGTTGGCACGGTTTTCGATCTTTTTGTCCGAGGACATAAGACCCAGATAGTCGATGACGACCAAGCCGAGATTATCCACACGGCGTAACTTGCCCTTCATGCCGGTGACAGTGATGCCGGGGGTGTCGTCGATGAGGATGTCACAGCCGGAAAGACGTGCGCTGGCCTGGGCGATGTGCTCCCATTCCTCGGGCTTGAGTTCGCCGGAGCGGAGGGCATAGCTATCCACCATGGCCTCACTTGAGACGATGCGGTTGACGAGCTGCTCGGCCGACATTTCCAGCGAGAAGATGCAGACCTTTTTCTTGGTGGATTGAGCGACGTTGGTAGCAATGTTCAGCGCAAACGAGGTCTTACCCATGCCGGGGCGAGCACCGACGATGATAACGTCGCTTTTGCCCATACCGACCAGCGTTTTGTCAAGGCCGGAAAAGCCGGTGGGGGTACCTTGCGCTGCTGATTTGTCAGTAGCCAACAGATGCAGGTGAGCGTAGACGTCCACCAGTACGTCACGGATGTGACGGAAATTTTTGGTGTCGCGGCCTTGCGCCAGCTCAAAGACCTTGGCCTCGGCGTATTCGATGGTATGCTCGGCATCCTGCTGTTCGGAGTAGGCAATGTCCGTGATCTCACCGCAAACGTCGATCAGACGGCGCAGCTGGCTCTTTTCACGCACGATCTTGGCGTAGTCCTTGGCGTTCTGCGCGCCCGGAACGACCTCGGCGATGGTGCGGATGTACTGCTCGCCGCCCGACTTGTCGTACACGCCTGCACGCACCAGCGCGTCGATCAGCGTGACGACGTCGATGGAGTGGTCGGCCATGTACAGCTCGCGCATGGCAAGAAAGATCTGCTTGTGCTCGGAGAGATAAAAATCGTCCGCGGCAACCTGATCAGCCAGCTCGTTGAGGCATTCGGGATCGATGAGGATAGAGCCCAGCAGCGACTGCTCGGCAATGAGGGAGAAGGGTAGCTTGCGGTCTAAGATGTTATTTTCATCCATGGCTCAAATAAGCTCCTTGGTTGTTTTTATTTTTTCTCGCAGACGGTGATGTGGATCTTACCGACGATATCCTGGAACAGCTTGACCTCGCGGGTGTAGCCGCCGTAAGCGCGGATGGGCTCGTCGGACAGGATCTTTCTCTTGTCGATGGTGATGCCTGCCTGCGCGGCGAGCGCCTCGACGATGTCCTTGGAGGTGATGGAGCCGTACAGGCGGCCGTCGCCACCCGACGATGCGGGGATCTTGACCATAATGCCCTCAAGCTTTTCAGCGGTTGCCTTTGCCTCGGCGCGCTCAACGGCGATCTTGTGCTCCTCGCTGGCCTTTTTGTTCTTGATTTCGTTCAGACTCTGTGCATCGGCAGGCTTGGCCAGTCCCTTGGGGAAGAGGAAATTTTTGGCGTAGCCGTCGGACACGTTGATGATCTGATCCTTTTTGCCTTGTGATTTAACGTCTTGCAATAAAATAACTTTCATGGTGATATATATACTCCTTATGATTTTATGCGTTTTTCTACGGACGCTCATACTGCGCGACTGCGTCACGCGCTGAGCTGTGCCGGTTCTTTATTGCTACTTCTTGGCGTTTCCCAAGAAGTAGCCAAGAAGGAAACCAAGGTGTTCCCCCTTGGATCTCCCTTGGCATTGCCGCTCTTCACATCTCGGCTTGCGCCGAGACACACGAGCATTGCTTGCTCGCTGAACGCGAGCATCGCGCAGAAGCGCGACCGCAAGGCTCCCGCCCTACGGAAAGAATCTCTCGCCATATAGCCACCACGAGCGGCAGATATGGAAAGTAAAAGATTTTGCGGGTTTCTTAAGGGCATTAGGCCCAAAATAAAATTAAATTTTCTATGGGAAGAATTTTGCTTGCAAAATTCTTCGAGGTGGGCAAACTGAACTTTGGAAGTATCTTTGTTACTAAAGCCCACCATATCTTTGCCTATTCTTTGCGACAAGCCAAAGAATAGGCAATCTGATTTTACCGAACGCGCGCGGCCTGCCGCGCTGTGTGAGGCTGTAGGAGAAGATGTGAAATTTTCAGAATATCTAAATTTACTTCCTCTCCGCCTCTTCATGATCCAGATAATCGTCAATCGCACCCTTGAGCAGTTCACACGCATACGCCAGCGTCGTGTCCTTGATCTGCGCGCCGGCCATGTCGAAGTGACCGCCGCCGCCCAGCTTTTCCATGATGATCTGAACGTTGATGGCGTCGCCCGAGCGTGCCGAAATACTGACGCTGTCGCCAATGCTGACCAGCGCAAAGGAAGCGTCGATACCGCGTACCGTCAGAAGACGGTCTGCCGCCTTGGCCGCCGCCACGCGCTCGTTGATCTTCTCGGCACGCGAGTTATCGGTGTTGAGCCAGGTGATGGCCACGCGACCGCGATAAATGCGGGTGCGCGAGCCGAAATCACTGGCGGTGATCATCTCATCCAGCGTCTCGTAGAAGAACAAACGGGTCACGTTGGTGTGTGCACCCTTTTCGTACAGATAGTGAACGGCCGAGAAGGTCTGCGCACCCGTTGAATGGGTAAAATTCTTCGTGTCGAGCATAATGCCGGCGAGAAGCAACGTCGCTTCCTCCTTGCGAAGCTCGTCCGCGTAGGGGCTCTGCTCGATCATCTCGGCAATCAGCTCGCTGGTAGAGGAGGCGGTGGGATGGATGTAACTGAGCACGGGAGCAAAATCGAACACCTCAAACTGACGGTGGTGGTCGATGATGGCGATGTTGGCGACGTTCTTGACGACGTCGGGGGCTTCGACGATGCCGACGTTGTTGACATCGACGATGATAAGCAGGGAGTCGGAGCGCACCAGGTCAAGGGCGTTGTGGGCATCGACGAACAGATCGTCGTAAATTGCCTGATTGCCCAGATGCTCGGCGCAAATGCGGAAGTCCTCACACTCGCGGTTCATGACCACGTGAACGTCCGTCTTGCTCTTGCCGACGGCACAAAGTGCCAGTCTTGCCGCACCGACGCAAGCGCCGATGGCGTCAAAGTCGGGATTGCGGTGGCCCATGATAATGACGTTGCCGGCCTGTGCGATGAGCGAGCAGAGCTGGTTGGAATTGACGCGGGAAATGATGGAGGTGTTGCTCTGGATGGTCTTGACACGACCGCCGAAGAAGGTAACGCCGTCCGCTTTTTTGATGGCGACCTGGTCGCCGCCACGCTGAAGGGCGATATCGAGCGCCGCGCTGGCCGCCGCCTCACGCTCCTTGAAGGAGCCGCCAATCGTGGAAATGCCCATCGAAATGGTCACGGGGAAGCTATTGTCGCCCAGCTTGACCTGACGGACGCGGTTGAGGATACTGAAGTTGTCCTCAACGCAATGCTGCAGCGCCTCTGCCGAGCAAACAAGCAGGAATTTGTCGCGGTCGTATTCGCGCAAAAGTCCGCCCATCTCGCTGGCCCACTGCTTGAGAATGTTTTCAATCTCGTTGGCGGCCGAGCGGTGGCTGACGCGAACGTACTGTGCCAGCTCCTGAAGATTGTCCAGCACGATATAGCCCACGATGGGGCTTTCGCGCTCCATCTTCTCACGCAGCTCCAGATAGTCGGAAACGTCATGGAAGGTGATCATATAATAATCCTGTCCGCGCAAGCGCATGGCGTACGAGATCAGCTCGTAGCGACGGCCGTCGTGGCCGAGTCGCACGTGGAAGCCGTGCGCGCCGGGAACGACCTCGCCCTCTGCATCCAACGCACGTGCAAAGCGAACCTCGCGGGGCTCACCCGTGCTTCGGATGATGTCCTGAATGGAGATGGAGCAGAAGGTGGACAGCGGAACGTTGCAAATGGGGGATTTGAAGGACAAAAGATCCTGCAGGGCGCGGTTGATGACCTTGACGTTCCCTCGGCTGTCCGAAATGGCGTAGGGCAGGTCAATGACGTATTTGAACACGTCGCCGATCTCGGTCGTCATGTCCTCGGCCGCCAGCATGACCTCGTGCAGTCGCGCGACGCGCAAAAGATACGCCAACAGCATCGCGCCGCCGACGATGGCGTAAAAGGCGAACAGCGCAAGACCGTACAGCACGAAATCGCTGTTTGGATCGATCAGATAGCACAGAATTTCAAGCGCGGCGAGCAATATGACGCCGATGGCATAGCATAGCGTAAAGGGCAATCGGGCGTCGTACTGCGGTGCGCGCGGCGTTTTTTGTTTGTTTTGCATGATATTCCTCCTTGCAATACGGCTTGTCCGCGTCAGCGGAGCCTGAAGTGAATGAGGGAAGTTTAGTGTTTGTCAGACCCGTCAAAATCAGACGGGGGATGTCCTTGCTTGAGCAGCATGCGGGCGATCAAGGGGCGGGTCAGCGTGGTGAGCGCACCCGAGAACGAAATGCAGAACACCAGCATCATAGGCTGGAAAATCGCGCATCCGATCAGAATGAACAGCCAGATCTTGGACATGCCGCGGCGGAGATCGCCAACCAGCTTATACACGCCGATGAGTGCCATGCCGGGTAGCAGAATGAGCAGCAGGTTGTAGACGACGGCGCCGAACATGGTCATCTCGCTCGGGAATATGGCCACGACGAAGCAGACGACGTAGATGATGGCCGAGAGAATGCTGTGAACGAACAGCTGTGACGCTTTGGTCACCAGCTCTGCCATGCCCGCCGAGGCGTAGGTCTGTACGCACGTCAGCTGGGCGGTGTACGCCAACAGATTGCACGCCCCGATGATCAGCGCGGGCAAAATGTTGAACACAAATTCTACCTGGGTGGTTGCGATCGTTCGGAGGGGAACGTCCACGTCCTTATAAAGCGTGGCCATGGCCGCGGTGTAGGGCTCGTACGACAAAAGCGCCTCAATGGCCTGCTCGCGGGAGAGCTCCAGCGCGCGGAACAGCTCGTCAAAGGTGATCGAGCCGGCCGTTCTATAGTAGGAAAGCGCCAGCACGAAGACCAGGCACAGCCCATACATGAACGAGGTCAGGCAGATCGACCACACGCGCGGGCGGTTGTGCATGATGCAGTACGCCAGAATCCCCATCGCGGGGAAGGGAACGAGCGTCAGCGCGGCGGTGAGAAAATCGCGGCTGATAAGCAGTGCGGCTCCGTAGACGATGACGGGAATGAAGTATAGCGCTCGGGAGCGGCAGGCGGTGAGTAAAAACGCACCGATGCCGATGGCAACGATCGAAGCGAGCACCGTCGTAGCGACGGTCAGCGGATCTGCACCGAGCAGCATGCCGAGCAAATAGCCTCCCGCAAACAGCACGGTCGAAACGATGCCGACCATGAGCGAGCGGACGATGGCGGCAAGCACCAATATGCAGGCGCCCAGCAAAACGACCGTATAGGCCGAGTGCGGCGTCAACGCGGGGTGGTACAGCGTGGCGGCGACGAGAAACAGCGAGAGCAGCGTCGCACCGACGGGATGAAATTTAGGTAAGGTGTCGGGGGTGTCCCATGGGTTCGGATCGACGATGGCGCGGATCTGAACGTTGGGCTCTGGGGTCTTGTTCATATTGTTTACTCCTTATGCGCGGGGGTCTGTCGTGTCCCGCGGCAGGGCATAGTATCCTATCATACTGATTATATCAGTATACCATATTTTTGGCGATTTGTAAACAGGTAAAAGGAAATTTCTATTATAAGATGAAGGAAATGGAGAGAAAGTTCGGTTTGAGGGTATCGCGTTTCGGCAGAAATGTTGTATTTGTGCTACTTTTGTGTTATAATGGTGTGGGTGATGCAAGTGGATAAAGCAAAAGAATTGCCAAAAAGAAAATCTACAAGATTAAAAAATTATGATTACAGCTCTTCAGGTGCATATTTTGTTACGATATGCATACGCGACAGAATGCATATTTTATCCGAAATTGTCAAAACAGACCTCACGGCTACTAACAAAACGATCAATGATGCGGTTGGGGAGGGGCTTGCTCCTCCCGAAATTACGGTTAAATTAAAACCTTGTGGCGAAGTTGTAAAAGAACGATTGCATTTGATTGAAACCCGTTTTCCGAGTGTCACGGTTGAGGATTACGTCATTATGCCCGACCATATCCACGCGATAATATTCCTGCATGAAAAGGCGGGAGGAGCAAGCCCCTCCCCTACCCTGGACGATGTGGTTTGTGCGTTTAAGTCCTTGACTTCGCGTAGTTACAAGCAAAAATACGGGATAGAAAAAATGTTTCAACGCTCGTCTGCTGAGCACATCATACGCGACAGAGATGATTATGAAACACGCAGAAAATACATCTACGAAAACCCCATGCGCTGGTATCACAAATATTTGAAAACGGATGAATAGGAATATAGGCTAAGCCCTGAGCTCGCGTTGTTTGCGGCGCTGCATCATAAAGAGCACGAATAAAAACTGCGAAAGGAGCACGACATGAAAATCAATATCAAATATTCCATCTACGATTTACTGTTCTCCATAGTATCTGTCATCATATCGTCGATTGGCTTTTTCGTTTTGATCGGTCAAAGTTGGTTTTTTGTTTTTTACGGTGTTTTGTTGTGCGGTGCTCTTTTTTGGCTGCTGCAGTCCATTCAGAATATTCAATGGTTCGATATCAAGGACGGACACATTACGGTGTATTCTCCTTTCGGCGTTGTGAAAAGCGCAAAGCTCAGTCAAATCAAAAAGATCGTTAAAACCAGAGCCGTAATTTTTGGATTCAAAGGGATGACAATCAGACGAGAGCATATCGTACTGTGCCTGATAAAGTCTATCAAAATGGCGGATATAGAAGATGCGTACAACAGAAAGAAGAAAAAATACGTTACTATTCCATATGCGGCAGAAACGGAACGTATCATTCAAACGGAATATCAAAAATATTGCGATAAGGAACCGATATAACAACACCCCGACAGACCTTAAAAAAATCTGTCGGGGTGCGTTCATCTTCAAAATCAGAAGCTGATGCTGTTTGCCATCTGATACAGATACTCGATCTCGCGGCGGCGGATGCGGCAGGTCTCCTTCATGGAAGCCAACTGCTCCTGCGTGAACTGATCCAGATCGCCGTCCTCGAGTCTGCCCTTGTACATGCGGTCAAGGATAAGCGCGTAGTTGATCTCAACGGGCGCGATCTTGCCGTCAACGATGCACATGACCTCGTTGCTCTTGCCTGCCAGCAGCTCCTGAACGGCCGCATAGCCCATCGCGGTTGCGATCAGACGGTCGCGCAGCGTGGGAGCGCCGCCGCGGATGATATGGCCGCAACGAGCGAATTTGGTTTCAATGCCGGTGCGCTTTTCGATCTGCGCGGCGAAGTATTCGCTGTACTTGAGGTCGCCGACGGGCTTCATGCCCTCGCTGGCCAGCGCGATCAGGCCTCGCTTGCCCTGTGCGCGAGCGGAAGCCAGCTTGCCGATGGCGAAGTCCTCGTCAAAGGGCATCTCGGGAATGGCGATTGCCAAAGCACCCGTAGTCAGACCCGTCTGCAGAGCGATCAGACCGCAGTCGCGGCCCATGACCTCGATGACGTTGCAACGCTTGTGCGACTCGCAGGTCTCACGCAGAGCGTCGACCATGCCAAGCACGGTGTTCATTGCGGTGTCAAAACCGATGGTGTGCTCGGTTGCCGTGATGTCGTTGTCAATGGTGCAGGGAATGCCGATGGAGGGGATGCCGTTATGGGTCAGCTTGGTGGCACCGCGGAAGGTGCCGTCGCCGCCAAGCGCTACGATCGCGTCGATGTCGTGCTTCTCGCAGGTCTTGAGTGCCATGTTCATGCCCTCGTCCGTCATGAACATGGGGCTGCGGCTGGAGTACAGCACGGTGCCGCCGTGGGTGATGATACCCGACACGTCGTGCGTGGTCATGTCAAACACGTTGCCTTCGATCAGGCCCTGATAACCCTCACGAATGCCGACGACCTGCACGCCCTCGTGCATAGCCTCGCGCGCGACGGCGCGAACGGCTGCGTTCATACCGGGCGCGTCACCGCCCGAGGTCAATATACCGATTTTTCTGAATTTTGCCATAATATTTTAAGACCTTTCTGTGTGGAAAACTGGCGATGCGTTGCGCGCACCGCGAAAACCATACTATTTTACCGCATTTTACGCCAAAAATCAAGAGATTTTTCTTCTTTTTACAAAGAATTGGCTATTTTTTGTCAAACTTTTTACAAAAAGCGGACGTTTTGATCACGTTTCGCTTAAAAGCAGGCGTCGGATCATCTCAAGCGCGTGGGAGGCGGCGACGGTGCGGATGTAGTCGCGCTTGCGGTTGGGGGAGAGGGAAAGCCGCTTGACCTGCTCGCCCTGCGAGGAGCTGATGCCGACGAATACGGTGCCGACGGGGCAGTCCTCGCTCCCGCCGCCGGGGCCTGCCAGTCCCGTGGTGGAGATACCGATGTCCGCGCCCGTCGCTACGCGCGCGCCGCGCGCCATTTCAGTGGCGGTCTGCTCGCTCAGCTCGGTGTATTGCTCGAGCGTTTCGGGGGATACGCCCAGATGGCGCATTTTCATTTCGTTGGTGTAGGTGACGAAGCCGCCCAGCACCGCGGCCGAGCTGCCGGGGATATCGGTCAGCCGCTTGGCAATCAGACCGCCCGTGCAGGACTCGGCGCAGGCGACCGTTTTGCCCAGGCGGCACAGTTCATGGATAACGACGCCCTCCAGCGTTGCCTCGCCCTCGGTGGAGGGAACGACGGCGTAGACGTAAGCGCCGACCTCACTTTCCATGATATGCCCGACGGTCTGACGGCACATATCCCGCGCGGTTTTTTCGTCCTCCGCTTGCGCCGTGACGCGCAGTCTCACCTCGCCTGCCGTGCAGTAGGGGGCGATGGTGGGGTTTTTGCCCTCGATCATCTGATCGCGCAAAATGGTTTCGACCGTGCTCTCGCCCATGCCGAAAATGTGCACGTTCAGGCTGAACAGCACGCGGTCGGTGCGGGCCTTGAGATAAGGCATGGCCAGCTCGTCGAACATGGGGATCAGCTCGCGGGGCGGGCCGGGCAGAAGAATGACGGTCTTGTTGTTCGCCTCGTCCGTGACGATCAGCCCGGGGGCGGTCCCTTGGGGATTGTCCAACACGGTCGCACCGCGCGGCACCATGGCCTGACGCTCGTTGTTGGGCGTCATGACGCGTCCCGTGCGGGCAAAGTGATCGCGGATGTGGGCAAGGATAGCCTCGTCCTTTTCCAGCGGCAGACCGAACGCCTCGGCGACCGTCTCGCGGGTCAGATCGTCGTAGGTCGGGCCAAGACCGCCCGAGGTGATGACCAGATCGGCGCGCGACAGGGCAAGCGAGAGCGCCTCGCGCAGGCGACCGGGGTGATCGCCCACGACGCTCTGGTGGTGAACGCCGATGCCAAGCTCGGCCAGGCGGCGGGCAAGGTGGGCGGCGTTGGTATTGATGATGTCGCCGAGCAACAGCTCGGTCCCGACGCACAGGATCTCGGCTTCGCGAATGATAGTCATAAGGAGCACGCACCTCCGTTGGTTGATTTTTCTATTGTCAGTATAGCACAATCGGGCAAAAAAGTAAAGAGGGAGTTGATTTTCGCGAAAAAATGTGATATACTGGATCTATCATCGAAGAGAGTCGAACTCTCTTAGGCTATAGAGATATTATGCCGCATTTTGCGGTAAGTAGCAGGAGGCAGGATATGAGCTTGTGTCAGAATTGTCCCAGAAAATGCGGCGTTGACCGCGAGGCGGGTGATAAGGGATATTGCGGCGTGGACGCAACGGTGCGCATCGCCCGCAGTGCGCTTCATCTTTGGGAGGAGCCCATCATCAGCGGCACGCGCGGCTCGGGAACCATCTTCTTTGCCGGATGCAATCTGCGCTGCGTTTACTGCCAGAACTATGAGGTAAGCCACAAGGGCAAGGGTCGCGCGCTGACCTCCCGCGAGCTGGCGGACCGCATGCTTGAGCTGCAGCGTCAGGGCGCGCACAACATCAATCTGGTCACGCCTACGCACTACGCGCCCGCGATCATTCAGGCGTTGAGCCGCATTCGCAAGCAGCTGTACGTGCCCGTTATTTACAACTGCGGCGGCTACGAATCGATCGAAACGATCGACGCACTGAACGGTCTGGTTGACATTTACATGCCCGACTTGAAGTATTATTCTTCCACCATTTCAAAGAACTATTCCGGCGCGGCCGACTATTTCAAGGTCGCCAAGGCGGCGCTCATCCGCATGCAAAAGCAGGTCGGCAAGCCCGTGATCGACGAAAACGGCATGCTCGCCCGCGGACTTTTAGTGCGCCACCTGGTGCTGCCAGGCTGCCGCAAGGATTCAATCGCCGTGCTGGAGCAGTTGGCCAAGATGTTCGCGCCCGACGACTTTTTGCTCAGCCTGATGAGCCAGTACACGCCCGATTTCGTGCCTGAGGATTGCCCGTACGACAGTCTGCGCCGCCGTATCACCTCGCTGGAGTACGAAAGCGTGGTCAACCAGATGCAAAAGCTGGGCTTTGAGGGCTTCGTTCAACAGCGTACCTCGGCCACAGCGGCCTATACCCCCGTGTTCGAAGGGGACGAGGAGTGATAATAGGGGAACGACGTGGGGGAACTTCTTTCGAGAAGTTCCCCCACACCCCTTCAAGAACTTGAATGGAAGAAAAAAGAAGATTGTTTTTACAGCTTCCCCTATTCTTCGTAGTGGCCGGCGCTCTGACAATTAGAAATGTTATAACTATTTACTATCTCTGTCCGCCGCGCGTGGCGGCGAGGACGTACAAATAATAAAGCAGGGAAGCCTTGCGTAAGGCTTCCCTGTTTCTGTATGTAATTAACGATTAACGGAACTGCTTGATGTGCTCGGCGGCAACCGAACCCTCAACGACCGTGATGGCCTCATCGGGCAGATCGCGAACGATGGGATTGAAGGCCCACTCGCCAATCTCGGTCAGAGATGCGGGCAGCTTGAGCGATGCAACGGCGGTGCAGTTGTAGAACGCCTGTGCGCCAACGGAAACCGTACCCTCAGCGATCTCGATCGCAGTCAGAGCGGCGCAGTTTGCAAATGCATAATCGCCAATGGACTCCAGAGAGCCGGGGAATGCGATGGAAATCAGCGATGCACAGCCGGCAAACGCGTGGCTGTCGATCTTCTTCATACCCGTGCCCAGCGTGCAGACGGTCATAGCGGAGCAGTTATAGAACGCACCCTTGCCGACCGTCTCGACGGAAGAGGGGAGCTCAACGGTCTTAAGCGCTTCGCAGTAAGCAAACGCATAGTCACCAACGGTAACGAGTGCGGCCTCACACTTGATATCGGAAATGTTGGAGTTTGCATAGAAGGCCTCGTCCGCGATGGCAACGACCTGTCTGTCCTCAATCACAGCGGGAATGGTGACTACGTGGGGCTCGTCGTTACCGGAGAAGCCGGTAATAGCAACCGTGGTACTGTTCAGATATTCGTATGTAAAGGTGTCGCCGTGGCTGTCTTTATAGGTCGGCGTCTGAGTACCGATATTAATAACAGGGTCGTCGATCACGTCGTCTTCAGGGGAGCATGCCGTCATGGTGCACAGCAGCAACAGTGCCAGCATCAGGGCAAATACGCGTTTTGTCATGGATAGTATCCTCCGTTATATTCATTCGACAGTTCATTATACAGCAATATTGAAAAAAAGTCAAGGGTTTTGAGGCGTATGATTGTAAATATTTTGCGTACAAAATGTTTAGAGATGGAATATAAGGGAGGAATGTTAAACTTTCTGCTACTTTTTCTTTTGACGCGCACACAGCGTTGCGCGCGCGCTGTGCAGTATGGATGTTACTTCTTTGTCATTCAACAAAGAAGTAACCAAGAAAATGAACCCAGGCGTTCCCCCTGGGAACCTCCTGCCTCCCGACGGCTTTTTAAGAGCCGTCGGGGCTTTTCGTTTTGGCAAAATTTTGCCCTCTTGGGCGCATAAGCGCACGCCCAAGAGGGGCTCGTCACGGTAGAATCCTTGCTATCTCCGCCTGCCGCGGGCACAGTGTGAGCGCCAAAAGGAGAAGTTGTTCGAAAAACAGCTTTTTCCCCTTCGGCGCGACACAACGCGTCGCGCTGTGCGATCATGCTACTTCTTGGTCTTCCCCAAGAAGTAGCCAAGAAGGGAACCAAGGGGTCCAATACCCCTTGGATTCCCGCAGCGCGAAAAGTCGTTCCGCTGTCGCTTCACTCATTTTTTCGCGAAGTGATACACCTTCAGCTTTTGCGAGCGTGGCTTAAAAAAAGCCGCGCTCACGGAAGTCGCACGCAAGCAAGACAGCAAAAGTTTTTGCTTTCTGTCACGCACCCCAGATCAACTAACTTTTTATCAAAAACGTTTTTGCTTCCTCCGCCTGCCGCGCGTGGTAGCGAGACTTGGAGCACAGCACAAAAAGCCCATATTTGATCTCTCTTGATACATGATGTAGCGCGGCAATCGCAGGGAGATCCAAGAGGGAACGGCTTGGCGCGCAATGTTTGCGCCCGCGCTTGCGCGATGTTCGCGTTTAGCGAACAAGCAAACTTGCGATTTCGGCTTGCCGAAATCTGGTTTCTTCCGCCACTTCTTGCCGCGTAGCAAGAAGTGGCATAAAAATCCGAAACAGCGAACGCCCATTTCGCCAAGGCGAAATACAGAAGTTTTGTTCGCCCGCTAAACTCGGGCGTCATGCAAGCATGAACACAAAACTTCGCGTGCCGCGGGCACAGTGTGAGCGCCAAAAGGAGAAGTCGCTTGAAATTCAGCTTTTCTTCTTCCTCACCCCAAAGATTCTCCGCAACAACGGCGCCAAAAACGACGGCGAACGTACAACCACGATCTTCATATATCATTCCCACCTTTCACGACAATTTCCTCATTACGAGTCTATGCTCATCTGCTCGATTCGGTTCCTGCGGGGCAAAAATATATAAAAAATATAAAAAAAGAAAGAAAAAATCGCAAAAAGCCCTTGCAATACGGGAAAAAGTGTGGTATACTACGTAGCGTAAGATAGTATAGTGCATGTTGGAGAGTGGGTTCGCAAGGATCCACTCTCCATTGCATGAGATCAAATATTAAATTTACCAAAGGAGTTTGCAACCATGGCAAACAAGAAAAACGGCTCCGTCGCCGACGTGGTCACCGCGCTTGCTATCCCCTTGGCCGAACAGCTGGGATACTCGATCTGGGACGTCGAATACGTCCGCGAGGGCGCCGACTATTATCTGCGCATCACCATCGACAGCGAAGAGGGTATCACCATCGACGACTGCGAAACCTTCAGCCGTGCCATCGATCCCATTCTGGACGAGGCCGATCCCATCACCGACTCGTACCATCTGGAGGTCTCCTCCCCCGGCCTTGAGCGCGACATCAAAACGCCAGAGCATATCGCCTATTGTACGGGCGAGACGGTCGAGGCAAGATTGTTTGCTCCCTTGCAGGGCAGCCGCGTTCACCGTGGCGTGCTGGAGGGACTGGATGAGGAGGGCAACGTCCTGCTCGCCATCGGAGAGAACACCCTCGCGATCCCCCGCTCGGCCATCAGCCGCATGACGACAGTATTTGAATTTTAAGACATATAACGATAAACGAAGGAAAGGATATTTATCATGAACACCGAGTTCTTCACCGCGCTGGAAATGCTTCAGAAGGAAAAGGGCATTCCCCCCGAATACATGTACGAAAAGATCGAGGCCGCGCTGACGGCCGCCTACAGAAAGGAATACGGCAACAACACCAATGTCCGCGTTGTCATCGACCCCGCCAAAAAGGACGTTCGCGTCTATCAGCAGAAGGAGGTCGTTGAGGAGGTTACCGATCCTGAGACCCAGATCTCGCTCGCTGACGCCAAGGCCATCAGCAAGAGATATACCGTTGGTAAGGTCGTCGAGACCGAGGTAAAGACCAAGAACTTCCGCAGACTGTCCGCCGGTGCCGCCAAGTCGGTCATCATTCAGGGCATCCGCGAGGGCGAGCGCCGCGTCATGCAGGAGGCGTACGAGAACAAGCGCGAGGAGATCATCACCGCGACGGTTTCCAAGATCGATCCCGAATCGGGCAACGTCGTTTTGGAAACGGGTACGAGCTATGCGACGCTGCTCAAGTCGGAGCAGATCCCCGGCGAGACCTTCCGCGTTGGCGACCGTATCCGCGTGTTCGTTATTGAGGTAAACAGAGAATCCCGCGGCCCGCTGGTCACCCTCTCCCGCGTGCATCCCGGCCTGGTTCGCCGTATGTTCGAGCTGGAGATCCCTGAGATCGCAGACGGCGTCGTGATGGTCAAGGGCGTTGCCCGTGAGGCAGGCTCGCGCACCAAGATCGCCGTCATGTCGCGCGACGCAGACGTCGATCCCGTTGGCGCGTGCATCGGTAATCACGGTATGCGTATCTCGGCCATTCTTGACGAGCTGCGCGGCGAGAAGATCGATATCATCAAATACAGCGAGGATCCCGCCGAGTACGTCGCTGCCGCTCTGGCACCCGCGACCGTGCTGAACGTGGAGATGACGGGCGAGCGCGCTTGCCGCGTCCTCGTCGACGCTGATCAGCTTTCGCTTGCCATCGGTAAGGAAGGCCAGAACGCACGTCTGGCTGCCCGTCTGACCGGCAACAAGGTCGACATCAAGGCTGAATAAGCAGGAGGCCGACCATGCCCGTTAAGGTACGTAAGATCCCCCAGCGCCAATGCATGGGGTGCAACGAGCATAAGCCCAAGGCTGATCTGCTCCGCGTGGTCCGCTCGCCCGAGGGCGAGGTCTCGCTCGATACGACGGGACGCAAATCGGGCCGCGGCGCGTATATCTGCCGCGACGTCAAGTGCCTGCGCCGTGCGCGCAAGAGCCGCAGACTGGACCACAATCTCGAATGCACCATCCCCGAGGAGGTTTACGACCGCATGGAGGAGGAGCTGGAGCGCTATGCCGATGAACAAAGCTGACGCCGCGCGTCAAAAGCTGCTCTCAGGACTCGGACTTTGCGCCAAAGCGCGCGCGCTGACGTTCGGCACGCCCATGGTGTGTGAGTCGTTGAGAGAAAAAAACAAGCCGCACCTTGTGCTGGAAGCGTCCGACACGTCGGCGGCGACCCATAAAAAAATCAGCGATAAATGTAATTTCTATCAAGTACAGCACGTCCGCCTGCCCGTTACGGGCGAGGAGCTGGCGGCGGCGCTGGGCAAAACGTCAACGCTTGCGGCCGTGGCCGTGCGTGACGAGAATCTTTGCCGCGTCGTCAAGACCGCGCTCGACGCGCTGAACGAGACAACAGAACAATAACAACTACCAACCAACACCGATATTGACGACACATAAGACTGCCGACGCTGACCGGTCGGGATTTCGGCT
The DNA here is from genome assembly GCA_015064805.1 of Oscillospiraceae bacterium. Taxonomy (GTDB): domain Bacteria; phylum Bacillota; class Clostridia; order Oscillospirales; family CAG-272; genus SIG644. The sequence goes on from SVRN01000015.1 coordinate 35,187, forward strand.
TTTGTGCCGGGGTAATTTAGGAGGAAACATGGCAATCAACCCGCAATATAAAGTGAATAAGATGGCGAAGGATCTGGGCCTGAAGAGCAAGGATCTCTCGGATATCCTGGCAAGCAACGGCAAGGAAGTAAAAACCCAGCGCACGTTGGAGCCCGTCGAATTCGATATTCTCTTTGAAACGTTGACCAGAGATCACCAGATCTCCAACATCGAGGACTATCTGGACGGCGTGACGAAGATCCCCTCTGCCGCACCCAAGGCAGAGCCTGCCAAGGAGGACGCGGCTCCTGCGCCCGAAGCGCCCGCAACGCCCGCGCCCGAGCCTAAACAAGAGCCCCGCGCCGAGATCAGGGCAGAGGAAAAGCCCCAAGAAAAGGCAGAGACGAAGCCTGCACCCGAGCTCAAGCCCGCACCCAAGGCGGAAGCGAAGCCTGCGCCCAAAGCAGAGCCCAAGCCCGCTCCTCGCGCAGAAGCCAAGCCCGAGGTCAAGCCTGCGCCCAAGGCAGAGCCCAAGCCCGAGGTCAAGCAGGAGAGCAAGCCTGCCGCAAAGCCGGCCGCTCCTTCGACCAAGCCGGGTGCACCTCGTCCTGCCGCTCCCACACAGGGCAACAATCAGCAAAACCGCGGAGGACAAACGGCACCCGCACAAAGAGGCGACCGCCCTCAGCAGCCGTATAACGCACCTCGCGCCCCCCAGCAGGGAACTGCCTCCGGTCAGGGAGGCTATGGCCAGTCGCGTCCTGCCCAGGGTGGCATGAACAGCGGCCGTCCCGCACAGGGTGGCTTTGGTCAGAACCGTCCCGCACAAGGTGGCTTTGGCGGCGACCGCCAGGGCAACCGTCCCGCACAGGGCGGCTTCGGCGGTGATCGTCAGGGGAACCGTCCCGCACAGAACCGTCCTCAGCAGGGCGGCAAGGGCGGCAGCTTTGGCGGCGGCTTTGATAAGGACAGAGAATACAACCAGGTTGGCGGTCTGAAGGAGACCTTCCGTCCCCAGGCAACCATCCGTGTGACCAATACCAATACCTCGTCCGCACAGCGCGGCGCTACGAGAGTCGTTGACACCCGTGGCAGCGCGGCGTACGATCCCTCCAAATACGACGAAAAGCTTGAAACGTTCGTATCCGAGCGCGACGAAGCACTGCGCGGCGGAGGCGGCGGTAAGATGAAGCGCCAGCAGCCCGGTGCGGCTCGCGGCACGTCCAACAAGAACAACTTCAAGGGCGGTAAGAACAAGAAGACCAACGAGCCCGCCCATATTCTCCCCACCAGCGTTACGCTTCCCGAGGAGATCATCGTCAGCGATCTGGCATCTGCCCTCAAGGTCAAGACGGGTGAGGTCGTCAAGGCGCTCATGATGATGGGCATTATGGCAACCGTCAACCAGGTCGTTGACTTCGATACTGCGGCTCTCGTTGCCGATTCTCTGGGCATTGAGGCCACCAAGCAGGTCGTCGTTTCCATCGAGGAAAAGCTGTTTGACGAGGCAGAGGATACCGAGGATATGCTCCAGACCCGCGCACCCGTCGTGTGCGTCATGGGTCACGTTGACCACGGTAAGACCTCTCTGCTCGACGCCATCCGCCATACCCACGTCACTGCAGGCGAGGCGGGCGGTATCACCCAGCACATCGGTGCGTACCGCGTCAAGGTCAAGGGCCAGGATATCACCTTCCTGGATACCCCCGGTCACGAGGCGTTCACCGCTATGCGTGCCCGCGGCGCACAGTCGACCGATATTGCCATTCTGGTCGTAGCGGCCGACGACGGTATCATGCCCCAGACCATTGAGGCGATCAACCACGCCAAGGCAGCAGGCATCGATATCATCGTTGCAATCAATAAAATGGATAAGCCCACGGCGAACCCCGATCAGGTCAAGCAGGAGCTGACCCAGTACGAGCTCGTTCCCGAGGAATGGGGCGGTGACGTCATCTGCGTTCCCGTTTCCGCTCTGACGGGCATGGGCATCGACGATCTGCTGGAGAACGTTCTGCTGGTTGCCGAGGTCAAGGAGCTCAAGGCCAACCCCAACCGCCGCGCCAAGGGCCTTGTTATCGAGGCAAAGCTGGATAAGGGCCGCGGTCCCGTTGCGACCGTGCTGGTTCAGAACGGTACGCTGCACGACGGCGATATCGTCATTGCAGGCACTGCCGTTGGCCGTGTCCGTGCCATGACTGACCACCGCGGTAAGGCTGTCAAGGCGGCAGGTCCTTCCGTTCCCGTTGAGATCATTGGTCTTGCCGAGGTTCCCACCGCAGGTGACGAATTCCAGGCGGTTGAGGACGAGCGCATGGCTCGTACCCTGGCCGACGATCGTAAGAACCAGGCCAAGGAAGAGGGCTTCCGCGCCAACGCCCGTGCAAATCTGAACGATCTGTTCGCTCAGATCTCGGACGGCGTCAAGACGCTCAACGTCATCGTCAAGGCCGACGTGGTCGGCTCGGCAGAGGCCGTCAAGGCGTCTTTGCTGAAGATCTCCAACGAAGAGGTCAAGGTCAGCGTCATCCACGCCGCTGCAGGCGGTATCAACGAGGGCGACGTTATGCTCGCCGCCGCGTCCAACGCCATCGTGGTCGGCTTTAACGTCCGTCCCGATAAGACGGCGCTTGACAGCGCCGAGCGCCAGGGTGTCGATATCCGCACCTACCGCGTCATTTACGACTGCATCGAGGAGATCACGGCCGCTATGAAGGGCATGCTGGCTCCCAAGTACGTTGAGGTTCTTATGGGTCACGCCGAGGTCCGCCAGACCATTCATGTGCCCGGTGTCGGTACCATTGCAGGCTCGTATATCACCGACGGTAAGATTACCCGTGCTTGCAAGATCCGCGTACTGCGCGACAGCGTCGTGATTTTCGAGGACGAGGTTGCTTCGCTTAAGAGATTCAAGGACGACGCCCGCGAGGTAGCACAGGGCTACGAGTGCGGTATCGGTCTTGAAAAGTTCAACGATATCAAGGTAGGCGACGTGCTCGAAGCCTACATTATGGAAGAAGTTAAGGCGTAACGTTCATTTTCAGGGAAAGGAGGGACGAGAGCTGTGACGTTTGAAAAATCCTGCGGCGCGCTGGTGATTCGCCACGACGCACAAACGGGAAACGACTATATTCTGATGATCCGACATCGCCCGGGCGGCTACCGTTCCTTCCCCAAGGGACACGTCGAGCCGGGCGAGACCGAGCGGGAAACGGCCATGCGTGAGGTGATGGAGGAGACCTCCGTTCGTATCACCCTCATTCCCGATTTCCGTCACGTCGTCTGCTATACCCCCGCGCCTGCCGTGGAAAAGGAGGTCGTGTACTTTCTGGCACGCACCGAGCAAGTCGATATCCGCCCCCGCCGCGGCGAGATCGCCCAAGTGGAGTGGATTCCCCTATTGCAGGCAGAACGCTATCTGACCCATGAAAACGACAAGCGGGTGCTGAACGCGGCCCGCGACAAGCTCAACGCTTTGGCAGGAAATTAAAGAATAAAGGAAGTTGATCCCATGAATAAAACCATTCTCAGAAATTACGCAAAGCTGCTCGCCCGCGCTGGTCTGAACGTCCGCCGCGGCGACGAGGTTATCATCAACGCCGAGCTGGACCAGCCCGAGTTCGTTGAAATGGTGGTGCGCGAGTGCTATCGCGCAGGCGCCGCCAAGGTCACGGTCGAGTGGTCGCACCAGCCTTTGCAGAAGATCCACGTCAACTGCCGCTCTCTCAAGGTGCTCTCGCGCGTTGAGGAGTGGGAAAAGGCCAAGCTGCAGCACCGCGTGGACAAGCTGCCCGCCATGCTGTATCTGGTGTCCGAGGACCCCGACGGTCTGGCAGGCATGAATCAGGCCAAGAACTCCAAGGCCATGCAGGCGCGTTACGGCATCATCAAGCCCTTCCGCGACGCCATGGACAACAAGTATAAGTGGTGCATCGCCGCCGTTCCCGGCAAGGCGTGGGCCAAGAAGATGTTCCCCGGTCTTCGCGCAAGCACGGCCATCGAAAAGCAGTGGGAGGCTATTCTCTACACCGTTCGTATGACCAAGACGCTGGGCGGCGAGCCCCAGGACGGCCTGGCCGCATGGGCAGAGCACAACGCACAGTTCCATAAGCGTTGCGACTATCTCAATTCTCTTGGTATCGAAACGCTGGAATATCATTCTGCCAACGGCACCAATCTGACCGTCGGCATGATGGAAAACGGCCAGTTCTGCGGCGGCTCCGAGACGACGCTGGGCGGTGAGGAGTTCAATCCCAACATGCCCACCGAGGAGCTGTTCGTCACCCCCAAGCGCGGCGTGGCCGAGGGTATCGTTTATTCCTCCAAGCCGCTGTCCTATCGCGGCCAGATCATCGATAATTTCTGGATTCGCTTCCACGAGGGCAAGGCTGTCGAGGCGCACGCTGAGCAGAACGACGAGTTGCTGCAGCAGATGATCACCATGGACGAGGGTGCGGCATACCTGGGCGAGTGCGCTCTGGTGCCCTTCCATTCTCCCATCAGTCAGAGCGGACTGACCTTTTTTGAGACGCTGTTTGACGAGAACGCGGCCTGCCATCTGGCTATGGGCGCGGGCTTTACCAACACGGTGAAGGATTACGACAAGTACACGCTGGAGCAGCTGCATGAGATGGGTGTCAACGACTCCATGATCCACGTTGACTTTATGATCGGCACGGAGGATCTGTCGGTCGTAGCGCACACGAGAGACGGAAAGAGTGTTCCGCTGTTTGAAAACGGCGATTGGGCATTCTGAGGATAAGAAAATATGCGGAAGAAACGGCGTGTTGCCGTTTCTTCCGCTTTTTTGGTTTAGCTAAACTTTCTGCGGCTTCTCCTTTTGACGCTAACGCGGGCATCCAATTCAGAGCGTGTGGGGTGTTCAGTTACCCGCTTGCGAAGAATTTTGCGCTGCAAAATTCTTCCCTTAGAAAAACGTTTTTTCGTCACGCGTGTGCTGTATCGGTTTTCTTATTCGCTGAACGCGAACATCGTGCTTCGCACGGGCGCAAACATTGCGCGCCCAGGCGTTCCCCCTGGGAACCCCCTTTCCGTGCCGCGCTACAAAGAGAAATCGGAGAAAGACATATTTGTCCTGATGCATCTCTCGCCGCTTTGCCACCACGTGCGGCAGGCGAAGGGAGAAAAAACGTTTTGCTTGAAATTTAGTTGAGCTGGGGTGCGTGGCAGAGAGCAAGGACATTTGTTTTAGCTTGTTGCGTGTTATTTCCATGTTTGCAAGTTTCTTTAACTTGCAAACGCAAAAGCTGAAGATGTTTATCTTCGCGAAAAAATGAGTGGAGCGACAGCGGAACGACTTTTCGCGTTCAGAGGGAGGTCTCGGAGGGAACGTCCGAGTTCCTTTTCTTTGGCCATTTCTTTGTGGAATGACAAAGAAATGGCATCTTTGCTCTTACCGAGCGCGCGAAGCTGGGCGAGGCCGTAGGAGAAGTGGCAAAAGCTCAAGCGACTTCTTCTTTTGACGCTCATACTGCGCATCTTCGATGTGCGCTGAGCTGTTCAGTTTTTTGATGCCACTTCTTGCTACGTGGCAAGAAGTGGCGGAAGAAGCACGCCCAGGCGTTCCCCCTGGGAACCCCCTTTCCGTGCCGCGCTACAAAGAGGAATAGGAGAAAGACATATTTGTTCTGATGCATCTCTCTCCGCTTTGCCACCACGCGCGGCAGGCGAAGGGAGAAAAAACGTTTTTGTTTGAAATTCAGTTGGGCTGAGGAGCGTCGCGGATCGCTTAAAGTTTTGCCGCCTAGCTTGCGTGCTAATCTCGTGAGCGTGGCTTTCTTTAAGCCGCGCTCGCAAAAGCTGAAGATGCTCGTCTTCGCGAAAAAATGAGTGGAGCGACAGCGGAACGACTTTTCGCGTTCAGAAGGAGGTCTCGGAGGGAACGTCCGAGTTCCTTTTCTTTTGCCATTTCTTTGTGGAATGACAAAGAAATGGCATCTTTGCTCTTACCGAGCGCGCGAAGCTGTGCGAGGCCGTGGGAGAAGTGGCAAAAGCTCAAGCGACTTCTCCTTTTGACGCTCACCCTGTGCCTGCGGCACGCGTTCGCTGTGCTGTTTTGATGTTCATTCTTTCTCGTTCGAGAAAGAACGAACCAAGAAAGCGAACCAAAGGCTGCCGCCTTTGGAAATTGCTCTTGTGCCGCGCTACAAAGAGAAATCGGAGAAAGACATATTTGTCCTGATGCATCTCTCTCCGCTGTGCCACCACGCGCGGCAGGCGAAGGGAGAAAAAACGTTTTGCTTGAAATTTAGTTGAGCTGGGGTGCGTCGCGGATAACAAAAAGATTTGCGTTTGTTGCGCGAGGCCGTAGGAAAAGTTGCTCCATAATAATCGAATGAATCAAAAAGGGCAGAAGACTCTCGTCTCCTGCCCGAATTTTTATCTGTGTCTGTTCTTTCTTCCCTGCGAACGGCTCGTCTTGCCCGATGCCTCCGCCTTGGAAGATCGATTTGCCCCCAACGCGCGTGAGCTCGGCTTTTTCTTCTTTGGATCAAAGCCGCTGCGATGATCGCCCTTGCCCACAGGGCGCGGTCCTCCCTCGGGGCGAACCAGGCACTCGGGACGGTTGCCGATCAGGTCGGTGCGACCGACCAGGCGCAACGCCTCGCGAATAAGCGGTGCATTGGCAGGGCGGTTGTACTGCAACAGTGCTCGCTGAAGCTGCTTTTCGTGATAGTCCGTCGTTACGTGGACGCTCTTGCCCGTCAAGGGGTTGAGCCCCGTGTAGTACATGACGGTCGAGGCCGTGCCGGGCGTGGGATAGAAGTCCTGCACCTGCTCGGGCGCATAGCCATCCCGCTTGAGGCAGAGCGCCAGCTCGACTGCGTCGTTCAGCGTCGATCCCGGGTGGCTGGACATCAGATAAGGAACGAGATATTGCTCCTTGCCCATCTGATGCGTCAGATCAAAGAACTTGCCGCGGAATTTTTCGTACACCTCAAAATGAGGCTTGCCCATCGCGTCAAGTACGCCTGCCGCGCAGTGCTCGGGCGCAACCTTGAGCTGTCCGCTGACGTGATCCTTGACCAGCTTGCGGAAGAAGGTGTCGTCCTTATCTTTGAGCAGATAGTCAAAGCGAATGCCCGATCGGATGAAGACCTTTTTAACGCCCTTGACTGCTTCAATATGCTCCAGTAGCTTGATGTACTCGCTGTGGTCCACCTTGAGATTTTTGCAGGGCGTGGGAGCGAGGCACTTGCGGCCCGTGCATACGCCGCTTTTGAGCTGCTGCTCGCAGGCGGGGGCACGGAAATTGGCCGTCGGGCCGCCCACGTCGTGAATGTAGCCCTTGAAGTTGGGCAGCTTTACGATCTTTTCGGCCTCGCTGACACAGCTTTCAATGCTGCGCGAGCGCACGGTGCGACCTTGGTGGAAGGCCAGCGCGCAGAAATTGCAGGCGCCGAAGCAACCGCGGTTGTGGGTGATGGAAAATTGAACCTCCTCAATGCCGGGCACGCCGCCGTCCTTTTGGTAGGACGGATGGTAAGTACGGGCGTAGGGAAGGGAATAGACGCGGTCCAGCTCCTCACGCTCCAAGGGGGGCATGGGGGGATTTTGAACCAGCACCTTGTTGTCGTAGCGCTCAACGATCGCCTTTCCCGTGATGGCGTCCTGGTTTTTGTACTGCACGCCAAAAGCCTCGGCGTAGCGGCGCTTGTCCGTTTTGAGATCGTTATAATCAAACTCCGCCGCCACGGGATAGTGTATCTTATCCTCGGGCTTGGCAAGGTAAACGGTGCCGCGCACGTCGCGGATCTTTTTGACGGGCACGCCGCGCGCAAGTAGCTCGGCAATGCGGAGCAGAATATTCTCGCCCATGCCGTAAGTCAAAAGGTCTGCACGCGAGTCGACCAGAATGGAGCGGCGGACCTTGTCGTCCCAGTAATCGTAGTGAGCAAAGCGGCGAAGCGAGGCTTCAAGACCTCCCAAAATGATCGGCACGTCGCCGTACGCCTCGCGGATGCGATTGCAATAGACGATAGTCGCGCGGTCGGGGCGCTTGCCCATGACACCGCCCGGGCTGTAGTAGTCGTAAGTACGGCGCTTTTTGGCGACGGTATAGTGGGCGACCATCGAGTCGATATTGCCCGCCGTGACCAAAAATCCCAGCTTGGGACGGCCAAACTCGCAAAAGGCGTCACAGCTTTTATAGTCGGGCTGAGACAAAATGGCCACGCGATAGCCCGCCGCTTCCAACACGCGGGAGATGATGGACATGCCAAAGGACGGGTGATCAACGTAAGCGTCGCCCGTAACGTAGACGAAATCGGGCGCGTCCCAGCCGCGCGCGCTCATGTCGGCGCGATTGATGGGGAGAAAGGTGAAATCCGTATATGACATAATACTTCCTTTCGGGAGAAAAAATTCAAGATCAGGTCTGATCGCGCGACTCGACGACGAGAAGCGAGCCTTTGCGCACCGAGATAAAGCAGCAGTTGCCCGTGATCTCATTGGAGACGGCGTACTGGAATTTGCGCTCCAGCTTGGCACCCTTCAAGGGGTACTTGACGCCCTCGATCTCAACGCCTTTGCAAAGCGGATCGAGCGCGAGCAACGACACGTAAGTGTAGCCGCTACGGGGCAGGATGGTGCTGTCGTTGCGAAGGAGACGGACGCGGTTTTGTCCATCCTCGATGACGGCACGCACGCGCTTTTCAGCCAGATCCTCAAGGATAGCGAGATTGGACAGCGTGTGGTCGAGACGGCCGCCAAGACCGCCGATGATATGCACCTCGGTCGCGCCGCGCGTCAGCGCCAGCTCAACGGCCAACTGTGTGTCGGTGACGTCCTTTTCGGTGGGGACGGTGATGACCTCCACGTCCGCATCGACCTCGGGCATGTGGCCGAGCGAGTCGTAGTCACCGACGACGACGTTGACGGTAAGGTTCAGCGCCTTGGCGTTATTGAGCCCTGAATCGGCGGCGATGATGAGGTCACCCTCGGCGGGGGTGATGTGGATATTGTCGGGGTGGATGACACCGCCGGTGAGGATGTAGGTTTTCATGGGAAACTCCTTGAAGGAATGCTAAAAATTTATACAACCGTCTCTACGGCCTCGCACAGCTTCGCGCGCTCGGTGTGCGGATTTGTGCCTATTCTTTGCCTTGCCGCAAAGAATAGGCGAAGAAAAGGCACTTAAGAGCCTAATGCCCTTAAGAAACCCGCAAAACTTTTTGCTTGAGCAAATCTGCCGCTCGTGGTGGCTATATGGCGAGCGATTTATAAACAAACTTTTATGTCTTTCTCCTTCTTATCTTTGAAGAGCGGCACGGAAGCGGTTTCCAAAGGCGGCAGCCTTTGGCGCGTTTTCTTGGTTCGTTCTTTGCCGCGTGGCAAAGAATGAACATTTATGCCGGCACGCCGAGCGCGCGAAGCTGTGCGAGGCCGTAGGAGGAGGTGTGGGAAGTTTAGACTTAATGATGGGAAGGCATCTTGCTCCACGGATGCTTGTCCTTGAGATCGTTGTAGATGCTGACGAAGCTTTCGTGGCGGGAAGGGGCGATATCGCCGCGGCGAACGGCCGCAAGGACCGCACAGCCCTCCTCCTTGAGGTGGGTGCAATCGGAATAGCGGCACTGCCCGAGGTAGGGCGCAAAGTCGCGCATGGTCAGGGGCAGATCGTCCTTTTCGAAAAAATCAAAGCGGGTGAAGTCCAAAAGCGAAAATCCGGGCGTGTCTGCGATGTAGCCCGTCGCGCCATCGCAGTCGGGCCATAGATCTGACAGCGCAAACAGCGTGACCTCGCGGGTGGTGTGACGGCCGCGGGCGTTCTTTTGGCTGATCTCGCCCGTCATGCGGGAGAGCG
>SVRN01000068.1 GCA_015064805.1 Oscillospiraceae bacterium
CACGCATGGAACAAAATATCAACAATCGAGCCACTGATACCGTTCAGAACGAGCAGCAATACGGTGTCAATAATGAACAAAACCAATGCGACGGTAAACCAACCGCTTCTGTATTTGCCTGACATAAAGAAGCACAGCACGTACATTGCCAAAATCATGATGGCAAGAACGATCATAATGATCAAGAGCGAGCTATCCCAGGCTTCCACGAGCTCAAGCTCAAGCGCTTCGTAAAATTCAGGGGGGAACTTGCCGCACAAAACCATGCCCATATAGACCATGAAATAAGGAACGAAAGCCGAGAACAAAAGGTAATAGTCGGTTGCCGTCAGAGCAAGAATGACGTTGATCACCGTAAAGGCAACGGCCAGCAGCAGATTATAGCGTGCGGTCTTGTACTTGTTTTCCAGTATTGCTCTGGGGGCGAGAGGGTTTGCTCCGTTGATGGAGTTCTTCAAGGGATTTGACATAAGTAGATCTCCTTTCCGTGTAATGTCAAGGTTTTTGATGGATTCATTATATCACATCTGTTCCTCGCTGTCAAGTCAATGCGCGATCCCCTCTTTTTTCTCTGCCGATGAAAAACAGGGGGCCAATCAAAGCCCCCTGTCCTTACAGAAACTGTCGGATATCCACTGCTAACTTCTCTTCAAGATTGATCAGCCGCTTGGTGATGTCCTTGCTCCGCTCGTCGGCCGCCTCGTACTGATTGAGATAGCGGTTGAGCGACTTGACCCCCATGTTACAGCCGTCCGTGATCAGATCGGCAATGGTCTTGTCCGATTCCTTGAGCCCCAGTTTGACGTTGGTCTTCATCCAGGACATGCCCTTGGCGACGGGGTTGGGGTTCTTGCCCTCGTCACCGAATTTGTCCAACTGCTCCTGGATCTCACAGCCCAGTACGTTATGCTCGCGCTTGCACTCGCGTAAATAGCCGTCCAGCTTGTCCGAGCGCACGTACTGCTGTACGTCGTCGATGGATTGCACCCCCATCTTGACGCCTGCGTCACATTCGCGCAACAGCTTGATGGTATCTTGTTCTATCATACTTACCTCCTGATTGTTTGGTAGCAACAGTTTGTGCCAAAATGCGCCGCGGCATACATAAACCGCCACATTTTTCTCATACTATCCAAAACGACAAAAGGAGAATTTCATGTGTACCGCCATCCGCGACCGCCATTTGTTCGGGCGCACGCTTGATCTGGAATGCTCGTACGGCGAGCAGATCGTCGTCACCCCGCGCGCCTTTCCGTTTGATTTTCTATATGAGCCGCCAAGGGCGCGCCATCTTGCCATGATCGGCACGGCCCACCTCTCCCATGGCCGCCCGCTCTACTACGACGCCGTCAACGAAGCGGGGCTTTGCGTCGCCGCCCTCAACTTCCCTGCCTGCGCCGCCTATCACCCGCCCCGCGCAGGCGCGCACAATCTCGCCTCGTTTGAGCTCATCCCCTGGCTGCTCGGCCAATGTCAAACGCTCGACGAGGCAAAACGCCTACTCCGCGATACCGTCATCACGCCCGATCAGGCGGCGGACGACCTCCCCGCCACGCCGCTGCATTGGATGATCGCCGACGCGAGCGGTGCCGTCACGGTCGAGTCGGTCGGGGATGGACTCAACATTTACGACAACAGCATCGGCGTGCTGACCAACAGCCCCGATTTCGCCTATCACACGACGCATCTGGCCGATTTCATGCATCTGGACAACGTGCCGCCTCAAAATGCCTTGTGCCCCACGGTCGATCTGCCCCACTATTCGCGCGGCATGGGCGCGATGGGCCTGCCCGGCGACGCGTCCTCGGCCTCCCGCTTCGTTCGCGCCGTGTTTGCACAACATCACATCCTGCCCGAGACGGATGAAATTTCCGCGGTCAGCCGCTTTTTCCACGTCATGGACACCGTCGCCTGCCCGCGCGGCTTCGCCCTGACCGACAACGGCCGCCCCATCTATACCATCTACACCTCCTGCGCCGACACCACGCGCGGCATCTATTATTTCACCACTTACGCCAATCGCCGCATCCGCGCGGTGCGCCTGCGTGACGCCGACCTTGATGCCGCCGCGCTGACGAGCTTTTCCATGGACGACGCACAGGACGTAGCGTTTTTGAGATAGTAAAAAGGACACCCGACGCTGGCCATTCGGCAAGTGGTTGGGTGTCCTTTTGGTTTTATTATACGACAAGCGAAAGAATACTGCCATACCGATATAACGCAATTTTGATCACCAAGACAAGCGCGAATACAGCAAACGCCGCCATCGCCCGATGCACGGTTTTGGGCGGTATGGGCGAGGATTTCAGATCCATGATCAAAAAAATCACGTTTGAAACAAGGCATAGCAATTCCACAGGGAGGCAAAACAGGAGAAAATGGCCAACGATCGCAAAGGGGAACGTATAGGGAACGCCTAGGGAGAACATCCAGATCGCAAGGAAATTCAGCCCAACAAAAAACAAATATACCGCTTGCACGGCCATCGTTACGCCGAATGATATTCGCGTTTTCATGATATTCCCTCCTTCTTGTCAACTTATGTCAAAGATTCAAATCAACCACCTTGGTTTTGGCCACCATATCGCCCAGCCGCTTGCCGCGCAGGATCAGCACGACCACGCACTCGACCTGCACGATAAAAAAGGTGATATTTCTCAATATCAGCTGCTTATACGACACCTTGGCCTGCGACTGCGTGTCGATGATCCAAAGCCCCATGCACAGCTTTCCCAAGCTACGGCGGCCACACAGGCAGTCCTTGAAAATGCCATAGGCGTACAGCCATAAATAGCCCAGCCAATACGCGCCCGTCATCCAAAACTTCACCGTGGGATACATCAGGTGTTCAGGACTGCCGCCGGGGCCGAAGCACCACAGCGCAATCATGCCGCCGTAGGCAATGATCATGTCGATCATAAATGCCAGAAACCGTCGGCGGATCATATCTTTCGTCATACTTTCACCTCAATTCCATCGTTATGTTGTGGATGCGTTACTCCAATATATTCGTCGTGATATAATCGACGCCCAGGGCGACGAGGCGCTCGGCGTCCTCTTTTGCGTCGACCGTCCAGCAGTTGATGGTGCGGCCTGCGGCGTGCAGGGTCTTGACGGTCTGCTCATTCAGCGCGCGGAAATAGACGTCCGCGTCGACGCCGTCCGCGATCAGCCGCTCGATGATCTGCTCCGTCACCTCGGAGAACAAAAACTGCACCGACTGATGCGGCAAAAGCCGTCTCACCTTGACCAGATTATCGTAGTGGAACGAGATAAACGTGACCTGCTCCAGATAACCCAGCCGCTCGATGATACGGATAAATTGCTCGGTCTCCTCCTCGGTAAAATCAGATTTGAGCTCGAGGATACAATGCTTTTCGTATTTTTTGCAGATGCTGATATAGTTCTCCAGCGAGCAGGGGCGCAGATCGGCACGGTCCTTGGAGCCGTCCGTGTCGAACAGCACCACGCCCTGAAGCGTGGCCAGCGTGACCTCCTCGACGGGGATATTCTCACCTGCAACGCGGGAGAGCGTCGCGTCGTGATTGACGACGAAGCGACCATCTGCCGTGCGGTGGATGTCGGTCTCAATGCCGTAATACGAGCGATTGCCCGCCGCCACGAACGCGGCGTTGGTGTTCTCCCGTTCCAGCCCCGAAAGGCCTCGGTGGGCAACGACGCGCACGTCGCCCTTGTCAAATTGGATCGTGTTCATACCGTTGTCCCCCGTTTCAGTTCATCCACTGACTAAATTTGTCCCGTTTGCACAAGGCAATCGCCGTGCCACTCTGCATTCAGTATACCACAAAACCGCCCGCCTGTCAACTTGACAAGGCGGCAAAAAAGGACACCCCGGCGTCTGCACAGTGAGCGGCAAATGGAAAATCCATTTGCGCTGCTCCGAAATATGCGCAGACCGAAGGTGGCCTTCTCATTCAATAGGGATGAACCGAGCAAAGATCAATCATTTACCCTTGACTACGATTCCCTTTGTGCTCAAAAATGAAATGAACTCTTCCTTTGTTCCCACGTCAAACGTGTCTTTTCTGAAGATATAGATCAAATTGGCTTGGGAACGCAAAAGGATCAAATGCTTCGTTTGCACGGCGTTGCGGATCTTGTCGTACGTGATGCGATTCACCGTGCCTGTCGACGCAGAGTATTGAATCCCTTCGTCCGTCACGAGCGTCTCCACTTCGATTTCTTTGCCGTGGACTTCATTGTCACGCTTGATCATCGTGTTGACCTGCCGATAATAAGCAAAAAGCTGAAGCGCAATAAACAGCGGAAGAGAAAAGAACACGCCAACGTTGTAAGCTTGACCCAACGTCGCAGAAACGATATTGACCAAAAAAGCAATCGCAAACACAATATCACAGACGACGATCCACTTGCGTTGGAAATAGTAAAAACGGTAAATTTCTTTTATCAATTCTTTGTTTCTCGTATAGCTGTTTTTGAATCGTATTTCCATATTGTCACCGCCTTTCCGTATCCAGTATACCACAAAACCACCCCAATGTCAATCCGTCGTAGGGGAGGGGCTTGCTCCTCCCGCTTTTTCGGGATCTCGCCTGTGCCTCGTAGGGACCGGCGTCCCCGACGGTCCGCTAAAAAAGGCCACCCGAAGGTGGCCTTTTTCGTTATATCCCCTCACAGCGACAGCAATACCACCGCGATCGCACCGATCGCCACGCCAAGCCACTGTCGGGGGCTCATTTTTTCCTTGAAGACCAAGAGCGAGAACACCGTCACGATGCTCAATCCGCCCACGCCGATCAAGGGATAGATCAAGCTGGGCGACAGATCGGTCGAGGCCATCAGAATCGCCATCAGATTGAGAATCAGATTGCAAACGCCCGCGCAAACGGGTACCCATCCCGAGTGCTTGAGCATTGGTTTCGTATCGCTTTTATCGCTTCTCAAATAGATGACCAGATACAACAGCGCGCACAGCCCCATGGCAAACAGCATCAGCATATTGCCGTGCTGACCGCCGTATTGCATCTGCTGCGTCCGCTGGACGATCGAGCAGCCCGCGTTGCCGAGAAAGGCAAGCGTCACGTAAAAAAGCCACTTGACGGAGATGGATTTTTCCTCGTTGCTCTTGGTATACACGCAGAGCGTGATGGAGCAGACCACCAGAACCAGCCCAAGGACGACCAAAACGGTCAGCGCGGCGTCCCAGAAGATCAGTCCCCAGATGGCGGTCAGGATCAAAGAGAGGCTGTTGAACAGCGCGGTCAGCGTCGCGGGCCCGTGCTTCAAGGCCTGAATCGTGCCGAACTGGCAGGCCGCGTAGCAAGCGGCAAACAAAGCGGAATAGATCAATACACTCGCGTCAAAGGAGGGGTTCACCGCGAACAGCACGCCCCAGCCGATGAACACACTGACCAGCAGCATGAAATTATAAAATATACCGCTGTCCCGACACGCACCGACCTGTCTGTGAAACAGCTTTCCGCATATGCTGGACGACGAGCAGGTCACCACAGCCAAAATTAAATATACGTATGGCATTTCGTTTTCTCCTTAAATCACTCCGACTCATCAATACCAATTTCCGAACAGAAGGTTGCACAGCAAAAACAGCCCTCCGCAGAAAAGAAGATGAACCAAATAGAACAAAAGCTTCCTGCGCACGGGAACACGAGGCCGCAAAGGCAGCCAGCAAATTACCGTAACGGTCAGAGGCGTCAGCCACAAGCTCAAACGATAAAATATGATCAGGAAAATGCCGAGCATAATATTTCCACTCTGTCCGCACAACCAAAGGGCCAGTGCGAAAAACAGATGGAGACCGTAGACCGAGGCCAGCAATATCGTCTTGATTTTTTTGGAAGTACTCATATCATTACCGACTTTATGTACGCTATGCCTCGCGCATCACACGTTCGCGTATGCCATCACCATCAGCTTCGTCAACGCCTTGGCTTCTCTGATCGAGCATCCCGGTAAAACGTCGCCCGACAAGAACTGACGGATGGGCGAGGGCAAGGACGAAGGAGGCGTCAGCTCGACCGTGGCGTGGTTCGTGCTTTTCGTGCATTTGACGACGCGGTCGTTCTCCATACGGACGTACC
>SVRN01000069.1 GCA_015064805.1 Oscillospiraceae bacterium
CCTCGCATTCCTTACCGTGAAAAGATCACCAAGCCTTGCGACGTCGAAGGTCGTCACAAGAAGCAGAACGGTGGTTCGGGTCAGTTCGGTCACGTTAAGATCCGCTTCGCTCCCGCTGAGGACGAGGGTCTGACGTTCAGCGTTTCCGTCGTTGGCGGTACCGTTCCGAAGAACTTCTACCCCGCAGTTGAAAAGGGTCTGCAGGATGCTATGGCCAAGGGCGTTGCCGGTTTCCCGATGACCTGCCTGGCAGCCGATCTGTACGACGGCTCTTATCACGCCGTTGACTCGGATGAGCTTTCCTTCAAGACCGCCGCTTCTCTTGCATACAAGAAGTGCCTCGAGATGGCTGCTCCCGTACTGCTTGAGCCGGTTGGCGAGGCTCTCATCACCGTTCCGGACGGCATGGTTGGTGACGTTATCGGTGATCTGAACAAGCGCCGTGGTAGCGTTATGGGCATGGAGCCCGACGCCAAGAAAAAGGGCTACACCGTTGTTACTGCTGTCGCTCCCAAGTCCGAGATGATGGATTACCCCATCGCACTGCGCGCTATGTCGCAGGGTCGTGGCGTTTATGCGTTCAAGGTAACCAACTACGACGTGGTTCCCAACATGATCGCTTCCAAGATCGTTGAGGAGTACAAGAAATCTCAGGGTTAATGAAAAGACTCAAGGAGGAACTTCTGCGGAAGTTCCTCCTTTTTATATTTTTTATTGACTTTGAGCAACTACTCCTACAGGCGCTCACACGGTGCTTCGCACGCGTTCGCTGTATCGGCTTTGTTGCCATTTCTTTGTCATTCCGCAAAGAAATGGCGAAAGAAAGGGAACCAAAGGCCCTAATGCCCTTTGGAAACCCGCAACGTGCAAACGTCGCTTCGTTATCACTTCGCTCATGTTTGCACAAAGTGATACAACTTCAGCCCTTGTATTGGCGTTTTAAAGAAAAACGCCAATACGAAAGCCGCACGCACGATGCATCAGCCAAAACTTTTGCTTTTTACTACGCACCCTGCGGCAGAAAAAATGAAACAAAAACGGTTTTCTCCCCCTGCCGCTCGTAGTGGCTTCCCGTCGAGCGATGCATAAAAAATGAAATGTCTTTCTCCTGTTTCGCTTTGAAGAGCGGCAACATCAAGGGAGTTCCAAGAGGGAACGTCTTGGTTCACTTTCTTGGTTACTTCTTTGTTGAACGACAAAGAAGTAACATCCATTCCGGTACAGCGAACGCGCACGAAGTGCAGTGTGAGCGTCAAAAGAAGAACGCATTTTAAAATCAAATCAGTCACGCCAAATATTGTCCATATATCCCCCCTGATATGTCGAGAAAAATACCCCAAAAAGCAATATAATGATGATAGATCCCTCTACATTCCTTTGAAAGGACGGTATCTTTTATGTTCCCCTATCAAGACAAAACTTTATCCATACAAGAGCGCGTCGACGACCTGCTCTCCCGCATGACCGAAGAAGAAAAAATCGCCCAGACGGACATGATCCGCGGCGTTGAGCTCGGTACGGACGTTCACCCCGCTCACTTCTGCGCCCTCGATCCCTCCTCCGACTATCAATGGGACCGCGTGGACGCCACCATCGGTCAGGTCGGCATGGGCTTCGTCCACGACGTTTATTCCTCCGCCCGCGTGCTCAACCTGCTCCAGCGTTATTTCGTCGAGAAAACGCGCTTGGGTATCCCCTGCATTTTCACGGGCGAGGCACTCCACGGCATTTCCTACCCCGGTGCGACCAGCTTTCCTATGCCGATCGCGCTGGGCGCGACGTTCGATCCCGAAGCCACCCACGCCGTCGGTCACGCCATAGGAAAGGAGACCCGCACGCTGGGCATCACCGAGATTTTAGCGCCAAACCTTGATCTGGCGCGCGAACCGCGTTGGGGACGCGTGGAAGAAACCTTTGGTGAAGACACCCATCTGTCCTCCAAAATGGCCTACGCCATCATCACGGGCGAGCAAAACCACGGTGATCTTTCCTCCGATTGCGCCGTTGCCTGCGAGCCCAAGCACTACGTCGGTCACGGTGTACCCGAGGGCGGCACCAACTGCTCTCCCCTCCACGCAGGCGTGCGCGAGGTCGAAACCTATTATCTGCCCGTCTTTGAGGCAGGCGTCAAAAAAGCGGGGGCTTGCAACGCCATGGCCGCCTATCACAGCATTGACGGCGAGAGCGTCGTTGCCTCGCCCTACTATCTGCGCGAGGTACTCAAGGAGCGTCTGGGATTGCGCGGCTACGTCCGCTCCGATTTCGGCGCGGTCGACCGTCTGCACTACGCCCACCACATGACGGCAGGCGCCAAGGACAGCGTATCCACCGCCTTTTCGGCAGGTCTTGACGTGCAGGGCTTTGACTTCCCCAACGCCGTCTGGCGCAAAAATCTGAAGGACAATCTTGCCGACGGCTCCATCACCCGCGAGATGCTGGATGAGGCCGTATCGCGCATCCTGCGTATCAAATTTGAGCTGGGATTGTTCGACAATCCCTATATGCCCGAGGGACGCGAGGAGGAGGTGCTTCGTTGCGACGAGCATAAGAAGATCTCTCTCAACGCCGCCCGCAAGGCCATCACTCTCCTTCAAAACAAGAACAACATTCTGCCGCTCAAAAAGAACGCCAAAATCGCGTTGCTCGGACCGTCAAGCGGTGTCGGACGGCTTGGCAGCTACTCCTCGGTGCCCTGGGGCTATCGCGTTCCCTCGCTTGCCGACGAGCTTGACGCCATGGGTGAGGTCACCTTCCGTCAATGCTCGGGCTGCAGCATCACCGATCAGGATCTCGACGCCATTCCCGTGTCGTGGTACCCCGACGGCGTTCGTATGGAATATTATTCCGAAAAGGGCTTTGGCGGCACGCGCGTAGGCGAAAACGTCATGCGCCAGATCAATTTCACATGGATTTTGGCCAAGCCTCATCGCGACCTTCCCTTCAACAATTATTCCGTCCGCATGACCACCCGCATCTGCCCCGACACCCGCACCCTCTTTGGCACGGACAGCTTTGACGGCCGCCTCATTTTCACGGGCAACAACGGTGCCCGCGTCTGGCTGGACGGCGAGCTGATCATGGACGGCTGCCGCGAAGGCCAGTCCATGCCCTGGAGCACGGTACATCTGGATCACGGTGTCAGCCGCGAGGTCGTGGTGGAGCTGCCCGACGTGGGCGCTTGCGTCAATCTGACCCTTTCGCTTGACAACCGCTCGGACAGTATGGACGAGGCGGTCGAGATCGCCCGAGAGAGCGACGTAGCCGTCATCGTCTGCGGTGACGACAAGGTCACCAGCGGCGAGGGTATGGATCGAAACGATCTGCGCCTGCACGGCCGTCAGCGCGAGCTCATCCGCCGCGTGGCCGAGACGGGCACTCCCATCGTTTTGGTTTTACTGGGCGGTAAGCCCGTCGACCTGCGCGAGGAGGTCGGCTTATGCGACGCTATTCTTGAATGCTGGTTCATCGGCGAGCACGGCGCTCGCGCGATTGCCGAAGCGTTGTTTGGCGAGTTGTGTCCCGGCGGCCGCTTGCCCATCTCCTTCCCTCGCGGCGTAGGCTCGCTTCCCTGCTTCTACAACCGCCTGCCCGGCGGCAGCGAGCATTATCTGGAAGGGCCGCGCGCACCGCTCTTCCCCTTCGGTCACGGTCTGTCCTACACCCGCTTTGACTATAGCGAGCCACGCATTGAGCGCACGGGTGAGTACGACTTCACCGTCTCGGTCGACGTCAGCAACGTCGGTGAGTGCGACGGAGACGAGGTCGTTCAGCTCTACGTCCGCGATATCGTTTCGAGCATCGTCACGCCCGACCGCGAGTTGCGTGCCTTCCAGCGCGTACACGTACCGCAGGGCGAGAGCCGAACGGTCGAGCTGAAGCTGGACTTTGACAGCTTCAAGCTGCTCAACCGCCGATACGAATGGGTAGTTGAGCCGGGCGACTTCGAGCTTCTCATCGGCGCGTCGTCGGTCGATATCCGCAAAACGGCAATCGTTACCATATAAAAAAAGAGCGGAGATGCCGCAAGGCATCTCCGAAAAAGGTAAAATCAACGCGTATGTCGCGCGCGGTACTCAACGGGGGTACAGCCCCGCAGCGCAAGGAAGTTGCGATTGAAGGATCGGAGCGACCAGTTACCGCACTCGTGGCTGATATCGATGACGGAACGGTCTGTATTGAGCAACAGATAACTGGCGTGCGTGATTCTCACCTGCGTGACGTAGGAGGTAAAGGACACGCCGACGTTGGCTGTGAAAAACTTGGACAGATAGGTCATATCGTATTTCACGGCACGGGCCAGGGACGAAAGAGTACATTCATCCTTGAAATTCTCCTGAACGAAGGACAAGATCTCACGCAGTAGCGTGATGTTTCCTCCCTTTCCCCTCCTCTCCGTTTCGGTATGTACGAACGCCAGCTTGCGCTCCGCCAGATCGCAAAGACAGTACAGCGCTCCCTTGACGGCGTACGGTCCATCCTCCCGCTCAAGAGAGCGTAACAGCTCGCCCTGTGCGCTTTGCCCCGGCGTCAGGTGAAACGTGCGCGGAATGCGCTTGGCGTAGGGACGGCTGAAGGCGGCGATCAGCTCAGGCGCGAAGATAAACAGCTTATGACGGCTGTGCGTCGGCGTGTGGAGCGAATGCACCTGATGGGGGCAGATAAAGGCCACGTCACCCGCCTTCAGCGTTTCGGTCACGCCGTCAACGCTGATGAGCATTTCCCCCTCGAGCAATAGCACCGCCTCGTAACAGCGATGAATGTGCGCGGGGTAGTTGAAATCCTCGCCGTATTCAACCTCAAAATAATCTGCATCCATACGATGCCACGTTTCCAAAAAGGGCATAGTCGCCTCCAAAACCAAATTTTGTCGATTCATTATACTACATAAATTCAAATTTTGCAAGGAATGAGGTCAATATCATGAAAGAATATTTCGTCGGCATCCCAAAAATTGCCTATGAGGGTCCCAAAACCAAAAATCCCTTCGCCTTCCGCTACTATAACCCCGATGAGATCATCGACGGCAAGAGCATGCGGGAGCATCTGCGCTTTTCCATGGCCTATTGGCACACGCTGTGCGCCGACGGCACCGATATGTTCGGTCGCGGCACCGCCAATAAAACCTACGGCGAGAGCGATCCCATGGCCCTCGCCCGCGCCAAGGCCTACGCCGCCTTTGAGCTGATGGATAAGCTGTCCATTGACTATTACTGCTTCCACGACCGCGACATCGCCCCCGAGGGCGCAACGCTGTCTGAGTCCAACGCCAATCTGGACGAGATCAGCGATCTTTTGCTCGAATTGCAGGAGAAATACAATAAAAAGCTGCTCTGGGGCACGGCCAACTGCTTCAATCACCCTCGCTATATGCACGGTGCAGGCACCTCGCCGCACGCCGACGTATTTGCTTTTGCCGCCGCACAGATCAAAAAGGCGATCGAGATCACGGTCAAGCTGGGCGGTCAGAATTATTTGTTTTGGGGCGGCCGCGAGGGCTATGAGACCTTGCTCAATACCGACATGGGCTTTGAGCTGGACAACATGGCAAGACTGCTCACCATGGCACGCGACTACGGTCGCAAGATCGGCATCAAGGGCGATTTTTACATTGAGCCCAAGCCCAAGGAGCCGACCAAGCACCAGTACGATTTCGACGCGGCGACCTGCGTGGCCTTCCTCCAAAAATACGGTCTGATGGAGGATTTCCGTCTCAACATCGAGGGCAATCACGCCACGCTTGCGGGTCACACCTTCCAGCACGAGCTGGCAACGGCGCGTATTAACGGCGTGTTCGGCTCGATCGACGCCAACACGGGCGACGCCCAGCTTGGCTGGGACACCGACCAGTTCCCCGCCAACGTCTACGACAATATGCTCGTCATGCTTGAGGTGCTCAAGGCGGGCGGATTCAAAACGGGCGGTCTTAACTTTGACGCCAAGTGCCGCCGCGGATCGTTCACCCCCGAGGATATCGTGCTTGC
>SVRN01000070.1 GCA_015064805.1 Oscillospiraceae bacterium
AGCTTTTCGGTCTCGGCAATGCCGTGCTGGAGGTTGCGGATCATGGCCTCGCCCGAGATCAGCGTTTCCAGCGGCTGGGTATACCAGGGGCCGACCTTGAGTCTGCCCTCGGACATCCAGGCCTTGATGCTCTCGGTCGCCTCGGGGCGAATGACGAGGTAGTCCTCGAGCATGGCGTACTGACCGTCCATGACGAAGATATACTCGGGTTGCGTTTTCATAATATCGACCAGTCGGTCCATCAGCGGCACCAGACGGGCGAGATATTGCTCGTGTGACATGTACCACTCGCGGTCCCAGTGCGAGTTGGAAAGCAGATGAATATCGTATTGTTTCGTGTCGGCCATAATCAGGCTCCTTTCAACAAAAGGATGGTTGCTTCTATTGTAGCAGAAAACGGGAAAAAATGCAACGGGAAGAGCGGAATTTTTGCCGCTTTGCGGCAGGATTTTCCTTTGATTGAAAAATTCAGATTGTTTTTCCGTAAGCCGTTGCTTTTTGGCGTGGCGCATGGTATAATTGATGTATCAAGTAACACGGAGGTAAGATATGAGAAAGTGGCACGTTGTTTTATGTATCGTTGGCGGCGGGTTCCTGCTTTTTGGGGCAGCGCTGTTTCTGGTTGGTCAGGTTGCCGTTGATCAAGCGCTGCTTCTTGGCGTGCGCTCTTACCTCAAACAAACCATCCGAGTGTGTTTGCTGCTGGGTGGAGGTCTGATCCTCGGTAACGCGCCTTACGTTATCTTCAAACGTCCGACGGCGCGCGGCTGTACGATGGCGACCAGTCTGATGTCGCTTGGCCTTTCCGCTGTTGGCGGTCTTGGGCTGTATTGTGTCCTTACGTATGCGATCACCACGCCCCACCGCAATCCCATCGCTCATCCCGCAAGCCTGCTCGTGGGCATTCTTGCGCTGTTTGCCTTTATCCTGCTGATCACTTTTTACGTATGCGAGCGGAGGGAGAAATGCACGTTTATGGGCCTGTGCATGGACGGCTGGAGCGCGATTGTGCATCTGTTGCCTTGCATTTTCGGCTTTTCGTATCTGCACGAAATCATCAGCTGGGTTTTGCGCCATCTTTGACATGTGAATAAAAATCAAACCGCACGGTTGGCGTTTTGCCTGCCGTGCGGTTTTGTATATCGTGACGCGTTTGGGGTATTTTATTATCAAAAGGGGGTGAGTGCGTGATCGTGATTTTTGTGCGGACGCTATTGATCTATCTGATGGTCACGGGGGCGATGCGGCTGATGGGCAAGCGGCAGATCGGGCAATTGGAGGTGTCCGAGCTGATCACGACGCTGCTGCTCTCCGAGATCGCGACGCTGCCCATCGAAAACCCCGACGTGCCGTTGCTTCACGCCGTCGTGCCTATCGTGACGCTGTTGACGCTGGAGGTGTGCATGGCGCTGCTGCTTTCCCGCCATCCGAGATTGCGGCGCAAGATCGAGGCACCGCCCAGCATGCTCATCCGCGACGGCAAGCTGGATCAAGGCGAGCTTGCCCGCAATCGGCTGTCGATCGACGAGCTGTTTGCGGGACTGCGCCAGCAGGGAATCGGCGACCCTTGCGAGGTGGCGTACGCGATCTTAGAAAAGAACGGACAGCTCTCGGTGATTCCAAAGGAGCAGTTTCGCCCTGCCACGCCCTCAGATCTTTCGCTTTCGGTCAAGCGCGAGGGCATGATGCATCTGCTCATCAGCGACGGCGCTGTCAACGAATACAACATGAAGCTGTTGGGCTGGGACGATGCTCGCCTGGCGGCGCATCTGAAAAAGAAAAAGATACGGCAATCGGACGTGCTGTATCTTTTGTGCAACGATGCGGGCAAGACGGAGCTTTTGCGAAAGGAGAGGTCAAAATGAGAGCAGTACGCATATCTCTTGTGCTATTTTTGTTGATGATCGCGCTGGTCGTCGGCAGTATGGTCATGAACCGCTACGTCAGCGAAACGATGCGGCAGGCGGTTGAGGAGCTGCCTGCCATCCCCGACGAGCAGGCGGTCTTATCCGTTCGCACTCTGACGGACTTTTGGGGACGGTGGCGGGGCTGGATGCGCCCGACCATGAATCAGACCGTCTTTCGAACGGTCAACGATCTGGTGGGCGATCTTGGCGTTTACACGCCGCTTCTCGACGGGGGAATTCCCGAGTACGCGGGAGCGAGGGCGCGGCTGCTGTCGGCCATAGAAGAAATGAGCCGCCCCGAACGGGCGGCTCTTGACAGTCTTTTTTAGTCAGCTGTTCAGAAGGAAAAAGACGATGAGGGCGACCTGCCAGGCAAGGCCCAGCACGTTAACGACCCAGAAATACCAGTGCTTGGTCTTATGACGGAACACCTTCATGCCGAGCAGTGCACCGACGGCACCGCCGCAAAAGCCCAGGCCGAGCAGTACGGCCTCCTTGGTGCGCCAGACGCCCTTTTTGGCCTTTCTTTTGTCCAGACCGTAGGCGGCAAAAGCAATGATGCTGATGATCAGCATGGCGATCAGAGAGATGATATAGGGGGGCATAATGGATCCTCCTTGAAGTTATTAACATCAGTATATCGCATTTTTCGACCTTTGTCAAGCGGGGGCTTGGGGCGGCTTGGCGCGAATTTTTAAAAAAATGTTGACATATCAACATGAATGTGGTATAATATCATGCGCTCGTGCGGACTTTTATCGCCGAGCGGAGAAAAAAGGTATAATTTAGTTTGATATAATATGATGAACGAGGTGTAATATGAAACCTTACGCATTGAATCCTACCATTGAATACCGCGACGTACAGCAGCTTTTGCAGGGTGCGGCTACCATTTACGGTAACGATATCGCCTATTCCTACCGCGTCGCTCCCGGCGATGCCGAGTCGGTCAAGGTGTCCTTCATTCAGCTCAGAGATCAGGTCAAGGATCTGGCGAGCGCACTGCTGGAGCTGGGCTGCAGCGGCAAGCACTGTGCCATCGTCGGCAAGCTGACCTTCCCCTGGATCAAGCTGTATTACGCACTGCTCTCGATCGGCGCCGTCGTCGTTCCTCTGGACCGCGAATGGAGCGGCGAGGAGCTGGCAACCACCGTGGCGTTTGCCGATTGTGACTATTTGTTCCACGACGCGGATCTTGCCACCAAGGCCGAGGCCGTTCTTTCCAGCCCCGATTGTGCCATCAAGGCTCGCTATACCATCGCCTACGAGGGCGAGGGCTCGGTTGCCGAGCTGGAGGCCAAGGGCGCGGCTATGGAGCAAAAGCCCGAATTTCCCGTGATCGACCCCGACGCCTGCGCCGAGATCGTCTTCACCTCGGGTACGACGGGCAAGGGTAAGGGCGTTATGCTCTCCCAAAAGGCAATTCTCATTGACATTGCGGGCGGTATGGAATACATTTCGGTCAGCAAAAAGACGATGGCCGTTCTTCCTCCTCACCACACCTTCGGTACGACGGTCAACATGATCGGTCATATGCTGGTGGGTGCTGAGGTCTATCTGTCCTCGGGTCTGCGCTACATTCAGAAGGAGCTCAAGGCAGAACAGCCCGAGCATCTGATCCTGGTGCCGCTGTATCTGGAAACCTTTTACCGCAAGATCCTTGCCAACGTCAAGGAGACGGGTAAGGAGAACATTCTCTCCTACATGATGAAGGTCAGTAACGGTCTGCGCCACGTCAAGGTCGACCTGCGCGCCAAGCTGTTCAACTCCATTCTGTCGGTGTTCGGCGGCAAGCTCAAGCTGGTCATCTGCGGCGGTGCGCCTTTGAACACGGACATCATCAAGGCATACGAGAGCTGGGGTATCACCGTGCTCAACGGCTACGGCATTACCGAGTGCGCTCCCTTGCTGTCGGTCAACCGCAATAAGGAGCGTGTGCCCGGCAGCGTCGGTCGCGTGCTTCGTTGCGTGGATATGATCATTGCCGATCCCAACGAGGACGGCGAGGGCGAGATCCGCGTCAAGGGTCCCAACGTTATGATGGGCTATTACAAGGACGAGGCGGCAACCGCGGCGGCGTTTGATGAAAACGGCTATTTCCGCACGGGGGATTACGGTAAGATCGAAAACGGCATTCTGACCATCACGGGACGCCTGAAGAACCTGATCATTCTGTCCAACGGTAAGAACGTTTATCCCGAGGAGATCGAGACCGATCTGTGCGCAACGGGCGGTATTCTGGAGATCGTCGTGTACGAGGGTCAGAGCAAGCGCGGCAACGCCTACAACACCATCGTTGCCGAGATCTACCCCGACAACGATTATATGAAGGCCAACAGCATTGAGGACGTGTCCGCGTATCTGAAGGAAAAGATTGACGAGTATAACCGCACGGCGACGGCTTACAAGAAGGTCGGCATGCTCAAGGTCAGAAAAGAAGAATTCCCCAAGAACACGCTGCGCAAGATCAAGAGATTTGAGCTGGACCGTACCATTAAATAATCAAGCAAGGCAAAAGGATATCGGACATGGAAGCAGAACGTTTTAATCAATTCGTACAGTTGATCGAGAGCGTGCACAAAAGCGTCAACAAGATCAAGCTGTCCATTGCGCCTACGCTCGGCGTCAAGAGTGTCCATGTATTTTGGCTGTACGAGCTGCTCGCGCACCCCGAGGGGCTGACGGCGGCAACGCTGGCAAGCAAGAGCAAGATCGACCGTTCGCTCATCTCTCGCGAGGTGGAGGAATTGCGGGCCGGAGGATACATTGAAGTTGCGATCGGCGGCGGAGAAAAGCGCAAGAATTACAATGCGCGCATTCGTCTGACCGAGCAGGGCAGAGAGCTGGCACAGACCATTACGGGCTACGCCATGGCGGCGCAGTTGGCGGCCGACAGCGGTGTGAGTGAGGAGGAGCTGCAAGCGTTTTACACCACGCTCAGAAAGCTGTCGAACAATCTCTCGCAATTGGCTGAACAACCCAAGGCACTCAAGGCAGACGCTGTATAAATATGAAAAAGGAGATCTCGGTGAGGTCTCCTTTTTGTATTGAGCACAAGAAAGTTGACTTTAGGCTTGGTGTATGATATAATATAAGACACCAACTTCCAAAGGAGGCTGTGGATATGACGAACATGAAAAAGGGAAGAGTCTGGCGCGCGGTCGCGGTGATCGCTGTGGTCTTGCTGTGCGCTTGTTGCCTGTTTGGGTGCGACGATGAGCCGTCGCACGTACACGAATGGGGCGAATGGAAGATAGAAAAGAGCGCGACCTGTGAAGCTGCGGGTGAGCAGGTGCGCACATGCAGCACGTGCGATGAAAAAGAAACCGAGACGATTGCGGCGCTCGGTCACGACAAGGTGAGCCATGCTGCCAAAGAAGCAAGTTGTACCGAGGCAGGATATAAGGCGTACGAGACCTGCAGCCGCTGTGATTATACGACCTACGAGGAGGTCGCGGCGCAGGGTCACGACATGGTGAGCCACGCTGCCGTGGAGCCTACTTGTGTCGAGGCCGGTCACGAAGCCTATGAAGCGTGCACTCGTTGCGATTATACGACGGCGTACGAGGAGATTGCGGCACTTGGTCACGACAAGGTGAGCCATGCCGCCAAGGATGCAACCTGCACGGAGGCAGGCAATAAGGAATACGAAACCTGCAGTCGTTGCGACTACACGACGTACGAGGAGATCGCGGCGTTGGGTCACAGCATGCTGACGGAGGAGCCTAAGGGACCTACGTGCACCGAGCCGGGATACCTGGCGTACGTAACGTGCTGGGTTTGTGGTTACCACGTGCCATACGAGGAAATTCCCGCACTGGGTCACGAATATGAGCGGGGTGTATGCATTCGTTGTGATGCTGTGGATGAGAGCTACCGCGAGCAGAAGGTTTTGTACATGGGCAAGTGGCTTGACGTCGTGGAGAATGCCGACGAGGCCTATGCCAAGGTTACGTTGACGCTTGACGCCAAGGGCCAGCTTCTCGTATGGGATATGCAGGCGTTGGACGGTTCGGAGACGGGACGGATCGAAATTGCTTACGGTGAG
>SVRN01000016.1 GCA_015064805.1 Oscillospiraceae bacterium
TTCCGTTTCATGCAACTACAAGGTGATAAGATGCAAAAAACGGGCGGATATGGAATCCGCCCCTACGGGATTATAATGACGGCGGGAACAAGCCCCGCCCCGCGAGCTCTCTATTTCCATCGGCAGAGCGGATGGGTAAGGGCCCCGCCGCTCGCGGCAGCTATTGTGTCGATAAGCACACTGTCTTCCCTGCTTTACCCTGATATTCCCCATATAAAGTTCTTAAAAGGGGTGTGGGGAAAACTTCTTTCAAGAAGTTTTCCCCACTCGTCCCTCTATTCAATTACTTCAACATACCTTCCAAGGTAGCCTTGGCGACAGCGAGAGCGGCGTCAATCTGCGACGCGTCGCGACCGCCTGCCATAGCGTTGTCGGGGCGTCCGCCACCCTTACCACCGGTAACCGCCGCAACGGCACCGACCAGCTTGCCTGCGTGTGCGCCGTGAGCCACCGCATCCTTGCCGGCACCTGCGACGAAGTTGAGCTTACCGTCAGCCTCAACAGCCAGTACGACAACCGCATTTTCGTGCTTTGCCTTGATATCGTCTACCAACGTACGCGCCATGTCAACGTTCATGCCCTCGGCACGAGCGGCTACCAGCATCACACCGTTTACGTCAACGGCACCTGCCAAAATGGCATCCAGCTTGCCGCCGGCGAGCTTTGCGTTGAGTGCCTCGATTTCCTTCTTTGCCGTGGCGATCTCGCCCTGCAGAGCAGTTGCCTTCTTGGCTACGTCGGCTACGTTGGGAACCTTAAGCTCGCGTGCAACCTCGTGAAGCAACGCATCCTTGCCTGCCAGCAGCGCCAGCACGCCCGTACCCGTCACAGCCTCGATACGGCGGACACCGGCAGCAACGGAAGACTCACCTACGATCTTAAACAGACCAATCTTACCGGTATTGTCAACGTGCGTACCACCACACAGCTCGATGGACTTAGAGCCCATACGAACCACGCGGACCACCTTGCCATACTTCTCACCAAACAGCGCCATTGCGCCCAGCTTCTTGGCCTCGTCGATGGGCATCTCGGTCATAGAACCCTCGCCTGCGCTGAGAATTTCAGCGTTGACCAAAGCCTCAACCTGCGCGATCTCATCAGCACTCAGCGCGCTGAAGTGCGTAAAGTCAAAACGGCAAACGGTATCGGAAACGTAAGAACCTGCCTGCTCAACGTGGTCGCCAAGAACGGCGCGCAGCGCGTTCTGAAGCAGGTGAGCCGCCGAGTGGTTGCGCATGATAGCCGCACGACGCTCGGTGTTGATGCTTACCTTTACTACGTCACCCACGCGAATAACTGCCGCGTCGGTCGAGCACATGTGCAGATAGATGCCGTCCGTCTTCTTGGTGTCCGTGATGGTTGCCGTTGCACCGTCAGCGGTAGAAATGCAACCCTCGTCACCGACCTGGCCGCCGCCTTCACCGTAGCAAGGCGTCTTGTTCAGAATCAGCGTGAATTCGCCCTCGGAAACCTGATCGACCAGGCCGTCCTCCACGATAATAGCCACAACCTTGGCGTCACATGCCTCCTCGGTGTAGCCGACGAATTCTGTCTTGGGCAGATCTGCCAGCAGCGAGCCGGAAGCGTTTGCCCAGCCGCTGATGTTGGCGCGAGCCTCGCGTGCGCGGGTTCTCTGCTCCTGCATCAGCACCGTAAAGCGCTCGTTGTCAATGGCAAGTCCTGCCTCCTCAGCGATCTCGCGGGTCAGGTCTACGGGGAAACCGTAGGTATCGTACAGCTTAAAGGTATCATCGCCCGACAAAACGGTCTTGCCGTCGCTCTTGGTGTCGGCGATCATGGTGTTGAGAATATTCAAACCTGCGTCGATGGTAGCAGCAAAGCGCTCTTCTTCCATGGACAGCACCTTGAGGATGTAGTCCTTCTTCTCACCCAGCTCGGGGTATGCCTCGTAGGACTCCCCGATGGCCGTCTGGCACAGCTCGCACAGGAACGCGCGATTGATACCAAGCAGCTTACCGTGACGGCAAGCGCGGCGAATGATGCGGCGCAGAACGTAGCCGCGGCCCTCGTTAGAGGGGATGACGCCGTCGGCGATCATAAACATGGAGGAACGGATGTGGTCGGTGATGACGCGGATGGAAATATCGTTGTCCTTGTCATTGCCGTAGGTCTTGTTTGCAATCGAGCAGACATGATCCAAAATCTTGCGGATAGAGTCAACCTCGAACATATTATCAACGCCCTGCATGACGCAAGCCAGTCTCTCAAGCCCCATGCCCGTGTCGATGTTCTTCTGCGCGAGCTCGGTGTAGTTGCCATTGCCGTCGTTGTTGAACTGGGAGAATACGTTGTTCCAGAT
This sequence comes from Oscillospiraceae bacterium, assembly GCA_015064805.1. GTDB lineage: Bacteria > Bacillota > Clostridia > Oscillospirales > CAG-272 > SIG644. Next base: position 2,324 of record SVRN01000016.1, read on the forward strand.
CTCCATGAAGCGGTCGCACTCACAGCCGGGCTTGCAGTCGGGGCTGCCGCAGCCATACTTGATGCCGCGGTCAAAGTAGATCTCGGAGCAAGGTCCGCAGGGGCCGGTGCCGTGCTCCCAGAAGTTGTCTGCCTTACCAAGACGAACGACGTGCTCAGGGGTTACGCCAACGCGGTTGACCCAGATGTCGTAAGCCTCTTCGTCGTTTTCATAAATCGAGGGCCACAGAAGCTCGGTGGGGATCTCCAGCGTTTCGGTCAGGAACTCCCACGCCCACGGAATTGCCTCGTACTTGAAATAATCGCCGAAGGAGAAGTTACCCAGCATCTCGAAGAAGGTGCCGTGTCTTGCCGTGTGACCGACGCGCTCAAGGTCAGGCGTACGGATACACTTCTGGCAGGTGCAAACACGGTTGCGAGGCGGCTCTTCCTCGCCCGTAAAATACTTTTTCATGGGTGCCATGCCCGAGTTGATAAGCAACAACGAGGGGTCGTTGATGGGCACAAGCGGAAAAGAAGGCAGGCGCAGATGGTTCTTACTTTCAAAGAAAGCGAGATACTTTTCGCGCAGTTCGTTAAGAGAAGTCCATTTCATAAATAAATCATCCTTTCAGGGGAAAATTAGTCATACAAATTCATATTAGTATATCACGTTTTTCCTTGTATGTCAAGCAAAATTGCGCATTTCGACATGAAATTATCCCCTTTCGATGCATACGATACTTTCACATAAAAAGCCGAGCCAAGACTCGTGCCTCGACTCGGTTCTCTATCGTTTATTTTTCATCGAAAGACCAGATCACTACGGTTTCCTGTGTTTGAATGTCAGTGATCGCAAAGGAAATCTCCCGATCTCCAAATAGGTATCTCCAAAACGACGGATAGTTGTATTTGTATACTGTCTTCTCAGTCGCATACGTCCAACCTTTTCCATCCCTTTCCCACCCCTCGTCCCATGGGCTTGGATTATTTGCGTCGAAAGGTATCTCATCGACTACTACCATTTCGCCACTCGCTTCAGTCATATATATCACATCAGTACGATGCATAGCAACATATAGCTTGCCATCCACGCACGCCAAAGCAGCATAGCCACCCGAATTGTCGTATAGATCAATATTGGTAGTGGAAAGCAGTTGGCCCGAAACATCATATGTTTTCAGTTCATAATCGTTATTTAAGATTGAAATATTCCCACTTTGCAAGTTAATAGTTGCATCGTGAATATCATGGCTCGTAATCCAACGAATAAATGTCAGAAGTAGCCATGCGAGCAATATAATAAGCAAAATTTTGCCTATTTTCATTGTCTTTTTCGAATCCATTTTGCTACCTCCTTCCGTAGCTAATACCTGTATCGGCCTTTCCTTCCTACAATATCATTATATCAGTACGCCTTTCATTTGTCAAGCACCCGTGTAGTTGAGAAAATAAGAAAAGAGGAGCCGCCGCACAAGCGACAGCTCCCTTTTTTGATCCGAAGTAAATCGGATATTGTTTTGTATCAGTCTGCCGTCAGACCGGATCTCTCAATACCCTGTACCAGGAAGTTCTGGCAGAACAGGTAGAGGATAACCAGAGGCAGGATGATAACCAGACCGCAGGTATTACGAATAGCGGCATAGTACAGATTCTGACCCGAGTAATCGATCTTCAAGGAAGACGGAATACCGACGATCTTGACAAGCAGTTCCGTCTTGGTCGAGGTAAAGAACATGGTCGTGTAGAAGTCATCGGTCCACTGCCAGCAGAATGCGAACAGGAACACGGTGATCATCATGGGCACGGACAGAGGCAGGATGATCTGGAAGAAGGTACGCATGGTGCCTGCACCGTCCAGATAAGCCGATTCCTCGAGTGCGTCCGGAACGCCCGTGAAGAACTGACGAAGCATGTAGATATACAGACCGTTCTTGAACGCCAGACCTGTGATCGACATGATGATCAGAGGTGCGTAGGTGTTACACAGGTTGAGTCCGTACGGTGTCCAGATCTCTGCGAGCTTGGTCTTTTCGGGGATGATATCGATCACACCCTCAAGGAAGGTCTCGCCAAACAGCGTGATACCGCCGCCTGCCAGGAACTGGAAGATACCAAAGATATCAAAGTAACGGAAGGTCATGAACATGGACAGCTGAAGCGTCTGGTGAGGAACGATCATGGTCAGCATGACCAGAAGGAACAGTATGCCGTTACCCTTGAAACGGAATTTTGCAAAGCCGTAACCGATCAAGCTACAGATGAACATCTGAATCAGTGCGCAGGACAGCGACAGCGTAAAGGTGTTCACAAACGATTTCCAGTAACCAAGCTCACTCAAAACAGCCTTATAGGTGTCAAGCGTGAAATTCTTGGGGATAAGTCGAACCGTTACGTCGATAAAATCTTCCGGTGCCATGAAAGAGCTGGCAATCTTGGTCAGGAAAGGAAACAGGACAACGTAAGCAATACCGATCAACAGAATCAGACGGAAAATATACCAAACGACGTTTTTCAAAAAGTAAACGGAAAGGAATTTTGCCTTCAGTCTCTCAAGGAGAGGGGTTCTTTCAAAGTCTACGCGAATCTTGTTCTTGCTCTCGCGCATGACCTTAGGTTGAGTATCTTGAGCATTCATATCATTATCCTCCTTTCCTTACATATCTCTCTTCTGATAGAAAACGAACGCCGAGCAGATCGCACCAATGACACCAACGATCAAAATAATGATCATAAAGTAGATCCATGCCATAGCCGAGCTGACGGTCTGTCCTCCCGACTTGGTGTAGATTTCCGATACGTACTGCATAACCAGATTGGAATTCGTCGTGAACGAGTCAATAACCGTGTACACAGCATTTACCAGGATCATAGGGCTGATCATGGGCAACGTAATCTTCCAGAAGGTTTCCCACGAGGTCGCACCGTCGATACGGCAGGACTCGTAGATTGCGGGCGAAATGGACTGCAATGCTGCCAGGAAGATCAGCATCTGTACGCCCGAGCGGTTAACGATATTGAAGATATCGTTAACCATCGTAACAACGTAAGTGGTCAGCTTCGTACCGACCTTCATACCGGCGAACAGCTTTTGGATATCCAATGCCGTAACGATTTCCGTTGCTGCACTGGAGCCCGAACCGTCGTCAATACCACCGGGGCTATCCATGTATTCGTTCAGAATATTCTGTGCATCGATGCTCTCCATGATACCGGTCGAAAGAACGACGGGAATGAAGAAGATGGCACGGAATGCGGCACGGCCAACCATTTTCTGGTTCAGAAGCACCGCCATGAACAGCGAAAAGATCAGAATTGCGGGAATGTCGAACAACATTTTCAAAAGGCCGGCGCCCAGCGTCTTGATGAAGTTTTCAGCGTATTCACCAAGCAACGCTTCTTTATAGTTGTCCCAACCGACCCACTGAGGGTCATAGCCGCCACCGGGCAGGTACTTAAGCTCGGTAAAGCTGAGCTTGATCGAGTCAAATACCATAGGGAGATATACCAGCACAAAGCCGATGACAAAGGGCAGAACGAAAATCCAGCCCGCACGAGCTTTGCGACGGTCGAGAGATGCGATCTTTCTCTTCTTCGGACCCGCGCTTTTGGCGCTGAGCGTCTGATTCAATTTAAGATTGTTTGTCATTTACTGCACCTCCCTTTCCTCAATGCAGAACCACAACGTACTCGTTTGCGGGAATGGTGTAGATCTTGATCTCACCGTTCACTTCGTATCTAACGGTAACCGCGTAGTTATTGTAGTTCAGAATGAACGTTTTGTAAGCTGCCGTATCGACGCCATCCTTACCACCGTAAGTAACGGCAACGATATTGCCATTGTCGCTCAGATAGATCGAATCAACCTCTTCCTCGTTCGTATCCTCTTCTTCTTCCTCTTCGGGAAGGTCCAGACGATCCTCGATATCCTTTTCGGTGAGGTGGTTGCTGACGCTGGTATAGATCTTGGTTGCCTTTGCGTTGCAATCATCTACGATTCTCTTGATCTCAGCCAGATACGTTTCTGCATTTTCAGCGCAGGTACGTGCATCATCGATCAGCTCCTGCGCTGCACCGGCCTCGGTCAACAGAACGATTGCCTTCTGTGCGCTTTCGAGCTGAGCTGCAACTTCTTCGTACAAGATCTGTGCATCAATGGAAATCTGAACGCCGTCGGCTGCCGTTCTTGCAACGGTACCCTTAGCGCTATTGTAGTTCTTCAGATTGACCTTGAGTGTAGGTTCAGGGGTATTGGGGTTGAGCAGCGAGTTTTCGTAGATCTTCTTCTTGTTGTCGCAATCGCGGATACGGTTGTTCAAAGTCTGAATGAGCTTGGTCAGCTCTGCTGCATCCACCGTCAGGACCTCGAGAGCATCCTCCATTGCCTTGACCGCACTCTTGGCAGCAGCTCTTGCTGCGGCGATCTCTGCGATGTGGTCCAGCCAGGTCATTTTGTCGAATGCCTTTTCGTATTCATCATTTGCGATCATTTCATCACGAACGGCCGCCTCAATCTCCGAAATATCCAGAACACGAGTGCCCGTGATAAACTGGTGATCGATGATCAGACTGGTCTGAACGTCACTCATTACGGAATTCAGCTCATTATAGTACTTAATAACGTCTTCCTTCCAAATGCTGTAGTTGACGGAATAGTACTGCGACAGATCGGTGAATTCCTTAAGGTAGTTGGTGTTGCGGTAAGACATCATGAAATACAGCGAAGCACCGTTTTCGATTGCCTTCAGCATTGCGTAGTTGATGTCACCTTCCATATTGATGGGAGAACCTGCAAACTGAATGTAGCCGTGCAGAACCATACCAATGAAAGGAATGGAGTTACTGGCCTTCATGAAACGAGAGGAATCCAGTGCAATGTTGAGAAGATGATCAGCATACTGATACGTGTAAGCGTTGCCGCCGTCCGTCATCAGACCCGCCATTCCCTCCTTGGAGGAAAGTGCGTTCAATGCTTCTTTGATGAATGCCTTGTTGTCCTCACGATTGTAGGGCTCGTCTTCATCAAAGTCGGTGTTCAGGTCGGTACCCATCGTAGAGGACGAGATACCAAGTGCGCCGTAGTCCAGATAATCATCGTACGCAGCCAGCAGCTTGTTATAGAAGCGGTCGATATACGCGGGAGAAAGCGCGAGGTTGTAGTAGGAGATCCAGGTCTGATAGGTTGCCGAATACTCCTTCTGCGAAGCATAACGGTTATCGATGGTACGGATAACGTCACGCTTATATCTCATGCCGTCGAACATGGAAGTGTTCAGAACGTAAAGCAGTTCAAACTCAGGATAGAGCGTCAGATTGCCCTCACCCTCGTTGATCTTCTGTGCCTTTTCAAGCAATTCGAACATGCCGTCCTTACCACCGACAGCCTTTTCCCACTTGATCTTAGTGGGAACAACGGCATACATACCGCCGTTGGCAAAACCAGTCAAACGGAAGTTGATGTTATTGACGCCTTCCGAGGAAAGCTCATCATACATCGTTGCGACGTCCTCAAAGGTCGTCAGGGGCTTGTCAACTGTTACGGGGAACGACATGATCTGCTCAGTTACCTCAACCATACCGAACGCCTCAATGTAAAGAGGAATGTCCTTGGTAAGGTCCTCATTCGTCAAACGAGTCAGAATTTCCTGCGCGAGCAGATAACTGGAGTAGGCCTTAGCCATACCGATGTAGCTTGCCTCGTAATAGTTTCCGCTTTCGGTGTAGCCGCTTTCGCTTGCCAACGTTTCATCGCTGAGCATAACGTAACGAATCTTGAGGTTGCCGGTGTACTTACGGTCAGAAACAACCGTCTGCGTCTGAGAGCCGGAAACCGAAATAGAGTCACCCAGGTCGTAGGAGTCCTTAGGACGAGGATTGAAGGAGGTCTTGATGGTGTGATATTCACCCTGGCTACCGAAGTGGAAGGTAGTGAGCTCACAGAGCGATTCACCTTCCTCAATCACGGCAAAGAAGCCGTTAGCCTGCGTCACGAACTCGATCTCACTGTACGAGGTGAATTCGTTCTTCTTCAGCTGAGCCTCCAAAGTTTTGGTCAGTTTGGCGATGTCCTTTTCTTGATCGGTCATCTTGGTATTCTTATCAATATCTGCGTCCACAGTCATGCGAAGCGTCATGATAGAAACCTGATGAACCGTTTCCTTTGCTACCTCTTCACCCGTGTCCTCATCTACAATCATTTGCGTCGTTGTGTAGGTATAGAAGCCGTCATTGGACTGAATGCCAAAGACAGGCATACGCAACGGCTTCTGATATCTGCCCGCAGTACTTGCGATGTTATGGTATGCAAAGTCATTACCATAAATCATACGGGTGAACGGGGTGGTCTGCTTAACGTCCTTGAGGTCCTCAAAGCGGAACAGCGCACCGGAGCCATCGGGATAGAAGGTATAGCCGGTGTTGTAATTGTTACCGGCGCCCATATAGGGCAGAATTTCCATTTTTTCGATGGTATATAGCGTCGTGTTGTAACGAAGACCGTTGGTAGGCTGACGAACGGTAAAGCCGTCGTCATTGAGTGTGTACTCAAGTGCCAGCTTAAATACGGGCGACAGCTCGTTCTGAGCCTCGTAGCCGGTTTCTTCATGGTCTGCATCCATCATATCGAACGTGTATTCGGTATAACCCTTGATCTGCTCCTCGAGAAAGTTGATTTCTACGGTCGATGCCGTTGTATCCAGGTTATAGAATACGTTGACAAAATTACCGTTGGAGTCCTTTTTACCAAGGTTAGGATAACGCTTGATCATGGACTGCAAGGTCTTATCGGACTTTGCTTCGTTGGGGTCCTGTCTTTCATAGAAGGACGTGAAGCGTTTGAAGTTATGCTCGCCGCCGATTGCCTCCTCCATGGGAGCAATCAGATTGTTAAAATAGCTTTCTTCACTCAGCAGACGAGGAACCAGCTTTCTGGTTGCCTCATTACCGATGATATATTCAACACGAACACCGCCCTTGATGCGCTTAACTTGAATCTGCTTGTTGGCGGCAGCGTGAAGATACGAGTACAGCGTTTCCTTTTGTCCGGTCGTGTTGTCTGAATATTCAATCGTAATTTGAGAGAGAAGCGCATTCTTATTTTTGGGCGAGGCACCAGAGGATCCAACGTCATAGGGGTTGGAAAACTCTACCTGACCCGTTTTCTTGTTCTTGATGCCGAACGCGCCCGTGTACTCATTAAAGTACATGATAAAATTATCATTTTCCATGTACGGTACCATCCAGGCCAAAGCCTCTTCGGGATTTTTAAATATCTCCGTGGCATAGTCGATGGTTTCAGCGGTCTTTTCTTCAGGCTCGGTAGTCTCGTCGTCCTTTTCCGCAGCGCTGACGCCAAAGATTGAGAACACCGTGAAGGAACCCAACAGCATCAACACAGCCAGGAGAGTTGATATCGATTTAACAAATAATTTCATTATTTCTTTTCTCCTTTCTGCTTTACGCTCGATACTGAAGCTCTGTCACGATGTTGGTGATCAAGCTGACGATCTTACCGACCAGCGTGGTAAACAGCACCGCTACGAACATGATAACCGCCATACCAACGATCGTAAAGATAAAGGTAAGGAGGTTCTTGCCCATCGAATAGTCGTGAGTAACCATGGTTGCAAAGAAGACCATGATACCCATCCAAATGAAGGCCAGGGTGGTCACCAGCTGAATGATACCTGCTTCATCAGTGGTAACAAAGTTGGACAAGAAGGTTGCGGGAATGACAAGCATGGGAATAGGCAACAGACAGTAGGAAACGGCAACAAAGATATCCTTAAAGCTACCTTCGCCCTCAAACAGGGTCGTCAGACACCAGTTTGCGATGACGAACAGCAGCATAGGAACCAGAACGCCGAGTGCCTGCGACCAGATGGTGGCAAAGCTACCGGTTGCGTTGAGCACGTAGCCCTGACCGATTGCCTGATAGAAGAAGGCAACAATGGTCAATGCCACGAACACCAGCGCCGCACGGAGCGAGCCGCGCTTCTCGTGCTTGAGGTCCCAGAATCCATCGAAGGGATGGAAAATGGTATAGAATCCATACATCAGTTCTTGCCAGAACGTCTTTCTCTCGCGGCCATCCGTAGCAGCCTTCTTGTTGACCTTCTTCGCATAGCCGAAGAATTTGATTACAGCCACAAGCACGACTACAATAATGAGGATAAGCAACAGGAAATAGTCAGACATCCATTCCTTACGCACCTCGCGATAGGAGTTGGACCAGTTGTCCGTATCGTAAGCGGTTTCGTAATACTCAAGCGAAGCCTCGTATTCACCGCTACGGTACAGCGCGTTACCGATACCAACGTATGCAGCATCGAAATTGGAGTTATGCTGAAGAACGCTTCTCCAGCACTGGATTGCGTACGTGTAGTCCAGGGAGTTTTCTGCGGCAATTGCCTCCAACAGAAGATCGCCGTACTCCGTACGTTCATAAACGACCATACAGTTATTGGATTTATCCAAAACCAGCATGGTGTCGCCCTGATAAGTAATTGCTTCGATATTGGTAATAGCACCCAGCATACTACCCTTATCACCGAAGGCAAAAAGCAAGTTACCGTTGAAATCGTAGGTGTAGATCTTACTTCTCTTCTCGTCGATAATGGACCATGTCTGCTCGGGACCGCAAGCAACGTCAATGATCTTGGAAACACCGCTGCTCATGGTATCCTTGTTGTAGTTACCAAAGATATCGACCTCACCAACGGGCGGATAGAAGCCGTTACGGCGCATGATCTCGTTACCTGCCGTGTTCAGCATCTTAACGGGCATGTAGTCACCGGCTTTATTGCCCTTCTTGATCTGGGCCTGAGCGGTGTTTGCCTCGATCGAGGAAGTCGTTACGTAGATGTAACCGCTTCCCGAGCTTACGCCGGGGGTATAGGTGATGTTGTTAAACTCGGTCGAAACCAGGTTTTCGGAAATTTTCTTCTGTTCCTCGGTACGAATGCGGCGCCAGATGATCTGCCATGCAGAAATGGTAACCGCCTGTGCACCGACAAACGTTCTGAACACATACACGCCCGTCTCAGGGTCCTTCGCCATAACGATAATACCCTGATAGGTCGTCGAGGAAACGATATAAAGTCTACCGAAATCATCGACGGCAATTGCAACGGGACGGTAAACGCTGTTATCACCGAACAGCGCGTCCTCAGGCTCTGCAACCTCAAACTCGAAGTTACCGCTACGGTCAAAGACGACGATACGCGCCTTATCCGTGTCGCAAACCCAGATGTGATCCTTGGTTACGAACACACCCTGAGGGTTGGAGAGGCTGTCGTCAATACCCTGTGAGTTAACGAAGGTACTGATATACTTGGGGTCGCGATAATAGCGGTTGAGGATAACGATACGGTTGTTACCTGCGTCCGCAATATACACGTTCTCCTGATCGTCCGTTACCAGGTCAGCGGGGTTGTTGAGTCCCAGGGCATCCAGACCCATATCAGCCGCGCCAAGCGACTGATAGGCGGAATAAGCATCGGGAGAATACAAGGGCTTGCCGCCGATCGAATAAGTATACGTCTGATAAGAAGACGACGCGGCTGCGGGAATGGCAAGCACGGTGATCAACGCAAGGAGAAGTGCCAGAATTGATACGATTCTCTTCATATTCATAATATATGGTACCCTCCTTCTATTAGTCTTTCATACCACTGGAACCCATGGTCTCAATGATATTGGACTGTGATACGACGAATACGATGATCGGGACTGCCATCATAAGCACCATTGCAGCGGCCGATGCACCGGCACGCTTGATACCGCCTGCCGTGATCTGACCAATCGCATAGTTAAACGATTTCCACTGCTCGGAATAAATATAAATGGAAGAACCCGAGTTCCAAAGGCCTTGGAACGAGTAGATGATCAGCGTCAGCCACGCGGGCTTAACCATGGGCATTGCGATGGTCCACCAGATGTGGATCTCTCGCGCACCGTCCAGACGGGCACTTTCCAGTACCGTGTCGTGAACGTTGGTGTCCATGAACTGCTTCATCAGGTAAAGACCCAGCGTCGATGCCCATGCGGGAACGATAACGGCCCACAGAGTATCGATCATATGGAAGGCAGACATGATCATGAAGGAACAAACGGCGGTGATGGTCGAGTGGAACATCAGCGAGGTCTGAACCGTCTTAAACATGACCTGAGCGCCGGGGAATCTGATCTTTGCCAGTGCGTATGCACAAAGCGATGCGAGGAAGAGGTGCCCGAACGTACCGCCGACCGAAATCAGGATCGTATTGAAGATGTAACGGGAGAACGGAACCCACGAGGTATTCATCAGCATGAACAGATCGCGGAAGTTGTTCAGAGTGGGGTTTTTCGCGAAGAATCTCGGAGGATACATCCAAAGTTCGTCCAAAGGCTTGAGCGACTGAGAGATCGCATAGACCATGGGGAGGAACATGAACACGCCGAGAATCACAAGCAGGACAGTAATACCTGCGTCGCCTCCGGCAGAACGCGAGAGAACGACCTTATGCTTTCTTGTTCTTAATTTTGCCATGTTATGTACCTACCTTTGACAATGCTCTCTTGACCACCATGTTCGCTCCGATCATGATTGCGAACAAGACAACGGCTATGGCCGACGCGTAACCCATTTCGTAACGCTGACCGGCGAAGTCGTTCAAGTGGTGCATGATGGTGTGTGCTGCGTAGTCTGTAGACGGGAAGCCGCAAAGTGCGTCAACGATACCACCGAAGCCGAATGCACCGGTGATTGCCATGATAGCACCGAACATCAGCTGCGGTCTCATGGAAGGCAGCGTGATGTACCAAAGCTCCTGCCAACGGTTTTTAACGCCGTCAACAGCGCCTGCCTCGTACATCGAACGGTCGATACCCTGCAAACCTGCGATAAAGGACAGGAAGGAGGTACCAAGCGACGTCCAAAGAGCAACGATGATACAAAGCGGCATGATGTACTTAACGTCTCTGAACCAGTTGATGGGGTCGGTGATCATACCGATCTCCATCAGCCAGGCGTTTGCCCAGCTGTATGCGTCCGATCCGAAGAAGGCACCCCAAATGGTAAATACCTGACCGGAGATGGAGGGCGCGTAGAAGACCAGAGTAACGACCGCACGGATGCGGGGGGAAAGCTCATTGATGAACCACGCGACGAGGAAGGACATCAGATAAGAAACAGGTCCTACGATAGCCGCGAAGATCAACGTGTTTTTGCAAGCGATCAGGAAGATATCGTCATCGAAAAACAAGGTAATGTAGTTTTCGAAGAAGAGGAATTCCGTGCCCGCGATATCGATCATGTTAAAGTTGGTAAAGCTGATAAAGGCAGACAGTACGACGGGAAGGACAGTAAAGATGGTGAACAGAATCATGTAAGGTGCGACCATCAGGTAAGCAACCTTATTTTTCTTCATCTCTTTCCAGATCCATTGACGACGCGTAATTGTCGTGCGCGATACAGCTTTTAATTCTTCAGTTTTCTGTGACATATTTGCTCTCTCCTTTTCTGAATCAATTAAAGTGTATCGTGCATCAATACGAAGCCAGAGCATCAGCCGCATTGGACAGACACTCAGCCGCGAAATAGATCAGCTGGTTTTCATTCAGGCTGTCGATCTTATAGCCGCCGAATTCCTTATCCTGATCCTGCTTGAAGACCGTAACGGTATAGCTTGCGGGATCAGCAGAGCTCAACATTTCCATAAGCTGCTTGGAATATTCCTTCAGAAGAACCATGTTTTCGTCGGCAGTAGCGTGCTCGACGTTGGTCAGGATATCACCGAATCTTGCGCTGTCGATCTCAGCAAGCTGCTCAAGAGCTTCAATTGCCTGAGCACCACGCTTGTCTGCCAGCGTCTGACCAATATTCAGCGTTTCAAGATGGAACTCTTGACGCTTACGAGTAATTTCCTTATTAATGGTATTGATGTAACTGAGCAACTCGGTTACGGGGTCTGCACCGTTGTTATACGCATCCAGGAATGCGAAGTTGGTGTAACGATCGATGTAGTAAGCACCGGGATAGTTAGGAACAGAAGCCAGGTTGGAGAACTGCTTGCTGACCTCAACGTACTCCTCGGTCGTCCAAGGCATGGAAGCCAGTGCTTCCCTGTTGGCCGTGTTGTGCTTTGCGGAGTCACCCATGATAGCAACCATTTCGTTCGCGTACTGCGTCTGGCAGGATGCGCCGGTGTACCACTTGAGGTATTCCCACGCCTCATCCTCACGATCGGTACCACCGATCATAACGTCAGCGTTGACACCCGAGATGGAGCAGTTATTGATCTTGCCGTTTTCATCCACCACACCGGGCAGCGGAACGAACTTCCACAAGCCGTCAATTTCGGTTGCGAAGACCTTGAGCTGATTGTAAAGACCGGTGTAATCCGCGATCAGAACAGGCATCTCACCGGTTCTGAAACGGTTTGCGGCGTCGTACTGGTAGGGGAAGCCTTCCTCAGTAAAGAGGTTACACATGGTGTTAAAGGCAAGCAGACCTTCCTCGGAATCAAGGTTGATTCTCATACCGTCGTCAGCGAACAGCTCTCCGCCACTCTGATAGAGGAACATCTTGTAGTCAGTGGTCAGACCGATCTCCATGTTCTCTGCCTGAAGAACACCCTGCAGTGCGTAAATGTCATCCCACGTCTTGGGGATCTCCTGACCGAGGTCGGCCAGAATGTCGATACGGACGAACAGCATCGGGAAGCCTTGCTGCTCGGGCAGACCGTAATAGTGAAGGTCGCCGTCGTTGTTGGCAATGCCAAGAACCAGCATTGCGGATTCGGTAAAGTTGGAAGTAACCTCGTCGAAGTCCTCACGCTTGTTGCCCTGCGAGTCAACGTCCAACGTAGCCAGTGCGCCACGAATTGCGTAGTTGATAACCTCACCGTGACCGATACCCAGATATACGTCAGGGCCCATACCGGCAAGGATGGAAGGCAGCAACGTACCGCCCGTGATCAGTTTCAAGTCAACGGCGATATTGGACTCGGGCGTAAACTCGTTGGTAACCAAGTTACGGATGACCTGAGACTGGTCACGACCGTATGCAACCCAGACCTCCAGCGAGTCACCCTCAACCTCAGTCATGGCACCCATGGCGTTATAGTCACGGCGGAAGGACTGGATAAAGGACTTGATCTCGTGCCAGAGCTTAGCGAAGAAGCCGGGCTCAGCCTTGGGCAGTTCGCCATCGGGACTTTGAATAATGATGTAGTCAACCTGAAGCGGCTGCTTCTTGGCGTCGGTCAGGAAGGTACCGACCGAACCGATGTAAGACTTCAGCGTGTTCAGGTTTCTCGCGATCTCGTCTTCATCCTCCATACGCTCAAGCAACGTGTGGACCTTATCCAGCGTTGCCACGGTGGAGGAGGCCGTACCTGCGATTTCCTTCAGCTCAGCGGAGATCTCGCCAAGGCGTTCGCGCTGCAAGATCATATCGGCCAGCGTGGTCGGCATGATACGCTTGAAGTTGTAGTCGCGGTAGTCGTCGGGCTTGGTACCCGTCAGACGAATGATCTGCAGATAGTCATCGTTGATGTGGTTGAGCACGTCTTCGATTTCGCTGACGACTTCAGACATCGTACCCAGCGTAACCTCGAGCTTGAGCGTGTAGGTAACGCCCTTGACAAAGTAGAACTCAAATGCGTCTACCGATCCGTCGGTCATACTGGTGGACTGCCAGTAGCTCGAATAATTAAAGCGTGCCTGCGAAGCTTCCATAAAGGGATAGCCGTTGTAGTAACCGTCGTCGGTCGGGTTCAGTCCATCGCTGTACAGGCTGAGTGAACGGCTGACGAACAGACCGTCCAACACATTCTGTCTAAACCGCATATCGATGGAATAAAGGCCGGTAGAATCCACCTGGAAGGTGTAGGACAAGGCCTGACCGGGCGTCTGCCACTTCTCACCGCCGATAACGTTGAGCATTACGCGGGAGGTGTCAGAGGGAGAAGTCGCGGCGGACGCGCGATCCTCTACGGGGTAAACGGTATTGGTGGAGAATTCAGAGGGAGTCTCTGCCTCCATCTTGATAAAGGACGTACCCTTGGGAGCGTTGGCGTACTTTGCCTGATACTCCGCGTAGGTGGGGATCTTCTCCTGGGGCATCAAAATGATCTGCGAGATCGCCATGGGCTCGTTCATACCCTTGAGCGAAATAGAGATCTCTCCGTCCTCACCGGGAGACAGGATGTACTTAAAGCTTTCAGCATAGAAGCCCTGGCTGTCCTTCAGGTCGTAGACACTCCACTTGGGCGTCTGCTCTGCCGTAGGACGAAGCTCGTTAGTGTCCTTGTCATTGACGAAGAAGCGTGCCTCAAGCTCATCGAGCAAGAAGCTCGAGGTTGCCTCGGTCCAGACCTCGGGCATCTTGAAGATCAGATGCGTGCCGTCATCGCGCTCCTCACGCGTAACACTCAGGCCCAGCTCCTTGGCACGGCTTTCATAAGCATCGGGGTCCTTCTTGTTGGGAACCTTGAAATCAAAGTCCTTGTACGCGTTCTGCCATACCTTGGGGATGGTCAGCGAGCGTGCTTCCTTAAAGGGAGCCTTGCCGTCGATGTAAAACTCTCTTTCAATGGACGAAGCCTTACCTTCTACGGGGTAGTAGATGATACGGATGCTGTACAGCCCCTCCTTCACGTTATCCAGCGTAAAGGTAACGGTACCGTCGCCGGGCGTGTAAAGTGCGTCCACGCCGTCATACTTGGTCTGGTACATACCAACCAGCGAGCCGGCAAGCGATTTGTCCGCAGACAATTTCGCCCATTCCTCGTCCGTCAGCCAATCAAGCGTCGTCTTGTCCATATCCAGATCGGTTATGGGATTGACGATGATCGTTTCGGTGGCATCGTTGATACCAGCGAAATTCTTGATGTACTTGCTGTACGAAATCGAGTCGAGCTCTTCCTTGTAATCCGCAATCGTCTTGTCGGTTACACTGGAGTTTTCGTTCGTTTCATTCGACTGCTGCGCGCTGACGCCGAAGGTGCCGCCGCAGACCAGAAGACACAAAACGAGCAAAAAGGAAGCCACTCTTAGGAATTTCGTGTTTCTCATGTAACTTTCCTCCTACAAGATTTTCACGACGCGGGCGGCGGTAAGGCGAGAAAAACTTACCACGATCCCATCGTCGCGCGTTGATAGACTCCACGTGCGTGCGGCAAAACGTCAAATACACACCCGAATTTCGGGATGGCAAAAAGCCGTCCCCTTCTGCCATTGCTCCCGCGGCGCGGTTTGTCGCAGAAGCAACGACAGAAAGAAAGCGAATGCCAACGTGCGGCCGTCCACACCGCACGGTGACATCTCTTGCGTTCTGCTGTTTCTTTGCTGTACTGGCGCTTGCAACACGCAAAGCAGGCTCAACACCCGCTTCGTGGATACGACTCCCCGCGCGCACGCACGAGAAATCGCACAAAAATAAGGCAAATCGCATCCTAATTATAAAACCAAGCTGCGAAATACCCTAAATTGATGCTCATATCATACCACAAATGGCCGAAATTGTCAACAACGCGCATACGCGCAAAGCGAGGCAAAAACCGGCCTTCCCCACCGCAAAAACACGCCTTTTGGGCCGCTCGTTCAGATTCCCGCCGAGCAGAATCTACGTAGACACTTTGAACAACTCTTTTGAGTAATTTTTATTTACCTTTTCGACCCAAACCAAGAGGTTTATCCGCTGATTTTGGCGTTGTTTGCTGCTTTTCGCGCCCCCCTTTCTTTCCTACTATCAAAACGTAAAATTAAGTTACCCTCTTTTTTCGCCCATCGTTGCGTTCGCAACTTTTTAAAAACGCTTAAAAATGGGCAATTTGCACAAATTTCAATGCGTTTTTTCTACATATAAAAAAGGCGGAAATTTTCCCGCCTTTTCATCTTTTTTCAACTTGTTTTTCGTCTTTTGTTTTTATTTTCCCATTTTTAGACAACAATTTACATTTTTTGACATAATTTTAATTGTTACCCATTTTTGCGTTCGGTTCTTATTCCTTGGCCGCGCGTTTGTTGATCTGCGCGCACAGATCCTCCGCGTCCATGTCATTGGGAACGGCGGCGACGTATAAGACGTCCCCTTCTTTTCCCCGCACTTCAAGCCATGCGCCGCGTCCCGTTGCCATTGCGTTCTTTTTATTGGTCAGGCCGATGCGCAGCTCATACGGTGTAACCGTTGCCGCGGCAAGCTCCGACCACATGATCCTTTGCGCTTGCATATCGACCGCACCGCTGCTCAGATTGACCGTCATGCCTCGTACCAGCAGGGCTTCCTGTGTAAAATAGATCGCCGTTGCCTGGTAGACGTCGGTAAGCAGCTTGGCATCCTTACCGCGTCGGGCGGCGTGAGCGCGCTCATCAAACACAAACGACTCTCCGCGATAAGGGATTGGCGTTTTCAGCACACGCGTATGAAAATCGGGGGCCTGCTCCACATCCCTGCCAAGCTCCGCCAAGGCCTTTTGAATGTTGCCGCGAATCTCGCTCTCGGGTACGTGGCGCGCGCTGGTAATCAAAAACAGCACGAGTCCCAGCGGAACGATCACACACGGCACGTAATAAGAGGCCGCCGACCAGCCCACCCAAAACCAGATCAGGCCAACGATCAGCATACCGCCGCTGATCAGGCGCAAGGTATCGTTTTGCTTGAAAAATCTCTCGTTTCTTTTCAGATCCATCTACCGTTCTCCTTTTCGTTTTGCGCTGCGTGCGCATCATTTTCTTTAGTATAGCATAGCAAGCGGGACAAAGCAAGCAACCATTGGTTTAAGTTTTCTATCCTTGTGGTTGAATATTTCGCTCTCGTATATATTAGACGCAAAAAAAACAAAAAGGTTGGGTAAATTTCATTTTTCGACAACGAGCGTACAATAAAAATTTACAAAAAGGGATTGCTTTCTTTATTTATTTGCGGTATGATATATGATGTGGATTTATAAGTGAAAGGTGGTGCGCCATGTTCGGGTACGTCCGCCCTTATCCTCCCGAGCTGAAGCTGCGGGAATACGAATATTATCGCGGCGTTTACTGCGGATTGTGTCGTGCCATGGGGCGTTGCACGGGGCAGTGTTCCCGACTGACGCTGAGCTACGATCTCGTCTTTTTAGCACTGACGCGCATGGCACTGCTGGGCGGAAACCCCAGCGCTTCCGAGCCCTTGCGAGCCGTTCGCTTTGAAAAGAAGCGGTGCCTTCCCCACCCGTTTCGCCGCCGCGCCTCGTTGCAGGCAGGCGAGATCACCGATTACGTCGCTTGCGCCTCCGCCGTGCTGGGATATCATAAAATTCTGGACGACAAAAAGGACGAAACGGGCGGAAAACGTCTGCGCGCCCGCATGGCCCTTCCCTTTTTCCGTACGTGGCAACGCCGCGCCGAGCGAACATACGACGGGCTTTCGCAGACGATCGTTCCATCGATGACAGCGCTTTCCGAAATGGAGACAAGCGGTCTTCCCTCGGCCGACGAGCCGGCCACCGCTTTTGGCGAGGCTCTCGCCGCGCTGTTTGCCCACGGTCTGAGCGAGCCACAAGCCCGTATCGCGCACCACGTCGGCTACCACCTCGGGCGCTGGCTGTATTTCATCGACGCCATCGACGACTACGACGAGGACGTGCGCGCAAAGCGCCCCAATCCGCTTCACCGTCTGTACGGCGAGGAAGGCTTGACGCAGGAGCACCGTGAGCATCTTGAAAACGCATTGATCGTTGAATTGCGCCACGCGTGTAATGCGTTGGACCTCGTCGAGATCGATCCTGCCGCCTGCGGTACGGAATTGTCTCCCCTTCTTTATCATATGCTTCAGGTAGCACTTCCCCAAAAAACGCACGAGGTGCTTTTCCCAAGCTGTAAACAATCCTCAACAGTTAATCAAGGAGAATGAGCAATCAACATGATGGATCCATATAAAATACTCGGGGTTTCGCCCAGCGCGACGGACGACGAGGTCAAACAGGCCTATCGCACCCTGGTACGCAAATATCACCCCGACAAATACGCCAACACCGATCTTGCCGAAATGGCAAACGAAAAAATGAAAGAGATCAACGCAGCCTACGAGGAGATCCAACGAATGCGCCGCGAGGGAACGTCGTCGGGAGCATCGAGCACCTCTGAAGGCGCCTACTCATCAAGTGGCTCGTCGTATCACGGCGGCTACAGCGGCAACGCCACCTTCGCCCGTATCCGTATGCACATCAACAACGGCGAGCTGGACGATGCGTACGCGCTTCTCCGCACCGTTCCCGAGAGTGATCGCGGTGCTGAGTGGCATTTTCTCATCGGTTGTGTGCTGTTGCGCCGTGGTCATATCGTCGATGCGCAAAGCCATCTGGACACCGCCTGTCGCATTGACCCGTACAATTCCGAATATCGCATCGTGCGTGACCGTCTGCGTGCGCAGACCGCCGCTCAGGCAGGAGGCTATCGCACCGACACGTCGGGCAACAGCGGCTGTGCCTGCTCGGCCTGCGACATCTGCATGACGCTGGCTTGCGTCGATTGCTGCTGTGACTGTATGTGCGGTCGCCATTGAGGTGCCCTATGAACACTTCCCCTTCCTCCTCCCGCAAGAAACGGCGGCAACGCACCAAGCGTCTGGCTATTTGCGCTATGCTCTCCGCGCTCGGCGTCGTCGTTTTGTATTTCGGCGCGTTGCTTGAAATTTTCGAGCTTTGCGTCGTGGCACTGGCGGCTATGCTCATGGTCCCCATCGTGATCGAATACGGACGCGGCTATCCTTGGGGCATTTATCTGACAACAACGGTGCTTTCCCTTTTGCTGTTGCCTCAAAAAATGCCCGGCGTCGTCTATCTGCTTTTCGGCTTTTATCCCATCGTTAAGGCCTATCTTGAGCGATTGCCCCGATGGATCTGCTTTATATGCAAGCAAGGCATATTCGTTTTGATCGAGGCCGCCGTGGTCGTGGCCTCCAATCTGATCCTGGGCGTTGAGGAAATGCCTCTTTGGTATGACGCCTCTCTCGTGCTGCTCGGCTACGCCACGCTCGTGCTGTTTGACGTCGCCCTGACCAAGCTGATCACGCTGTACGTGCGCAAATATCGGGATCGCTTATCCCGCCTGATGAACTAAACGAGAAAACGGCTGTCACCGCGGTGACAGCCGTTTTTACTTTCTATTAATCCACTTCAAATTCAGCCCAGATCAGATAGTGATCGGAATGCTTGCGGTCATTTTGAATACCGCAGTCCAGCAAAATGAATTCGTCGGAATACATGATATTATCCAGACATTCGGTCGGCCAGGGGGGCGTTTCCTCTTTCCAGTAGGAATGGAGGGGATTGTCCTCATTGCTGACACCCGTCAGACTTTCGATAATTTCAAATTCCGAAAGCGCCTCGATGTTGAAATCGCCCGTCAGCAGGCAGTAGTCGTAGTCGTATACAGCCTCTTCAATGGCTTCCATCTGGCCCTTGCGAACGCCGGGCGTGTTATAGGTCAGGTGAGCATTGAAGAAGTGAACCTCCGCGTCCTCGACTTGAATGATAACGTGTCCCAGAACACGCTGCTCATAGCCGCCCGAGGCAAGCTGCGTGGTCTCCTCAAAGGTGATCGGATACTTGGACAGAATGCCCGTACCGTAGTCACCGGTTATACCATAGGACGTCAGGCTGATTGCTTTGGAGAAATAATAGTATTTGTAGCCGGTCATCTCGGACAAAACCTTCAAGGTATCCAGGTTAGCAGAACGGCTGGACAGATAATCGACCTCCTGAAGGCCGATAATATCCAGATCCAATTCAAGAATATCGTTTGCGATCGTTTTCAAATTGTGCGAAACGAGCGAGCCGTTCGCTATGTTGTACGAACCAATTTTGAGCTTGAGCACTTCGGGTTCCTCCGGTTTTTGTGTATCATCGGGATCTTTGGGATCTTCGGGTTCTTGGGGGTTCTCTGGTTCTTCGGGATTCTCCGGCGTTTCGGTTTGACCGGGATTTTCGTTTTCGTTGTTATCCGGCTGCTCCGTCGCAGGATCCTTACATCCGGCAAACAGCGGCAGTGCCAGCAGCATGGCCAACACCAGCAAAAAGATCGTCAGCTTTTTCATGATTTACTCTCCTTAAAATCAAACTTGAATCAAGATGCTACTATCATATCATATACGCGCGTGTTTGTCAAGCAAAAAAAAGAGGACCGCTCACACAGTCCTCTTGATTTACAAAATTATTTACCGTTCGATTCCAGATCAGCAACCTGAACGTAGAGATCAGCGGTCTGGTTGGGCGTCAGGATGACCTTGTACCACTCACCGTCCGTGGAGATAGCCACGCACTTTACCGACGTACCGACCGTCAGCGTGGTAACCGTTGCGGTCAGCGAATCGGGAGAAGCGTATACGCGGACACCGCCCGTCTTGTTAACGGCGTACAGAATCTGGGGCTCAGTCAGCGTCGTGAAGACAACCTCGGGCTTGGAGGGCTGTTCCTCGTTACCGCCGCCTACGGGAGGAGTAACGGAGGGGTTGTAGCCGGACAGGTACTTGGCACCAACGTAGTAGTACTGACCGTCAGTATCCTGAATGCGGTACCAGTGACCGTCGGGAGAGATCGCTACGCACTTGACCGTTGCGCCCTTATTCAGGTATGCGGCAACGTTTTCATCGGTGGGATCCATCCAAGGAGAGGTACGCTTCTTGAGAACGTCAGCGGTAACCGTCTTGTTCACAGCTTCTTCCAAAGCGACGAAGGAGCTACCGGTGATATCCTCGGTGGTTACGTAGTCAGAGCTGAGGTAATACTGCTTGCCCTCGTATACGACGACGCTCCAGCCGGCCTCGTTCTTAGCGATGCGCTCCAGCTTGGTACCGAAGGACAGCTTGGTAACGACCTGACCGTTCATGGAGGGCTCGGCGCGCAGGTTGAGAGCCTCGGTGGTTACGTACACGATTTCAGAGGGCGTGATCTGAACGAACTCGTTAGGATCGGTTACAGGGGGATCTACGGGAACGTTGGGATTATCGGGATTATCGGGCTGCTCGGGTGCGGTGTACAGAGCCAGGCAGTTGGAAGCAACGTAGTACTCGCCCTCAAGACCTGCGGCCTCGTAGCGGATCTTGCTCCACTCGCCGTCCTCGGACACGCCGATTCGAGTGACGACCTCGTTGACACGAAGCTCACCCGCAACGTTTGCAACGTCAGCAGCAGGCTCGCGGCGCAGCTCAACGGTTACGAGCGCGTAAACCTGCTCGTCAACCTCGGTAAAGTTGATCTCGGGCTTTTCGGGATCCACGGGCTTGTCCATTTCGGCACCGCATTTGTCGCACTTGTAGTCAGCGTTGGTGTCCTCGTGCGTGCAAGCGGGCTTTTCCAGCTCGGCACCGCACTTATCGCACTTGTAGTCCGTATCGGCATCTGCGTGCGTGCAGGCAGGCTTTTCCAGCTCAGCGCCACATTTATCGCACTTGTAGTCCGTGTTGGTATCCTCATGCGCCGTGCAGGGAGTCTCGGAATCCTTGGGATCGTCAGGCTTTTTATTACAAGCGACCATAGAACCCACGATCAGCAGCGCGAGTGTAAACGAAAGAATCTTTTTCAACATTACTTTTTTCTCCTTTTATCCATCAATTTTATGAGAATAACGTCACCGCGCGGAATAAACCGACGGCTCCGTACATATACTGCATACATTATACCACAACATATGGGGCTTGTCAAGGAAATTATCCACATTTTTTAGATATTTTTGCGTCTTTTTTCGCGGCGACGCGACGCCAAAAATCTTCTCTCGCCAAAATTCCCTTCGGTGGTGAATGCGCCCCTTTTTACACGTCTTTGAACGCCATTTTTTGGGGTATCTGTGGGGAATGGAAAAAGAAACGCGACGAACAATTTGCCCGACGCTTGGTAATAAATCGCGAGATTGTCAAAAACATCACAGTTTTTTCTTGACAAGACGGCGTTTGTGTGATACAATATTTCATTATGATATCGTACACGCACGCGACATGCGCGGCGTTTGAAAGGAGACCTTACAAGCTATGATGAAAAACAGTGATAAGACCATGGAAAAGATCGTGGCTCTTTGCAAAACGCGCGGCTTCATTTTCCCCGGCTCAGAGATCTACGGCGGTCTGGCCAACTCCTGGGACTACGGACCTCTCGGCGTTGAATTCAAGAACAACGTAAAGAAGGCTTGGTGGAAGAAGTTCGTCCAGGAGAGCAAATATAACGTTGGCCTTGACAGTGCCATTATCATGAACCCCCAGACCTGGGTGGCTTCGGGACATGTGGGCGGCTTCTCTGACCCGCTGATGGACTGCAAGCAGTGCCGCGCCCGTCACCGTGCAGACAAGCTGATCGAGGAATACGCTTTTGAGAACGGTACCGACGACAATCCCGCCGCTTGGTCGTTCGAGGAAATGGCTGCCTTTATTAAGGAAAAGAACATCGGCTGCCCCACCTGCGGCGGTCACGAGTTCACCGACATCAAGAAGTTCAATCTGATGTTCAAGACCTTCATCGGCGTTACCGAGGATTCCACCTCGACCGTATATCTGCGCCCCGAAACGGCACAGGGTATTTTCGTCAACTTCCCTGCCGTACAGCGCTCGACCCGCCGCAAGCTGCCCTTTGGTGTGGCACAGATCGGTAAGTCGTTCCGCAACGAGATCACGCCCGGCAACTTCGTATTCCGTACCCGCGAATTCGAGCAGATGGAGCTGGAGTTCTTCTGCAAGCCCGACACCGACCTTGAGTGGTTCGCTTATTGGAAGGACTACTGCCACAAGTGGCTGTTGGATCTTGGCATGAAGGACGAAAACCTGCGTCTGCGCGACCACGATCCCGAGGAGCTGGCCTTCTACTCCAAGGCAACGACCGACTTTGAGTTTATGTTCCCGTTTGGCTGGGGCGAGCTGTGGGGCATTGCCGACAGAACCAACTACGACCTGGGCCAGCACGCCGAGCACAGCGGCAAGGACATGACCTATTTCGATCAGGAGACCAACACGCACTACGTTCCCTACGTCATCGAGCCCTCGCTGGGTGCTGACCGCGTAGCGCTGGCCTTCCTTGTTGAAGCATACGACGAAGAGGTCATCGACGAGGCGAAGAACGACGTTCGTACCGTCCTGCACCTGCACCCTGCCCTCGCACCCTTCAAGGCAGCCATTCTGCCTCTGTCCAAGAAGCTGGGTGATAAAGCAAGCGAGATCTACGACGAGCTGTCCAAGTATTTCATGGTCGACTACGACGAGACCGGATCGATCGGCAAGCGTTACCGCCGCGAGGACGAGATCGGTACGCCTCTTTGCATCACGGTCGACTTTGAGACCGTGGGCGATCCCGAAAAGGGCGTTGAAGCCGATAACTGCGTCACCGTCCGCGACCGCGATACTATGGAGCAAGTTCGTGTCCCGATTTCCGAGCTCAAGAGCTACATTGAGGATAGAATTCAGTTCTAAATCTGAATATGGCAAAGCCGCGCATGGAGTTTTCCGTGCGCGGTTTTGCGTGTAGATGGAAAAGGGGATTCATGATTTAAAACAACTTCTTCTACGGACGCGCATACTGCTTCGCGCTGCGCTGTGCGGCTGCAAATGTTACTTCTTTGTCGTTCAACAAAGAAGTAACCAAGAAAATGAACTCGGACGTTCCCTCCGAGCCCTCCCTTTTGTGCCGCTCTGCAAAGCGAAAAAGGAGAAAGACATAGAAATTTCAAGTGTATCACTCGCCGCCTCACCAACACGAGCGGCAGGCGCAGACAGCAAAAAGTCTTGCGGGTTTCTTAAGGGCATTAGGCCCTTAAGTTCTCTTTCTTTGCTTTTTTTGTGGAACGATAAAGAAAGGGCATCTTTGCTTTTAGCGAGCGCGCGAAGCTGGGCGAGCCCGTAGGAGAAGTTGTTTCAATTCACTCTCCAACAAATTTCCAAAAACCTATTGCCAAACCTCCCTACTTTGTGGTATACTATACTCTGTAAAATAACGCAATAAAGGAAAAAACAATTATGATCATCGCACTTGAAGAAGCCAAATATAAATTAACTGCCCTGCGCGAGCCCATCGCCGAGCTGCGCAACGCCCTGCGCATCGACCAGCTACGCTCCGCCGCCGAGGACGAGGAGCAGCAAACGCTCGACCCCTCCTTCTGGAACGATCCCGATCGCTCCTCCCGCATCCTTCAGGGCATCAAGCAGAAAAAGACCACCATCGAAAATTACGAAAAGTTAGTCGCACGTCTGGAGGACGCCATCGCGTTGGCCGAGATCGCCATTGAAGCGAGCGACGAGGACAGCATTCCCGAGGTGCAAAGCGAGCTGGAGGCCATCACGGCCGAGGCGGAAAAGCAGCGCATCGGCGTTTTGCTGTGCGGCGAATACGATAAGAACAACGCCATCGTTTCCTTCCACCCCGGTGCGGGCGGAACCGAGGCGCAGGACTGGGCGCAGATGCTCTACCGCATGATCACCCGCTGGGCCGAGCGAAACGATTTCACCTACAAGCTGGTCGACTGGCTGGACGGTGACGAGGCCGGCATCAAGAGCGCGACCATCATGGTCGAGGGCATGAACGCTTACGGCTACCTCAAGAGCGAAAACGGCGTTCACCGTCTCGTTCGCGTGTCTCCCTTCGACGCGGCAGGCCGCAGACAGACCTCCTTCTCTTCCATTGAGGTCATGCCCGAATTTGACAACGTCGACTCGGTCGAGATCCGTGACGAAGACATTGAGGTCACGGCCCATCGCTCCTCCGGTGCGGGCGGTCAGCACATCAACAAGACCGACTCGGCCATCCGTATCGTTCACAAGCCCACGGGTATCGTCGTCGGCTGTCAGACCGAGCGTAGCCAGCTCCAGAACAAAGAAACGGCCATGAAAATGCTCAAGGCCAAGCTGATGGAGATCAAGCTGCGCGAGCGTCTGGATAAGATCGAAGACATCAAGGGCAACCGCGCCAACATTGAGTGGGGCTCCCAGATCCGCTCCTACGTTTTCATGCCCTACACGCTGGTCAAGGACAACCGCACCCAGTACGAAACGGGCGACGTCAACGCCGTTATGGACGGTGAGATCGACGGCTTTATCAACGCGTATCTCAAGTACCAAGCGGCAAGCAATGCAAGCGGTCAATAAACAAAAAAATGCTTTTCGCACATAGCGAAAAGCATTTTTTAATGAAAAAGACGGACGCCGAACGGCGTCCGTCTTTTGTTGATTATTTTGCGTATTTTCCGTAGATGTAACGATAGTCTTCAACGTACAGCAGCTGGCTGTTTGCGCTTGCCGTGATGGCGATGTATCTGCCGCCCGAGTTCGACTCCATATAGGTCGCCAGACAGTAGCCTGCCTCGTCGGTCAAGCCCGTCTTGGCCGCCACGATCTTACCGTTGTCCGGGAAGAAGGGGAACGGAACAATATCGTTATAAAGCCTTACAAAATAAGTACTGTAGAACGTGATTCTACCGTGGATATTGGTAGTGGTTTCGTATTTCTCGGTCGAGAGCAACGTTTTGACACGCTCGTTTGCCATAGCCGCGGCCATGATACTGGCCATTTCGCGGCAGGTGGTGTAGTGGTTCGGATCGTGCAAGCCCGTTGCGTTTTCGAAGTGCGTGCTAAGCAATCCCAGCTCCTCCACCTTGTCGTTCATCATCTGAACGAACTTCTCGTTCGAGCCTGCAACGTAGATACCAAGCTGCATCGAAGCGGCACCGTCAGACTGTAGCGCAATCGCGTACAGCAGATCAATCACTCTGACCTCTTCTCCAACCTTAAAGCCGATGCCCGAGGCGTTTTGGGACTGCATCAAAGTAATAACGTCCGCTGTGAAGGTTACGTACTGGTTCATATCCGCTTCCTTCAGATTCTCGCAAGCCACCAACAGCGTCAGCACCTTGGTCATCGAAGCAGGATAGATACGCCAGTCGCCGTTCAGGTCGGCCACGATACTGTTCGTATCCAGGTCAACCAGAATTGCATAGTCCGAATAGAGTCCGACGTCCCCAGCAAAGATTTTCTTGTTCATCGTGATCGTATTGCTGTCCTTGCTCATGATGAAGGAAGGCTTGGCGTTCGGATCGCCGGGACCTACGGAGGCCGGCGTTTTTTCCTTGATTTCAAAGGTAGTGCTCGCCACACCGTTCTTGGAATGAATGCCGATCACGTAATTGCCCACGGCAAGTGTTTGCAAATACTCGGCCTTGAGCGTTACGATCGTGCTGCCCTCGCTGATCATATAATTGGAGGGCTCGAGCGCGGTATTGTTGATCGTTACCTGAATAAAATCCGAAAGAGCGGCATCTGAAACAAACGTCAACATTGCATCCGCGTTGTCAGGACTCCACGACTGTCCGCTTGAGGACGGCAGCATGATGGGCTTTTCATCCTTTATCGGATCGTCAATGGGAGGATTGGGATCCGCAGGCTCGTCGGTGGGGCCGTAAAGCTTGGAGATCCAATGGATCGAAAGCACGCAAATAACGACAAGCAAAAAGGTCAGGACCGCCAAAATCAAGCCCCAGAGCATATTCATCGGCGAGGGTTGATCCATCCGATTGGCCTGGTGGTGCTGATGATCGTGACCGGAATGGTGATGCTGATTATGATTTTGTCCTGAAGTGTTCATAACGTTGATCACAAATCCTTTCTGTATCTTGCAAAATTTCACGCAACGAAACGGCGCGAAAGGGGAAAATTTCAATTGAAAATGGGTATAGTTCACCCATAGATGCTTTATTCTACCACAAAAAAAAGAGAATGTCAAGGAAATTTTCAATTTTCATCATAAGTGCACGTTTTTTCGCAAGAAAATCGTCCTTCCATGCAGGACTTGCCGTTCATTTTTCCCAAAATTTCCCACGGAAAATTGTATTTTATGACGATTGACACCTTTTTTCATATATGGTATACTATTATATATTTTTTAAATGCGGGCGCGCGAAAGTGAACTTGCGGTGTTGCGCCGCCCGATCAATCTAAGGTAGTCATTTTCGCTCTCTGCCAACCGCAGGGGGCTTTTTATGTTACCGTCAAGGAGGACATCATCATGACCATCATCGACGTTTTGGAGCAAAACGCCATTCAATACGCAAAGGAGACCGCCCTGATTGAGATCAATCCTCAATTTGAGCAATCCAGCCGCATTACCTGGCGCGATTACGCGCTGATCCAGCCCGAGCCGGGCGAGCCCTTCCGCCGCGAGATCACCTGGACGGATTTTGACCAAAAAGCAAACCGCTTTGCCAATCTTTTGCTGACACGCGGCTGTAAAAAGGACGACAAGATCGCCATTTTGCTGATGAACTCCATCGAATGGCTGCCCATTTATTTCGGCATTCTCAAGGCGGGCGCCGTAGTCGTTCCGCTCAACTACCGCTATACTGCGGAAGAAATCAAATATTGTCTGGATAAAGCAGATTGTTCTATGCTTGTATTCG
Source organism: Oscillospiraceae bacterium (assembly GCA_015064805.1). GTDB lineage: Bacteria > Bacillota > Clostridia > Oscillospirales > CAG-272 > SIG644. Next base: position 29,686 of record SVRN01000016.1, read on the forward strand.
GCCCCGAGTTTATTGGCCGCGTTGAGCAGATCTGCGACCGTTTGCCAAACGTCGACCATATGTTTTACGTTGGCGAGGATTGCCCCAGCTTTGCGGACAGCTACGACGGCATGATCCGTTATTGCTCGACCGAAACGCCCGGCTTCGTCATCACCGAGGAGGACAACGCCGCCATCTATTTCTCGTCGGGTACGACGGGCTTTCCCAAGGCGATCCTTCACTCCCACCGCGCCCTGATGCACGCCGCCCGTACTGAGCAAAACCACCACGGGCAAACGCACGACGACGTCTTCCTCTGCATCCCGCCGCTCTACCACACGGGCGCGAAAATGCACTGGTTCGGCTCCTTCCTCGTCGGCGGTCGCGCGGTACTGCTCAAGGGTACCAAGCCCGAGTGGATCTTCCGCGCCGTATCCGAGGAAAAATGCACCATCGTCTGGCTGCTCGTTCCGTGGGCGCAGGACATTCTGGACAGCATTGACCGCGGTGATCTGGTATTGCAGAACTACGAGCTGGATCAATGGCGCCTGATGCACATCGGCGCACAGCCCGTTCCCCCTTCCCTCATCCGCCGCTGGCTAAGCGTCTTCCCGCATCATAAATACGACACCAACTACGGTCTGTCCGAGTCCATCGGTCCCGGCTGCGTTCACTTGGGTATTGACCACATCGACAAGGTCGGTGCCATCGGTCAGGCAGGATATCTGTGGCAGGTCCGCATCGTAGACGAAAACGGCAGAACCGTTCCGGGCGGCGAGGTCGGTGAGCTTTGCGTCAAGGGCCCCGGCGTCATGAAATGCTACTACAAGGACGACAAATCGACCGACGAGGTCCTCAAGGGCGATTGGCTGTTCACGGGCGACATGGCCATGGAGGACGCCGACGGCTTTATCTGGCTGGTCGACCGTAAAAAGGACGTCATCATCACGGGCGGTGAAAACCTCTACCCCGTGCAGATCGAAAATCATATCCGCCGCCACGAGGCCGTCAAGGACGTGGCCGTCATCGGCCTGCCTCACGCACGTCTTGGTGAGATCGCGGCCGCCATCATCGAGGTCAAGCCCGAGTACACGCTGACCGAGGACGAGGTCAACGATTTCTGTGCCGCTCTTCCCCGCTACAAGCGTCCGCGCAAGATCATTTTCGCCGACGTTCCCCGCAACCCCACGGGCAAGATCGAAAAGCCCAAGCTGCGTGAGATCTACTGCGGTGAAAGCCTCGTTGCCCAGCAGCTCGAACAATAATCCCCCGAAAGGAAGCTACATATATCATGAAAAAACTGTTACTTGGAAATGCCGCCGTCGCGCAGGGCGCGTATGAAGCAGGCGTGCATTTCGTTTCCTCCTACCCCGGCACGCCCAGCACCGAGATCACCGAGTGCATGGCCACCTATCCCGCAGACGAGGTGTTCGTCGAGTGGGCCCCCAATGAAAAGGTCGCAGCCGAAGCTGTCGTCGGTGCCGCCATCGCGGGCGGACGCGCCATGAGCTGCTGCAAGCACGTAGGTCTGAACGTCATGGCCGACGCCATTTTCACCGACAGCTACATCGGTGTCAGCGGCGGTGCCGTCTTCTGCGTAGCGGACGACCCCGGTATGCACTCCTCCCAGAACGAGCAGGACTCCCGCCACTATGCACGCGCAGCCAAAATGCCCATGCTGGAGCCCGCCGATTCGTCCGAATGTCTGAATTACACCAAGCTGGCGTTCGAGCTGAGCGAGCAGTTTGATACCCCTGTATTCGTGCGCCTCTCCACCCGCGTGTCCCACTCCCAGAGTCTGGTCGAGGTGGGCGAGCGCGAAAATCGCGCCGTCAAGCCGTATGAAAAGAACATTCCCAAGCACGTTATGATGCCCGCCATGGCGCGTGGCCGTCACGTGCTGGTTGAGGAGCGCACCTGCAAGCTCAAGGAGTACGCCGCTACCTCGTCCCTGAACGTCCGCGAGGACAACGGCGCCAAGATCGGCGTGATCACGGCAGGCATCGCCTACGAATACGCCAAGGAGGCGCTGGGCGACAAGGTCAACTATCTCAAGCTGGGTATGGTCTGGCCGCTGTCCGAAAGCCTTATCCGCGATTTTGCGGCAAGCTGTGAGACGGTCTACGTCATCGAGGAGCTTGATCCCTTCATCGAAAACGAATGCCGTGCTATGGGCATTGACGTCCGCGGCAAGGAGCTGTTTACCCTGCTGGGCGAATACACTCCCGCAATGATCGCCAAGGTTGTGCTGGGCCAGGACGCTCCCGCCCACGCCACGCCCGAGGAGGTCATTCCCAACCGTCCTCCCGTGCTCTGCCCCGGCTGCCCTCACAGAGGCACTTTCTACGTCCTCAAAAAACTGGGACTGACCGTGTCGGGTGACATCGGCTGCTACACGCTGGGCGCAGTTGCTCCGCTCAATTCCGTCGATACGACCATTTGCATGGGCGCATCCATCAGCGCCGCCCACGGCATGGCCAAGGTTCAAGGTCCCGAATTTAATAAGAAGCTGGTCAGCGTCATCGGCGACTCGACCTTCATGCACTCGGGTATGACCGGGCTTGTCGATATCGTTTATAACAAGGGTGCCAACACGATCATCATCCTCGACAACTCCATCACGGGCATGACGGGTCACCAGGACAACCCCACCACGGGCAAGACCATCCGCGGTGAGGCGACCAAGCAGGTCGATCTGATCAAGCTGTGCCAATCTCTTGGCGTCGAGCACGTTTGCGTCTGCGATCCTTTTGATATCAAGGCGTTCGAGACCGTCGTCCTCGAGGAAACGGCCCGCGACGAGGTGTCCGTCATCATCGCACAGCGCCCCTGCGCTCTGCTCAAGTCGGTCAAATACGAGGGCCATTGCGAGATCACCGAGGCTTGCCGCAAGTGCAAGCTGTGCATGAAGCTGGGCTGTCCCGCTATCAGCGTAGACAAGCAGACGGGTGCCGTCCGCATCGACACGACGCAGTGCAACGGCTGCGGTCTGTGCGTCGGCGTTTGCCCCTTCGGTGCCATCGTCAAGGTCGATTGAAAGGAGTAACGCTATGAGTAATACTACGAATATTATGATCGTCGGCGTGGGCGGCCAGGGTACCCTGCTCGCCAGCCGCATTCTGGGTAACGTCGTCATCCGTGAGGGCTACGACGTCAAGGTGTCCGAGGTACACGGCATGAGCCAGCGTGGCGGCAGCGTCGTGACTTACGTCAAGTTCGGTCAAAAGGTTCATTCGCCCATCATTGATCAGGGCGAGGCCGATATCATTCTCGCCTTCGAGCTGCTCGAGGCCTATCGCGCTCTGCCCTATCTCAAAACGGGCGGTCGCCTCATCGTCAACGATCAGCAGATCAATCCCATGCCCGTCATCACGGGCGCGGCCGACTATCCCGCCGACATTCTCGGCAAGCTGGGTGCGGCCGTTGATCTGACCGCCGTCGACGCGCTCGCGCTCGCCAAGGCAGCGGGTAGCATCAAGGCCGTCAACGTCGTTCTCATCGGTCTGATGGCCAAGAGCACGGCCATTCCCTACGAGAGCTGGGTCGAAACGATCAAGACCACCGTGCCGCCCAAATTCCTTGAGATTAACCTCAAGGCGTTTGATCTCGGCTACCATTACGAAGGCTGAGGAGACTATTATGTCGGAAAATAAAAAAACGTACGGCGGTGCGATGCTCGCCTTCATCATTGGCGTGTTTGCCGTTTTTGCCGCCGTTCTGATCATCCCCGCCTCGCGCGAGGTATTCGAAACGCTATCGGCAGATCATCCTTATATCATGGGCTTTATCAAGTTCGCTCTGCTGGCAACGGCAGGCGAGCTGATCGCCATCAGGATGGCGTCGGGCAAATTCTCCAAGCCCTCCTATCTGACCGCCCGCATTATCATCTGGGGACTCATCGGCGTCTGGATCACCTATATGATGAAGATCTACTTCCTCGGCTCAGGCGCTATGATGGCCGCAGGTCTTCTGCCCGGCGGCCATCTGGAGACTACCGGCTTTGGCTATAAACTCATCCGCGCTTTTGCCACCGCCGCGACCATGAATCTGACCTTTGGTCCGACCTTCATGGCCGTCCACAAATGCTCCGACACCTATCTTGCCCTGCGTGCGCAAAACGGCAAGGGCGTCAAGTTGGGTCAGGTCATCGACGCGGTCGATTGGAAGCGCTTCGTTTCCTTTACCCTGTTCAAGACCGTTCCCATTTTCTGGATTCCCGCACACACGCTGACCTTCCTGCTCCCCTCCGAGTATCAGGTCATGCTGGCGGCACTGTTGTCCGTCGCGCTGGGTATCATTCTCAATTTCCGCAAAAAAACAACCAAATAACACTAATAATAAATTCTAAAGCAAGCCGAAAGGAAAAAGTCATGGCTATCAGAACCCCCGAGATCGAGTGTATGCCTCGAGATCAAATCAAAAAGCTGCAGGACGAGCGCCTCGTCGCTCAGGTCAAGCGTATGTACGAGCGCGTCGAATGCTTCCGCAAGCGCATGGACGAAAAGGGCCTTACGCCCGAGGACATTCACGGCGTTGACGACCTGCATCTGCTCCCCTTCTCCTACAAGAGCGATCTGCGCGATTATTATCCCTACGGACTGTTCGCCGAGCCGATGCAAAATATTGTCCGCGTTCACGCCTCGTCGGGTACGACGGGCAAGAGAATTGTCGTCGGTTATACGCAAAACGACCTCGACCTTTGGGCCGAGTGCGTGGCTCGCATGATGAACGGCCTGGGGCTTGATGAAAAGGATTTCGTTCAGGTTTCCTACGGCTACGGCCTGTTCACGGGCGGTCTTGGTGCACACGGCGGCGCGGAGCGCATTGGCGCGACCGTCATCCCCACCTCCTCGGGCAACACCGCGCTTCAGATCCAGACCATGATCGATTTCGGCTCGACTGCTCTGTGCTGCACACCTTCCTACGCCATGTATCTGGGTGAGGAGGTTCAGCGAATGGGCGTCAAGGACCAGCTCAAGCTGAAGGTTGCCATTCTCGGCGCCGAGCCCTGGTCGGAGGATATGCGACTCAAGATCGAGGAGGCGCTGGGTGTCAAGGCTTACGATATTTACGGTTTGTCCGAAATCCTCGGCCCAGGCGTTTCGGGCGAGTGCGAGTGCCAGTGCGGCATGCACGTCTGGGAGGATCATTTCATTCCCGAGATCATCGATCCCGACACCTGTGAGGTACTGCCCATCGGTGCTACGGGCGAGCTCGTATTCACCACCATCACCAAGGAGGGCTTCCCCCTCATCCGTTACCGCACCCGCGACATCTGCACCCTGACCGACGAGCCCTGCGCCTGCGGCAGAACGCACATCCGTATGCGCAAGCCCAGCGGACGCACGGACGATATGCTCATCATCCGCGGCGTCAACGTCTTCCCCTCCCAGATCGAGGAGGTATTGCTCAAGGTTTACGGCGATGCCATCACCCCCAACTATCAGATCATCGTTGACCGCGTCAACAACAACGACACCTTCGACGTCAACGTCGAGATGAGCGAGGCCTTCTTCACCGACGACGTCAAGTCGATCGAAAAGATGGAACGCACCATCACCGAGGGTCTGCGCTCCATGCTGGGCATCGGTGCCAAGGTGCATCTGGTCAACCCCAAGTCCATCGTCCGCTCCGAGGGCAAGGCCAAGCGCGTTATTGACAACCGCAAGGGCAAGATGTGAGATCGAAAGGAGATTACGATTATGATGACTGTCAGACAGCTTTCCGTTTTTCTTGAAAATAAGCCCGGCCGCCTTTGTGCCGCTACTGATATTCTCGCAAAAGAAGGCATCAACCTCAGCGCTCTGACGCTGGCCGATACCTCCGAGTTCGGCATTCTTCGCCTGATCGTCGACCAGCCCGACCGCGCCCGCGAGGTGCTGATGGAGGCGGGGATCGTCGTTCGCATCAGCGATGTTCTTGCCATCGCCATGGACGACGCCCCCGGCGGTGCCGTCGGCATTCTGCATCTGCTCTCGGGTGCAGGCCTCAACATTGAATATATGTACGCCTGCGTAGGCAAGCAGAGCGGCAAGGCGCTCATGGTCGTCCGCACCGACGATATCGAGCTGGCCGAGGACATTCTGCACCGCGGCGGCTACGGTGACGTCAATCCCGCAGACGTTTACAGACTGTAAGGAGCGAGTATCATGGACTATACCATTTCCAACCGCATGAGCACGCTGCGCGGCTCTGCCATTCGTGAGATCTTCAAATACGCCGCCGATCCTGCCGTCATCTCGCTGGCAGGCGGCAATCCCAACCCCGAGCTGTTCCCGAACGAGGCGCTGTCCGATATCGCGGCAGAAATTTTGCGCGAGCAGCCCGTGACTGCGTTGCAGTACGGCATCACCGAGGGCTATACTCCCTTGCGTGAGGCAATACGCGAACGACTTGCCCGCGTGGAAAATATCGGCAGTGAAAATGACGATCTGATCGTCGTATCGGGCGGTCAGCAAGGCATTGAGCTGGCGACCAAGTGTCTGGTCAACGAGGGCGATACCGTCATCGTCGAGCTCCCCAGCTTCATCGGCGCGACCAACGCCTTCCGCTCCTACGGCACTCACTTGGTGGGCGTTCCCGTCGAGCAGGACGGCATGGATCTCGACGCGCTCGAGAGGGCGCTGGCCGAGAACGACAACGTTCGCTTCATCTATACCATCCCGACCTTCCAGAACCCTATGGGCGTGACCATGAGCCTTGAAAAGCGCAAAAAGCTTTATGAGATCGCCAAGAAGAACGGCGTTCTCATTCTGGAGGATAACCCCTATGGCGAGCTGACCTTCAACGGCGTCAAGACGCCCACCATCAAGTCGATGGACACCGAAGGCATCGTGATGTACAGCGGCTCGTTCTCCAAGATCCTCGCCCCCGGTCTGCGTCTTGGCTTTATGTGCGCTCCCCGCCCCATCATTCAGAAGATGGTCATTGCCAAGCAGGTCTCGGACGTTCACACCCCCATGCTGCCCCAGCTGCTGGCCACCGAGTATATGAAGCGCTACGATCTTGACGCGCTCATTCTCAAAATGCGTGAGAACTACGCTCACAAATGCAAGACCATGCTGGACGCGATGGAGCAGTACTTCCCCGCTGACGTGACCTACACCCGCCCCGGTGGCGGTCTGTTTATCTGGTGCGACCTCGGCCACGGCCTTGATACCTTTGCCCTGTCCAAAAAAGCGATCGAGCAAAAGGTCGTCTACGTCCCCGGCAACACCTTTATGGTCGATATGGATCAGCCGACCTCAACGCTGCGACTGAACTATTCCACCATGTCGGACGAAAAGATCGTCGAGGGCATCCGCCGCCTTGGCATCGTCTTCGGTGAGGCACTGAAATAATCAATATCAAAGAGGAGTCTGTCGGCTCCTCTTTTTCTTATTCCCTTCGCCAAATTCCCTTGACAGGTACGACAAGTATAGTGTATAATGAAATCAACAACTCCCGCCCGAAAGGAGATCCACCGTGAAGAAATTGAATTTTTCCCGACTACTCCCCGCTCTGTTGGCATTGCTGACGGTTTTTCTGCTGTGCTGTGGCTGTACGCCCGACGCACCGCCCGACACGCCGCCCGATGATCCCAACGACCAAGAACAGGAGGACACCCCCATGCTTGAGCTGATCAAAGACGGTGTGACGAGCTATGCCGTCATCCGCCCCGAGGACTGTGACGCCGCCGTCAAGTCGGCCGCCTCCTCGCTCCTGCGTGCCCTCAAAACCATCAGCGGCATCAAGGACATCGATATTAAAACAGACTACGAAGCCCCCGCCGATTACGAAATTCTGATCGGCAGCACCACACGCCCCGAGTCAGGCGAGGTCGCCTCGCGTCTCGGTGAGGACGACTATCGCATTGAGATCGTTGGAAGCAAGCTGGTCGTCGTCGGCAAATCCGACGCTGCGCTGTCGGCAGGCGTGCGCGCGCTTTTGCGCGAGGCGCTTGGCTTTATTTCCGTTTACAGCTATACCCCGAGCGAGACGGTCACTCTGCGCTCGGATCTTTGCCTGACGGGCGTACTTCCCACGGGCAACACCGCCGCCGATCCGCGCAATGAAAGCGACGTTCTCATTTATACCGCCAACGTCATGGACTTTGGCGCGGCCGCAGACGGCGCGACCGACGATACCAAGGCCTTCCAGGCCGCCATCGACCACGTCTACCGTCAGGGCGGTGGCACCGTTTACGCCCCCGCGGGTCATTATCTCATCAAGGGCTCGCTGACCGTCAAGCGCTCGGTCTATCTCGCGGGTGAGTGGACCAACCCCGACGAAGCACCCGAAAAAATCAAGGACGGCACCATTCTGCTTGCCACGGGCAACAGAAGCAAGGCAAACGGCACGCCGCTTTTGACCATCGGAGCTAGTTCGGGTGTACTTGGGCTGACGGTCTACTACCCCGAGCAAAGCCTTAGCAAGCCCGCCGAATACCCCGCTGCCATTTTGATCAAGGATAACCTCGCAGGCGACGGCACCCAGCACGCCTCGTCCGTTCAATGCGTGACCATCGTCAACGCGTATCGCGGCATCGCGGCCGACCAGGGCTGTCAGCTTCCCCGCATCGACAGCGTTTATATTACTGCGTTGGACTACGGCTTCAAGATCAACAAATGCTACGACTGCGCCCGCATCACCTCGATGCACATCGGCCCTGACTATTGGGCGGCCTTCACGGGCGAAAACCGAGCAACCATCGCCTCCCAAATGCAAAAGAATGCCACCGGTATCATTCTCATGCGTACCGACGGACAGATGATGTATGATATTTCCGTGGATTCCTGCCGGACGGGCCTGTTACTCGAACGCAATCCCGACGACAACGGCGAAACAGCGGGCTATACCAATATCGCCAAGTTGGATATCACGGAATGCTTTACCGGCATCAAGCATCAATACAACAGCGCCTCTATCTCGATGGCGACCGTTTCGAGTTCTCTTGAAGGTGCGCTCGGCGTTTTCGTCCAAGGCACTGCCAATGAGAGCACACTCCGCCTGTATGACTGCGAGTTCCGCATCCCCACCGACTGCTGTGTGTATATGGGTGAAGGAGAGGGAACACTGGCCGTCCAGAACAGCATCTTCACGGGATGCAAAGGTGAGGCCGTTTCGTGTCAGGCAGGCATTCTCATTCTCACCAATAATATTTTCACCGATTGCACTCGCTCTTATTACGTCAGCGACGCCGCCAGAGCCGCCGCCATCACCAATAATAAGCTTTCGGGTGAATGCGTCAACGAGCTTGACGAAAAGTACGGCGTCGTTCAGACTGATTCCGTCTCTTCCCTGCCCGAAACTCCCGACTTTACGTTGGACATCCCTAACCCCCCCGTCATCGCGGCAGGCGCTCAGGTCTTCAACGTCCGTGACTACGGTGCGAAGGGCGACGGCAAAGAGGACGACACGCTCGCCTTTGAAAAGGCCATCAACGCGGCAGAAAAGAACGGCGGCATCGTCTACGTTCCCGCAGGATATTACAACATCACCGACCGCCTGGTTATCCCCACGGGCGTTGAGCTGCGCGGCGTTCACGAGAGCATGCACGTCACCACGGGTGAGGGCTCGGTCATCTACGTCACCGCGGGACAGGGCGATGCCGACGGAGACGCCTTCATCACCATGGAAAAGGGCTCGGGCTTGCGCGGACTCACCTTCTGGTATCCCGAGCAGGCGTGGAACAGCATCAAGGCTTATCCCTACACCGTCCGCGTCATGGGTCAGAATTGCGTGCTGCGCGACCTCTGCTTCGGTAACACCTATCAGGCCATCGACATGGCAAGCGCTGACTGCGGCGGTCACTACGTTGACAACATCACGGGCTGTGTCCTCTCGCGCGGCATCGCGCTGGACGGCAGCTCGAGCGCGGGTATCATCATGAACACCCACTTCAATATCACCTTCTACGCCTCCGTCTGGGGCACCAAGCTGACCGACGCCAGCGGCGCGTTCGGCTCGGGAGAGATGGCAGTGGCGCTGTTCAATCACATGAACGCCAACCTGACCGCGTATTCGTTCGGCGAGACGGCCGAGGAGCAGCTGCTGTTCATCTTCAACTACCGCGCCCGCTACGGCATGGATTTCACGGGCGGCTTTGACGGTAAGGTCATCGGCAGCGGCGTCGACGGCTCGCTGTGCGGCATCCGCATCAAGGGCTCGTATGAAAACGAACTGCTCTTGCTCAATTTTATGGACGACATCGTCCCGGGTGCTACGCCCGAGGGCAACCTCGCCATTTACGTTGACGTGGACGACGAGTCCACCGTCCGCTTCGTCGCAAGCAGTGCGTCCAGCTACAACTACGTACCGAGCGATCTGGTCGTTTTGAAAAACGGCAATCTGATCCTGGACGGCTTTGACGCGCGCGTTACGCCCTCCTCGGGACACGGCGCCATCAGCATTCAGGGCGGCAGTGCCGAGGTCAGCGGCATCGTCTTCCAGCACGTAGGTCCCTTGGACGCGGGCGGCCGGTTCACTCAGCAAGGTAACACGGCACAGACGATCGACGTCAAGGTCAACAAGGGCGCATATCTTGATCTTTATTCCGCCATAGGACGCGCCTTCCTGCGCGATCATATTCAGGGCGGTACGGGCGAATACGCCTTTGCCATCACCGACTAAACCAATTGAATATCTGCAGCGCCGCGGCTTCCGCGGCGCTGTTTTTTCTTGATTTTCCACCTGCTTGAAAAAAGGTCGAAAAAATTTTATTTTTTTTAAAAAAAGGTATTGACATTTGAGAAAAAAGTGGTATAATAGTCACGTTGCGAAACCGCAGCGCAACACCGGATGCGGGCTTGGCGGAATTGGCAGACGCGTAAGATTCAGGTTCTTATGATCGCAAGGTTGTGGAGGTTCAAGTCCTCTAGCCCGCACCAACAAAAAAGGAACTTTTGTCTATCAAAAGTTCCTTTTTTGTTTATCCAAGCCGCAGGCTTGGCATATCATCACCGCGCGAAGCGTGGTGTATATCATCAAGGGCGCATTGCGCCCTTGTATCTCATCACGCGCCAGCGTGCATCTTGCCTGCGGATTGATGATATACCGCAACAAGTTGCGGATGATATACAATGCTTCGCATTGGTGATATACACGCCTTCGGCGTGATTGGGATGCGAGATTGCGGAAAGCTCTTGAATTACCTTGCAAAATATGATATAATATTTTTTGAAGGGAGTGATTGTATGGCTAAAAATTGCTTGTTGATTTACTCAGAGCAACTCGCAACTGATATAGAATTACTTTGTCATAATATAAAAGCCCCCTCCAACACTCTTTTCCAAATCCGCAAAAGTTCAAGTAGTGTGTACGCAAATATACGCGAGGCTAATTACGGACAGAGTAAAGCGGATATGCTTTCAAAATTTGAAATCGCGCTCAAAGAATGTAGCGAAACCGAAGGTTGGTTACAGTTGTTATTCAACACAAACGGCATTGATGAAGAAACCTATAAAAATTATAGAAATCTTTGCGGTCGTATCAGACGAATGTTGATTGCGAGTTGTAAAACCTTGAAGGAGAGCATAAAGTGAAAAAAGAGTTACGGAATAAAGTTTTAGAAAAAGTCGGTGATGAACTAAATTGTAAAGGCTTTCTTTTGGTGGATTCTTCAAGTAAGTGGATGATTTTCCATAGAAAGAGCGATTCCTACATTGAAATTGTTCAGATCGCTCAAGATAAATACGAAACATTTTTCAGCGTTTCGGTGTCTATTGCTTTTCTTGATGTCCCAAGTGAAATAACGAATATCAATTATGTATTTTTCAATGAATTTAATGATGGCGACTTCAAAAAAATCAGCACTGATGATTGCCGTGAAAAATTTTACTTAAAAGGAAATTTTGGAGAGGCTTTCCATTACGGCGATGTTTATTTGGCGTTGGGGCGAGGAATTGTTGGCGTAAATCCCGATTCCAAGAAGCCAATCGGCATCAGACTTAAAAAATTCAATTCTGAAACATATGACAAATTATGTGACCTTATTATACAAAGGCTAAAAAAAGCATATCGCTGGTTGGATAAAAAGAAACAGGGCATCTAATAATTTGGACACCTTTTGTTCGTTTTTCCCTCGTTTAGACACCTTTTATCACGTTTATGGCAGAAAAGAACAAGTCGACCAAAAGGTCGGCTTGTTCTTTTTTTCGTTCGATTTTGATTACGCCGAATCTCGTAATCCGTAAGGATTGTTCGTTTTTCGCTGTGATATATAATCCGGTGCTGCTGTCTTTATGCGCAAAACTGGGTTTCTAAGTCCTCTGGCCAGCACCAAAAAGAGAAGGTACATCGAAAGATGTGCCTTTTCTTTTTATATCTTGCGCATTGCATCGATATATGCTATAATGATGTTAGTATATACATCACTCGCGTAATAGGCAAAGGAGATGCACCATGACCATCAACGAATATCAGCGTCTGGCAATGACGACGCTCAATCCGAATTTAGACAAAAAGGACGTTCTCATCAACGGCGTTATGGGACTGTGCGGCGAGGCGGGCGAGGCCATTGACATCGTCAAAAAGCACTTGGCGCAAGGACACGAGCTGGACCGCGAAAAGCTGATCGGTGAGCTGGGCGACATCGCCTGGTATCTGGCCGAAACGGCAACCGTCCTTGACGTAGACCTGGAAGAGGTGCTGACTCGCAACATCGAAAAGCTCAAGCGCCGCTATCCCGAGGGCTTTGACAGCGCCCGCTCGCTCAACCGAAAAGAAGACTAACGAAAAAACGGTCCCGCGGCAATGGCTTCGGGATCGTTTTTGTCGTTTCGCTTTACTAATTTCTCTTGACACCGAATAAAAATCGGGGTATAATAAACTGGGAGTATGTGGGACACTTTTCCTGTGCTCTCATAAAAAACGGAATTTGAAA
>SVRN01000017.1 GCA_015064805.1 Oscillospiraceae bacterium
TCGCGCACGTCGGGGTCGTCCGTCAGACGCAGAATGTTGTCGTAGGTCACGCGCGCCTTTTGCTCCGGGGCATTGATGATAGGACTACTTCTCTCTAATGTCAAAAACGCCAGTAAATTTCAATTTTATCAGATTTCTTACCTTGTTCGCGCGGAGCAATGACAATGTGCTCGATCAGGGCGTCACACATGCTTCGCGTCAGCTTTTTCGGGTGAATGTACTGCTCGATTCGGGTGCGTCGATCGTCCCCTTCGGCCATTCGTTCTTCTATGTCGGCGATCTCTCGCTCGCACACGCGAATGCTCTGTTCCGTTTCTTTTTTCTGCTTGGAAAATTCTCTTGAAAGAGAGCAAAACATATCGTCGTCGATCACACCTCTGGTCTTATCCAGATACAGATCGTGCACGCCCTTGGCATAGTCCATTTGCATCTTGCAGTATTTGTCCAGATCCGCGAGCAGGCGATCCCTCCTCTTCTGAAAATGATCGAAGAGCTCCACACCGCGCTCCAGCTCATCCCGGTCCATGTACGCCTCGCTCATCTTGTCCAGCTCGCAGAGCACCGTCTCCTCCAGCCGATCGACCGAAATGAACGCCCCACCGCAGGCATCGCGCGACACGTGGCGCGTGGTGCATTGCAGATAATATCTGCCGTGGTTTTTGCAGGAGCGCATGATGCAACCGCAGTCACCGCATACGACCTTGCGCGCGAACACCCCGATCTCACCGCCCGCGAACGGACGCGCCTTTTGAGCGATGAGCCCCTGAACGCGCTCCCATTGCTCGTGGCTGATGATGGGCTCGTGGGTGTTTTCCACAATAATCCATTGCTCCTTGGGACGCGGCACATTGCGCTTATCCTTGTAGGAAATGTTGCCGTATCTGCCCTGCACCATGTCGCCAAGGTACATGCGGTTGGTCAGCATATCCGAGATGGCGGGATACCTCCAGAGCGTCGACGCCTTGGAGGCGGGGGGCTTGTAGCGCAGACCCTTTCGACGCTTGTATTCGGTTGGATTGGGAACGCCGCGCTCGTTGAGGATACGGGCGATGGTATGCTTGCCGTACCCCGATTCAAACATCGTGTACACCTCACGCACCACGCTTGCCGCCTCCTCGTCGATGATCAGACGTCCCTTGTGCTCGGGGTCCTTTTCGTACCCATAAAGTGCAAAGGACCCAATGTGGAAGCCCTGCTCGCGGCGGTGATCCAGCACGCTTTTGATGCTTGCGGACATATCCTCCAGATACCACTCGTTGACAAGTCCCATGATCTGACGGGATTTTTTGTTGGCCTTGACAGCGGTATCCACGTTGTCCGTCAAGCTGACGAACCGAATGCCAAGGCGCGGAAAGATGCGGTGAAGATACCGCTCGGATACCTCCGAGTCACGCACGAAGCGCGACATAGACTTACATAGAATGATGTCAAACTGCTTTTTCGACGCGTCGTCAAGCATTCGCTGGAAGGCAGGACGCTTGATGTCCGCGCCCGTGTAATCGTCGTCGCTGTAGATGCCGACGACGTCCCAGCCCTGCTCTTGCGCGTACTTCAGCAGCATGGCCTTTTGGTTTTGGATGCTGAGCGAATCATCGCTCTCGCAGGCTTTGTTTCTGTCCTCCTCGGACAGTCTGCAATAGATGGCTACTCTCATTCATGACGCTCTCTTTTCTTTTTTTCACATTGGTTGATATAATCCACCCATGCATGCGTATACGTTTTCTTATCAGGTACCGAGCGACCGTTTATAAAACGATTAACACATTTCAACTCATATGACATAATATCCCGCCCTTTCGTTTACAATTTTAAAGCAATTTATCAATTGCCTTATTGTATCGTATGCAATGCAAGGATCACGTATCTCCTATTTGTTTTTATTTTCTGTATAGCGGATTACCAATATCGTCATTCTTCGGCTGTAAGATAAAAACGTTGAGGGCTGACGAATTTTGTCAGCCCTCTTCTGTTATCTCAATCAGTCGATCGTTTCCCCTTCGTAGACGAATGCTGCGGGGCCTGTCATGCGGACGTTGCCGTCCCTCGCGACGGTGATCTTCAAGGTGCCGCCGTCAAGATGAACCAAGATCGGCTCACCTTCCGAGCAATACGCTTTCTTGACCGCCGCCATAGCACTGGCGCACGCCCCCGTGCCACAAGCCATGGTCACGCCGCTTCCACGCTCCCATACTCTCATACGAAGCTCGCCGTACCCAAGCACCTGAACGAATTCCACGTTTACACCGTCGGGAAACGCCTCGTGCCGCTCGAGCTTGGGGCCGAGTGTCGTGAGCGGTGCCCCTTCGATATCCTCAACGAAAATGACCGCGTGGGGATTGCCGACGGACACGGGCGTCATAACGACCGTTTGGCCATCAAGGCTTACCGTCATATCTTCGTCGGGGATCGCTCGTCCCATATCCACACTCACGCTCTCGACCTTACCAAGGCAGACGTTGAGCTCCAGGGTCTTAATGCCCGAAAGCGTCTCAACGGTCAGCCTCGTTTTATCGGTATAGCCCTTATCATACACGTATTTTCCAACGCAGCGAATACCGTTTCCGCACATTTTGGCTTCGCTTCCGTCCGCATTGAAAATACGCATCTTGAAATCCGCGACGGCAGAGGGCGATATGTAGATCATTCCGTCCGAGCCCGCACCAAAATGCCGCTTGGAAAGCTGTTTCGATAATTCTTCAATATTGCTCGGCACCTCTCCGTACACGTACAGATAATCGTTTCCGAGACCGTGCATTTTTGTAAAATGCATTTGATATCCTCCTTTTGTTTGGGTTGGACAATTCGTATTCAAAGCGAATACGTCAACATTCCGAGCCCTGCCGATATAAGGATCAGTAATATCGGCGAGAGCGGCTTTTTCCTGATTTTCTTGGAAATGACTGCAATTGCGGCAATCACGGAAAAAATGATCAGCCCCCTTACGTCGGGGATTACGGTACTGTCAACGTTCTTAAAGGTGAAAAGCGTACTCATGAGCATCGTAAGCGCCGTTGCTAATATCAGTCCGACCACGCAGGGGCGGATACCTCCGAGAAACGCTTGAACCCCCTTGTATTTCAATAGATTACGTATCAGCGCGGCAATGATCAATATGATCATAAAGGACGGAAGCACTACACCAAGCGTAGCTAAAGCCGAGCCGAGGATGCCGCCTTGCGTAGAACCAACGAAAGTCGCCATATTCACTGCAATCGGGCCGGGTGTGGACTCCGAAACGGCGATCATATTCAGCAATTCTTCTTCTGTGAGCCAGCCATGCATCAATACCTTTTCTCTGATGAGCGAGATCATGGCGTAGCCGCCGCCAAAGGATACCGCGCCAATCTGCAAGAAGGTGAGGAACAATTCAAGGTATATCATTGACCGGCCTCCTTTCTGTTACGAAGCAAACCGATAAGATACAAAAACAATCCAACGCCGCCGGAAATAAGAATATAGAATATCGTTGAGAAGCGGACCGAGAACACGGAAAAGGCAACCATACAAGTAATCACGGCAGATAGGACAACGATATTGAACGTCGTTTTCTTCATCTGCTTGAGCATTTTCAGCCCTGCCGAAAGGATCAGCCATATCACGCAAACCTGTATTCCTCGGAACGCATGTGCCACAAGGGTAAGAGCAAGAAAAGCATCAAAGAACAGCGATATGGCGTATATGATGACAAACGAGGGGATGCAGACCGCCACGGTTGCAAGGAGCGAACCGATCACGCCGTGCATTTTATAGCCAAGATAGGTCGCGGCATTGATCGCAATCGGTCCGGGCGTGGACTCGGCAATCGCAACCATATCCAGAAATTCGTCTTTTTCGATCCATTTTCGCTTCGTGACAAACTCGTTTTCCAAAAGGGCGATCATAGCGTATCCACCGCCAAAGGTGAACAGCCCTATTTTCAACATCGTCAAAAACAGCTTCAGATGCTTCTTCATATAATCACCTTCCATATCAAAATTTATCGCTTTATTGATACGTTTATTATATCATACTCCCCAAAACTTTTCAATCTTTTCCATGATTGTTTTTCATATGCGCACGCGTTTATTCCCGCCGCGTCGTTCGATACTCGACGCTAACGGTTAGCGAAAAGAAATTGCATACAATATCGCCCCAAACTAGCCGATAGAAAAAACGAGCGGTGGTCAAAACCACCGCTCGTTGGATGCGGAATTAATCAGCTTCCTTATCTGCGATCCAGTTGTTAATGCGATCGACCGATTCCTGAACCTTGTCCATGTGAATCGCCCAGATGCTGGCGATGTTAGCGTTACCGGTTTCGCTCAAGCGGAGCAGACCGCTGCCGCCATGCAGACCGGAGGTGCTATCCCAGTACTGACCGGGATCGTAAGAACGGGTTGCGAAGATGATCTGAAGCATTTCCTTGGATTCCTGGTCCTTTGCTGCACGGTTCAGCAGAATGGTATCGTAGAACACAGGATATACCGAATAGTAAGACTCCCAGCTCAGAGCCTCCAGGATGACAGCCGACATTTCCTTATCCGCCGTGTGAGAAGGAATACCAACCGCACTGTCATGGTGCTGATATACCAGCGAGGAATAATTCTCCTGGTCAACGGAGAACTTGGGATGAGGCAGAATGCCGTACATATCCGTCATGTTCTTCAGCTCCGTCGTAGTATCCTTGACCATACCGCTCTTGAACAGCGCGTTGCCGTCAACGAAGAGATCCTGATCGGTCTCCAGAATCTTCCTGCCAATCAGATTCTCGTGCATATACCAGTCAGCATAGATGACGTTCAAGAAAATGTCCTGCATAACCTGGATACTGTCACTACCATCTTCGGCAAAGTCGTAATCGAGGAAACCGTCCTCGTCGATGTGAGCAAACTTGTAGCCTGCTGCATTGTACAGGAAGTATACGGGGTCATCGTCACCGACAAATCCCCAAATGTCCGTAGCAGAGTTGATCAGCTCATCTCCGTCATGGGAAACGGCAACAGCCGTACAAGCCTCTATCATGGTCTCCAACGTCCAGTCTCCCTTGGTTGCCAATTCAAAGAAATCAGGCAAATCATCAACGTAGTTTTCAGCCAGAGATTGATTGAAATACAGCGCAGCAGTTGCACCCTTATCGCGCAGCAGCATTTCGCTGGATGCGGCGTACAGGTGAGAGCCCAGAGTAAAGGAAGCAACCGAGTCCTGAACCCACCAGGGCTTATCGAAACGAAGGTACTGCTCATACAGGTTCATGTCAGTGAACAGATCTTCTCTGATCATGTGAATGATCTCGATCGTTCTCATGGTGAAGATCTGATACAGGTTGCTGTCAACGGACGCATCATTACGCGCCAGGGTAATGTAACCGGGGTTACCGTCGATCGAAGAATATTCCTTCGTAATGTCAACGCCATAAGTTTCTTCAACCCAAGCATTACGATCGAATACAGCAGAAGCCAGCATATCGCCGTCCTCCACCTCAACGTCGCCCTCTTCCCACGGGATCCAGGACACACCAACCTCTTCGACGTCATTACACGACCATTCCAGAATATGGATCGGAGCGCCGCCGTAGGTGGTGGTCGGCAGATAATTCACGGGGATTCTTTCATCAGGACCGGGTTCATTCGGGTCGGGGTTATTCGTGCTGGGCTTATCCGTCGAAGGTTTATCCGTCGAAGGCTTATCATCCGGGCCAGGCTGTTCCGCCGGTTGGCAAGCTACCATGGTGACGACCAGCGCCAGAACCATGGCAAGTGCCAAAAGGAACGATAGAATTTTTTTCATACTTGAATTCTCCTTGATAATTGCTCATAGAGGAGAGTACGCCATCAGCCATAAAGCGTTTGGCGCCTCTCCTTTGAGTTCACATAATTGCGTCACGCGCTATTAAGCGCGGCTTTCGTTATGAGAAAAGATTAGTCTTCCTTCTTGCGAGCAGCAATGGTAACCCACGCGCCTGCCAGGATCATCGTTGCCAGAGCACCGATGGTCAGAGCAGACTTGCAACCATCGTCCTGAGGCTGGCCGGAAGTCTCAACGTCAGCACCGCAGGTATCGCACTTCTTGTCGCCGTCAGCGTCAACGTGCTCGGTGCACTCAGTCTTGGGTGCCTCGGGCTTCGTAGCAGGCATAGCTGCCTCTGCAGCAGTCAGATGTGCAAGATAACCGTTGTCTTCCAGGAAGTTCTTGTCGGATCTTACCAGATCCTCGTATGCCTTTCTGACATTCTCGATCTGCTTCTTAGCAGCGTCGTAGTTCTCGTTCGTGAATGCAGCTGCATCCTTGTAGGTTGCAAGTGCTTCCATAGAAGCGATGATGTCCTTCAGCGCTTCCTTCTTAGCCAGGAACTCCTCGTACTTTTCAAGAGGCTGCTTTGCGTTAGCAAGCTTAACAGCATAGCCCTTATCGGAAAGAACGGACTGCTCTTCCTCAGGCAGTGCAGCATACTTGGTTCTGACAGCCTCGTACTGAGCCTTCAGAGCGTCGTAGTTGTCAGCGGTGACCGTAGCGTCAGCAACGCTCTGCAGCGCGTCGATCTCGGCGAGGAGGTCTGCGAGCTTCTCCAGAATCTTCTGTGCTTCCTCTTCCTTCTTTGCCTCTTCCTGCGCAGCGGCATCGGTCAGGCGGAAGTTATCCAGCTTGAGGATCCAATCCTGATCGCAATCCTTCGGGTATACCCAGTAGAAGCGAACGAAGTTAATAGCGGAAATGTCGAAGGGACCCTTTGCGCCATCGTTAACTTCCATGTTTTTGATCTTGATGGCAACGTGGTTCCAACCAACCTGAGCGTCGGCCAGAACGTACTTGGTCAGGTTACGCAGGTTGTAAGCAACCTCGGCCGAGTCGGAGGTACCGCTGGAGGTCAGCTCCAGAGCACCGTCGGTATCGGAGAAGTATTCAACGATTGCAAGGTCGGACAGATAAATGTCAAACTCAAGCGTATCCATGCCCTTCGCATCGATGGGAGTCTCGAAGTGCATTTCGGGAGCCATAACGTCAACGCTGTTCTTCAGGTTCACGCTGATACAGCCGGAACCTGCAACTTGATTTTCCTTATCAACAACCCAGTTCTCGGGGGCAACACCCCAGTTGGTGTTACAGCCCCACAGAGGAATGGAGTGCTCAGTCTTGGTTGCCTCATCAGCATCCAGTTCAGCAGGAGTCTTCTCGGTGAAGCACAGATTAGCAATACCAACCTCGAAGAAGCCGTCGGCCTTCAGAGTAGAATCGTTGTACCAACGGATGAAATTCCAACGGGTAGGATCGAACTCACCGTTCTTTTCGGTGAACTCATCCAGGCTCCACTTCACGTGGTTCCAGCCGTCTACCCAACCGGTATCTCTACCGAAGAACTTCTTGGCGCTTTCTTCCTTATCGGAAGCACCGCTGGAGGTCAGCTCGAAGCTGAACTCAACGTCTGCGAGAACCGCAACACTGGAAACGTAAACGTCAAATTCGATGAAATCAGCACCGGAGATATCAACAGCCTCTGCCTTCGTGCCGCCTTCGTTGTAGCGGAACATGAAGCCGCCGGCACCAAAGGAGCCGCCGTTACCGTAAATGCGGATCTGAGCAAACTTCTCGTGGAAGTTCTCTTCGGGCCAGCACTGATCCCAGAAAGACTTTTCCATGGGAACAACGATGCCCACTTCCTCAGGCTCCTCAGGCGTGTCGATCGCCTTGGATGCTTCTACGAGCTTCTTCTGCTCGTCAACGGAGGAGAAGTCGGGAGAGAATACGGAAAAGTCCGTGTTGATCTCGCCGCAACCCTTCATGCTGTTCAGGAAACCGTGAATGTAGCTTCTGATGGTGGTTCTTGCGTTACCATTAGCACCGATCGCAGAGGTATCACCGGTGATCATTCTTTCAAGTACGGGATATGCGTCAGTCAGATATGCATTGGTTGCATCGGGGTTGGTTGCCTTCAGGTGATCCAGCATGTAAACCCACAGCCAGTTCCACTTAGCCAGCATTTCTGCATTAGCCAGTGCTACCTTAACGGGTACGCTACTGTCGCCCTGGAAGGATTCCTTTTTAGCCTCGCATCCACCGTACTGATTGAAGTCAGCCAGGAATGCGTCACCCAGTTCCTTGAAGCCTTCAACTTCATTGGTGTCGGGAGTTTCAGGCTCATCGGGAGTCTCGGGCTCCTCGGGCGTTGCGGGAGCGTCAACACCATTCGTAAACGCGATATTAACGATAGCAACCTTCAGCTTTTCAGCACCGACGTTCAGCGTGCTATCATTGTACCAACGGATGTAGTTCCAAGCAGTTGCGTTGAACTCGCCACCGGTCTTTGCGGTGAAGTCAGCCAGTTCCCACTTCACGTGGTTCCAGCCATTCTGCCAGCCGCTGGTCGCACCGGTAAACTTCTTGGCAACCTCTTCCTGGTCAGCAGTACCCTTGGAGGTCAGCTCAAAGCTGAACTCAACGTTAGCAAGATCATCAATGTTCGAAACGAAGACGTCGAACTCGATGTGCGACATAGCGGAAATGTCAACGGGAGTAGCCTTGCCGCCCTCACCGTAGCAGAACATGAAGCCGCCTGCAGTGTGAGTGGTGCCTGCTGCAAAGCCTCTGTACTGAACCTTGGCTACGTCCTGGAAGTTTTCCTTCACGACGCTCTCAGTCCAAGGACCCTCAACGGAAACCTCGATGGCCTCTCTTGCGGGGCCAACGAACTGGAGGTTAGCAATCGCAACTTCCAGATACTCGCCGATAGTCAGGTCAGTGTCGTTATACCAACGGATGTAGTTCCAAGCAGTTGCGTTGAACTCGCCACCCGTCTTTTCGGTGAAGTCCGTCAGCGCCCACTTTACGTGGTTCCAACCGTTTACCCAGCCGGTGTCCTTACCGGTGAACTTCTTTGCAACTTCCTGCTGGTCAGCAGTGCCGCCGGACGTCAGCTCGAAGCTGAACAGAACGTCAGCCATTGCGTTAACGTCGGAAACGTAAACGTCAAATTCGATATATTCCATAGCGGAAATATCAACGGGGGTAGCCTTATTGCCCTCGCCGTAGGAGAACATAAAGCCACCGGCGGTGTGCTTGGAGCCGGCGCTCCAGAAACCTCTGTAGCGAACGTTCGCCTTGTCCTTAAAGGACTCCTTGAACTCACACTGAGTCCAAAGGCTGTCCAAAGACACGTCAATGGTCGATCCTGCCGCTTCCTCGGCGCCTGCGCTGAAGACAACGTTGGTTGCCAGCGAAAGAACCATCAGAATAGCCAGGAACAAAGATAAGAATTTTTTCATGATGATAAAGCCTCCTTTAGTTTTGTTTTTTAGAGTTGCTATGTTTAGTTTATCATGATTTTAACCAAATGTCAACGCGTTATCAGGCATATTCTTGTTGCTTTTGCATAAGTCTATTTTATGGGTGGTATATGTTTTTTTTATAGCTCAAATTGTTTACCGTTCAAACGTCCATATCCATCCATAACCGCGACTCACGGAAGAATGACCATCAAACCGTCTGCCACTTCTCGAAGCGAGCCGTCCGAGGGGCTATTGGTTACCGTAAAACCTCCTTTTCCGTCGGTCAGAACGAACGTACTGGAGCCACCACCGTCCAGGTTAAGGGCTTCAATACATCCAACCGAACCAAGAATGTCGGCAACATCGGCAAGAGATGCGCCGTTGGAGATCGTAGGCTGTCTGCCGTCGACCACCAGGAACACGACACTGCCGTCTGCCTTAATGCCAACCGCCGTACGCGGATGACGCGTATAACCAAACTCATGATCGACCGAAATATGGGAAACGCAGTCGTTGTCGATCACAACGTTAGAACCACCGACGCCGCACATAAGCTTACCTTGATAATTGGGATACTCCTCTGCTGTGCCAAGCACCGCCTTGCCGTCTTTCGTTACGCCAAACCAAGGACGGCCGCTGACGTCATGCAGCTCCGCGCCCTCACGCACGCAAAGGCCCAGCATGGTACCTTCGAAAAAGTCTGCGTTGATACCGGCAACGACCTTTTTGCCGTTGGCCGAAGCGGCAAGCACCTGATCCAGTATATGATCGTACGTGCCGATCTTTTCTTTGTCGCCGGGGAGCGTCGTAGCAATGGTGCCGGCACCCTGCGCTACCGTGATCATATAGGTGCGAACGGGCTTTCCGTTAGGATCATAATACAAGCGGGCTTCGTAGGAAACGCCGGGAGCAATGCTCGTTACCTCGCAGCTGTCCAGAACCAAAGAGTTGGTTCCTTCGGGGATGCGCAATCCCGTGAGCATCTCATTCTTGGGAATCGAAAGCGTGACGCGATCTCCGCCCTTTGCCTGACGTGCACATTCCTGTGCCAAGCGCTTCGCGGCCGTCGAGGCAACGTTTACGCTCTTGAAGTCCAGGATGATATGATCACCCTCGGCATAGATGTAGTAGCGATCCATGCTGTAGGGATCGGCGGCAACGTGCTTATCGTCCACGCCCGTGCAGCCAAGGAAGATGGCGGGGCCGCCCTCGCCCTTTTTATAAGCGTTCAGGCTAACGATGGGCAGCTCGATACCGGTCAGCTCAAGGAAATGATCGACCAGCTCCTGTGCGCCCTTCTTGGCGCTGGTTTTTGCGGAGGTGACGATCGAATACTCCGTGAACTCGTGCGAGCCAAGCACAAGCGAAGTGATGGGGTACTGATGCTGATAACTGCTCGTAGCACCAACGCTGAGCACCTTGGCCTCACCCGGTGTGACGACCTCACCCGTCTGGGCATCCTCTGCGTAACCAAGCACGTCGCGCAAGAAGCCGCAGACCGCGTCGTACGTCGCCTCGGGACAGCCGCCGCAAATGACGATCGTCTTGGAATTGACAACGGAATACGTCCAATCCTTATAGGACAGCGTCGAGAGAATTGTCTGAGTCGCCTCGCGGTTGGTATCGCCGATCAGGATCTCAAAGGTATCCTCGTCATCCTCGCCCTTGGCAGGATAATCGGTTGCAATGTTGAATTTTTCGCCGTAAATGCTCTCCAGCGCACGCTCCAGCAGCAGCGTCGCCTTGACCTCAATATCATTTTTCTCATCCGGTCGGATCAGCACGTATTTGGCACTCAGCTCGATTTCCGTGGGCTCCGGCTCCTCTGTCGGAGGATTATCCGTGGGATCGTCCTCGGGTGGGGTGACCGTGGGATCGTCCTCGGGCGGGGGCTCGGGAAGATCGTCGCCCGCGTCGGGCTGACATGCCACCATGCAAAGGATCATGCACAGTGCCAACAGTAAGCTGAGTATTTTGCGATATGCGTCATTCATAAGAATCCTCCTTCGTTCATTTACTTGATTCTTTCAAGATATTCTGCCAGGCTGTGTACGACGTTGCCGTCCAGGTTCGGCGCAGCGGATGCACAGACCATCGAATTGAGAATGGCTTCCTCGGTTGCCTCGCCAACCGCGCGGAAGATGCGGTCCATCACGTCTTCATTAACACACCGAATGTTCATGATCTCGCTCTCGGGGGCAATGACGTTGGCCGTGGAGAAGCCGATGAAGACCTCACCGCTGCCGTGACCGATATACGAGCCCAGACGAGCAATGCCGACCGAGCAACGCTTGACCGCCCGTTTGAGCTGGCGTGCCGTCAGCGGAATGTCGCAGGCAAGCACGACGATGATCGAACCCTTGTCGCAGGCCGCGCCGTTGACCTCGTCGAGAATGCTTTGGTCGATATGCTTACCGTTGATCGTCAGATCATGCGTGGCACCGTAATTGGATTGCACCAATATGCCGACGGTGTGCTCCTTGCCGTCCAGCGCGATCACGCGCGATGCCGAGCCAATGCCGCCCTTGAAGCCGTAGCAGCCCGTGCCCGTACCGGCACCGACGTCGCCTTCCTCAAAATCTGCCGTGGCCTGCTCGATGGCAGCGAACACGTGCTCCTTTTTGACGGGACGGTCGACGATGGTGTTCATGCTGGCATCGTTGCACTCACCCACCACTGGGTTCACGCTTCTGGCAAATACGCCCTCCGCCTCACAGCGCTTCACGGTATATTCGACCAGTGCGTCTGCCACAAGTCCGACGTTGAGCGTGTTGGTCAGCGCGATGGGGGTTTCCAGCGTGCCAAGCTCGTCGACCTGAATGGTGCCTGCCGTTTTTCCATAGCCGTTGTGCACAAACGACGCCGCAATCAGCTTATGCGTATACACGTTCTGCTCCGACGGCATGATCACGGTGCAGCCCGTGCGATATGTTTCTGTTTTGATGGTGCTGTGTCCGACGAGCACCCCGGGAACGTCCGTAATTTTATTGCGCTCACCTCGCGCAAGCGTACCGATCTGCACGCCGTAATCCAAAATTCTCTTTTGATCCATGACTGCTACTCCTTTTTATTATGTAGTGATCAAATCAACTTAAAAAAGGCTTGTCCCAGCAAAACGGCAATGACCAGATACAAGACGCCGCGAACCAATCGCTTTCCGTTTTTGACCGCCAGGTGCGCACCGATGTAGCTTCCGAGAATGTTGCAGATGGAGGCTGGAATTGCAATCGCGTAGATAATACTGCCGCGCGCGATATAGCTGACCAGGGCGATCAGATTGGACACGACGATGATGACCTTACCGTTGCCCGTTGCCACGCGCATATCGTAGCCGAACAGTACGGTAAACAGCATCAGGGCCACCGTGCCGCAGCCCGGTCCGAAAAAGCCGTCGTAAAGGCCCAGAAGAAGACCGCAGGCAAGGCTGATGATGACCGTTTTGGGCGTCAGCTCCAGCTTCGTTTTCTCTCGCTTGCTCAGCTTGCAAAACGTAGTAAACAGCGTCAATATAATAATGAAGCACATGGCTCCGGCAACGATTCCTTTTTTTACGCCCTCATCCAGGGAAAGCATGATGCGCGTGGAAACCATGGAGCCGATAATTGCCGTGATGCAGGCAATCAAGGCAGGCTTGGGGTCAATCAGCTTCGATTTCGTGTACTTAAAGAGCGATGCGCTCGTGCCCAAAAGGCTTTGCATCTTATTACAACCGTACGCCATATCAAGCGGCATACCGGTCAGCAGATAGGCAGGCAGCGAAATGATACCGCCACCGCCGGAAATGCCGTCGATCAAGCCCGCCAGAAACAAAAGCGGACACACGATCAATAAATCTATAAATAAATTCAAAATAATTCCCCCTATCCCTCTTGATTATACATCAAAAGTGTGCTATAATCAAATATATATAATCGATACACTCCATAAAAAAAAGTTATAGGTGGTATATATGTTTGACAAAAAGGAATATGTGTACGCAGTTTATAAGGAAAAAAGCTTTACCGCAGCGGCGGCGAAGCTATACGTATCGCAGCCCTGTCTGAGTGCCGCGATCAAAAAAATCGAACAGCAGATCGGCCGGCCGCTGTTTGAACGCAGAACGGGAGACCTGACCCCGACGAAAATCGGCTACGAGTATCTCGCTTGCGCTTTGAAGATGATGGAGATCGAAGACTCCTTCACCCAGATGCTGGAGGATATCAACAACCTGAAGGCAGGAGATATTCGCATCGGCGGTACCAACTATGGTTGCTCGTACGTGTTGCCGCTGATCGTCGAGGAATTTTCCAAGCAGTATCCCAACGTGGATATTTCCATTTACGAGGCCAATTCGCTGGAGCTGGAAAAAATGCTGCAAAACGAGAGAATCGATCTCATCATCGACAGCTACGACACCACGGACGACCGCTTTGAGTACACCGCGCTGTCGGCGGAAAAAATATTGCTCGCCGTTCCCGCCTCTCTCGCCTGCAACGTCGGCGGCGAGGAGCTTTTCGCGCAAACGGACGATCTGTATTACGGAAGAATCAAAGCAGAACAACTGCCGCAGATCGATCTGTCCCGCTTCCAGGGAGAAAAGTTTATTCTCCTCAAAACCGGTAACAGCATGTATCAGCATTCCAAAAACGCATTTGACGCCTGTGATTTCCAGCCCAACGTCACCTTTCGTCTCGACCAGCTCAGCACCTCCTTCCGCTTGACCGCCTCGGGCAACGGCTTGTGCTTCGTACCGGATATCATGTTCAAAACGCACTTATACCATGAGGACGTCGTCTTCTACCACATCAAGGGCGCGGGCGGTCGAACGCTGTACGCCGTCAACAGCCACAACAACCGCACCACCACGGCGGTCCAGAAGTTCAAGTCCGTCGCGTGGAGCGTCATGCAGCAGATATCGCAAAGAGAGCCGTCCGAGCAAAACAAGGAGGACTAATCGCATGCTTACCCTCAATCACCTTCACGTCATCGAGCCGCACGAGGATTTGGTGCGCATCGAGTCGAATGAACGTAATATCCGCATTACCCTTCTGCCGTCTGCCGAGCCGATCAAGCTGGTGCGGGTCAAATGGTCCCTTGACACCTCGTTTATGCAAAAGGTCATGCCCGACACCTGGGGCGTAGCGCTTGCCGATATGAAATGGCACACGCTTCCCCTGCCCCACCCCGCGCAATGGTATTTTGCGGCGTACGACGGCAAATACACCCACGGCTTTGGCGTCAAGACCGGATGCAACAGCTTCTGCTCCTGGGAAATCGAAGCAGACGGCGTCGTGCTTAATTGCGACGTGAGAAACGGCGGTGAGGGCGTCACGCTGACCGAGCCGCTTTTGTGTGCCGAGACCGTATACTACAAGAGCGAGGACGGCCAAACGCCCTATGCGGCCTGCCATGCGTTCTGTCGTCTGATGAGCACGAAATCGAGCTATCCCGACCGCCCCATCTACGGCTTTAACACCTGGTATTATACCTACGGCAATATCACAAGAGCCTCCGTGCTGGAGGATGCACGCCTGTGCGCCCGTCTGGCAAGCAAAATCGACGAGGGCGCCCCTCGCCCCTTCATGGTCATCGACGACGGCTGGAACAAGCACGGTACCAGTGAATACAACGGCGGCCCCTTCGTGCCAAACGATGATTTTGCCGATATGGCAGAGGTGGCAAAGGAGATCTCTGCGATCGGCTGTGAGCCCGGCATCTGGGTACGCCCCTTGCTGGTGCTGGACGAGCTGTGCCCCGAAATTCCCGAGGATTGCTACTCCGAAAACCAAGACCACAAGTGCCCAGGCAAGGTGCTGGACCCCACCACCCCCGGTGCGCAGAAATACATCCGCGAGCTGATCAGCTCTCTGGCTAACAGCGGCTACCGCCTGATCAAGCACGACTTCACCTGCCCCGATCTGATGGGCTTTGATTTCCTGAAGCCCAATCTGACCAGAGAGGGCTGGCACTGGAAGGATCGCACCAAGACCAACGCGCAGGTATGCAAGGAGTTGTATACGCTGATCCAGGAGGCCGCAGGCGGTGCGTACATCATCGGCTGTAACATCTACAACCACTTAGCCGCCGGCATTCACGATATCGTGCGCAGCGGCTGTGATACCAGCGGACACCATTGGGAGATCACGCGCGACTACGGCATCAACACGCTGGCCTTCCGCACCTATCAGAACAAGGCATTCTTTATGACGGATGCCGACTGTGCCGCCTTTACGGATCGCGTACCCGTCGATCTGAATTTGCAATTCTCCGAGCTGCTCAGCATAAGCGATTCCGCCTTCTTTATTTCCGCGGCGCCCGGCATTTTGAGCGACGAGGACGAAGCGCGGCTGATGGATATGTTCCGTCGGATCACGCGCCCGGGAAGCGACCTTGAGCCGCTGGACTGGCAGGAGCGCATGGTTCCGGAGCAGTTCTTCGGCGACGGACAGATCCGTCAATACTCGTGGGATGAATCTCCCAAATAATATATAAAATGAGAAAACCGTCGGCGCAAACCGACGGTTTTCTATATTCACGGGAATGGATCAGTCCTCTTCGCATGCGGATTGAAGCATCGCGTCAACTGCGGCACGTACGAAGAGCATTTGCTCGGACGTCGTAGGGCATCGGTCAAAGCGAATGTCGCCAAACACAGCCTCCATCGCGGCCACCACCGCTGCTTTGCCCTTCTTCTCGGCACACAGCTTCATGGCGGCAAGATCCTCAAGGCCTTCGCGGAAGACCATCAGGCGGATCGAGGGCAACGTCGTGCCGTCTGGCGCGGGATAGACCATAAAGGAGTCACCGGCAGGCACCTGCTGTTCTCCCTCGGTGTCGAGATAAGGATTGATGGCGTCAACCGAGTACATATTGTTGTAGAAGTTGAAGCCCCAATGCAAAAATCCTGCGATATCGTACTTGAAGCACTGCATACCAAGCGCACGGTTGCGCCAAGAGGGCATGGCAATGAAGCGATTGCTGACGCCCTTGCCCTGCACACAGCAGTAGTAGGTCCAAAGTCCCTCAACGCCCGCCTCAAGGAAAGGCTCGATGTGATCGCTGCCCGGGATGGGCAGGCTGACCAGACCGTCGCGGTAAAAATCAAAGGAGGACAGCGCGTCCATGATCTCGTAGTCGGCCAGCGCCTCGGATACGACCGCCTTGGCGTGGCGGTATTGCTCGACGCAACCGCCGTTCGGCTCGTCCGACAGATGGAACTTGCAATTCTGATCAATGCCGAGCGCCTTTAAGTGCTCGACGAGCGAGGGGAGAAACGCCTTTAAGAAGGCGGCGTATTCCTCACCCGCGGCATCGGTATCCCAACCGAAGATGCGCTTCTCCTCCCCGTTTACCCGTGCTACGATCTTGGGTGCGTGTGCCGCACCCCACTGGGTGAAGAGATGAGACATTTCAAAATAGCGCATACCGCACGCATGACACAGCGCCACCCAGCGATCCAGCTTATCATAGCCGAAGCTGTAGCTGCCGTCAGCGTTGAGGGTGACGTCCACGAGCTGAACGGTCAATCTCTCACCACCAACCTCCGTGTCAAGCGGCGGGGTAAACAAGGGGGTAAGGATCATGTTCTGACCGTACTCGACCGCCGTGCGCAGATAATTGCCAATGATCTCCCAATGGCGCTCCGAGAAGACGGGCACCTGATAGTAGGAGGCCAGACAGTCGCAATGGAACCACTGGGTCAATATCATGCCGTGCTCGGGCAGCGACGCATCGATCATTCGCAGCGTCAGCGTGTGGGCAGCCAGCTCTTCGTCTTTATCATTGGTGATGCGAACGGTCAGCGTATGCTCGCCCGCCTCGAGCTTTCCCTCGGGCGCGATGGTGATCCAGACACTATGCAAAACACCGCTTGTCAGCTGGATACGGCCGCGGTAATGAGGGGGCTCCAGCAGATCGGGGTACAGACCCGGCGTTTTGCGCAGATAGTTGTCGTCTGTGAAATCGTGACCGTAGGTCGGAAACAGCACGGGAATCTGACGCACGTTATACCACTTGGCATAGGGTGCGGCAGAGCCACCGAGCGTCAGCGTCACGCGCATTCCCTTCTCATCGGCGGGCACGCGCAGCATCAGCTGGCAGGAAAGATGCTGATTCTTCAGCATAATTGCCGACGAAAAGGGTGAAAAATCGGCAGGTGCCTGATCGACGAAGCCTTTTTCAAGGGATGAAGTCAGAACGGATTCTATCATAGAAGCCTCCTTTGATTGTTCAAAACAAATAATTCAATAGCTTATCGCCGTATGTAGTCAAAAATCAGCGGTTGTATGCGCCTTCGATGATGGAGGCCAGCGTGATCGTTTGCTCCTGGCCGTCCTTGACGACCGTCACCTGGTAGGTCACGACCTGCGAATGGTTGGACTGCTTCACGACCCTTCCGTTCTCACCTATGAACTCGCTATCGCATTCAAACGAGAACTCGTACTCCTCGCACGCGGTGATCTTTTCGTACTCGCATCTGACCAGCTCAATAAACTCCCACCAGATCTCCAGATCGTTTTCCAGCATGGGCTGAGGGCAATCCTTGGCGCTGAAGAAGTGGTGACCCTTGACTCTGGTAATATCCAGATCCTGACGCAGCATGATATCCGCTACCAGCTGTGCGGTGATCTGCCAGGTGTACCAAAGATCCGAGCCCTTGTTTACGGCAGATTCGATACCGATGGAGTTGCGGTTGCCGCCGTTGGAGCAGATACGTCCCTCGCCTACCTGGGTGTAGCACCACCAGGAGGTGCCGATCTGATACATACCGTCCTTGACGTTAACGCCGATGCCCTGATCGTTGAGCCACTTGCTATCGGTCACGTAGCCGCGACCGTACTTGGTTTCCACGGGGACCTTGACGCCCGTGTCTCTTCCGTTGATGGCGAACGTGGCGTCCTTGGTAATGGTAACGATCGGGAACTCGGGGTCGGTATCCAGCACCTCTACGGGCGTGTCGATCCAAGAAAACTTGGAAACGGTATTACGCGATTCGTCGTCACCGGCGTGTGCGGCGCGGTATTGCTCATCCAAGCCCTTATAGATGCCGTCGTTACCGGTAGAGTAGTGGATGGAGGTATTGTTTTTGGATTTCGGCTGGGAGAACCACTCACCGTGCGCTTCTGCGTCGGCATTAGGACCGAAAGCACCCGTATAGTGCACGGTAATGAACTCGATGCTCTCCATGATTCTGCCGGGCAGGTCGCTGCCGTATTTATCGTTCGTTCTTTGATTGTACGTATAGTCGATCGTCAGCTCATGATTGTAAAGCAGCTTGCTCACGCTGCCGAAGATATCGGAATAGTAGCTGGGCGTTCCTGCACCGATGCCCAGATTGTAGCGCACGAATACGTTACTCTCGTGTGCACGCAGAACCAGACGCAGCGCGTCGTTCATCTCCTCCGTCAAAACGGTGACGACGAAATCCTGATATTTGCTTTCGTTGCCCTTGACGGTCGCTCTGATCGTCACAACGCCTGCGGCAACGCCTTTTACGGTTCCGTTGGCATCCACCGTGGCAAGAGACTCGTCCAAGGAGCTCCAGCTCACGCCGCAGATCTCATTTTTTCTGTTGACGTACGTGGCGTTCAGCTTGATCGTGTCGCCGATAACGACGTAAGATTCCGTTTCGTAGCTGATGTTAAAATATTCGGGAGACATAATCTTCACCTTCATCGTATCGATATGACCATGGAGGGACAAGGAAATGATCTTGATCGTTACCTCTCCGTACTTGTGCGCCGTGATCACACCGTTCTGGTCAACGCTTGCAACGGACGGATCGGAGGATTCAAACCTCACGCGCTGCTCTCCTGCGTTGCCGGGAAGGATCTTCCACGTCAGCTGGTACGTCTCGCCGATCGAAAACTCCGATGCCTTGTTCGTGATCTCGATCTTCTCAACGGGGTACAGTTCTTCCCAGACGGCAACCAAGCTGCCGCTGCAAACCGCCTCACTCACGATTTCGTCGTACTTGTTTTCCCAACCGACGAAGCGGTAGCCCTCGCGAACGGGCACGGGCAGCTTTTCACCCTCGGCAAGAGTGGCGCTCAGATTGTACTGATGCTTCAACAGCTCTTCCTGCTCCTCCCGCGAGGAAAAATCGGGAGAAAAGCGTGCAAAGTCGAGATTGATATCGCCACAGCCCTTCATGGAGTTCAAAAGTCCGTGGAGATAGCTTCGGATCGAGGTTCTGGCATTGGCACTTTCGCCAATGGCCTTGGTGTCGCCGTTGATCATACGCTCCAGAATGGGATAGGTATCCGTGATGTAGGCGTCCGATTTTCCTGCGTTGATCTCCTTCAGGTGAGATAGCATATATCTCCACAGCCAATTCCATTTGGCCAGCATTTCGGGATTGGCCAGGGAGGTCTTGACGCACGGATGGCTGTCTCTCTGGAAATTCTCCTTACTAACGGAGCTTCCGTCACCGTAGCGGTTGAAATCTGCCAGGAACGCCTCACCAATTTGTGCCGTCGACGTGTATCCGCCGACGAAGTTACCGCCGTTCAGATCATATACGACGTTATATTCGGTAACGGTCTGATCGTCCTTGAGAGGAATTTCTTTGACCTCCTTCGATGGACAATCGGTGCACACTCTCTCCTTGCTTCCCTTCTCGGTCGTGGTCGAATCCTTTATGACGACCCACTCACCAAAGTGATGCCCCGTTGCGGGAACGACCTCCTGCTCGACCAACACCTCACCGCAAGCCGAGCACACTTTGCCCTCGGTTGCGCCGTCAGCCTCGCAGCTTGCCTTTACGGCCGGCAGGATCTCTTCCTTGTGACCGACCGCCGCCATGTCCTTGCGGTAGCTGTGTCCGCAGGAGCAAACGTAGTCCGTGTAACCGTCCTGCGTACACGTGGGCTCCGTCACGGTCAAGTTGTATTCATGCTTATGCTCCTGGTCCTGCGGACGCTCCTCGCATCCGCACATAAGAAGTGCCAGGGTAAAAATGGCAATCAAGATCAGCTTTTTCATACGTTTCCTCTTTTGTTAATTAATCTGTTGGCAGTATCGTGGCTTACTTTCCTACTCAAAAGCACCCGTTGGCCCGTCAGGACGTCCACAAAATACGCCCTTGGAACAATCGTATTTTAGCATAATGACACAAGATTGTCAAGTATCGCCAATTCGCAGACGTTGCGCCTCCTCGCCCTTGATCCAACCCCAAGCATATCGGCATCGCTCGATCTTGACACGGATGACATCCCCCTTCTCTCCTTGGCACGGCATGGCAAATCCCCTTCGCCACTACAACTAAAAATGCCTGATTTTTTCGGCAAACAAAAGGGTTTTTCGCTCCCATCAATCAATCGCCTGCAATTGCCCGCGGTTTGGCATTGGCATTTTTTTACCCGCATCAACAAGGAAATCCGTCGGAACTTGCAAGCAGGGCTTGATCAATCGCTTATCCTGTCGCAAGAAATATATATTTTTTTGATGCTGTATATAAAATAATTGTATGTAAATCGACGTGGCATTACAAAAGTTTCAAAAGAACAAGCCCACAGACGCTTCGTCTGTGGGCCGTACCGTTTTTCATTCTATCGATTGCTCTCCCGCGGTGGAAAAAATTTTGATTTATACTTTTTGAGAAAGCCCTTGAGCTGCTTTTTGTGGCTGCATAGCTTTTCCTCGCACCGTGAACAATCCAGACACTTGTTGGTTGCCGTCGAAAACCGCTCGGGGTGCGATCGGTAGGCGATCTCCCAACGCAAAAGCAGGATCAGCGCGCAGCCCAGAAGGCTGTAGGTATATAAACTGGGAATGAAGACAAGCGGCGTGAACATCATCGCAAAATCCCAGTTATAGATGCGGCAGGTGGCGCAGCAGCGATTCTTCATGAACCAGATCTGGAAGGGACAGAAAAACAAAATGCAGATAATGTCGCAAACGGAATATGCGATAGCGATCAGGATCAGCACGCCTCGATCGAACAGTCCTGCATAATACAGCGCGCCGATGACGCCGTTGAGAGCAAGCCACACGGCGGTGACGAGCGCCGTCCGTCGCCAGGATTGATTGGTGGGTGCGATGTCCTTTCCAATCGGCTCGTAGTTCCTCGCAAATTGCTTTTGACAGCCCATGCTTTCCAGCTTCGACGGAAAAAAGCGAAGCAGCATTTCGACGACGAAAAAGCCCCAGACGATCATGGGAAGGATCGCGTGGTAGGTCAATATTTCGGTCTTGTCCAAAAGATAGGTTACAAGGACCGCCAGAAACAGCAGCGAGCGCAATACGAGCTTGATATAGTGTAAAAACGAAATCTTGGATATCTTTTTTTCATGTATTATTCCATCATTTCAGGTTCGATCTTTTTGAGCGCCTTTTTGAACTGGAAAATAAACAAAACGGCCGTAAAGGTCACCGCGATCACGTCAGCGATCGGCTCTGCCAGATACACGCCAACGGTCGGATCGCTGACCACGTGCGGCATGATGTAGATCAGCGGCAGCAAGAGTACGAACTTTCGCACGACCGCCACACTCACGGAGGAGAGTGCCTTGCCAAGAGAGACGAAAGTCATCTGGCAGGCGATCTGAATACCAAACAGCACCATGCCCGCAAAGTAGATGCGAAGGGCGTTGGATGCAAAGGCGACCAACTCGGGCTTAGAGTTGAAGATTGCAACGAACACGCGCGGGAACAGCATGACCAACGCCCAGACGGTCACGGAATAGATCAGGCAGGTCTTGAGCAAGATCCGATACGTTTGCTTGACGCGATCTGCATTTTTTGCGCCGTAATTATAGCTTAAGATCGGCTGAGCACCCTGCGCAATTCCCTGGGGCGGCAGCATGGCAAACTGCATCACGCTGGTCAGAATGGTCATCGCACCAACGGCAATATCGCCGCCGTAGGCAAGAAGCGACGAATTAAAGCAGACCGAGATCACGCTCTCGCTCGCTTGCATAATAAAGGTCGCCGTACCAAGAGCAATACAAGGCAGCACGATTTTTGGTGAAGTAAAAAAATTCTTCGGTCTGAGCTTCAGAAGGCTGTGCTTGCTGCAAAGGAAGGAAATGACCCATACGCAGGAGAGTGCCTGAGAAATGATGGTCGCACAAGCCGCACCGCTCACGCCCATACCAAAGCCGTAGATAAAAATGGGGTCCAGAATAATGTTGGCCACGGCACCGACGATGACGGAGAGCATCGAGATCTTGGTAAAGCCCTGCGCCGTGATAAAGGCGTTCATGCCGAGCGTCAGCTGAACGAACAGCGTACCGAGGGCGTATACGCTCATGTAGTCGACCGCGTACCCGATCGTGTTTTCACTGGCACCAAAGGCCAAAAGAAAATCACGATTCCAAATGAGCAATACCGTTGTTAAAATTGCGGAAATCACAAGCTGTAAGCCAAAGCAGCCGCCCAGCGTTTTCTCGGCACTTTCCACGTCCTGCTTACCCATAAAAATGGATGCGCGCGGTGCACCGCCCGAGCTGACGAGCGCGGCAAAAGCAGAGACGATCATGATCACGGGCATGCAAACGCCGACGCCCGTCAGTGCCAGATCACCAACCTCGGGAATATGGCCGATGTAGATGCGGTCCACGATATTATATAGCATATTGATCAGCTGCGCAATCACCGTAGGTATCGCCAATTTGAAAAGCAGCTTACCAACGGGTGCCGTTCCGAGCAATTCTTTTTTGTCAGTCATACGTACACGTCCTCCCCGATTTTCATTTTCTCCTTGATCACGCGACCAATATTCATACGCAGCCTAAAGAAATGCCGCATCACGCACACGGCGCGATTTAAAATTCACGTTACAAAATAGTATACTATTTCACGAAGATAATTTCAATGGTAAAATTGTGAATTTTTGCGCTGCATATCGTTTATTTCTGCCAACAGCAAAGAGGAGCGACCGAAGTCGCCCCGCCCAAATGCAAAAAATTCGTTCACATAACGAAAACGCCTTGATTTATTTAACGTTTTGTGCTAAAATAGAATAAACGGGTGTTTACCCTTCCCCGGATGATGGCAAAGGAGGTGCGGCTTTTGATCATTACGTATGCCATTATGGCAGTCATCGCTACGGTTTTGCTGGTTGGATACGTTGCGCTTGTTCGCAAGAAAGAGCCGTGGCTACTGCTTTTGTTCGTTTGCGTGACCATCGTCAACGCAGGCTATTTTCTCCTTTCCGTCTCCAAAACGGTTGAGTTTGCCATTTTCGCCAATGACGTGGCGTATTTCGGAAGCGTATTTCTTTCGATGTCCATGCTCCTGACCATCATCAAGCTGTGTGGATTTGAGATCAAGAAAAAGCTGGTCGTCGTCCTTCTCGTGCTTGGCGGTGTGATGTTCACCATCGTCGCCACGGCCGGTATTCTTCCGTGGTACTACAAGGAGGTCTCCTTGGTCTTCGTCGACGGTGCGGCCAAGCTGGAAAAGGTTTACGGCGTTCTGCACCCGACGTATCTGATTTATTTGCTGGCGTATTTTGCGGCAATGGTCGCCTGCATCGTTCAGTCGATCCGCAAGAAAATGATTGCCTCGCAACGACACGCCACTCTGCTGGCCGCCATTGTATTCGGTAACATTGCGGTATGGCTGGTCGAAAAATTCATCCCTTGGAATTTCGAATTTCTTTCCGTTTCTTATCTCTTCAGCGAGGTCATCCTGCTGGGCCTGTACTGGATGATGCAGGATTATATCCGCACGGATCTGATCCCTCGGCCTGCGCAGGCGGCACCGCGCCAGGCCCCCGTCGATATCGCGACCATGCCGATGGAGGAAAAGATAGGGCGCGTGCTTTCCTGCCTTGAACCAGGCGAGATGTTGGCAACGAGAGAGCGCGAGATCCTCGAATTGGTACTCCAAAACAAAAAACGCAAGGAGATCGCCGAGGAAATGTGCCTGTCGGAGAACACCATCAAGACCTACACGAGGACGCTGTACGGCAAGCTCGGTGTCAGCTCGCGTGAAGAGCTTTACGCGTTACTAATCAAATAAGTCAACCACCGAAAATCGGGCGGCAGAGTACATCTGCCGTCCTTTTTTTGCGCTCAAAAACACGCTTTCACCCTTTTTTCACCCCTGTTTTTTGCATTTTCACCCCTTCGGGGTGTACCGAACATATATATATACGTGGTAAAATGTAACCAAGATAGAATCCGGAAGTCTCTAAACTACACAAACGGAGGTGGTGAGCGTGACCGACAAGCGCATATTGTTCGGTGATTTTGAGTTTCCGAGGATCCGCGGACTTGATTATCTTTTGGACGAGAAAAAGTCCGTGACCGATTATCTGTTCGTCAACGAGCCGCACGATTGCTTTTCGATGTACTTTGAGGATGGCTTTCCCATCTTCACCATACCTGAAAACGACGAGCGCCCGTATTGCCTGTTCGAGTTGAAGCGCCCCGGCAGAATGATCAAATTTTTCTGTCCCGAAAAGCATCAGAATCTTGATACGGCAATGTGGTACTTTTATATGGAGCTGTTGGACGAGCAAGGCGTGGCGCACGTTTTGCCCGGGCAGGTCCGAGTGGCTTTTGAAAAAGACCATACCCAACGAATCCGCGGCAAGCCTCGATTTATTGAGGTGCTGGAAGGAGTCAAGCTCGCCACGGCTGCTTCGACATAAGAAAAAAGATGACCTGCAAGGAGGCACAAGAAATGAAGAAAAAATCCATATTAACAACAATAATTGTTCTCTTGATTGCCGTTTTGGCATTTTCCCTTACGGCGTGTGATAACGGAAGCAATACGCTCGAATCGTTGCAAAACGAATACGGTATCGCCTTAGACGGCGGTAGCTTTGAAAAAGGCTCTACCCTGGTAAGCAACGAGATCGCAGCAACCACGAAAGAAGCAACCGAAGTTCTTGCGGCAATCGCCGACCAGAACTACAACAAAGACGGCCGCGTATATATTTTCGATATCTACGTTATGAAAGACGGCACGAAGGTACAGCCGAACGGTAAGGTAAAGGTTTCTATTCCTGTACCCAACCTTCAGGCGGATAACCACCTTGTATTCCACGTTAAGGCCGACAACTCGGTAGAAACCCTTGTTTCTACCGTAGCCGACGGAAAAATCTCTTTTGAAACAAGCAGTTTTTCCTACTTCGTCATTGCAGAAGCTGCACCTGCCGTACACGTACACACCTACGGAGATTGGACGTTTGATCAAGTAACCGAAGGCAAACATATTCGTGAGTGTAAGTGTGGCGAAGTTGAAACGGGCGATTGCACGTTTGATGACGGCGTCGTAACGAAAGAGCCTACTCATTACGAAGAAGGCGTTAAGACCTTCACTTGTACGGTTTGCGGTGGTCAAAAGACAGAACCCATTGCAAAGACTACGGAGCACGAATGGACGGAATGGGCTCCCGACAACGATGGCAAGACGCACACTCGCCTTTGCAAGTGCGGCGCATCCGAGACGAAGGATCATACCTTTGACGCAGGAACGGTAACGAAAGAACCTACACACCTTGAAACAGGCGTTAAGAAGTTCACTTGCGCCGATTGCGGATTTATTCGCGAGGACGTTCTGAACAAGACGCCCGAGCATACCTTGGGTGAATGGAAGCCGTTGGCTACTGTTTCCGGCAAGCACTACCGTGAGTGCGCTTGCGGAGAGCAGGAGACCGCTGATTGCGCTTGGGATGCAGGCGTCGTAACAAAAGAGCCTACCCACTATGAAGAAGGCGTTAAGACCTTCACTTGTACGGTTTGCGGTGGTCAAAAGACAGAACCCATTGCAAAGACTACGGAGCACGAATGGACGGAATGGACGCCCGACAACGATGGCAAGACGCACACTCGCCTTTGCAAGTGCGGCGCATCCGAGACGAAGGATCATACCTTTGACGCAGGAACGGTAACGAAAGAACCTACACACCTTGAAACAGGCGTTAAGAAGTTCACTTGCGCCGATTGCGGATTTATTCGCGAGGACGTTCTGAACAAGACGCCCGAGCATACCTTGGGTGAATGGAAGCCGTTGGCTACTGTTTCCGGTAAGCACTACCGTGAGTGCGCTTGCGGAGAGCAGGAGACCGCTGATTGCGCTTGGGATGCAGGCGTCGTAACGAAAGAGCCTACCCACTATGAAGAAGGCGTTAAGACCTTCACTTGTACGGTTTGCGGTGGTCAAAAGACAGAACCCATTGCAAAGACTGCGGAGCACGAATGGTCGGATTGGTATTCCAATCAGAACGGCACACACTCAAGATCTTGCGCCTGCAACGAGGTCGAAACTAAAGATTGCACTTATGACAACGGTGTTGTGACAGAAGAACCTACCCATGTTGAACCCGGCACAAAGCTCTTTACCTGTACCGTTTGCGGTCACACCTATGAAGAAGAAATTCCTACGACTCCCGATCACGAATGGGGCGAATGGGTAATCAACAAGCTCGATGAAACAAATACCCACATCCGTTTCTGCATCTGCAACGAAAGTCAGACTGCGCCTCATAACTTTGATAACGGCGTTGTCACTGAACCCGCAACACATATGACAGCGGGCGTTAAGACCTTTACCTGTACCGATTGCGGATATTCTTATACGGAAGAAATTCCTAAGACTACGGATCACGAGTGGTCGGATTGGTCTCCTAACGGCGACGGAACGCATACAAGAGCTTGCGGTTGTAATGCAAACGAGACGAATGATTGTTCTTATGACAACGGTGTTGTGACAGAAGAACCTACCCACGTTGAACCCGGCACAAAGCTCTTTACCTGTACCGTTTGCGGTCACACCTATGAAGAAGAAATTCCCACGACTCCCGATCACGAATGGGGCGAATGGGTAATCAACAAGCTCGATGAAACAAATAC
Source organism: Oscillospiraceae bacterium (assembly GCA_015064805.1). Lineage (GTDB taxonomy): Bacteria > Bacillota > Clostridia > Oscillospirales > CAG-272 > SIG644. The sequence continues at coordinate 27,026 of SVRN01000017.1, forward strand.
CCACATCCGTTTCTGCATCTGCAACGAAAGTCAGACTGCGCCTCATAACTTTGATAACGGCGTTGTCACTGAACCCGCAACACATATGACGGCGGGCGTTAAGACCTTTACCTGTACCGATTGCGGATATTCTTATACGGAAGAAATCCCTAAGACTACGGATCACGAGTGGTCGGATTGGTATTCCAATCAGAACGACACACACTCAAGATCTTGCCCCTGCAACGCGGTCGAGACTAAGGATTGTACTTATGACAACGGTGTGGTAACAAAGCAGCCTACCCACTTGGAAGAAGGCGTAAAAACCTACACCTGCACAATATGTGGACAAACCAAAGAAGAGCCCCTTAAAAAAACTCCCGGACACAGCTTTGGCAATTGGAAACCGGACGAAGCGGACGAAACAAAGCACTACCATGAATGTGCCTGTGGCGAAAAGGAAACTGCCAACTGCTCATTTAACGAGGGCGTTGTAACAAAAGAGCCTACTCACTTGGAAGAAGGCGTGAAAACCTACACATGCACAGTATGCGGAAGAACAAAGACCGACTCCATTGAAAAGACTCCCGGACACAGCTTTGGCGATTGGAAGCCTGACGAAGTGGACGAAACAAAGCACTACAAACAATGCGGTTGTGGCCAAGTAGAAACTGCTGATTGCACATTTGAAGACGATGTTTGCACCGTTTGCGGAAGAGAAAAATCGGGAGAAGCAGAGGACCCTGAAGTAGAAGGCATAATTATTGTAATTGCAGGCGGAACGGCTACCTTTGAAGGCAAAGAAACGGTTACGGCCAAGGGCAAGCTGTACGGTGAAAATGCTACCGTTTACATTGCTCAGGAAAACGACGTGCTGAACGTTACGTTAAATGATCAAGACGGAAGAACGTTTAAGTATTGGGTTTCCGCCATGGGTACGATCATTCCCGACGAGGACTTCTCCCTCCTTGTATTTACAAGCGGTTATTATTATCCTGTATTTGAAGATACGGATACGAGCGCATTTTCTACCCGTGTAAAGATCTTTGAAGGCAACTGTGAAGAAGGCATTCTTTACATGTCAACTAATTCCAAGGGCGATATCAAATACGAACTGGAATTCGTTAATTTCGGGCATCACGATTTTTACGAATCGGTATATCATAACAGCCTGTATCACAAGCAAGTATGTTCGATCTGCGGCGAAACCATTTTCGAAGAACATACCGAATATGACCGCGAGATTGAAAAAGAAGCAGGACATACGGAAGAAGGTCTGATGCGCTATGAATGCTTCTGCGGTCACGTATGGACGGAAGCGATCCCCGTGACGGATGAGCATACGATCGATTATGATGATTGGCATATCGTAGAGGAAAGCAAAAACGGTCAGTACGGTAAATACCGTGTTTACTGTAAATACTGTGATTACCACGAAGAGTATTGGTATTTGGGCGGCCTTGATTTCGTCAGCTTTATGGACGGCAAGATGATCCATTATCAATATACCTACGGCGGCAAGGTATGCCACGATGAATACTATTACAGCTACAGAAACGCCGAAGGTAAAAAGGTCTATATCTGGGCATTCCAATACGAATATGAGTATTCGTCCAATGCGGATTACAACGATACGTACATCTTTATGTACGTAGATGACGAGGATCCGACGACCCTTGAGCCTGTTTATCTGTCAAAATCCAAGGGCGACAGAAAGGCGGCATATCTGTGGGCCATTTACGGATATGTGTACGACGTAAACGGTTGGATCGATCTTTTGGATTATCCCGACCGTAATATCGGCTGCAGTGGCGGTATATCTATGGGAAACAGTATGAGCGCGAGATCGTCCGTGCTTGAATCGTATCATGACCAGTGGGCCGAAACGTATAACAAGCTCCGCATCCCGACAAGCAAGGCATACGACGATTTGTCAGATACACCGTGGGAAATCGATTGGGAAGGCAAATCGTTTACGGGCGGTTACTACGATGAAAACGACGAGTACGTTACAGTTGGCGGAAGAGATGTTATCAGCTTTGTAAAAGATGCAGGTACGTCTTATACAAAATACATGTACGTTGATAAAGAAACGGGTATTACTTATGGATACGCGGATTACGGCACGACTTACAGAACCGTCTTTATTATGAGACAGTACAAAACGATCGTATCTCCCGAAGAATTCGAAAAGCTTGACGACGCGGGCAAATCGGTCAGCTATTCTTACGGCGATATCGAAAAAGATATTAAGTCGTTGTGCGCGGAACGTAATGCGTTTAATAACTTCACGTTGACTGTACCTAAAGAAGCTTCTGCGTTCAGACTCAGTGTGAATTTCTTAATAGACGATCTGGTTGATCTGGGCGGATATTACGCAAATGTTTACTATAATACGGCACAAGTTTTTGACAGCGGAAACTACATTACGTTCACCTGGACAGGCGGAGACGACCTTGTATTTGACCGTTATGAGATCTGGGACTTCGCAAATCAGAAGTGGGTAGTGCTTTCCGAGAGTCCGGACTTTACGTTCAATACGGATGACAATCCCAGAAGAGAGGCGGCATACATTAGAGTGATCTATCACAAGGTTGACCTTCCCGCAGATCCCGAAGAAACCTACACTATCACAATAGAAAACGGTTATTTCGAAATCGACGGTAAGGAATATACCGGAACGATTCAAGTGCCTGCCAATACGCTTGTATACGTATATGCGAATAACGTTACAGGCAAGACATTTGAACATTGGCTGGACGGCAACGGCGAAGAGTTCCATGACTATTACTTCTACGTTACTTCCGATATGACATTGAAACCCGTTTATACAGATACAAAATACCGTGTATATTGCGGAGGCTGGAATTACGACTCGTACGTCAGCGTGAATGGCGGAGAAATGCATTATTCAAATGAATTTGAAGGTAAAATAGGCGAAAAGTTTGAGCTGAACACGACCTACAATCCCGAATACGGTTGCACCGTATTCATCGGCTGGTATATGGAAGTCTACGGTCCAAACGGAAGAGAATATGTTTTAATAAGCGACAAACAGGCATTCACTTATGAAATAACGGGCGAAGAAGGCGGTTGCTTGTATGCGGTATGGACGATGGGAGAAAATCCATTCGTTAAGAAATACGTTAATATCAGAGTCGTAAACGGATTTGTAAATTATGCCGGCGGAGAAGCCGGTTTCGGAATGCTTGATAACGCATATTCCGCTATAAGCCTTTCCAATTCGGGAAGAGTTACTTTCTTTGACGATCCCACCGACGAAACCGTTTATACCGCTTGGGATATCGCATACAGATACGAGCTTGAAGGCGAAGTACAGCACGAACTTGCTGAATCGTTTGGGGACGAATATGACTATTATCCCGCTGGATATTGGGTAAACGATCCGGAATACAGTTATCCCGACGGCGAGATCAACGTTACGGGAATTGACGCGTCGAGTGGCAATTGAGAGGAAGCGTAGAAACGGTTAATCCTTCATGCGATTGATTAAATTGAGTATAGCCCAAAACCTGATATGATGCTTGCGCTGATACTACGCGGTTGCGGTCTTATGTTTTCGGCGCGATGCTTCCCGGCGAGCCAAGCCCAAATCAAGCCCCTTGGTTTGGGCACTCGTCGGAGAAGGAATAGCGTTTGTCATTTCAAGCGTAGTGACTTGTATCATCGCTCGCAAATGGACAACAAACTAAAAAAAACAAATTGAACAACATAAAAGCATCCGCTCACGTCTTGTGAGCGGATGCTTTTGTCTCTCAGATCTCTTCGATTTTGATCAGGTTGGTGTTACCCGAGCTGCCCGTCACGGCACCGCCCGTGATGACGATGCGATCGCCCTTCTGCAAGGACAGCGTTTTGATGGCGATCTTTTTGGCAGTATAGAACAACACGTCAGTCGAGGTAAAGGTCTCGCACATGGCGGGAATGACACCCCAGGAAAGTGCCAGCTTGCGCCAGGTGCGCTCGTTGGTCGTCAGACCGATGATGGGCACGGGAGAGCGGAAACGGGAGACCATACGCGCCGTTTTGCCCGACAGCGAGCAGGCGACGATGGCCTTGGCGTCAATGTCGATGGACATACCGCAGGTCGAATGTGAAATGGCGTCAACCATATTGCGGATATGGAACTCGGCATTGTAAAAGCGCTTTTTGTAGTTGGTGTTGGATTCGGTCGTCTCCGCAATCTTGGCCATGGTAGCCACCGCCTGAACGGGATACTTGCCCGCCGCGGTTTCGCCCGACAGCATGATGGCACTGGTACCGTCGTACACCGCGTTGGCGATGTCCGAGATCTCGGCACGGGTGGGGCGGGGATTGGAGATCATGGACTCCAGCATTTCGGTGGCGGTGATGACGCGCTTGCCGAGAAGACGGCATTTGGTGATCAGCTTTTTCTGAATGGCAGGCAGATACTCAAAGGGGATCTCCACGCCCATGTCGCCACGCGCGACCATAATGCCGTCACAGCACTCGCAGATCTCCTCGATATGATCGACGCCCGACTGATTTTCGATCTTGGCGATCAGCTCGATGTCGTCCGCGCCCAGCTCCTTCAGATAGTTGTGCACGTCGATCAGGTCCTGACGGGTGGAAACGAAGGAGCAGGCGATATAGTCGACGCCGTTTTCCACACCGAAGCGGATGTCGCACTTGTCCTGCTCGGACAGATACGGCTGTTTCATGACCTTGCCCGGGAAGCTCATGCTCTTGCGATCGGACAGCACGCCGCCAATGACGACGTCACAAACGATATTGGGCTTTTCGATCTTGGAAACGCGGAAGCAAAGCAGACCGTTGTTGAGAAGAATGGTATCGCCCACGCTCAATTCATCCGTCAGCTTGGGATAGCTGACCGAAACGATATGCTCGTTGCCGATCACGTCCTCGGTCGTAAAGGTGAAGGTGTCACCGTCGCACAGCGTCACACTTCCCTTCTCAAACGTCTTGATGCGATATTCAGGGCCCTTGGTGTCCAGCATGATGGCAATGGGCATCTCCAGCTCTTGTCTGACCTTTTTGACCAGGTCCATTCGTCTTTTATGATCCTCGTGGGTATTGTGAGAGAAGTTCATTCTCGCCACGTTCATGCCTGCCAGACACAGACCGCGGATGACCTCCTCGGTCTCGCTTGCAGGACCAAGCGTACATACGATTTTCGTTTTGCGCATAGGAATCTCATTGTCCTTTCTGCAAAAATAACAAAGAATAAGCAGACTGACGTGCCTGCGGATCTATTATACTATATTTCCCCGAGCGTTGTCAAGATAGTCAGAATATATAAAGCGAAGCGAGCGATTTAATATACACTTTTCACTTGACAAACAAGTCTTTTTGTGGTATGCTGAATTCGAGATAATCTCAAAAGAACAAGGGAAAGGGGGGGTATCAATGAAGGTCGTATATTATCCATATCACTCGCATTCTATTGCAGCTGCGATGATAGGAATTCCCTCTGCCGCAGGATTCTGTATATTTTGTGGTTTGTGTTTATCTCAAAATGCTTTTTGGGGAGCATTGGTTTGTTTTTCGATGGCTCTTGTGATGTTTTTCTTGAACAAATACTTTTATGACAGTGCAAAAATCGTCGTACTGCTCACCTTTGAAAAAATAGAAATCATAAACCAAAAAAAGCAACCGTACTTCTTTATTGAATGGCAAGAAATCTCATTTACCTATTATACGAGAAACTATAAAGGTCACGGTTTTTGGGTTATCTCCGCCGAACCGCTTTCCTCCAATCAATGCCGAAAAGCAATACGACACAGTTTTCAAACGTTGACTCATGGAAATATAATTGTCATTCCCGACAATATGACACAAGATACTGCTCACATCAAAGCGATCATTGCCGAAAATACAACGTATACGGAATGAGAAACAGCATCCCGACATTATTTTGTCGAGATGCTGTTTTTCCATTGTTTATTTTGCGAAAGTCCTATTTTTTACTTACTCAAATACTCATCAATCGCCCGTACCGCGTTCATGCCAGCCAGACACAGACGCAAGAGGCTCCCGTAAGTCCTCTTGTTTTTTTTTGATAGTAAAAAGTAAGCGGTGAGCATTTCTGCCCACCGCTTGGATGTGAGTCTGTGCGTACTTCGTGCATCGCAGACTCTTTTTTGTTAGATTCTTCTCTTTTTGTCAATGAAGAACCACACCGCAAGTGCGCCACTGCCGCAAAGTGCTACACCGGAAATGCCGCTCACGATGATGATATAGGTTTGAAGCTCGCTATCCTTGTTTTCGAGTTCAGCATCTTTGCTCTCCAGCTCAGCGTCTCTGCTTGTAAGCTCGGTATCCTTTGCTTCAAGAGCTGCCTTCAGATCATCGATATCCTTCTGAACCGCCTTGATTGCCGCATCAAGAGAAGCGTACGCTTCATCGATCTTGGTTGCCAGCTCGGACTTGTTTGCAGTGTCTGCCTGCTCAAGCGCCGCTTTTGCATTCGTCAGCGCAGTGTTGAGGTTAGCGATCTCGTCAGAGAGATCTGCATCGCCCTGCTTCATTGCCGCGTCGAGGTCGGCGATCGCCTTGTCAAGCTCGGCTTTCGCGTTATCGAGGTTGCTCTGTACCTGATCGATGGCCGCTTGGAGAGAGGTCTGTGCGCTCGCGATCTTGCCTTCAAGCTCGATCTTGTTGGCCGCGTCGGTTGCTTCAAGTGCTGTCTTGGCGGATTCGAGTGCCGCGTTGAGGTTAGCGATCTTGCCGTCAAGCTCGGCATCGCCTTCCGCGATCGCCTTGTCAAGCTCGGCCTTGGCATCGTCGAGGTTCTTCTGAACTGCCTTGATCGCCGCGTCGAGCGTTGCGTCTGCGGTTTCGATCTTGGCAACGAGCTCTGCCTTGTTATCGGCATCTGCCTGCTCAAGCGCCGCTTTTGCATTCGTCAGCGCAGTGTTGAGGCTTGCGATCTCGTCAGAGAGGTCCGTGTCGCCCTGCTTCATTGCCGCGTCGAGGTCGGCGATTGCCTTGTCAAGCTCTGCCTTGGCATCGTCAAGGTTCTCCTGAACCGCCTTGATCGCTACGTCGAGCGTTGCGTCTGCGGTTTCGATCTTACTTACAAGCTCTGCCTTATTATCGGCATCTGCCTGCTCAAGCGTTGCTTTTGCATTCGTCAGCGCAGTGTTGAGATTTGCGATCTCGTCAGAAAGGTCTGCATCGCCCTGCTTCATTGCCGCATCGAGGTCTGCGATAGCCTTGTCAAGCTCGGCTTTCGCGTTATCGAGGTTGGTCTGGACCTGATCGATGGCCGCTTGGAGAGAAGTCTGTGCGCTCGCGATCTTGCCTTCAAGCTCGGTCTTGTTGGCCGCGTCAGTTGCTTCAAGCGCTGTCTTGGCGGAATCAAGTGCCGCGTTGAGGTTAGCGATCTTGCCGTCAAGCTCGGCATTGCCTTTCGCAATCGCCTTGTCAAGCTCGGCCTTGGCATCGTCGAGGTTCTTCTGAACTGCCTTGATCGCCGCGTCGAGCGTTGCGTCTGCGGTTTCGATCTTGGCAACGAGCTCTGCCTTGTTATCGGCATCTGCCTGTTCGAGCGCCGCTTTTGCATTCGTCAGCGCAGTGTTGAGGCTTGCGATCTCGTCAGAGAGGTCTGCATCGCCCTGCTTCATTGCCGCGTCGAGGTCGGCGATCGCCTTGTCAAGCTCTGCCTTGGCATCGTCAAGGTTCTTCTGAACTGCCTTGATCGCCGCGTCGAGCGTTGCGTCTGCGGTTTCGATCTTGCTTACAAGCTCTGCCTTATTGTCGGCATCTGCCTGTTCGAGCGCCGCTTTTGCATTCGTCAGCGCAGTGTTGAGGCTTGCGATCTCGTCAGAAAGGTCTGCATCGCCCTGCTTCATTGCCGCGTCGAGGTCGGCGATTGCCTTGTCAAGCTCCGCCTTGGCATCGTCGAGGTTCTTCTGAACCGCCTTGATCGCCGCATCGAGCGTTGCGTCTGCGGTTTCGATCTTGGCAACGAGCTCTGCCTTGTTATCGGCATCTGCCTGTTCGAGCGCCGCTTTTGCATTCGTCAGCGCAGTATTGAGGTTTGCGATCTCGGCAGAGAGGTCCGTGTCGCCCTGCTTCATTGCCGCGTCGAGGTCGGCGATCGCCTTGTCGAGCTCGGCTTTCGCGTTATCGAGGTTGGTCTGGACCTGATCGATGGCCGCTTGGAGAGAAGTCTGTGCGCTCGCGATCTTGCCTTCAAGCTCGGTCTTGTTTGCTACGTCGGTTGCTTCAAGCGCTGCCTTGGCGGAATCGAGTGCCGCGTTGAGGTTAGCGATTTTGCCGTCAAGCTCGGCATCGCCCTCTGCAATCGCCTTGTCAAGCTCGGCCTTGGCATCGTCGAGGTTCTTCTGAACTGCCTTGATCGCCGCGTCGAGCGTTGCGTCTGCGGTTTCGATCTTGGCAACAAGCTCTGCCTTATCGTCGGCATCTGCCTGTTCGAGCGCTGCTTTTGCATTCGTCAGCGCAGTATTGAGGCTTGCGATCTCGGCAGAGAGGTCTGCATCGCCCTGCTTCATTGCCGCGTCGAGGTCGGCGATCGCCTTGTCAAGCTCTGCCTTGGCATCGTCAAGGTTCTTCTGAACTGCCTTGATCGCCGCGTCGAGCGTTGCGTCTGCGGTTTCGATCTTGCTTACAAGCTCTGCCTTATTGTCGGCATCTGCCTGTTCGAGCGCCGCTTTTGCATTCGTCAGCGCAGTGTTGAGGCTTGCGATCTCGTCAGAGAGGTCTGCATCGCCCTGCTTCATTGCCGCGTCGAGGTCGGCGATCGCCTTGTCAAGCTCTGCTTTTGCGTTATCGAGGTTGGTCTGTACCTGATCGATGGCCGCCTGGAGAGAGGTCTGCGCGCTCGCGATCTTGCCTTCAAGCTCGATCTTGTTGGCCGCGTCGGTTGCTTCAAGCGCTGCCTTGGCGGATTCGAGTGCCGCGTTGAGGTTAGCGATCTTGCCGTCAAGCTCGGCATCGCCTTCCGCGATCGCCTTGTCAAGCTCTGCCTTGGCGTCGTCGAGGTTCTTCTGAACTGCCTTGATCGCCGCGTCGAGCGTTGCGTCTGCGGTTTCGATCTTGGTAACAAGCTCTGCCTTATTATCGGCATCTGCCTGTTCGAGCGCTGCTTTTGCATTCGTCAGCGCAGTATTGAGGCTTGCGATCTCGTCAGAAAGGTCTGCATCGCCCTGCTTCATTGCCGCGTCGAGGTCGGCGATCGCCTTGTCAAGCTCTGCCTTTGTCGCAAAGACGCTTTCCATCTCGGCAACGTCCTCTTTGAGTTGGGTTATAGCAGTCTGTATCAGGTCGATTTCATCGTTCGAGTCCGAAATTTGCTGCTTCAGCGATGCAAGCTCTGCCTCAAGCTCCGTAACGTCTGCGCCATACTCGGTCTTGAGGTCGTTGATTGCTTCTTCAAGCTCTGCAATATCCTTCTCAAGCTCTGGGGTGTCAACCATGGGAACGCCTACGGTAAGAGTAATGGAGCCCTCACCGGCTACGAAGTTCTTGGTTTCGGTAGAGACCATCTTCACGGTGATGGTAGAGCCGATCTTTACACCCTCGTCAATCGTGATGGTATTGCCGCTGACCGAGTAGCCCTCGCCATCCACTACTGTGAATGTGGTAGGATAAAGGAAGTCGTCGATCGCGTCGGTGGCACCCGTAATATCCATGACGTAGCCGGGCATTACCTTATCAAGAGGTGCGCTTACCGTGATGGTGGGCTTGCCCTTCTGAATCTCGAAGGTGCAGGAGCCCGTGAAGTTGCCGCTGACGGTAGCGGTGGCTGTGCCGACAGCATAATTATCAGTATAAGTGACGATACCGCCAAACTCCTCGGGGTAGAAAGGAAGGCCGTTGTTCCAGGTGACCAGCACCTGGGGCGTGTGGGAACCGCCGTTATAGAAGAATTCTGCGCCGATTTTGGCGATCTCTACCGTCACGGGGACGGGAGCGATGACCAGATTATACTCCAGAACCGCATCCGCATAATTGGGAGAATCCGTAACAAAAACCAGCACCTTATGCGTGCCTGCATCGGTGGGAGCATCCGCAAGAGGAGCGCCGTCTTTCCAATAATTAATGGTGACGTACTGCTCGTCAAGTCCTACGGGGAGCGTCTTTACGCTAGCGGAGTGTGCGTTCATATCATAAGTGGCGTTTAGACCGTTGAGGGTAATATCGGCAGCGGTGAGAGTTGCCTTTTGGATGAAATAGGTGGCGTTTGCTTCACCGGTGTAATTGCCCACGCCCTCAATGCTGATCTGGGAGATACCTACGTTTGTAAAATCATAGCCGTTGGGATAATTGACCGCGAAGTCCGTGCCTTGCACAAGTTCCTCGCCGCCGACGGTAACAGTCACTTTGGGTTCCTGCTCAATCCCGGTGTAGAATGCATGCGTTACGGTGATAACAGCATCGATAGAAAGGTCTGCGCCCTTCTTGACGCTAATATTGGCAAGATCGTAGCCGTGGAGGGTGGGGGGAAGATCTGAAATATCCACGACACTTCCGTTTGCGTCATAATAATGGTATCCGGTCAAAAGGATGTCTGCCATCGTCGACTTGCTGTCCTTGATCTGTAACAGATCCATGGTGCCACCGGAAAGAGTCAGCACACCGTCAAACATTGTTATGACGGTATAATTACCGCCGCCAACGGTCAATTCTCCGTCCAGAAGGCGTACATCCTTCTCGTAGTTGCCGCCCTTTAAGGTTAGATGACCTCCCCAAAGATCGACCTTATGCTCAATCGTACCAGTGCCTACGCTATCCTCCAGGGTGATTTCCCCGCCGTAGATGATCAAGGTGGAAATATTGTAGCTACCTATGTTCTTACCGTTCAGATCAATGGTAAAGATGCCGGAATTGATCTGGAACCAGTCTAGGTTTGTGGGCATGCAATCGTCAAGAAGCGTAATTGTCGATCCATCAGCACCCTGTGCCGCTGTGATCGCATCTTCAAGCGTGAGGTAGTATGTCACAACGGGCGTTGCGTCCGCGGTGGTGAGGCTTGCAACCGCCTGCGTACCGCAGGTCAGACATACGCCGTTTTCATCGAAGCAATCTGCCGCTGTAGCACCCTCTTGATGCTCGGTGATCGTTTCAGTATCATTGTTTGTATAAAAATACGTTACTCTGTCGCAATTGGTATGCTGATATACCTTGTTTGTATCGGTTGCGAATACGGGATAAGCGTCAGTACCGATAGTCTGGCCCCAAGCCTCTCCGAGCTTGTATGCAACCTCACCCGAGGCGAACTGCTCCAGAGTCTTCTGATCAGCTTTGTCGGTGTAAGCACCCTGTTCCATCGTACCCACGGGAGCTATAACGGAGTAGCAGTTGGAAACGTTGGCGCGCCAGTTATCGCCGGTCACGCCGCCGACAGCCTCCGGTGCCGAAACACTGCCGATGGACCAGCAATCCCGCACCTCGGCAAAAGCATAGGTGCTGACCAGCGCGGAGTTCTCTCCGGCGATGCCGCCGGCAGTGCTGTCTTCGCTGCTGATGCTGCCGGTATTCCAGCAGTTTTTGACCACGGCAGCTTGTGCCGACCCGTTGCTCATGCTTCTTGCCACGATACCGCCGCTCACAGCCCACGCATGGATGGTGCCGGTGTTGCCGCACAGCTCCACCGTACCTCTGTTGACGGAAGCGATACCAGCGGAATAAGTAGAGCCTGAGATATGTGCATTATTGACACAGCCGGTAACCGTACCATAGCTATAACCGACAATGGCGGCAGTATACCGATAGCCGACAAAAGCGGAATTGGTGACAGTCACATTCTTCACAATACCGCTTTCAGCCATGCAGGCAATCAACGCGACATATTCGGAACTAGTGCTATCGTCATTGTAGTACAGACCTGAAATGGTCTTTCCGTTGCCGTCGAAGGTGCCGCCATATTGATGATCCCAGTCGCCAACGGGGATCCAAGCCCTCATTCCGGTGGACTCGGCGGTGACGGTGCCCTCGTTGATCGTGATGTCCTTAGTGAGAATCACATTGATAGCGCCGTAGGTGTCGTATTCGTTATCCACCTTGTAGGCAAACCAATAAAGCTTACCCGCGTTGTCGATCTCGTAGTAGCCGTCGCCGTTCAGCGCGGGTGCCTCGTATGCGTCGCACACGGTGCAAAAGCCGTTTGAATAGCTATGAATGCTCTCGTCGGTCGCGCCGCAGGCGGTACAACCGGTCTGGGTGTGCCCCGCGTGGTCGCAGGGAGGAATGGACTCCTCTGCCGCGCTTGCACTCAGTGAGAATACTCCAAGTATTGTAACGAGCATGACAAGAGTTAACATGATGCCCGTGATCTTCATGGTTTTCGTTTTCATTTTGTTTCCTCCAAATTATATATGTTGATCTTTATTAATTCCACACATGACGTCAAATGGCTATTCGTTTGACCTTTTGTTCTTTGGACACTGACAGATTCCAAACCAATCCTCACCCCGCTCGAAGTATCTGCAATCGGCGCAGGTCGTGTCGGGGGTTCGCAAAGCTTTGCCTTCATAGCTCTCACAGATATCCTGCATCATCGTGACGAAGGGCTTGCCATCATCCGTATAAACAGGCTCTTTTGTGAAGTCGGGGTATATCACGATCGGTTTGCATAGTGGGCTTTGTCGGTCGCACTCTTCATAGTACCCGTACCGAAGCTCAAAGGTCTTGCCAAAGGTGGTTACAACCTTATATAGCTCCCCTTCCTCGTGTATGACCACCGCAGGCGAAACATTGTTTTGTAATAAACTGCTTAACATATCAGACTCCTTTCGGCATTTCGTCAAAAAGAAAAATCTGCCGTACTGTTGTTGACAGTATAGCAGATTTTTTTGTCTTGCGGTATTACCTAAAATCGCTTTTTTAGGTCTGATTTTTCGGGCATTTGGGGCTGGGGAGGAAAATTTATATATCTTTTTGGGGGTGTTTTGGATATATAAAATTACAAAATCGCGGCAAATTCCGAACGCGGCAAGCCCGATTTTTCGGATACGATTCGCACCGCCTGCTTGACGACGGAGAGCGACAGATGCAGGTGATCCGCGATCTCCTGATTGCCCATGCCAAAGGCGGCAAGCTTGGCGACCTCGCGTTCCTTATCGGAAAGCGTGGTCAGAATCTTCTTTCCTCGAACCGCGCCCGAAAGCTTCGACCAGCCCTCGTTATAAATCTTATAGAGCTTCTTGACTTCCTTCCAGGCATCCTCATCAATAAGGGACAGCTGCCTCTCCATAAGGGTATCCAGAGCGCGGCAGTATTCGGCAAGGACGCCGTAGAATTTGTCGGGGAGCGCCAGCTTTATCGCTTTGTCAATATGGTAGATCGCGTCCTCATCGTTGCCGCAGTTGTGGTAGATCGCAGCGCAGGTAAGGCGCAGATAGATCTCTGCCATAATGGTATTATTGGCTCTCGCCCACGAGATCATCGGCTCAACAGAAAAGGAAATGACCGACATAATGTAAAGGCCCTGCGTTCCATCCACCTTGACAAGGCCCATAGCAACGGCATAACCAAGCGCGTACAAATATTTGGCGTAATAGACCTTTGCCGCAGGATATGCGTCCTTGTGGATTGGCTCGAACCGACCTTTTTTGAACCATTCCGGAAAGCTTTCTACGTTATATATCATAATATCTACGGCGCTGATCGCAAGCTGCATCACATCTCGGTCGTCATCGTTTTTGGCGGGAGCTTCGGCAATATGTACTTTAGCTTTTCGCCACATATTGATGTCCCCCTTCCATACCGCGCACATCGCAAGAAGCATTCCCGCGGAAAGAACGGCATAAAATCCCGAGTGCTTATGGAGAAGGTAGTTTGCGATATCGTAAACCTTGTCGATCTCACCACGAGAGTAGGCGACCTCTGCTTCAAAGAGGACCTGTGCTTCGTGATTGTAGGCAAGGCTTTCGCCTACTTTATCAGCCGTCCCTGGGGTGTGGTAGAGATCGGTCATATACAGGAAGGGGGTTTTACGAGGAAGCGGCATATTCGCATCATACTTGGATCTCGCTTGCTTTGTTCTGCCGTCGACGGGCTTCTTTGCATTCATTGGAATCATCCAGGCACGACCGAACTTGACTGCGCCATCGACAGAGCCAAGCGTACACAAGTGCTGCACCTGACGCTGCGACAAGCCCCACTTCTTCGACGCTTCGGCTATGGTCATATACTCATTGTTCAACATCAACATCACCTCCGACAGATAGCGGAATTACGCTATAAATTACATAGCGGTATCGCGCTATATATTATATAGCGTTTTCGCGCAATTTGCAAGTGGTTTCAGAAATTTTTCTTACACTTGATTGAAAATCTTATAGCAAATACCGATGCACAAAGCAAAACACCACGGATTTTTCCGTGGTGTTTTGCCGTCAGGGCTGTTATGCGCTTGCCGCACATTTTGCGCGCCCTTGATTTTTCTATTTTTTTGACCGTCAACGGTTCAAATACTCATCGATCGCCCGTGCCGCGGTTTTGCCTGCGCCCATGGCCGAGATAACGGTGGCCGCGCCCGTGACGGCATCGCCGCCCGCGTACACGGCGTTCCGTGAGGTCAGGCCGTCCTCGTTTACGATGATACCGCCGCGGCTGTTGACCTCCAGCCCCCGGGTGGTCGATTTGATCAGCGGATTGGGCGAGGTTCCGATGGACATGATGACCGTATCCACCTCCATCTCAAACGCGCTGTTCGGGATCTCGACGGGACGGCGACGGCCTCTGGCGTCGGGCTCGCCCAGCTCCATTCTCACGCAACGCATGCCGCGAACAAATCCGTTTTTGGGATTGCGGGGATCGTCGGGATTTTGGTAGCCCAGAATCTCGGTCGGGTTGCAGAGCAGGCAAAATTCAATGCCCTCCTCCTCGGCGTGCTCGACCTCCTCGCGGCGGGCAGGCAGCTCATCCATCGAACGGCGATAAACGATAGATACCTTATCAGCGCCCAGACGAAGTGCCGTTCTGGCCGCGTCCATCGCGACGTTACCGCCGCCAACCACAGCCACGCGACCGCCCTTCATCATGGGGGTGTCTGCATCCGTGCGATAGCCCTTCATCAGATTACTGCGCGTCAGAAATTCATTGGCCGAGTAAACGCCGCACAGACCCTCGCCGGGAATGCCCATAAAGTTGGGAAGTCCAGCGCCCGAGCCGATGAACACGGCCTCGTAGCCCATATCAAACAGCTCGTCGACGGTCAGCGTCTTGCCGATGACGACGTTGGTTTCGATCTTCACGCCAAGAGATTTGAGCGTTTCGACCTCGCGCG
>SVRN01000071.1 GCA_015064805.1 Oscillospiraceae bacterium
CGGGCCGATGCTTCCCTTTTTCGAGCTTGCGACGGCAAAGATCTCGTCCGTCATGCCAAAGCCGCAGACGGCTCTGTGGAAAAAGCGAAAGCTTTCGTCCAGCTTTTGGGAGAGCGAGATGCTCATGAGTGAATAGCGGAGATTGATGGTCAGTTGTGTCAGCGCCATCTCGACAAGGCTCCCTGCCGCCAGAATGACACCCACGCCTGCGACCTGCCCTGCCGAGGTCATGTTAGTCAGCGATATGATAATGGCGATCAGCGGCGAGAGTCCACCGGATGCGGCGGCAACGCCAAAGCCGAAGGAAACGGACAGATAGCCAAGACCGATGGGGATGCTGTCGGAAATGCCGTTGCGAAACGTATAGCTTGAGGATTTGTGGGACATGATTCTACTTCCTTGATTCTGAAGGGTTCTATCTAAATGATAGCACAAATCAAGCAAAATTGCAACACGTTTTATTGAATAAACCAAGCAAGGGAGCAAACCGTGACGGTCTGCTCCCCAAACGATATATTAACGGTTTCTGATCGCGTCGATCGGACGCTTGGCCGCGATACGGCGCACGGGCAGATAGCTTGCGATGGCCGCAACGGCAAGGCTGATGAGCAACAAGAGCGCAATCTGGCGGATGCCGAAATTGAGCATGGTGATCAATAGTCCTACCTCGCTACGAACGGCACGGTTGATCAGCGCCGTCACCACACCCGTACCGATGGCCGAGAGGGTGAAATTGATCATGGCAATGACAAACGCCTCCGAGAAGAAGATGCGGAACACGTCGTTGCTTCGCGAGCCGATGGCGCGCAGAATGCCGATCTCCTGCTTTTTATACGCCACGCTGGTACCGATAAAGTTAGCCAGCATCAAGGAGGCAAACAGTGCAAAGAAGATGCCGACGTACAAGAACACCTCCGACACGACCTCAAGCAGCTCATCCATCGTATCCAGCTCGAAGGTAACGGGATTGTTCATAGGATAGCGAACGTCCGCATCCTCGGCGTAGCAATATTCCACCAGACGTCGGATATCGCTCTGATCCTCGGGCATGGGCGCGACGGCAAACTGATAGATCTCGTCCCCGCGCTTGGCGTAGGCCTGCTGATAAAGCGCGTCGGACACGAAGAAGGAATCCTGAACGCGCACGTCCTGCGTGGTGTTGTCCACGACGCCCACGATGCGCCAGCCATCTTCAAGGATATGATCCTCGTAATCCGTCCACCAGACGGTCTGAAGGTTGAGATCCTCCGCCCTTCCCTCGCTCTTCAAGCGGGCAACGTACTCGCGCAGACTCTCGGGATCGGTCACGACGGCACCGTCGGGGAAAAAGGCAGGTAGCAGATTGGAGGAAATGAGTACCTCCTTCTCGCCCAGCGTCTGCTTTTCGCCGTCAAGCCAGATAATATCGTAATCGGACACAAAAGACATGGACAGCACGCGCTCGCAGGAGGCGTAATAATAGAAATCCTGCTCCTTGTAAAGGCTGAAATCGCCGTACTCGCGCATAACGATGCCGTTTTTCATCTGATCCGCACGGTAGCGGGCGATATACCCACGGCCAACCAAGGCGACCGACGCGTAGCTATAGTCGCGGGCGCTGGAAAACTCGTAGTATCTGGCCTGGAACAAGATCATATCGGCGGCGTCCAGCGTATCCATATCGGTGGTGTGCAGATCGATATAGCGGGAAAGATCAAGCCCGCTGTCGTACACGCCCGTGACGGTATAGGTCACGCCGTTCAACAGCAACGTCTTGCCGATCATGTCCTCTGCTTTGGTGATCGGCTCATAGGTGTCACCGCTGCTACCGTCCTCGTTGACCTGACGATAACCGCCGCGCAGGAAGGTCTCCAGCACGTAAGTGCTGATGGCGATCTCGTCCTTACTGCCGTCGGGCAGGCGTCCTGCGACCAGGTCATAGCCCAGCTCCGCAAGGCCCGCCTCGTCCATCTCGGTCATGCCCGTAAAGGTGGAGGCGAACAAATTGACGTAGCTCGTTTGCTTCAGATCCTCGACGGTGGCATCATAATGATCGTAAAAGCTGCCTCCGTAGCCGTACTCGCTATAAAAATCGAGAACACCGTGGAAGGCAAGGCCCGTATGCTCACGCAAGGTAGCAATATCGACGTCGCTGAGCTTGGTATAGCGGTAATAATCGTCCCCGACTAAAACTTTTTTGTCAAGCGAGGCGTAGGTGATGCCCGAATCGACCAGCGATTTGCTGCAGGTGCGGATATGATTATACGCCCCGAAGGTATCGGCAAGACCAAACAGAATGAAGGCGACGCAAGACAAAAAGATCGTGACCGCCAGGCGGAATTTTTTATGCTTGAGCGCCCCTGCGCCGATCTTGAAGGCGTTGCGCAAAGGCAACTTGGACTTGATACGGCGGAAGGTCGAGCCGTCCTCCGTTTTGATGCTTGAGGTATCGGTCGGGCGGGCAACGCGTCCGCTCTTTTTGCGCGTATCCTGCGCGACGGGACGCAAGGAAACGTCGCCGCTCGCCAGCTCCTCCAGATAGCGGTTGATGGCCAGGCGGTCCTCTTCACTCAAGCGATAAGTCAACGGAATCTCAACCGTATTCTCGCCAAAGCGCAGACCGTCGGCGCTCTCCTGCTCGGAGGGAGCCTCTTCGCTCGTATATTCCATATCACTGATGACCTTGCCGTCGGCCAGCTCAATGATACGGTCGCCGTAGGTCTCGGCGAACTCGCGGTCGTGCGATACGACCAGCACCAATTTATCCGCCGACAGCTTTTTGAGGGTATCCAGTACAGCGCGTCCCGTGACCGAGTCCAAAGCGCCCGTCGGCTCGTCTGCCATGATGATCTCGGGATTCTTGATCAGGGCGCGGGCAATGGCCACTCTCTGCTTCTGACCGCCAGAGAGCTCGTTGGGCTTGCGATTGCCGTAGCCCTCAAGATCGACCTCGAGCAGAATTTTATTGACCTCCTCATCCGTGGCACGTCTGCCCTGCAGCTCGATCGCAAGGGCAATATTCGCACCGACGGAAAACTCCTCCAGCACGTTGTATTCCTGGAAAATGAAACCGACG
The DNA here is from genome assembly GCA_015064805.1 of Oscillospiraceae bacterium. GTDB lineage: Bacteria > Bacillota > Clostridia > Oscillospirales > CAG-272 > SIG644. The sequence continues at coordinate 3,056 of SVRN01000071.1, forward strand.
TAGGTGTTGCGATAGGTATCGAAATCCTGCTGCTTGAAGTTCTTGCTCGATACGCCGCGAATGATGATATCACCCTCGTCGTAGCGATCCAGACCGCCCAGCAGATTGAGCAGCGTCGATTTACCGCTACCCGATTTACCCAGCAAAAAGACCATGCCGCGCTCGGGCAGCTTGAGCGAAACGTCATCCAGCGCACGCACGGGAACGCCGCGCTTGGGCTTATATACCTTGCACAGATTGCGTGTTTCCAACATAGGATCTTACCTCCTTGATATCTATACACTATAAGACGGAAAACGATGCGAAAAGGTTACTTATTTCTCGGCGTTTTCGATCGCTTTGCGAATGATAAAATCGTTTTGTTCGAGCAAATGTTCGGCTTTCGCTTCGTCAACACCCAGAATATCCGACACGATGCGGATCATGCGGCCGCGCAGCTTGATATTGCTGGGGCGCAGATTGATCATCAGATTTTCGTACACGTGACCCTGGCGGATCATAACGCCCGTCGAGATCATGTTCAAAATCATTTTATGCGCGCTGCCCGCCTTCATGCGGGTCGAGCCCGTCACGACCTCTGCCCCCGTGTCGGGGTGAATGCCGATGTCGGCGATCTGCTCGATCTTACAGCCCTCGTTACAGCTCAACGCCACCGTCAGCGCGCCGATCTCCTTGGCATAGCCAAGACCGCCCAGCACGTAGGCCGCGCCGCCCGCGGCAGAAATGCCGACGACAGCATCGTTTTCGTTCAGCTCACGCGCGGCAAGATCGGCACGTCCCGCTTCGGCGCTATCCTCCGCCCCCTCAACCGCGCGGCGAAGCGCACCGTCACCGCCTGCAATGATGCCGATGACAACGTCGGGCGACACGCCGAAGGTAGGGGGACATTCGGAGGCGTCCAGCACGCCGAGGCGTCCCGAGGTACCGCATCCGATATAGAACAGTCGGCCGCCGCGGCTCATGCGCTCGCTGATGGCATCCACGGCACGGCCGATGGCGTCAAGCTGGCTTTCAATGGCCTGCACGGCGTTGAGATTTTCGTTTTGCATCAGGCGCATCATGTCCGCCGTGGACATACGGTCGACGTGCATGCTGTTTTGATTTCTCTGCTCTGTTTTGATCATATCAAATCTCCTCCCTCGGCATGCCGGCAAGCCAAAGTGCGCCCGTCACGGGCGGTTGTTGCAGCACGCGGATATCGTATGCCGCGCCGTCCTGTAGCTGTTCCCGTATCATGGGGATCAGCACGTCCGCGCGGGCGGTCAGACCGCCTGCCAGCACGACTTGAATGGCACGCGTTGCTTGCATTTTATTCTTCGCATCGCACAAGCTTTTCGCGACGCATTTCATGTTTTTTTGCAGGATGCGCGCGGCTGTGGCGTCACCCCGATCATAGGCCTCAAACACAAGCGGCGCGTAGGATGCGACCTGCTTTTTTCCACCGTCATAGAATACGGACAGCGCGTTCAGGACAGTCGGAGCATTGATCGTCTGTAACAGCAACTCACGGAGCACCGTCGTCTCGCCGCTTCCCTCTTCTGCCTTCAGGCAGGCAAGGATCGCGTCGCGCCCGATCGTGTAGCCGTTGCCACCCTCGTCAAACAGATAGCCGTAGCCGCCAAGGCGTATCGACTCGCCGCGATGCTGAACGAACGTCACCGAGCCCGTGCCCATGATGGTACAGATGCCATCCTCACGGCCGAGCCCTGCGGAAACGATATTCTGTGCGTCGCTTCCGTTGTCCGCACCTGCAAAGCCAAGAGCGTCAAGAAAGGCACGAATGCGTGTTTGATTGTCGCCCGTAATACCGCCTGCGATGCCCGCAAAGACGCTGACCTCGCAAGGATTCATGCCCTGCACCACCTGCGAAATGCCCTCGCCAAGCGTCGATAGTGCGGCCTCTATCCCGATATCCACGGGATTGGTGGGGCCAAGCGTCACCCGGCGCAAAATGTTGCTACGTTCATCGGCCAGCGCAAATACCGTTTTGGTTCCGCCGCCGTCAATACCAAGATAATACACAGTTTCCTCCTTGAAAATGACAAAGCGGTGTGTTCCGCAGAACACACCGCTCAGGACGCGTGTTCACACGCTCCGTTGTCTATTTCAATTAAACTTCAAATTCGATGGAGTCGAAAATTTCCGACATAACGTCCATGACCGTGCGCTTTTGCGACTTCTCGTACGCCGTCAGTCTGGAAACGTCCTCGTCAAATACCGTCACGCCCTTTTGCTGCAGCGACTTGATGATGGTCTTGTCGGGCATCAGAGGCAGCAAGGTAGCCTCGGGAACGTTGTCACGGATGAGAGCCTTGAGCTCCTTAAGTGCTACGCCGGGAACCGACTTGGTCTTGGAGTAGCCGTTGGGCAGTATGTAGCGGATCTTTTCCAGGGGCAGATCATTATCAACGAAATACTGCAGCGTATTGTAGAAGCCGTTGACACCCAGCTTGTTCAGCTCAACGATGAGCATAAGCAGATCGGTTCTCTCAAGCAGGATCTCGGTTGTGCGGTTAGAGGAAGGCGGCAGATCGAAGAATACGAAATCAAAGCCGCTTTGCAGCTGCATGATCGCACCGACGAAGTTACGCTCAAACGAGCGCTCCAGCGTCAGCTTCTTGGACAGCATATCCGTGTTGAGCG
>SVRN01000072.1 GCA_015064805.1 Oscillospiraceae bacterium
GAGAATAGCTTTTATTGCTCCTTTCCTCATAACTGCCGTTCTATTCACCACAAATGAGCCGTCACAGCTATGTATTTATTAGGCTCTGCGTGACGTACACACATTACCCTCTATAGAATACAATATGGCCGTATATGCTGTATATGATCTCCGGAGTATGCGGTCTTGGAGGAGTCGCATGATCGGTTAAGACGAAATTATCAAACTTCAGGACAAATTCAGTCTCCGGGCCCAAGTATTTATCCATATCCACAATAGAAAAACGAAGAAAATTGATGCTCGAAATATCAATCAAATCATTCTCCTCTTGTGAATCAGCAAAATATTCAAGCGGTATCACAACGTGCTTCCAACCAGTCAACCAGCAATCTTCGTCCATTGTCGAAAGGAAGTCCTGCAATTTATAGTCTTGAGCGTTTTTACCCGTCTGTCCGCTCGAAGAAAGCTCAATGTGGCTAAAGAAGAACGTCATAAGCAAAAGCGAACTCCCTTGCGCATATATGTCAAACTCCAAATAAAGCATTCCCGTGCCATCAACCGGAGGGAAAGTTACATGAACATCAATTTCATCCTTTGCTTTCGAACGAATGCTCACACACCCTTCGCCCTCTACTTGGTTTTCACGGTCTACCACAAAGCCGCCTGGATTCGTCCAATTCTCATCCGCATTCCACAGAGGAACAACCTTTGTGGGTTGCGCGGGCAGGTGATCTGCCCCCGCAGGCACAAGGAGGCTCAAGAGAAGCACCACGGTCATTAGCATGATGGTAAAAGCTCGTTTCATAAGGCAGCTCTCCTCTCGTTAAAAACTTTGACTTGTCGTTATTGTTTCTTTTTCCGAAGCATCCATCCTGCCACGGCGATGAGCGCGAGCATTGCAGGCGCGCCGCTGACAATAACGGCAGAGCAGCCGTCGTCGCTCGGCGCTACGGGTACCGCAGGCGTTTGCGGGGTTTGGGGTTCGGGAGCGACGTAGACGATCTCTTGCGTTTCGACGTAAGTACATTCTGCGCAGCTTCTCTGTTTCAAGCCGCTTTTCTCCTCGGTAGCTTCTCGAACCATCTCCCACTCGGAAAAATCATGAGAAACGGCTTCGCCTACTTGCGAATGACATCTCTTACACTGATATGCATGGCTTTCGGCATCGCATGAAACGCAATCCATCTCGCTGGTGTGTTCTCTCGGCTTTCCGCTTTCAAAGGTCTCCGTTCCCCGCTCTCCGCAGCGGGCACAGCTGTAATAGAACAGCGCTCCTCTTGTGCAGGTCGCGCTTTCTGCGTAACACATCCGATTCGACGTATCCTTTCGTGTGAATTCGTGTTCATAGGGTCCGCACACCTGCTTGCAAGCGTAACAGGTAAATTCCCTTTCACAATGATAGGGTGGATGGGAATGCTCTGAATGGAACGTCTCGTCGAGCTTCTTGTCACATTCGGTACAATATCTCCAATGCTTATCCTCATCGTACTGCCATTCGCCCGGCGTGTGGGGATCAAAGGCGACTTCACGGTTCGTCAGAACGAAATTGTCAAATTTCAAGACCCAATCCTTTGCCTCCGGAACCGATGCCAAGCTCCAGTTTATGATGAATATACGAAGGAAGTTGACCTGCGAGAGATCGAGCTTGCCGCCGCCTCCTTCGATGTCACTCATTTGATCCAACGGTACTGCTATGTGATTCCAACCGATGCGAGGACAGCCCTTCACAAATGATTGCATCGCAATCTCATGAAAATGGACGCGCTTTTCTGCGCGATCAGGCTGACCGCTTGAAGATATTCCAACCGAATCCCCCTCTGTATCCAGCCACGCCTCCAGAATGGCAAGGTCGGAAACGTAAACGTCAAATTCCAAATAGCGCATACCCGTGGCATCCACCTCGGGCAACTTGATCTGGGCGATAACGATAGCGTTCTTGCCAAGCTCAATGCTCACACACCCCTCGCCCTCTACTTGGCTTTCACGGTCTACTACAAAGCCAGAAGGGGTGTCCCAGTTTTCATCGGCATTCCACAGAGGAACGACCTTTGTGGGTTGCGCGGGCAGGTGATCTGCCCCCGCAGGCACAAAGAGGGACAAGAGAAGCACCACGGTCATTAGCATGATGGTAAAAGCTCGTTTCATAGGGCAGCTCTCCTCTCGTTAAAAACTTTGACTTGTCGTTATTGTTTCTTTTTCCGAAGCATCCATCCTGCCGCGGCGATGAGCGCGAGCATCGCAGGCGCGCCGCTGACAAGAACGGCAGAGCAGCCGTCGTCGCTCGGCGCTACGGGCACCGCAGGCGTTTGCGGGGTTTCGGGCGCGTCGGGAATCTCGGGATCTTCAGGAGTCTCTGGCACGTCGGAAGTATCAGAATCCGGTGCCGTCGATGAACTTATTTTAGGAATATCTTCGGATTCAACATAGGGACACACCGCACACTGCCTGCTACGACACCCTTGTTGGGTTTCGGTGGCTTCGCGCACGATGATCCAATCGGAAAACGTATGCGGCACGTATTTTCCCACGCAGCCGCGGCAGTCTTCGCATTGCATGGCGTGTCCATCCGGGTGATAGAGAACGTATCCTTCCGACGGATTATGCTCCTTGGGTTCTCCGTATTCAAAGGCCTCCGTTCCCTTCTCGCCGCAAAAAGCACAGCTGTAATAGTACAGCGCACCGCTCGTGCAGCTCGCGGGGGAAGCCAGATACTCGTCAGTCGCCACCTCGAGAACAAAATCGTGCGTGTGCATCTGCAACGCGTTCTCGACGGCTTCAAGAATACTAAGATATCCCTGCTCCCACAACGCGGATTTTTGTTTTCTATAAAGACCTTCGTACGTCGTCCGCACCAGGGTCGTCCTTTCATATACGTCTCTGAAATTGGTCGACGTCAGGGCGCCCTCCTCGGCATACTCACGCAGCGAAAGAAATTGCAATACCACGTCAGGAATCTGCATCAGCGTTTCCTTTGCATCCTGATACTCTTTCGCGTGGAATCTGCTCTCCGACAGAATGAGGCCATAGCCCTTGGCATCCAGAAGCGCCTTGTCCTTTTCAGGAATTTCGGAATAGCTATTTATGTTTGTCATACACTGCTCCAGTAACGGAGCGGCATCCACGTCCGATTCAAACACACCTATGCGCGGCAGCATTATGCAAGCGACGTAATTCTCCTTGATCCGTGCCAGCAGATCGACGTACGCGCCAAGCGTCTGCTTCACGGTCGGATCCTCCTTTGCCACGGCATCGCGGTCGGTCAGCATAAAGCGGTCGAATTTTATAATCGATCTTTCCTCAAACCATGCGGTGCTTTCCCAGTAGATCGATATTTGATTGATACGCGAAGCATCAAACTCGCCCAGATAAATCGCCAAGGGATCCAGGGGGATGACGATGTGGTTCCACCCTCTGACAAGATCGTGATCCTCTATCATACACAGCAGTATTCTCATGTCAAAGTGAAGCGCGCCCTTCTCGGAGGCAATCACCAACGCCCCCTGACGGTTCGGCGCTCTGAAATCACGCACGTGCGTGATATTGGACAGGTAAAGGTCAAACTCCAGCGTGTCCATGCCCGTAGCATCTGCGGGAGCAATGCTTCGTTGCGCACGGTGGACGCCCTCCGACGCGTGAAGATCCAGGCTTGCACAGCCTTGGCCCTCCAATTGATTTTTGGTGTCAAGCTCAAACTCGTCGCCCCAGCCCTCGTCGGCATCCCAGATAACGACGGAGCTGCGGTAGGGCTCGCTACCTTCGTCGGCCTTCATCGCCCCCACAGGCAAACAGAAACACAAGAGAAGCACTACGATCGTAAAAACCAAAGCCGATACACGTTTCATTTTCATCTCTCCTTTACTGTATTTCAGGGGGGACAAATTCTTCTATTGTTATTATAGCATAATAACTAAAACCCGTCAACCCCCCCCCGATTTTTCTGTAAAAAATGCTAATTTTTCTAAAAAAGGCTATACGGGGTTCACTATATAAGACAGAAAAACTTGAAAAATCTTATGCCCTTTTTGAAAAAAGCTTCAAAAAGGGCATAAAAAGTTTATTTTTCAATTAAAAATTCGCTTCAAGCGTCAAAGGCGGCAGTCAGTTCATTCGCCACCGCGCGCATGCGCTCGCCGTCCACCTTAACGACGCGGCGGTCATAGGTGACCATGCCGTTGACCTCGTCCTCGACGTCGCTGACTTGCGTCAGCACAAGCGCGCAGAGGTTGGCCGTGTGAAGCGCAGGGATGATCTGCTCGCGGTACAAGGCCTCAAGGCCTGCCGTCAGCGCCTCGGCCGAGTCGAAATTGCGATAGCCAAAGCTGTGGTCGGGATTGAACAGATGATCCTTTTCCGCGTAGCAGTAGCCGCCGAATTCGGACAGCACCACGGGGCGCTCGGGGTTCGACTTCAGCTTGACGGGGCGAAAGTAAATATGCTCACTCGCCACGTCGCTCTGCCGCTCGGCAAACCAGCCCGAGGTCGCATCCCACACGCGCGAGGGATCGAGCGCCTTCAGCTCGCTGTATATGCGGTCGGCATCGTACTGCCCCCAACCCTCGTTGAAGATAGTGTAGTAGCACACGCAGGGGTGGTTGTAAAGCAGATCGATCGTTTCCCGCGCCGCGCCCTCGAAGGCAGCACGACGGTGGAGGCTCGCCTTGTGGGAAATTCCCTTTTTCAAGCCGATCGTGGGCAGTGCCGTGTCGATCATAAAGCTGTATTTGCCGCTGTTGACCATGTCCTGAAAGACGATCATGCCAAGTCGGTCGCACTCGTAATAAAACAGCTCGGGCTCGATCTTGATGTGCTTGCGCAGCATATTGAAGCCCAGCGATTTCATGGTCTGAATATCGAAGCGATAGCCCTCGGGCGAGGCGGGCAGATAGATACCGTCGGCAAAATAGCCCTGATCGAGCAGACCGTGGAAGAGCGTGGGCTTGCCGTTAAGCCTGATGACGGGGCCGTTTTTGCCCTCGCCGATATCGACCGTGCGCAGCGCGAAATAAGACTGCACCTCGTCCTTGCCGGCGCGCAACGTAAAGCGGTAGAGATAAGGATCGTCAGGCGTCCAGAGGCGAACGTCGTCGGGCGTGAGGGTGAAGGTGTCGCCCTCAAACTCGTATTGCTCGTCACCATTCTCGGTGTGTAAAATCAGCGTCTTGTGCGCCTCGCCGCCCGTGACGGTCAGCGTCGCACTCGTCAGCGTCGTGTCGATGCGGATGCGCTCGATGTAATTGGTCGGCAACGCCTCCATCCAAACCGTCTGCCAGATGCCGCTGGTCGGGGTGTACCACATGCCGCCCCGCTTCTCTCTCTGCTTGCCGTAGGGCAGTTCCGCATCCAGCGGATCGTGCACCTCAACGGTGATCTCGTTCTCCCCCTCGCGCCACGCGTCGGTGACGTCCAGCGAAAAGGGATGATAGCCACCCTCGTGCTCGCCAACCCGCACGCCGTTGAACGCAACGCGGCAGGTCTGGTCGACCGCACCGAAGTGCAGCAGTATCCGCTCGCCGACGAAGTCCTCGGGCGGTGTGAAGGTACGGCGGTAGATGAGGCTGTCTTTTTTATCGAATTTCTGCTCAATACCGGAA
>SVRN01000073.1 GCA_015064805.1 Oscillospiraceae bacterium
CGTCCATGACCGTGCGCTTTTGCGACTTCTCGTACGCCGTCAGTCTGGAAACGTCCTCGTCAAATACCGTCACGCCCTTTTGCTGCAGCGACTTGATGATGGTCTTGTCGGGCATCAAAGGCAGCAAGGTAGCCTCGGGAACGTTGTCGCGGATGAGGGCCTTGAGCTCCTTGAGTGCCACACCGGGAACCGACTTGGTCTTGGAGTAGCCGTTGGGCAGTATGTAGCGGATCTTTTCCAGGGGCAGATCGTTATCAACGAAATACTGCAGCGTATTGTAGAAGCCGTTAACACCCAGCTTGTTCAGCTCAACGATGAGCATGAGCAGATCGGTTCTCTCAAGCAGGATTTCGGTGGTACGGTTCGAGGAAGGCGGCAGATCGAAGAATACGAAATCAAAGCCGCTTTGCAGCTGCATGATCGCACCGACGAAGTTACGCTCAAACGAGCGCTCCAGCGTCAGCTTCTTGGACAGCATATCCGTGTTGAGCGTCTTGACGCCGTACAGATTCTCTCGCAGAGGGATCAGAACGTCATCCTCCGAGCAGGTATCGGCAACAAAGTGCTCCAAGTAGTTATCGTCACGTTCGAACACCTTGGACGAAAGACCAAACATTTCAAACAGCGAGTTCTGGTCGTCAATGCTGATAACAAGCACTCTTTTGCCCATGGTCGTCAGATAACCGGCAAACTCACCCGTGACCGTCGTTTTACCAACGCCACCCTTTTTACAGAAAAAGCTGATCAACATTTGATACGTCCTCCATTCTCTTCAATGACCGCGGCCATAGCGTCAAACGCTTCGGGATTTTCAAGGAAAATACGCGTCATGAGCGCGTTTTCAATGATGGTCGAAAGTTTTTCATCGGGATGCAACAGCTGTGCCAGACGGCAAACGTCGCGGCTGACCTTGCCAACGACCAGCTTGCGGGAATTTCTGCCGCGCAACGAAAAACGTGCGGCAAGCTCGAAATCATGCAACGTCGGGAAGGGCTCCTCGTCCTCGATTACCTCGTCTGCGACGGGAACGTCGACAGCGGTATCCGCCGCCTCGGCTTCGCCTTCCTCATCTGCGGCAATCTCATCACCGGCAGCCTCATCCTCAAGCGTCTCATCCGTCAAGGTATCGTCCAGCCACTCGTCTGCGGGCTCGGGCTCAACCACGGCAATCGGGTTGCGCGTTGCCACAACGCCACTACCCGATGCGGTATAAGTGATGGTAGAATCGGATTTTACGGTGACACTCTTAGCCGCCGAAAAATCAGATGCTCGCTGAATACGCGAGGTCGTCGCAGGCGTATTCTGACGAGGCGCAGAAGATGCCGACGACTCGCGCTGTGGCTTGTCCTCCGCGGTCTTTTTGGGCGCAACCTTCGCAGGAGCCGCCTCGCGTGTAGCTTGCTCCTGGCGGATGTCACTCTCCGACTTCGCGTCGCCCTTGAGTGCCAAAGGATTGGTTCGTTTCTGCATTTCTTACACCTCTCTGCACACCGATCGTCGGTGCGTCTTTTCATCTCATTAATAATTCATTGTAACACACTTTTTTCGCTTTGGCAATAGGATTTTTCGAAATTTACATCTATTTTATGAAAAAACCGATGTTTTCTCGCACAAATTACCGTTATTTTCCTCGTCCTTTTGCGTATTCGCCTCAAATTCCGAGCAAAGCAAGGAGCAATATCCAATGGTTCTGTAGCTTCCCTTGATCAGCATGCTATCGCGCTGATAGCCCTCAAAGCGCATGCCGACCTTCTCCATCACGCGCAAGGAAGCGGTATTTCCCTCGATAAACCGCGCTTCAATGCGATGCAAAAGAAGTCGTTCAAATCCAAATTTCAACACGGCACGCACCGCCTCGGGAACCAGTCCCATACCGCGGTAATCGGGGTTGATGACGTAGCCGATCTCGGCCGCGTCGTTAGGGCAATCAAACGAGGTAAAGCCGCAGGTGCCGATCATGCGGTTATTCTGCTTATACACCATCGCCCAATCGTAAAAGCTGCCCGTAGCGTAGCGAGTAGCAATATAGCGCAGATAATCCTGCGTATGTAAAAGATCGGGATGGGGCGACCAGCGCAGATAGCGGGTCACGTCGGTACGACGGGCGTACTGATACATATCGTCCGCATCCCCTACGCGCATACGGCGCAGAATCAGTCTCTCCGTTTCAAGCTCGGGCATATGCGAAAAGATCCGACAGATCAATTCCTTTTTCACTCTCCATACGCCTCCTTTCCAGTGTCTTCTACTTATTATAAAACACTCTGCCGGAAAAAGCAAGTCCCATGGCACAATCTTTCCGTGTTCAGCCAAAAAAGTTTTTTGCAAAATTCGATAAAACTCTGCATATAAGACTTGAAAAATCCGTTCAATTCATGTATAATAATATAATAGGTGTATTAGTACCACAATGAATCTTCAGGGAGGCGCGTATGGAAAAACAAAAAAAGCTGAACGTCGGCATGGTCGGCTTCGGCAGCATGGGCAAAACGCATGCGTTTGCCATTCACAACCTGCCCTATTACTACGGCACTCTTCCCTTTACCGCCCGTGTCGCAGGCCTTTGCACCACCTCGTATGAACGATCCGCCGCCCTTTGCGAACAATATGGCTTTGGACGTGCGGCACGTGATTTTGACGAGCTGATCGCCCGTGACGACATCGATATCATTGATATCTGCACCCCCAACACGCTGCACGCGGATATGATCTGCCGCGCGCTTGACGCAGGCAAGCACGTGCTGTGCGAAAAGCCCCTTTGCGTCACAGCCGACGAGGCCGCGCTCATCGTCGAGGCGGAAAAAAGGAGCGGCCGCGTGTGCGGTATGGTCTTCAACAATCGCTTCATGGCCCCCATGCTCCGCGCCAAGCAGCTGATCGACGAGGGGCGCCTTGGACGCATTCTTTCCTTCCGCGTCAGCTACGAGCACAATTCCAGCACCTTTGCCGATCGCGCGCCCGGTTGGAAGCAAACGGCCGAGCACGGCGGCGGTGTGCTGTTTGATCTCGGCTCTCACGTCATCGATCTGATCCGCCATCTGTGCGGTGATTTTGAAAGCGTGCAGGGCACGTCGCAGATCGCCTTCCCTACCCACGGAGATTGGCAGACGGATGCCGACGAGGCCTTCTATATCACCGCAAGGCTCAAAAGCGGCGCTTGCGGCACCATCACGGCCAACAAGCTGGCCACGGGCGTCAACGACGATCTCTCACTTGCCATTTTCGGTGAGCGCGGCAGCATCAAATACGAGCTGATGGAGCCCGAATGGCTGTACTTTTACGACAACGACCGCCCCGCCTCTCCCATTGGCGGCGAGCGCGGCTTTACCCGCATTGAATGCGGCGGACGCTACCCCGCCCCCGGCGGCAGCTTTCCCTCGCCCAAGGCGAGCGTGGGATGGCTACGTTGCCACGTGGAATCCATGTATCAATACCTGTCCGCCGTGGCAAACGGCGCGCCCTTCTCCCCCTCGCTGTACGACGGTGCTTACGTTCAGGCCGTCATGCAAGCGGCACGAGCATCCGATCAGAACGGAGGCGCGCGCACGGAGGTGATCGCACCGTGAAGATCATAGGATTGACCGGACAAAGCGGCGCGGGCAAAGGAGCCGTCGCGGCGCTGTTTGCCGAGCACGGTATCCCCGCGGTCGATACCGACGCGGTGTATCACGAGCTGCTCGTCCCCCCATCGCCTTGTCTTGACGAGCTGGTTGCCGAATTTTCGGACGCGATCCTCGCCCCCGACGGCACGCTGGATCGACGGACACTCGCGGCGTTGGTATTCGAAAAGACAGAGCTTGGTCGGAAGCGTCACGAGCGCCTCAACGAGATCACCCATCGCTACGTCATCGAACGGACGATTGCCCTGTTGGCCGAGTATGAAAAGCAAGGCTGCAAGGCGGCCATCATAGACGCGCCCTTGCTCATTGAAGCGGGATTGCACCGCAAATGTGACTGCGTGATCGCGGTTTTGGCGGATCGGGAGATTCGTAGTAAGCGATTGATACAGAGGGACAATTTAAGTCCGGAGCAAATATCCGCCAGACTTGACGCACAGCCCGACGTCTCTTTCTATATAGAACACGCAAATTTCCTCATCTACAATAACGGTACCGCGCAAGAGCTCAGCGCCTGCGTTTCGTCTCTTTTGACGGAGGTGCTCGCATGAAGCAAAAACGCACCCCCAAGCAAGTAATACAGCGGATCGCGATCGTTGCGGTTGCCGCAGTACTACTCATCGGCGCCTTGTATTTGCTGTTTGAGCCCAAGATCGACCGCGCGCTGTATCCGCGGGAGTATCAGGCGTACGTCGAACGATACGCCAAGCAATACGACATCCCCGAAAATCTCATTTACGCGGTCATTCGCACCGAGAGCGATTTTGATCCCGAGGCCGTATCGTCGGCGGGTGCGGTCGGGCTGATGCAAATGATGCCCTCCACCTTCCGCTGGCTGAGCGACGATATGCTGGGCGAGCATCTGGAGGACGGCATGCTGTACGATCCCGAAACCAACGTCCGCTACGGCGTGTATTATCTGCGGCGGCTGTACGATCGCTACGGTGATTGGCCGACGGCTTGCGCGGCATATAACGCAGGCAACGGCCGCGTGGACGGTTGGCTGGAGGATAGCTCGCTGACCGATCTGCAGGGGCATCTCATCATCGATCGCATTCCCATAGGAGAGACGCGCGCGTACGTGCGCAAGATCCAAAAGGCTTATCAAGCCTATCAGCGACTGTATCCCTCGCTGACAGTCGTTCCCTTTTCGTAAAATCTAAATTTTTCATAAATCAAGAAAGGAATTTCAAGTCATGTCCGAAACCAAAAACAGCTACGAAAACCTGACCTACCAGAAAAAGTCCTTCTACGAGATCTTTGCCGACAACGAGGCAATGATCGAGAGCGCTTACGCTTACGCCAAGGACTACATGACCTACCTGGACGCCGCCAAGACCGAGCGCGAGGCCGTTGACGCTTCCATCGCTCTCGCAGAGGCACAGGGCTACCGCCCCTACCGTCTGGGTGACAAGATCGCGGCAGGCGACCGCCTGTACTACAACAACCGCGGCAAGAACCTGTTCCTGATCAAGGCAGGCACCGAGGATATCAATAACGGTATCCGCATCATCGCCGCTCACATCGACTCTCCCCGTCTGGACCTCAAGCCCTGCCCTCTGTACGAGGATCACGGTATGGGCTTCTTCAAGACGCACTACTACGGTGGCGTCCGCAAGTATCAGTGGGTCACCGTTCCGCTGGCTCTGCACGGCGTCGTTATTCTCAACGACGGCACGAACGTGACCGTAACGGTCGGTGAGGACGATGCCGATCCCATCTTCTATATCAACGATCTGCTTCCTCACCTGGGCCGTGCGCAGGGCGAAAAGCCGCTGAACACCGCTATCGCAGGCGAAAAGCTCAACGTTCTCATCGGCAGCAGACCTCTGTCTGACGCTGAAAAGGACGGCGTAAAGATCAACGTTCTCAAGATGCTCAACGACAAGTACGGCATCACCGAGCGCGATCTGACCACGGCTGAGCTGTGCGTCGTTCCTGCCC
>SVRN01000018.1 GCA_015064805.1 Oscillospiraceae bacterium
TGATCAACCCTGCGGCTAAGGTGCATTGGCTGGCCTTTCTGTATGCCGTTCCTGCCTCTTGCGTGCTTTGGCTGATCTTTAACTCGGTTTGGTTCAATCGCCGTCGCAATTTCTGGATCGTGTCGTTCCTTATGTGGTCCGTGCTGGCCTCGATCCACGTCAGCTTTATGGTCTTCGGCATTCCCGAGGTGTGGCTGCTTTATATTCTCGGCGCACCCGGGCAGGCGATCATTCTCGTTTGGTCGAGACTGTTTAAACGAATGAAATAATTCCCGTGCATAAAGGATGATGCGGAAATGGTTTTCACCGTTTCCGCATCAATTTTATTTTATGGAGTTGGTATAGTCAATTTTGTTTTTTCAAACTGCGCAGATAAATATTGCGAAGCGGCACCGTGTTAAAGCGCAGAACCGCCACGGGCAAAAGGCTCAGGATCATATTGACCAGGGCGATAGGATAGGCAATGGCAGGAGAAGAGCACCAAGGCAACAGAACGATCAGAAAGCCGAGCAGGGCATTGGCCAAATGAATGGCCACACCGTAGTTGGATTCCAGCAAAAAGCGGGCGAGATAGGCGGGATCGTCAGGCGAAGTGAACTCGCTTTTATGAAAGCCGGTAAAGCAGCCAAGCTCGGGAACGTGATCCTTCCACACGTTAATACCGACCCTGCGATAAAAGCTGCGCTCACGTTTACCGACGGCAAATAGCCGACTGGCAGGCGCAAACCATCGCTCAGGGAGCGGCAAGCGGCGAATCAGAAGAGCGACGACGCCGTCCCACGCAATGACGGAAATCGTGCCAAGCAACGTGGACAGCGCGATCATCCCCACCTGCGGCAACGACGGATCGGCAAGCAGGAGAGAATTGACGAGCGCGATCACGATCATCGCACCAACAATAATAAATATGTAAAGCATAATCGCCCTCCGATCATTGTTCGGTCGTGTAAGTTAACGGAATACCGTAGAATTGCTCGTAGGTCTGCTTCCACGCTTCGTAGTTGAGCTCGCACATACGCTCGGCGTTCTCGCGAGCCGTCAAGGTGGGATCGGGCTCGATGGCGGGCAAAATGTGCACCGTATAGGCTTGGATAGGGAAGCCGTCAGCGCCGATGCGATCAGTATCCTCCATGGTCAGAAAGAAGGGGAGAACGGGGGCGTTTTCCTTGGCGGCAAAATGGAACGCACCCGATTTCAAGGGACGGGGCTTGCGATAGTTCCACCACATACCCTGCTCGGGATAGATCAGGATCTTCTCGCCGCGGCCAAGTAAAACGCCGATGGCCTCGCGCAATTCGCGGAAGGCGCGGTGGTCAGCCGACAGGGGAAGCGTATTGCAATGGCGGAAGAAATAGCCGTAAAGACCGGGAAAAGAGGTGTAGTTGCCCTCGCGGATGATCTTGTACAGACGTCGTCTGCCCAGATCCTTCTGAATGGCCTTGAAGACGGCGTAGTTGTCGTAAGCGTTGAAATGATTGGCTGTGATGATCACGCCTCGATCCTTGACGGCGCGGTAATTTTCAATGCCGCGCACCTCCTTGATCACCAGATCGCCTCGTTTGATGCATTTGTCAAAATGGCGACGCGCAACCTCGTTGGCAAACTCGCTGGCGATGCGGGAGGACAGCTTTTTCAGGGTATAATCGACCTCGCCAGGTCGCAAGGGGCGAGTCGGGGGATCGTTTTCTACGTCGCGGTCAAAATATCCCAAACGCTCGTATTCTTCGATGCGCTTTAGTACTTCCACGCGATCCGGTGCCAGTTCCATGATTGGTTCCTCCAGAAAAATAATCAGACGAGAATGCCGCTGCGTGCCTTGGTGGTGTCGCTCAAGGCCTGCGCGACGAGATTTTCATATTGCAGCTGATCGTTGGCGATCTGCGCGTCGCTGTAGCCGTCGCGCATGGCGTACAGCATGTCGGCGTAGGGAGTCATCTTTGCGTAGTGCCAAAAGTCCTCCTCAAAGCGGACGCCCTTATAATGCCAGGGCTTCCAGTTGATCTTGTAGTGAATGATGTTGACGGGGGTGTCGACGAGAGCGTCGTAGCAGGCCGTTTTATTCCATCCGGAGTCAAGCATAAGGAAATCTCCGCGGCAGAGCACGTTGAGATAGTCCTGATCCTGTGTAACGCGGAAGGTGCGGCGGCCGAGAATCTCGACGAATTGCTCCTCAAGCGCGACGCGGCGCATTTTTTCAAGGTTCATGACCAGAATGCCCGCACTGAAATATTCGTTGCGGGGAACCTCCAGCACGGCCTCCACGTAGGTGCCGAACACGTCTACCATGAGCATGACCTCCTCGGGAGCGGCGGCCAGAATATTGTCACCCAGCGCAACGTTATACAACTGCGAAATATCGCCCTTGACAACGATGTCACAGTCCAGATACAAGCCGCGCTCGTACTGGGGGAACAGAGCGGGGATGAAAAAGCGGTAGTAAGTCGTCTTGGTGTAATAGTCACGCAGGTGAAGCATATCTCCGAATGCATCCAGCTTGCGTGTGACGTTGATTGTTTCAACGGAGACGTTGTCGGTGGCCATGCCGCAAAGGACGGCGGTGTTGTATTCGTTGAGCTTGTCGATCAGAATATAGATATTGTATTGATAATCAGGCGACGCGTTGTCGATCAGCGAGCGCATGGAAACGGCGAGGTAGGGGGCGTAATTGTCGTCAACGGCGAAGAAAATCGGTATGATAGGCTTTGCGGGGTTCATAAGAGTAATTCCTTTCGTTCGGTCGCGCATACCGATGCGCTTTCGATACTTTATTATATAATACCTGCCCCAAAAGGTCAAGAAACCGTTGCCTTGCCTGCCTCTACGCTCCAATAAATGGGTGTCTACCCCAACTCTACGCACAGTCTACCCCGAGTAGAGTGCCCGTTTGGGAGGAAATTGGGGTGAAAAACAGAAAAAAGGACTGCAAAATGCAGTCCTTTTTTCTTCGTGTTACGGAAGAATTACTTCTTTTCCTTAACCTTGGAATCCTTACCGATCTTGTCACGCAGGTAGTACAGCTTAGCGCGTCTTACCTTACCGTAACGGATGATGTCGACCTTAACAACGTTAGGGGAGTGGATGGGGAATACCTTCTCCACGCCGCAGCCGTAGGAAATACGTCTGACGGTAAAGGTCTCGGAGATGCCGCCGCCGTTCTTGGCGATAACGGTACCTTCGAACATCTGGATTCTCTCACGGGTACCCTCAACGATCTTGTTGTGGATACGAACGGTGTCACCGATGTTAATTTCGGGCACCTCAGTCTTCAGTTGCTCGTTTGTAAAAGCTTTGATCAGATCCATCGTAAAGCCCTCCTCGTATTATCCGGATGTTCATGCGAGCATTGCAGCGGACCATCCTTTCCCCATGCAGGCGATGCACTTACGCACAGAGTGCAACTATTATATCATAGTTCTTTTGAAATTGCAATACCTTTTTTGAAATTTTTTCGGTATTTTTTAAGTTTTTTGACGTCTTTGGCGCAAGAGCTGAAGCACGCTGCGAAGCAGATAGGGCGCGTCGATCAGCGCAAGAGCAAAGCAAAGTCCAAGCGAGTACCAGATCCAGCCCGAAACGGCCAGCGTCATAATGGTACAAAGCGCACCAAGCAGAATGAAATTGAGCGACAGCCAGATCAGCGGCACGCGGAAGGGGATGAAACGGCGGGCGTGGATCAGGCGAATGAGGAATACAAGCAGATAAGAGATCAGCGTGGCAACGGCCGCGCCCATAGGGCCCATGTCGGGGATCAAGACGAAATTCAAGACGATATTGCCAAGCGCGCCGACGAGTGAGGTGAGCATGGTGGCCGTGCCGCGGCACTCGACCATGTAGACCGAGCCAACGAAATTGGACAGCGCCGACAGCGCGGTTGCCAACAGCAAAACGGGAATGTACTGCCAAGCCTCGGCGAAGGATTCGTCGAACAAGATCATTGCCATCGGGCGGGTCAGAAGGATCAAACCGCCTGCTGCCAGCAGAAGAAACGCACCGTAGCCGCGGAAAATCTTGGAGAAAAAGGCAGTCAGGGAACGGCGGCGCTCGTCCGCTTGCTCTTGCGTTTCGGTGTCGGTTGCTTTGCGTCCCGCAACCACGGCCGAGAACTGCCAGGCATCCATGAAAATGCCGCAGGCGATGGTCAGAATGTTGGGGATCTTGTAAGCGGCCGCGTACAGACCGTTTTGCGCCTCACCCCAAAAATGTGTGACCATGTAGCGGTCGGAGACGTTGGTGATCCACCAGCAAAGCGTGGCGGGAATGAGGGGCAGAGAGTAGCGCAGCATGGCGCGTACCGTCGTGCGGCTCGCCTCCCCGGGACGCAGATATTGTCCCAGCTTGCAGTAAAAGAACAAAAACAGCGAGGTGATCAGGTCAGCCGCGATGACGCTCAGGACGTAGCCCGTCAGCCCCATGGATAGCGGTAGAAGGAACAAAAGATTAAATCCGATGTTCAGCGCCGTGTTCAGCAGCCCCTGAATGGCAAACAAACGGTAATTGCCCTGCGCGCGGACGAAATCGGAGCAGAGATAGTGGAAATTGGCGCACAGCACGTAAAGCAGGATCAGCCAGACGTAGTCCGAAAAATAGGGAATGGCGAACAAAATGGGCGAGAGCAGCGCAAAGCCCATGGAGGCAAGGGCGAGAATGGTCATGCCCGAGCTGAATACGTCGCTCATCTCCTGCTTGCTCCGCGCCTCGGCGGCGAAGCGGAAGAAGCCGCTGGAAAGACCTGCGCAGGCGATGGGAATGAGGAAATTGCAAAGGCTGGTGATCAGATCGGCCGTGCCGAACTCCTCTTTGGTGAGAACGGCGGTGTAAAAACGAACGAGCAAAAAGACCAGCACCTTGGAGCCTAGCCGCCCTACGGTCAGCGCCGTGGTGTTGCGGGCCAGTTGCCTGCCTTGCGTATTGGTTGTCGTTGCCATGCTCTCACCTTCCATTTTTGTGTTCTCGTAGGGGCGCATTCCATATGCGTCCGTATAGTAATTTCAATTTAGTATAGCACAATTTCTTGAAAAAAGCAACGGATGTTGCGCAAACTTTCCCACAAGAGAGAAAAAATATGATATAATGAAAAAAAGACGTGACCACGCGCCGGTTTTGTCGAGTAGAGGAGTAGCAAGCCTTCGCAACATTCGACAAAGAAAGGAGATTACTATGGACGACAACACGATCGTAGAGCTGTACTGGCAAAGAGACGAGCAGGCCATTGCCGCCACGCGCGACAAATACGGCCGCTACTGCTACGCCATTGCCTACGGCATCCTGCACAGCGCTCCCGATGCCGAGGAGTGCGAAAACGATACCTATCTTGACGCGTGGAACGCAATGCCACCCCACAGACCGAGTCTGCTCAAAACCTTTCTCGGTAAGATCACCCGCCGCATCTCGCTCGACCGTCTCAAACGGCAGACGGCCGACAAGCGGGGCGGAGGAGAGGTGTCGCTGACGCTGGACGAGCTGCACGAGTGCATCCCCGACAACACCCAAATTGACGAACAACTGCGCGAGGAGGAGCTGGCGCAGGCCATCGACGCCTTTTTGCGCACGTTGGACGACGACACCCGCCGCGTCTTTTTGCGCCGCTATTGGTATTTTGATTCCGTCAAGGCGATCGCCCGCCGCTATGGATTTGGACAGAGCAAGGTCAAAATGATGCTGCACCGCACCCGCGAGAGCTTGCGCGATTATCTTGCAAAGGAGGGCATATTTGTATGAAAAATGAAGAATTGTTGCAGGACGCGATCGGTATGATCGGAGACGACCTGATCGCGGATGCCGATGATATTGACGACGCCGACCGTCGCCCCCGCCGCCCCATCATCATCCGCTGGAGCGCCGTTGCGTGCGCCTGCTTGGCGGTGATTGTTTGCCTGGGCGCTATCTTGGGAGGCTCGAAAACGCCCATTGAGCCATGGATTCCGACGGGCGAGCCTTGGCGGCCTGAAACTGGCGATCACGTCAAGGAAATGAGCTTGGAGGCAGATATACTCAAAGACCTCTTTTTGACATACTTGGATGGGACGAATGCCTATGTGAAAAGGTATGCACCCCATATAGGAGCGTTGGCTGTTTCCCCCATCCCGCAGACCGAGTATCTGCCAATTTACCAAGAACAATACGAAGAAGGGGACTCGGAGGAGCTGGAAGCCTTTATCCAAAAATATCTGGCAGCGGCGAATGAGCTTTACGGTTATGACGTATGGGAATATAAAATCGAGGAAGACGAAGACGTATACGACTCATCGTACTATTTAGCCGAATTGGAGCAAAACGACGGTTCCAGATTAACGTTCCTATCCTACGGAAATGAGCTCCGCTTTCATAATTGGCCCGACTACCATGATGGAAGATTTCAATTTCGCGGGGAATATATCTCCATTTTGGGCAGCGATACGGATGAGCAGATCAAAGAAAAGCTTTCCGATCTGATTGCGCATGTGGATCGGACGCTACAAAAGAACTATTCCGATATTTGCATTGAAAAGTATTACAATGATTCCAGATTGAGTCAGGTGGCCATATATCTTTATAATGCTGAGGATACGGAGCCGCCCGAAATTTTTGAAAATTATCCTATAGGTTCTGACTACATCTTATTGCGATTTTTTACAAATAATGATGTCTCAATATTTGATCAGGACACAAGTGGCGAGGTCTTTTTGCGCTGGATGGACTACTGCGAATATGAAAACGGAAAATTTTCTGTCATTGGCAAATCCCGCATGCTGACGCTTGACGAAGCGGAAGAACTCTTGGCCAAGGGCTACGTCTTCGGCGGTCATTCCTGCAAGCTATGTATGGCCGAGCAGAAAAAGGTGGATTTCACGGAATATGACGCCGTTTCCTTTGAGTATGTCCACGGGGAAAATGGCATGGTCGTTCCGTTCTACACCTTCTATAAGCACCTTGGTGCGAGTGAATACGACAAGACGGGATGGATGCAGGAGTTCGCCAAAACCTACGTCCCTGCCGTCGAAATCGAGGGGCTGGAGGAGTATTTTGATATGCAGGCGGAGAAACACAAATAATATTGAAGAATTTTTGAGACATTTTTCCTTTTTTGCGGAGTATATAGGTGAAAGGAGGATCGACTATGGACGATAAAATGATTATAGAGTTGTTTTTTGCACGTTCGGAATCTGCCATCGCGGCGCTGGCCGAAAAATACGGCAGGCAGTGTCATTTGGTGGCGGCCAATATTCTGAACAACGAGCAGGATGCAGAGGAGTGCGTCAACGACGCCTACCTTGCCGCATGGAACACGATTCCGCCGCAGCGTCCCGATCCGCTGCGCACCTACATCTGCCGCCTTGTGCGAAATCTTTGCATCAAGCGCTACCATCATAACACGGCACAGCGCAGAAATTCGCACTACGATCTCGCCCTTGAGGAGCTGGCCGCGTGTATTCCGTGCGCCGAAACGGTAGAGAACGAGTACGAAAGCAAGCAGCTGACGGGGCATCTGAACCGATTCCTGGAAACGCTGGACGAGGACAGCCGTGTGATGTTCGTCCGCAGATATTGGTGCTCTGATTCCGTTGCAGAGATCGCCGCGCGCTTTGGCCGCAGACCGCATTACGTAACGGTACGCCTCTCGCGCCTGCGAGCCAAGCTGAAGCACTACTTGGAGAAGGAGGGAGTGTCGATATGAGTAAGAGAGAGCAGAATATTTCGAATTCGTTGGGCAACATTGATGCAGACTATATTGAGCAAGCTCTCGACTATCAACCGTCGAAAGCAACCGTAAAAAGAAAGCGCCGTGTCGTATGGAGCGCCGTCGCGTGCGCGTGTTTGGCGGTGATTATCGCCGTCAGCGTCGGGTGGCTGTGGCGCGGAGACGAGCCGGGCGTGGAGCCGCCGGATGCAGACCCGCCGGTGGTAGATAAGCCGGGGGTGGATACCGACACTCCAATGGAAAACCATATGATTTTCCACTCATGGGAAGAATTAAAATTGTTATGTGATGCAACCCAAGGAGATTCGGATCAGTTTTTAGAGGCCTTAAAAATACTTGACGAACAGTATTGCCCACAGAAAAAGACGCATTTGTGGCTGGAGGAGGTTTCTGACAAAGCTCGATACAAAGATACTTTTTCAAATATTTATGGGAGGATAAAAGACGAAAAGATTGTCATCTTGAAAGAACAAAAAAACGTTCAGGGAACAATTCAATCTAGTGACATTTCTATTGGAAGCATTGGTATTAGGCAGCCAAGTGTCAATATATATACATATATATCTTATCAATGTAGTTTCGCTGATAAGCTTTTCAGCCTAAGTGTAAATGCAAATAGTTATGGTAGCTTTACTAATGCGATGCAAAATGAGGAAGGGGAAGCTTTCATTAAGATTCTCGGTGAAGGTTATTCAGCAGACGTGTGGTTAGCGAGTGATGCATACAATCGCTACCAAAGCTATCACGCGTATATCACGGAGGATGGCTACAGTTATCCCGGTTTTTATGTGACAATCTCTCCAGAAGGATTTAAGGGTTCTACGCCGGAAGAATTGCTCAGTTTGCTTGAAAACCTTCGCATAACAACCATCGAGGAAATACTAGAAAGCATTGATTCGTAATGAACTCCCCCGCCTCGGGGGGAGGGAGCCTAAAAGGTGGTCTTGTCCAACATAAAAAACGGGAATGCGAATAAATTATATTTTCCTCTTGCAACCTTGCTCAATTTGTGATATACTTTTCTTCCAACACAAAAAAAGGAGATCACAATGGACGCCATTTCGCGCATTTTGAAGGATAAAAAGGCCGTATTATTTGATTTTGACGGGACGCTGGTCGACTCGATGGGTATGTGGGGTGAGGTAGATAAGGCCATTTTGCGCTCGCACGGTCTGCCCATTCCCGACAACTTCACCGAGGAATTTATGTTTCCCATGATTCCGCTGACCGAGGAGGAAACGGCGCAGTTCTTTTTGGACTACGGCTGCAAAGGAACGGTCCAGACCATTCTCGATCAGATCGAGCAGCTCTCGCAGGAGCAGTACGAGCAGCACATCGAGGCAAAGCCCGGGGCTGTGGATTTTGTTCGGACGCTGCGCGAACATGGCGTCAAGGTCGGTCTTGTCACCGCCGCGACCATCGGCCGCATTCTGCCTTGTCTTGCCCGCAACGGTATGACGGGCTGGTTCCATTATATCATCAACTGTGACCATGTGGGAGTCCCTAAGACCGATCCCGCCATCTACCGCATGGCGTTGGAGCATTTCGGCGTTGGGGCAGAGGAGGCCGTCTTCTTTGACGATAACCTCACCGCCATCCGCACCGCCAAGTCGCTTGGCATTGCCACCGTTGGCGTGTACGACGCCCACGCGGACAACACGTGGAGCGAGATGCAGACCGAGGCCGACGCGACGGTCAAGGACTTCACAGGCCTTTGCGATATCATTTGAATACAAACGCACCCCCGACCGTGGCTTTCACGATCGGGGGTGTTCCTTATTTCAAGAAGATTTCGACGTCTTCCTTCGTCGGCAGAGAGGAAGACGCGCCCGCGCGGCTGACGGTCAGCGCTCCTACGGCGTTGGCATAGCGCACGGCGGCGGTCATGTCGCCCGTTTGAAGATAGTGCAAGGTCAAGGCGGCGGTGAAGGCATCGCCTGCGGCGGTGGTGTCCACGGCTTTGACGGGCAGAGAGGGAAGGATCTCTCCCGCCTTGGCCGCGGTGTCGTACAGATACGCGCCGCGACTGCCCAATTTCAGCACGATATACGCGCTCCTGACGCGCGAAGCGAGTGCTTCGGCACACGCAAGACAAGCCTCTTCGCTGTCGGGGCAGATACCCGTGAAGATTTTGGCCTCGCTTTCGTTGGGCGAGAACACGGCAAGCGGCGGCAGCTGCTCAAGCGTAAAGGTCGCATCGGCAGGTCCTGCGTCGATAAAGACGGGAATGCCGTGTGCGGCGGCGGATCTGGCGGCATATATGACGGCCTTGTGAGAAATCTCCAGTTGCAGGTACAGCGCGTCGGGCGTGGTATCGAGAGCGCGGTCGATGTCGCCCTCGGTCAGCGTCATGTTGGCGCCCGGATAGACGACGATGCGGTTCGAGCCGTCCGACTCGACCATGATGGCGGCTAGACCTGTCGGGGTGTTATCACTGCGGCAAAGCGCGCGGCAGTCGATGCCCTCGCGCTCGTATAGCGCGGCGAGCGCGTCGCCGTTGTCGTCGCGGCCGAGCTTGGCGCAGAAGGTGCAGTTGCCCCCAAGACGCGCGACGGCAACGGCCGAGTTTGCGCCCTTACCGCCGGGGACGTAGCGATACGCGCCCGATTCAATGACGGTCTGTCCGCACGCGGGCAGAGAGGTCATGGGCATGACGAAATCCATATTGGCAGAGCTGATGATGAGAATGTTTGGCATGGCGTACTCCTATCGTTTATTGAAACATTCCGGTGGACAAATAGCGCTCTCCCGTGTCGGGGAGCAGGACGACGATGGTTTTTCCCTCGTTTTCTTCGCGCTTGGCCAGTTGGATGGCGGCGTGAAGAGCGGCGCCCGACGATATGCCGGCAAGCACACCCTCGCGGCGGGCAAGCAAGCGCCCAGCGGCGAAGGCCTCATCCTCGGTGACGGTGATGACCTCATCGTAAATTTCCGTATTGAGCGTCACGGGCACGAAATTGGCACCGATGCCCGAGATTCCGTGGGGCCCCGAATGGCCCTCGGACAGAAGGGGCGAGGCGGCAGGCTCAACGGCCACGACGCGCACCTCGGGCTTTTGCATCTTCAAATACGCGCCCGTGCCGGAAATCGTTCCGCCCGTGCCGACGCCTGCGACGAAAATATCGATCTCTCCGTCGGTATCGTTCATAATTTCATATCCTGTTGAGCTGAAATGGGCGGCGGGGTTCATCAGGTTGGTAAACTGATCGGGGATAAAGCTGTTCGCGGTCTTTTCTGCAATCTGGCGTGCCAATTGGATCGCCCCCGACATACCCAGCGCGGCAGGGGTGAGCACGACCTCGGCGCCGTAGGCTTGCATCAGTCGGATGCGCTCGATTGACATATTGTCGGGCATGACGATGATGGCACGGTAGCCCCGCGCGGCGGCCAGCGCGCAAAGAGCAATGCCCGTGTTGCCGCTGGTGGGCTCGATGATCGTTGCCTGCGGCGACAGCTTTCCCTCGCACTCGGCCTGCTCGATCATGGCAAGCGCCACGCGGTCCTTGGCAGAACCCGCGGGGTTGAAGCTCTCGAGCTTGCCCAAGAGCCTGGTTTTAAGATGATATTCCTTTTCGATATGCGTCAGCTCAAGCAGCGGCGTTTGGCCGATGAGCTGATCGATCGAGGTGTAGACGTTCATAATTTGGGCTCCTTATTTGCAGTAGGAATGGTTTTCAAGCGATGTTCGCATATTTTAGCGGATATCGTAGGCAAGCGGAAGGTGGTGGTATCACCGCAGACGGTAATCTGAATGGTGGATGTGAATTTGCCATGCTCGATGAAGATGCTGTCCACGACTGTCGTGTGGTAGGTTTTGATGCGGAATTTGAATATACGGATTTTGTCTTTGTAAATAGCCAAGCCGCGGTGCCATGTGACGTATATGATAAAAAGAAATATAAAAAGAGTCAACAAGAGAAAGGAGGTTGTCAAAAGAATTCCTTCTGAAACGGAGGCAAGCGCTAAGCATGTGACCAGAGCAAAGAAAGATATGACAGTAACAATGGTAATAAGGATGAGGTCAAAGCAATAATAAAACTCTCTGGGATGATATTCAAAAAAGTAGCAAACGCCAAAGTAAACGATAGGAGAAATAATCAACGCAAAGAGCCAAGTCCACGCGTCACGCCATAGTGTAAACGCCTTGAGTCCCAAAGTAGGGTTCATTATTAGTGAATCAAATGGAGCTAACAGCCCGAACAAAAATGCAAGCCCCAAAACAGACAACACGTGCTTCCAAACCTTTTGATTCTTGGTCAATGTCCTTTTCTTCATGGTGACTCCTTTCCTTAACAGACATTTTATACCTCTATTGTATCTTTTTTCGCGTCAATTGTCAATACTTACAGAAAAACATCCCGCCGAGCTTGGCGGGATGTTGGTTTATAAGTCGGACAGCCGCGCAACGGCGTTTTTTTCACAAACGGGGCTGGCGTGCTCGCGTATGTAAAGACGAACGACCTCAGCGTTTTGCTGTAGCCCATACTCACAAAGAAAAGCCAGCATACTGCGGTCAGATAGGGTACAGCGGCGGCTTGCGTTGTCCGAAAGTAAAAGGTAGTAGCAGCCCTCCTCGCCGTGATACACGGCACTGCTTCCGCTGTAGGCGCGTGCGTGCAGGCGTCGGCAGACGCGGAGCAAATGGTCGAGCGCCTCAAAGACGAAGGCGACGGTGTGATTGCGCTCGAGCTGCTTTTGCGGCTGATGTTTCGTCGCGGGGGAGATGGAAATATTATTGGCAGGGGAGAGAGAAGGGCGTTCCTCTCCTTCGCCAAGGGCACACAAGAGCCCCAGCTTGGTCACGAACATCTCACAGCCGCCCTCGCGAGACGGGTAGACCTGCACGTAGATCTGGTTGCCCTTGGCGTCAAATCCCGTGCGGTTGCGCACCTCGTCCATGATATTCCGAAAGGCTTGTCGCGTTTCAATGCCGCCGCAATCCAGCTCGTCGGCCTTCAGGGCGTAGCATTGCATATCCACAGGTGTCAGCATGATCTTCAGCTTGTTGTCGTTGATCTTGATCAGATCCATGTTGATTCCTCCTCATAGCGGCCAATCGCGGCCGCATTGTTGGTTACTATCATTATAGTACGAAATATGAAAAAATGATAGTCCAAAATTTATGGTAATTTGGCAGGCAGCTTTTACCTCCTTGGGGCGCTTCGACAATCTCCGCACCCTTTCGTCAAAGTCCGCATATAGTGACAATGAGAAACTGTTTTTGCCGCACTGGCGGTCTGGAGGTGTATCAATTTGATTGAATATAGAACGGAGCAAGCCCTGACGCTGAACGATTTGCGCGAGGGCGAGCGGGCGGTGTTGTGTCGCATCGACGAGCAACACAGCCTGTACGAGCGGCTGATCGACCTTGGCTGGACGGACGGAACCCCCGTGGAGTGCGTGCGCGTCAGCCCGCTCGGCGATCCCGTGGCGTATCTGGTGAGGGGAAGCGTGATCGCGCTTCGTCGGCAGGATGCGATGGATATTCCGATTCGGGCGTGCGAACGAATGCGGGAGGAGAAAAGTAAGGAGGGCAAGGGAAAGACGCGCGTGATCGCGCTGGCGGGCAATCCCAACGTAGGCAAAAGCACGTTGTTCAACGCGCTGACGGGGCTGCATCAGCATACGGGCAACTGGACCGGCAAAACGGTCAGCTGTGCCAAGGGGCAGTTCCGTCACGACGGAAAGCGGTACACGTTGATCGACTTGCCGGGTACTTATTCCATGAATCCCCACGCCGCCGAGGAGAGGGAGGCGCGCGACTTGCTGTTGGCGGGAGAGGCGGATGCGGTCGGTGTCGTCTGTGACGCGGGAGCGCTGGAGCGTAATCTCATTCTCGTTCTTCAGCTGATGCAGCTGATCGATCGCCCGATGTTGGTCATTCTCAACCTTCAGGACGAGGCGCGGCGGCGTGGCGTGAGTGTTGACAAGGAAAAGCTGGAGCGGCGCCTGGGCGTGCGTGTGGTCGGCACCGAGGCGCGCGCGGGCAAGGGAATATCCGACGTTGCGGCGGCCTTGACGGAGCTATGCAAGTCAAAAAATGAAAAGCAACCCCGCCTGCTTACGCCGAGCGACGCGCCCAAAAACGCCGAGCAGCTCGCGGCGCTGGCAAGAGAAATTGCGAACGAGGCGTGCGGGAGGCTTGAGGGCGGTGACGATCAGCGCGACCGCAAGCTCGATCGAATCCTGACGGGCAAGAAAACGGGTTTTCCCGTAATGCTTGGCCTATTGGCTGTGCTGTTCTGGATCACCATGGTGGGGGCGAACGGCATCTCGGACGCGCTGATGTCACTTTTTTCTTGGCTGGAGGGTGTTTTTTACACATGGATGACGGCCGCCAACGCCCCCGATTGGCTGATCGGCTCGCTTTTGTACGGCGTGTTCCGAACGCTTGGTTGGGTGGTGTCCGTCATGCTGCCGCCCATGGCCATTTTCTTTCCGCTGTTTACGATTCTTGAGGACCTCGGTTATCTGCCCCGTATCGCCTTTAACCTTGACCGCGGCTTTTGCCGTTGCCGCGCCTGCGGAAAGCAAGCCTTGACTATGTGCATGGGGCTTGGCTGCAACGCCGTTGGGGTAACGGGCTGTCGCATCATCGACTCGCCCCGCGAGCGGCGCATTGCCATGCTCACCAACAGCATGATGCCCTGCAACGGTCGCTTTCCCACGCTGATTGCCCTGATCGCACTGTTCGTCGTGACGGGAAGCGGTATCCTCGGCTCCTTGGGTTCGGCGCTGGCGCTGATCGGCGGTATCCTTCTTTGCGTGGCGGTCACGCTGCTGTGCTCGCGTCTATTGTCGGTGACACTGTTGCGGGGTGAGCCAAGCTCGTTCGTTTTGGAGCTGCCGCCCTACCGTATGCCGCGCGTGGGGCAGGTGATCGTGCGCTCTGTGCTGGATCGAACGCTGTTCGTACTGGGACGCGCGGTGGCAGTAGCCGCACCCGCAGGACTGATCCTTTGGGTATTGGCTAACATTTACGTGGGAGATGCGTCGATGCTTACGTCCATTGCCTCATCTCTTGATCCAATTGGAAAATGGCTCGGCATGGACGGCGTTATTCTGCTTGCTTTTATTTTATCCTTGCCTGCCAACGAGATTTTCGTGCCTATCATGATCATGATCTATCGCTCGGGCGGCGTGCTCGAGCCGCTGGGCAGTATGGAGGGCGTGCGCGATATTCTGGTTTCGCAAGGGTGGACGACGACCACGGCGATCTGCGTTATGCTGTTTCTTTTGTTTCATTGGCCCTGCGCCACGACGCTTTGGACCATCAAAAAGGAGGGCGGCGGATGGCGATGGGCCTTGCTCGGCGCGGTGATCCCGACGCTGGTAGGCGTGGTTTTGTGCCTGATCGTGGCAACGGTCTCGCGTCTTTTCATCTAAAAGAATAAATATTGAAAAAATAGCTTCGGGGCTTGAAATTCAAGGGGAAATGTGTTATACTATAAAAAATAGAGTCCTATGCCGCGTGCGGCGGAAGATTAAGATAGAGGAGGGCAAACGATGTCCAATATGAACCGAAATGAAAAAATCAAACGCTTGATGCCGCTGGCTATGCTGCTGATCGCGTTTTTGTCGCTGGTTGCGGCCATTATCGTGCTTGTCAGCGCGGCGAGTGCCGACGCTTCTTATAAAAAGGTACTGCTTCGCATCTCGGCGGTGCTGTTCTTCGTTTTGGTGGGGCTGGCGCTGTATTACTTCTATCTGACGCGTGAGAGCGATCCCAATTTCTTTTTGTTCGATCAGACCACGCGCAAGAACGTCCCCGTCGATCAGCTGACCTTCGGTATCGTGAATGAGAGAATGGATTTTTACCTGTCGCTCATTTCGGATTCAGACGAGGAGCTGTGGCAGGGCGGCGTGTTGGCCAAGAACGACGGCTCGTTTGGACGCGAGGACGTCTACCGTCCGCTGGTCGCCTATAAAATGCTGTACGACCTGACCGATCGCGACGACGACGTACAGTGGCGTCTGCTCGAGTTTGCCGAGGTCACGACCATTCGCCTGCTCACCCGTGCGCTCAAGCAGGGCGGCGATGCCGACATGGCGCAGGCCATCGTTGAATTGTACCGCGGCGAAGGCGAGGAGGGTGAAAACCTGCGCGACTTCCTCAAGGGCAACCAAAAGTACCTGCGAGGCAGAATGCTTCGCTACGTCAAGCAGCATCTGGATTATTTCTATTGATAAAAAACGATACGCGCTACCGATTTGGTAGCGCGTATCGTTTTTTGTTTATACACCGCCTGTGATGGTAACAAACAGACCACATTGTGTCACCCATGACAGAAGATAAACGAAAAAAAGAAAACAGGGATAAAGAGAAATCCATGCGTTACAGTTGCGCTTGATTTTTTCTCTGATCGTTGCAACACACAGCGCCAGAATCGGAATCAGCCATGCCAGCCTATGTAAAAGGGAGAGTAGTGCAACGTAAATAATAAGCTCCAGGGAAGATTGCTGATATATCGAAAGTAGAAAAACGATAATGACAAAATCTATATAAGAGGCAAAATGAACGATCAAATTGATTTTTTCAAACGTTTTCATCATTTACCTCCGATCTGTAAAATGTGCCAAATCAAAAATATCGATTGGCAATCTCTTTCATATCTTGGATCACCTTCGCCGCATCCTCGGCCTTGAAGATGGCCGAACCGGCAACGAGTACGTTGGCGCCGTTTTGGGCACAGATCTCGGCCGTTTTGGGGGCAACACCACCGTCAACCTCAAGGTCGATATCAAGGCCCAGACGATCGATCTCGCGGCGGAGAAGGGCAACCTTGGGCATCATGTTTTCCATGAACGACTGTCCGCCAAAGCCGGGATAGACCGTCATGACCAGCACCAGATCGCACAGCGGCAACAGCGGCAGAATGCTCTCCGTCGGCGTGTCGGGGCTGATGGCAAGACCTGCGCGGCAACCGGCCTCGCGGATCTGTTTCAGACATTCGGGGATATTGTCGGCACTCTCTGCATGAACCGTGATGAGGTCCGCACCCGCCTTCAAGAAGTCCTTCAGATAGCGGCCGGGATCGCAGATCATCAGATGCACGTCGAAAAAGAGCTTGGAATGGGGGCGGAGAGCGGCGATGACGGGCGCGCCAAAGCTGATATTGGGGACGAATGCGCCGTCCATTACGTCGAGGTGCAGCCAGTCCGCACCGCCCGCTTCGACGCGAGCGACGTCGGCGGCAAGATTTGCAAAATCAGCGGCCAGAATGGAAGGGGAAATATGTACCATGAGCGTCCTTTCCGTCCGCCGCGCAGGCGGAGCTGTAAGAAATTTGTCGAATTTTGTAACGATCGAGCGCGGTCGGCATATGCTGAAATTGTAGGAGCAGACGTCCTACAGCGCATAGACACAACAACCGCGCGGCGTGATCGGAAGCGAAAGACAGGGACGTGAGAAGAGTTTGATCACGCTCTGCACGGTGCAAAGGATGCCTCGGGCAATCGCGCGGGGCGTCTTTTTTGTTTATATCTTTTCGATCAGACATACGGCGTGCGCCGCCATGCCAAGCCCCTCGCCCGTAAAGCCGAGATGCTCCTCGGTAGTGGCCTTGACGTTGATTTGTCCGATCTTGACGCCAAGCGCGTGGGCGAGATTTTGCCGCATCTGCTCGATATAAGGCGCGATCTTGGGGCGCTGAGCAATGAGAGTCGCGTCAACGTTGACGATGGCGTAGCCGTGCCGGCAAAGCAACGAGGCAACGTGTTCAGCAAGCTTCAGACTATCTGCACCTGCATAAGCCACATCGCTGTCGGGAAAATGGCGTCCGATGTCGCCAAGAGCGGCGGCACCGAGTAGCGCGTCCATAACGGCGTGTGTGAGAACGTCGGCATCCGAGTGACCAAGCAGCCCTTGCGTAAAGGGAATATTCACGCCGCCCAGGATCAAGGGGCGACCGTCGACCAGACGGTGAACGTCATAGCCGTGACCGATACGAAGCGGTGTCATGCCTTGTCACCGTCCTTTTTTTGCTCGTCCGCGCGGCGCTGTAAGATTGCCTTGGCAAAATACAAGTCGTCCTGCGTGGTGATCTTGAGGTTTTCCTTGCCGCAATCGACCAGCTTAACGCGCCGTCCGATGGCCTCGACCAAGGCCGCGTCGTCGGTGGCGGTGTAGCCGTTTTCCTTGGCGTGATAAGCCGCCGCACGATACAGGGGCAGGGCAAAGGTCTGGGGCGTTTGCGCCAGCCACACGCGCTCGCGGTCGGGGGAGTTTCTTTGGGTATAGTGCTTTTCGTTGACCAGCTTGACGGTATCCGTCACGGGCGCGGCGGCACAAGCGGCGTCGTGCTTCCAAGCCGTGAGATTGACGCGATCGATCATCTCGGGGGTGACAAGGCAGCGCGCGCCGTCCGAAATGGCGACGAATTCGGTCTTGTCGGAGACGGCCTCAAAGCCGCGCAGGACCGACTCCTGACGGCTGCTGCCGCCTGTCGTGATGCGCTTGAGCTTGGTGATGCCGTACGTTTTGGCAAGGGCAAGATAGGCGTCAAAATCCTCACGGCGGGCGACGAGAACGATCTCATCCACGGTATCTGCCATTTGATGCGCCAGCAGCGTGCGGGCGAGCACGGGGATGCCGTCCACCTCGAGCAGTTGCTTGGACACCTCACCTCCCATACGGGTGGACGAGCCTGCCGCAACGATGATTGCCGTGGTGGGGCGGTGCGACGTGGGTGCACCGACGGCCGTGCGCAAAAGATCAGCCAGTTTATACGCCTTAAAAGCCATGGGAACTCTTCCTTTCAAAAATTAACGGTATGTATAGGATCAGCGGCGTGCTTCGCTCTCCTCGATAGCGGTAAGCATATCAACGCGGGACTGGTGTCTGCCGCCCTCGTATTCGGTGGTGATGAAGGCATCAACCAACTGAATTGCCAATCCTTCACCGACCACGCGAGCACCGAAGCACAGAACGTTGGCGTCGTTGTGCAGACGGGTGGCGGATGCGCTGAAGGTGTCCGAGCAGATGGCGGCGCGGATGCCGCGGTGCTTGTTGGCGGCCATGCCCATGCCGATGCCCGTACCGCAGATCAAGATACCCAGCTCCGCCTCGCCGCTTTGGATCTTCTTGCAAGCGGCGCTTGCATATTCGGGATACGCACAGGAATCGGTGGTGTGGGTGCCGACGTCGGTGACGGTGTGACCCAGACTCTCCAGATGTGCGATGACCTTCTTTTTCATGTCGAGGGCCGCGTGGTCGCAGGCGATGACGATGCTCTTGTTTGCCATGATGATTGTCCTTCTTTCGTTTAAATTATACATGATTGGATTGTTCTTTTTCCAAACGCTCGAGTCGCTCGCGCTCGGCCTGGCAGGGGCGCAGATAGACGGGAACGAGCTCGCTGTCGCTCGTGCGGGCGCCGCTCTCATACAGCGCCAGCGCGACCTGCGCGACGGAATAGGCGTTCTGCGTGCGGAGCAGTACGGGAGTCCTGCGAATGCGCGGGGCGCATTTTGTCAGCTGTGAGACCGAAAGATCGTAGCCGTCGCCCGCAAGATAGATGGGCTGGTCGGCCAGAGCCGCCAGCTCCTCGTCCAGCGCGTCCAGCGCGATGGCGCGATCCTCGCAAAGACGGGTGATGACGCCGTTTTTGCACTCAAACAGCGCGTTATATACCTGATTGCGGCGGGCGTTCATGACGGGGCAAAGAATACCGTCAAAGCCGATCAGATTTTGCGCCAGCGCCTCCAGCGTGGAAACGCCGATGCAGGGAATGGTCGTTCCGAACGCCAGGCCCTTGACGGTCGACGCGCCGATGCGAACGCCCGTAAACGAGCCGGGGCCTGCCGAGCAGGCGTACATCTCGACGTCGGTGGGACGGAGCTCAAAGCGGGCAAGCGTCTGCTCGACCATAGGGAGCAGCGTCTGGCTGTGGGTGTTGCCGTTTTCGACGGTGGTCAGCGACAGCAGTTTTTCGTCGTCGCACAGCGCGACGGTCGCGGCAATGGCCGTGCTGTCAAGTGAAAGAATATACATAGGATTTACGCTCCTTGTCTGTCATTGTTGTACCGATTCGACCGAAATGATACGCTCGTCCGGCGCGTCCGCGCTGCATTTTTCAATCGTAACGCGAAGGTAGCTGTCGGGCAGGGCGTAGGGGATATTCTCGCTCCATTCAACCAGACAAATGCCGCGATCGAGATAGTCGTCATAGCCGATGGAATACAGATCGTCCTCCGACGTGATGCGGTACATATCAAAATGGAACACGGGCGGCAGCTTGCCGCGGGGTGTCGGACGGTATTCGTTCACCAGCGCAAAGGTAGGCGAGCGAACGAGTGCGCCGGGGGCGATGGCCTTGGTAAAGCCACGCACGAAGGCGGTCTTGCCAACGCCGAGATCGCCTCGCAAGGCGATATAGCGGGGGAGCGTCGCATCGTCCAGAAGGACGCGCGCCAGCTGCTCACCCAACGCCTCGGTCTGCTCGACCGAGTGCGTTTGTTGCTTGTAGGGAAGATCAAACGACATGACGTCCTCCGGATCAGTTATCATTTTTGTCCGTTTTCTTCAGCTTTTCCTTGGTGCCGTCGGGGCGCTGAATGACGGTATGGTCGAGCTGGGTAGCAAACGACGTACGGAACTCTGCGATGTACTCGGCGCGCAGAGCCGCTTGCTCTGCTTTTTCCTGCTCGGTCAGTCCCTCTGCCGTTTTTGCTTTGCGTGCTAAAACGTTGATACGATCGATCTTTTCTTGAATCATTTCTATATACTCCTAAACTATAATATACCAAATTATATTATAACACAATTTTTGCTTCTTGAAAAGGGGGTATGGCAAAAATATGATGATTATTTTGACGGGCGAGTCGGTTGACAAGCGCAAGAGAACATGATATAATTTTTACAGTTTATATCAAAAGAGGTAATTCGATGAGCCAGATTATGACGTTCACCAAAAAAATGCTCGATCCGCTGAATGCCGATCCGAGGGATATTGACATCGTGGATATCGCCCACGCACTGTCACTTTTGTGCCGCGCTAACGGCCATTTCCCCCATTTTTATTCGGTTGCCCAGCATAGTATCAACTGCATGCTGGAGGCCAAGGCAAGGGGGTATTCCGCCCGCGTTCAGCTCGGATGCCTGCTGCATGACGGCAGTGAGGCCTATCTTTCGGACGTGACCCGTCCCGTCAAGCCTCATCTTGTCGGCTATGCGGCCATGGAGGACAAGCTGCAAAATCAGATTTTTGACAAGTGGATCACGCCGCTGCTGACGGAGGAGGAGCGCACTCAGGTGTTTGATATTGACGATGCGGTGCTGTATTTTGAATTTTTGACCCTGACGGGCCTGCGGCTTTCCATGCCCGAGCCGATCCTCAAGTCCACGCCGTGCGTCGCACTTCTGGATTTTTTACAGGTAGAACAGCAATTTTTGCAGATATTTGCCGAGCTGACCAAATGAACACATAAAGAAAGAGCCGACGTGTCGTCGACTCTTTTTTTATTCAATTTCCGTGGAACAGCTTTTTGGTCTGATAGATCGGCTCGCAGGTCAGGTTGCAGCCCAGTCGGCGGAAGACGTTTTCATCGACTGCCGCGAGCAGAACGGAAGAGTGTACCTCACAGCCGCGCAGCTCGGACAGCTTTTCCATGCAGCGAGCGGCGTTTTCATCGCTGGTCGCACAGATGGACAGGGCGATGAGTACCTCGTTGGTGTGAAGTCTCGGGTTGTGATTGCCCAGATGATGGAGCTTCAGCGCCTGCACGGGGGCGAGGATCTCGGGGGAGATCAGCTTGGTCTCCTTGGAAACGCCGGCAAGTGTCTTGACCGCGTTGAGAAGGCAGGCCGCCGATGCGCCGAGCAGAGGCGTGGTCTTGCCCGTGACGATGGTGCCGTCGTTCAGTTCGATGGCTACGGTCGGCGCGCCCGTTTCCTGCGCACGGCGGCGGGCGGGCTCAACGCAAGCGCGGTCGAGCGGCTTGAGGTTCAGCTGTTGCATGAGCAGCTCCAGCTTTTGTACCTCAACGTCGCTTCCCATGTCGCGGCGGCGGTTGCACAGCGCGTTGAAATAGCGGCGGATGATCTCACTTTCAGCGGCGCGGCGAACGACTGCGTCGTCAATGATACAGCTTTTGATCATATTGACGCCCATGTCGGTAGGGGAAAGGTAGGGGCACTTGCCCATGATATGATCGAACATGGCGCGAAGGACGGGGTAGATCTCAACGTCGCGGTTGTAGTTGACCGTCGTTTCACCGTAAGCCTTGAGATGGAAGGGGTCGATCATGTTCATATCGTTCAGATCGGCCGTCGCCGCCTCGTAGGCAATGTTGACGGGGTGATCGAGGGGCAGGTTCCAGACGGGGAAGGTCTCGAACTTTGCGTAGCCTGCGCGGATGCCGCGCTTGTAGTCGTGATAAATGTTAGACAGGCACACGGCCATCTTGCCGCTTCCGGGGCCGGGGGCGGTGACGACGACCAGCTCCTTGGTCGTTTCGATGTAATCGTTTTTTCCGTAGCCGTTGTCGCTGACGATACCCGAAATATCGTTGGGGTAGCCGGGAATGTCGTAGTGATGGTAGACCTTGATGCCGCGGTCAGTCAGCTTTTTTTCAAAAGCCACGGCGCTGGGCTGGGATTGGAAGCGGGTCAGAACGACGCTGCCAACGTACAGACCAAAGCCGACGAAAGCGTCGATCAGACGGAACACCTCCAGATCGTAGGTGATGCCCGAGTCACCGCGTACCTTGTTCTTTTCAATGTCGGATGAGTTGATAACGATGACCATTTCCGCCTGCTCCTTGAGCTGAAGCAGCATACGGATCTTGGAGTCGGGCGCAAAGCCGGGCAGCACGCGCGAGGCATGGAAGTCGTCAAACAGCTTGCCGCCAAACTCCAAGTACAGCTTGCCGCCAAAACGGGCAATTCTCTCGCGGATCTTTTCGGATTGGGTGCGAAGATATTTTTCGTTGTCAAAGCCAATGTGATTCATAATGCCCCTTGTCCTTTCATTTTGACTGTGCCGGTGGTTAGCGGATCAGCTTCATGGTACGCTCGGCCATGTCCGAAATATGAACGCGCGCGTTGCCCGCGATATCGGTGCAAAGCGTGTCGCAGATGGGATCGGTGAAGTGTGCGGGAACGGCCTTTGCACCGTTCAGCATACCGACGATAGAGCCGACGGTTGCACCATTGCAGTCGGTGTCCATGGCTGCCATGACGGAATATCCCAGTGCCTTGGTGTAGTCGCCCTCGCTCCAAAGCAGGGAGGCGACAACGATCATGGCGTTGGGAATGGTGTGGACGGCGTTGTGCAGATCCTCCTGAGGATACTGCTCGTGGATGCGGTCGACGGCGTCCATAAATGCAAGCCCTTCGTCGTACAT
Organism: Oscillospiraceae bacterium; assembly: GCA_015064805.1. Taxonomy (GTDB): domain Bacteria; phylum Bacillota; class Clostridia; order Oscillospirales; family CAG-272; genus SIG644. The sequence goes on from SVRN01000018.1 coordinate 23,024, forward strand.
GGCAAATACGCGGTCAACGTCGCGCTTCAGACGGCTCTTTTGCGGAATGCGGTCAAGACCGGTCTTGATGATGTGACGAATATCGCTTGACACAGCCGCCTCAGCAATCATAGCCGCGACGAACATCTCGCCGTAAATACCGTTACGAGTATGCGTGCAACAAGCGTCGCGCCAAGCCATATCGGCGGCGGCGCAGGGATCACCGGGGTTGATATAACCGAACAGGTCGCCACGGATCTGGGCACCGATCCACTCACGGAAGGGATTGCGGACGTAGCCCGAGCGGGGCGGCAGAATGTGGCAAAGGAAATTGCGGAAGGCGGCCTGCTCGGCGGTGCAAAGCACCCAGGCAGGGAAGTTGCGCAGCCATCCCTCAACAATATCGTTTGAGGAGAAATCACGGCCGTACTGCTCGACGACGGTCAGGGCAAGCGTGGTATAGTTGGTGTCGTCGTCCGAGGGGGAGCAGCCGCAGAGCTTTTCCGCAAAGCAGTTGAATTTAAAGTTGGGATCGTCAAAAAACGGATCGTTATCGGGGTTTTCCACCTGACCGCGCAGATAGCGGGTGATGGGGTAGTTGCCGTCCGCTTCGGCGATCTTGCGAATGTACTCGCGCGAGCGGTTTTCGACCGGCTTGCCGAGTAGACAGCCCGTAACGCGGCCGATCCAGGCACCGTGGATGCGATCAGCCAGGGCCTCCTTGTCATAGGGCTCAGCCTCGCGGTGAGGCGCGGCACAGGCGTGGATCTCGTCGAGCGTGTCGGGCTCCACGTATTCGGGGTGCTCGGGCAGAGGAAGGGCCTCCAGCTCGTCCACCATGGCCATGACCTTGTTGTATTCCTCCTCGGTGACGGGCTCGACAATTCCGATCGCAGCCGCCTTTTCTTCCAGGGCAGACACGTCGCGACCCTCGTCGCGGCATTGGCGCAGCTCGGTTTCGACCGCGCCGTGATAACAGTACCACATATGATGCTGAAGCATGATAACCTCCTCGTTTTCCCTCATCGGGCGAAAAATAAAAATACATACTAATGATAGCACAAAAGTGGGAAAAGGGCAAGGGGGAAAACGAAAAAATTTCATAATTTTGCGAGCAAAACCTGCTCATCAAAAATGGTGAGCAGGTTTTTAAACCTTGAAAATATATGGAGCGAGTGGGAAGGGACCCACGAGCTTGCGGGAGCAATACTTACGAACAGCGCAGAAGCATCACCTCCTGCCATATATTTTTCCTGAAAAAGTTCTTGAAAGGGGTTTGGGGGAAACTTCTTTCAAGAAGTTTCCCCCAAGCGTCTTTTTTATTCAACTTACTGTCTGATCGTAATACCCAACTGATGCTCCATCGCGCCGAGGATCTTGGCAGAAACCTTGTCGGCTTCCTCAACGGTCAGGGTGCGGTCGGACGCGCGCAGAGAAACGCGCAGTGATACCGACTTCTTGCCCTCTCCGATCTGAGGACCGCGATAGATGTCAAACAGCGCCACGTCCTCAACCAGCTTGCCGCCGGCGCGGGTCATGGTAGCAATCAGCGTGCCGACCTCGACCTCCTCGTCCACAACGAAGGAGAAGTCGCGGGTGGTGGCGGGGAACTTGGGCAGAGGCTTGTACTCGACCGTTCCCGCACGGTGATCGAAAATCGCCTCGAAATCCAGAGCCGCTACGAACGCGGGCACGTCAATGCCGTAGTTGGCGGCTGTCAGAGGATGAAGCTGACCGAAAATACCGAGCTCGGTGCCGTCTGCTGCCAAAACCTTGGCACAGCGACCGGGATGATAGATCGCGTCCTCGCTGTAGGATACGTAGGTAGCCTTGGTAATACCTGCCAGTGCCAGTACGTTCTCAACCATACCCTTGATGGCAAAGAAGTGGATCTTGCCGTAAGCGCCAACAGTCAGAACCTTCTTTTCCTCGGGCAGCTGCTCGCTGTCCTCGTTCGGATAGTAAACGCTGGCAACCTCGAACAGACGAACGTCCTCGTTGGAGAAGTTGTTGTTGCGGGCCAGAACGTCAAGAAGTGAGGGAACGGCTGTGGTGCGCATGACGGAGGTGTCCTCACCCAGCGGGTTGAGAATTACAACCGACTTGCGAAGCGCGCTGTCCTCGGGCAGACGGATCTTGTCGTAGAACTTGGGGCTGATGAAGGAGAAGGTGTGGATCTGGGAGTAGCCCATGCCGTACATGGCGCGCTCCAGCGCTACCTCAAAGCTCTGCTTTTCGGTACGACCGCCGCGAGTAGCGTCCGCGCACATGGTACCGGTGGGGATCTCGTTGTAGCCGTAGATACGGATGATCTCCTCTGCCAGGTCGTTCATGCAGGTCAGGTCGGCGCGGAAGGAGGGAACGATGACCTTGTCACCGTCGATCTTGCACTCCAGCTTGGTCAAAACGTCCTTCATGTAATCAGCGGACAGATCAACGCCCAGGAATTTATTGATGCGCTCAACCTCCAGAGGGAGCACGACGGGCTCTTTCTTGCCGGGATAAACGTCAATAACGCCGTCAACGACCTCACCGGCGCCGAGCAACTCGACCAGCTCGCAGGCACGTTGCAAAGCGGGCAAGGCGTTTTCAGCGTCCAGACCCTTCTCAAAGCGGGAGGAGGACTCGGTTCTCATGCCGTTCTTCTTGGCAGTTACGCGGACGGATGCACCGTCGAAGCAAGCGCTTTCGAATACGACCTTGGTGGTCGCGTCGGTGATCTCGCTGTTGGCACCGCCCATGACGCCAGCAAGTGCAACCGCCTTGCGGTCGTCGGCAATGACCATCATGTCGGCCGTCAGGGTGTGATCCTGATCGTCCAGCGAGCGGAAGGCCTCACCCTCGGTCGCACGGCGAACCGTGATGGCCGAACCGTCCAGGCATGCAGCGTCAAAGGCGTGCATGGGCTGACCATATTCCAGCATGACGTAGTTGGTGATATCAACGATATTATTGATAGGGCGTACGCCTGCCGCACGCAGTCTGCGGCGCAGCCACAGCGGCGAGGGAGCGATGCGGACGTTTTTGACAACGCGACCTGCGTAGCGGAAGCACAGATCGGGGCAGTCGATCTTGACGGACAGGTGGTTTTCCACCTTGTCGCCGTCGCCGCAGCCCTTAACGGTGGGGGTGGGAAGAGTGAAGGGACGATCAAACGATACGCCTGCTTCACGTGCAAGACCAATGACGGACAAGCAATCGGGGCGGTTGGAGGTGATCTCAAACTCGACCACGGCGTCGTTCAGCATCATGACGTCGCGGATATCCTGACCGACGTGCTCTGCATACTGCTCGCCCAGAATCCAAATGCCGTCGGCAAATTCGCCGGGGCAGTCGTGTGCGTCCAGGCCCAACTCGCTGAAGGAGCACAGCATACCGTTCGAGGGAACGCCGCGCAGCTTGCCTGCCTTGATCGTTACGTCGCCGGGTAGATGTGCCACGGGAACGGCGGCGGGAACGATAGCGCCCTCAAATACGTTCTGCGCGCCGGTGACGATCTGGGAAAGCTCGTCTGCACCAATGTCGACCTGGCAGATCCACAAATGGTCGGAGTCGGGATGCTTTTCCATCTTGACCACGCGAGAAACGATAATATTTTCAATATCCTTGCCCAGAATTTCGTAGCCCTCGACCTTGGAGCCGGTATCGGTCATGCGGTCACAGAAGGCCTTGATGTCAACGTCCTTGACGTCAACGAAATCGGACAGCCAATTCATAGAAAGATTCATACTTTTTTATCTCCTTTCCGATCAGAACTGCGAGAGGAAGCGGACGTCGTTCTCGTACAGAAGACGGATGTCGTCGATGTGGTACTTGAGCATGGCGATACGCTCAACGCCCAGACCGAAGGCAAAGCCGCTGTAGACCTCGGGGTCGATGCCGCAGTTGCGCAGCACGTTGGGGTGAACCATGCCCGCGCCGAGAATTTCGATCCAGCCTTCTCCCTTGCAAAGACGGCAGCCCTTGCCGCCGCAGGCGAAGCAGGAAACGTCAACCTCAGCCGAGGGCTCGGTGAAGGGGAAGTGGTGAGGACGGAAGCGGATCTTGGTCTGCTCACCGAACATAGCCTGCGCGAAGGTCGACAGCGTCGCACGCAGATCGGCCATGGTAATGCCCTTGTCAACAACCAGACCTTCAAGCTGGTGGAACAGGGGCGAGTGAGTGCTGTCCATAGCGTCGGAGCGGTAAACGCGGCCGGGCGAGATGATGCGGATGGGGGGCTTCTGAACCTCCATGACGCGCGCCTGGACGGGCGAGGTCTGGGAGCGAAGCAGAATCTTGTCCGTGATGTAGAAGGTGTCTTGCGTGTCGCGGGCGGGGTGATTTTCGGGAATGTTGAGCGCCTGGAAGTTGTAGTAGTCGTATTCAACCTCGGGGCCCTCGGCGATGGCGTAGCCCATACCGATGAAGATGTCCTCCAGATCGCGCTGAACCAGCGTCAGCGGATGAACGTGACCGACGGCGGGTGCCATACCGGGCATGGTAACGTCCAGCTTTTCAGCCTTGAGCTGAGCCTCAAGTGCCTTTTCCTTTTGCTCGGCCGCCTTGGCGGTCATGGCCTCCTCGATGACGGCGCGGACTTCGTTGGCCAACTGGCCGATCGCGGGACGCTCCTCGGCGGAAAGGGAACCCATACCGCGCAAAACGGCGGTCAATTCACCCTTCTTACCGAGATACTTGATGCGCAACGCGTCCAGATCTGCGCCCTCTTGCGCGATCTGCTCCAGAGCCTGCGCTTTGATGCTTGCAAGTGTTTCTCTCATGGAAATGTTCCTTTCTTGTATTGTTTTGTCGGGGGATCGCCCCTATTTGATTGACTATTTTGACGGCAAAAAAAAATAACACCCCGTCCAATCCACTGGGACGAGATGCCAAGGCATGCCGCGGTACCACCCAAATTTCGGCCTTGTACCAAAACGACGATAACAAAGCCAACACTTCGCTCGCCGATAACGGGGCGTACCGTGTCCCGCTGACACGACCGTATCGCCGCTTCACAGGACAAGCTCCGAAGGGAAACGCACGCATTTTACTGCACGTCCGCTCTCAGCCATACGGACTCTCTGTGGTGCAGGGGATTAAAACGCGGCAACTTCATCATAGCCACTTTTAACATTATATCATATATTTTTTATTTTTCAAGAGAAAATTGCAAAAATGTTGAAAATAATTCTGTCGATTGTTACCTTTTACGGAAAATAAGAATATTTTTTCGAAAATATGTAAGAGATCGGGATGTTTTCTGTCTATATTAAGTGAGAGGATTGACAGATGACGAAAAAAATGCTACAATATAGTACACAAGAAGAAAAGGAGGAGCGCTATGAGACTTATTAAATTTGTTATCCTGTTTGCGGTTTTGGTCATGATGTTGACAATGATTTCGTGCAAGAATGATTCTGCCGACATGCCCGCAATGGAAGATGATGTCAAAGTGTCCGAAGGTTTAGCGTTTACCTCCAACGGCGACGGCACCTGCCAAGTGACCGGCATAGGAAGTTGTACGGATGCAAAAATCGTGATTCCGTCTGTTTCACCGGACGGAGACAAGGTCATAGCCATTGGCCGTTTTGCTTTTTTTGGGGAACAGGGAATGACGAGCGTGATCATCCCCGATAGTGTTATAACCATTGAGGATAGTGCATTTGAAGGCTGTAAACTGACAACTGTCGTAATTTCGGATAGCGTTACAAGCATTGGTGCCGCTGCTTTTCGAGTTTGCAGAAAATTGACAAGCATCTCAATTCCAGGTAGTGTAAAAAATATCGGACGGAAAGCATTTTCTTATTGCGATAGTTTGATAAGTGTTACTCTTATGGATGGAATTACAGAGATCGGTGAGCTGGCCTTCTATCAGTGTATAAATTTGGAAAGTGTCGTTATTCCAACCAGTGTTACGAGTATTGCTCCAAGCACGTTTGAGTATTGCCGAGCATTGAAAAGTGTTACGATTCCCAACGCGGTAACGAGTATTGGTGATCGTGCGTTCAGATGTTGCGAGGCATTGACAACGATTATGATTCCCGAGGGTGTAACGAGCATTGGCGCACATGCCTTCGGTCATTGTAATGCTTTGGAATGCATTGATCTTCCCCAAAGCCTTACCCACATGAAGCAGGAGGCATTTTCTCGTTGCATCAACTTAACGAGCATTACGATTCCCGATAGCGTGGAGCACATGGGGCGGTTTTTGTTTTATGACTCTGAAAGATTAACGAATATTACGTTCGAAGGATCTATAGCCGATTGGGCAAAAATTTCAAAAGATTATTACTGGAACTCAAACGTTCCCGCCACCGTTGTCCAGTGCGCTGACGGCGATGTGCCGATTGAATAAGCCTTCCCTTTAAGGGAAAGCCTGAAAGAGCCCCAAGGGGCTCTTTTTTGCGCATTCGGTATGTAAAAAAACTTAATAATTACTTAAATTAGCTCTGGATGTGTTGCAATTCGACACGCCGGCATGTATAATGAGGCCATATAGCGACGTGATGCTTTTATAAGGAGGAACTATGGAGCTTTGGACGGATATGCACATCAAAACACTACTCCCTTCCATGCTGATCATGGCAGTGGTAGCCCTCATTCTTGGAAAGTGCCTGGCCAAGCGGTCCGAGCGCGTCCGTATGTTGCCGTTTCAGTTTTTGGCCGTTTTATTGGTTGTCTTGGAAATATTCAAGCAAACGAAATCCTTTTCGCAGGGATATAACCTTTACCACATCCCGCTTCATTTCTGCTCGCTGTTTGTTTTCATGCTGCCCCTGATGTCCTTTTATCACGGCAAGTATAAAAACGGCGTCCGCGCCATCGCCGTCGGATTGTGCGCCGCGGTCTTTGCCATCATGTGCGTCTATCCCAGCTTGATCTACAGTGCATGGGATATCGAACACTTTTTTGACAACTTTTTTGCTTTCCATACGGTGGTTTTCCATAATATTGTGATATTGGAGTTTTTCCTGATCGTCACGCTGCGCCTGTATCATCCGCGCTCCTTCAAAAAGGACGCCCTGCCGATCGCGCTGTTCATGGCAGGCTATTGCTTGGTGGGAAGCGTCGCGGCACATCTGCTCAAGACGAATTTCAACAATTTTTACACCTGCAATATTCCCCCACTGGAGGCTGTGCGCCTTTTGGTCGAGGGCGCGCTCGGCTACGTGCCCGCTCAGATCCTGTACGTGCTGGTGGTGTCGACGCTGGATATCGTGGTCACCGTGTCAACGTATTGGCTCTTCCGCCTGCTTTATTGGCTGACCGCACCCTTCGTCACCACAAAGGGACGAGCCTGATCATGCGAATGTTTTTAATCCCCGATCGCAGAGCGCGGTCGGGGATTTTTTGAAAAAATCTTAACAAAAGTTCCAAAAAGCATTGACTTTCTTCGAACTTTTTTGTATAATAATGGCAACAAAATACCCAAGGAGGACATCGTTATGCCCGCAAAACAAAAGCTGTACACCATTGAAGTGGAAAAGATGCTTGCCGAATGTGGCCAGGATACCAAGCTTCGTTACGATATGCTCAAGCTCGTCGTTGCCGTGCAGGGACTTCGCAACCGCGATTTTCCCGAGATCTATCTGTACTGGCAGGAGTCGGACTATTTTTGGCTCGATTACATGATGAAGGAGGGCAACTTCATGCACGGCATGGAGCTCGTCCCCGTCAATACGTTTGACGAATTTCTCTCGCTTTACGCCGAGTTTATCCGTTCGCAAGGTCTTGCGCTTTGGGAGTTCGCCGTTCCTGCGACCATGAACGTTGCTACCACTGCCTGCGGTGTCGACGGCTATCTGCCCGTGCGTTACGACACTGAGAAAAACAGCATTATGAACCGCGTGACTGCTGCGACGGGCGTAGAGGTCAAGCTCGATCTCGTGGGCAAATTTACGGGCAGGGGAATCGTTCCCGATACCGAACGTCCTTCGACGGGATCTGCCAAATGCGACGCCTACGTCTGGGCGCTGGAGAAGTACATGGACAAGACCAATCCGACCTTGCTCGTTTACATGGCAGATGGCGGCGGATACAGACGCGGCGAGCCCTACTATCCCGATCTTGGCAATTTGTTCGTTCCCAACCACGACTATGCGATTTCCAAGGCGGCCTTCGTCTTTGACGTGTCCTGCTGGGACGACGAGGCACCCTGGGACGATCCCGACCAGCCCATCGGCGCGGATTTCGCCATCATGCAAGAGGTGTTCATGCGCCAGTACAAAAAGACGGACGGCCGGGAGATGACCACCGTTGGCGGCTTTATCCCGTGGCACATCAAGTACACCGATGCGGGCGGCAAGGGCGGCCACGCGGGCGTTGACAGCGAATGGAGATTTACGGAGGTTCTGTCCTGCTACAACTGCGTCAAGGATGCCGACGCGGCAGGCTATTGCGGCTTGGCGAACGCCTCTGCGTTTACTCATTTCCCGCTGGACGAAAAGTATCACAATCCCCGTCCCGAGAAAGTCGAGGAATACGATCCCAATAAGACCTACGTGCTGTTCTACGTCGGCGACTACGACGCGGGTGCTTGGACGGCCAAGCACATTCCTCGCTGGTACAAGGACCCCATGCTGGGCAAAAATCCTTTGATGTGGTGCTTCAATCCCAACCTGTCCGACCGCATCCCCATGGCGTTTGATTTCATTTATAAGAACTACACCAAGAACGACTATTTTGAAGCAGGCGACAGCGGCGCGGGCTATAACAATCCCCGTCTGCTCTACGAGCCTCGTCCCTTCTCGAATCTGCCCGACGGTCACGCCGTCAACGACGCGCACAACAAAAAGTATTTCGATCGCTTTGATATCGAGATCATCGGCTTTATCATCGACGGTCATAAGCCCACGACCGAGCAGGAAATGCGTGATTTCTCCGAGTATATCATCGGCGGCAGCATGAACAACGGCCCGATCGAAACGACCATCGTAAACGGCGCCGTCTATATGCGCGAGACCTGCGACGCAGGCGTGGAGAAGGTGGACATTGACAAGTGCGTCAATCTGATGCTGCACTTCGTCGACCATATGCCCAAGGAAAAGAAGTTCCACATCTTCCGCACCATTCTGGTCTCTCCCACCGATCACGACCGTCTCATGGAGGGCCTGAAGGCTGCTCGTCCCGAGGCCAACTTCACGCTGGTCGACCCCTATAACTTCTTCCGTATGGCGAAGGAGGCTAAGGAGAAGGGCTTGGCATGGTAAAGAGGTTCACGTTGTGCCTTTTGGCTCTATTGATGCTCGTGAGCGCTGTGGCATGCACCCCGACGCCCGCCCCGCCGTCCGAGCAGGATGGTCCGCTAGATAAGCCGATCGACGACATACCGCGCGAGGGGCTGCTGATCTCGGAGCAGACCGCCATCGTGTGTGCCTCAGCGTATGACGAGTACGTGGATCGTGCCGTGATGCTGTTGCAGTCGGCCATCAAGGATGCAACGGGAATTTCCTTGCCCATTATCAGAGATAAGGAAGAGGCGTATCCGCAGGAGATCGTCGTCGGTCTGTGTGCCCGTGTCGATACTGTGAGTGCGCCCGTCACCTTTGACGATGAGAAGCTGATCCTCGCCGTCGAGAATACGGCGGAGCTGTATTGTTTTGTTCGCGCGTTTTCCGATCGCGTCCCCGAGCTTTGCGAACAGGATAGTGAGGGAGGTTGGCATCTGTATCAGGATACCGTCCTGCCGCTGGCCGAAATGGATACGGCATACGATACGAACGTCCGCGTGCTGACCCAGAATTTGCGCTACGCCAACGACGCCGATGGTAACAGCGTTGCCGAGCGTTCGCTCCGCTTTGCCGCGCTGGTCGAGGAATATCGCCCCGACATCATTGGCACGCAGGAGGCCACGCCGCTGTGGACGCAATACCTGACCGAGAATTTCTCGGATGAATACGGCATGATCGGCGTATTCCGTGACGGAACGGGACACGCGGGCGACGAGGCCAATTACGTTCTGTATCGCAAGGATCGCTTTGAGCTTGTGGACAGCGGAACCTTCTGGCTGACTGACGAGCCCGATCGGGTTGGTAAGGTGGAGGGCGCGCTTTGCAACCGCATTTGCACTTGGGCATGGCTGCGCGACGTGCGCACCGACAAGCTTCTGATGATCGCCAACACCCACCTCGACCATTCCAACGACGCCATTCGCAAAGCGCAGATCGATGCACTGCTTGGTTATCTGGCCGACGATATGAAGAGCTATCCCGTATTCATGACGGGCGACTTCAATGCGCTGCGCACCTCCGAGCCCTACAAGACCATTCTCGGGGCAGGGCTGTACGATGGGGAAAAGCGGGCGTGGCTGAACGATTCCGATCTGAATTACACCTGCCACTTGTACCGCGAACACGGCGACACCATCGACTACTGCTTTTTCAGCAAGCAGTGGACCCCCATGTACGCAAGGATCGTCAGCGACGATTACGGCGGATACGTGTCCGACCATTACGGCGTGATCGTCGACTTCGTTCGCTTTGAATCGTGATCGACGAAGAAAAACAAAAAAACTCAAAAAAAATTTAAAAAAAGGCTTGACAGATCGAATTTACTGTGTTATAATAGGCAGGTCGCAGGGCAATCGTCCGCGGCGCTGCTGGTATGGCTCAGTCGGTAGAGCACGTCATTGGTAATGACGAGGTCATCAGTTCGATTCTGATTACCAGCTCCAAAAAGCACATTGCTCTGCAATGTGCTTTTTTGCTATCATGTTCAAAAGAGGCGTTGTGATATGAAAAAACAAGTGATGATACTGACCTTGACCTGCCTTATGCTGCTTTCGTGCTTGCTTTCGCTCGCAGGCTGTGATGAAACCTCGGGCAATACGACCACGGGTACGACGATACTCACGGGCCCGGGCTATACCGGTGACGATCTGTTTGCGCAACTCCCGACGGATCACGGTCCTGATGAATACGCCGGTGTTTCCAAGGGCATGACCTACGAGGAGGTCGTCGCTCTGCTTGGCGAAGAGCCGACCACCGCTCCGCTTGGTGAGCCGGGAGAGAAGTGCTGGGTGCTGGAGGACGGTACGCTGCTGTATCTGTCCTTCCAGACCAGATTATACGTTAACAGCACCGAGCCCGAAATCAGTACCGAAACGGTCGTGTCCCGCATTCGCGTTGTAACGGAATAAAAACGTAGCCCCCGACACAAAAGCTTTGTGTCGGGGGCGTTTTCTTCGCGTCAAAGTCTTAATGGAAGGCTGCGGGAAGCTTTTTGAAAGAAGTCGTCCTCGTTATACCATCACCGTTTGCCGTAAGTGCCGTTCCTTACGCTCGGCGGGCGATCCGTAAATAGCGCCCGTTCCAAGCGCATCCTCGATCATGAGAAGGCGATTGTATTTGGCGATACGTTCGCTCCGACAAGGCGCGCCTGTTTTGATGAAGGGACAGCCCGTTGCGACGGCAAGATCGGCAATGACAGCGTCCTCGGTCTCGCCCGAGCGGTGCGACATAATGGCCTTGTAGCCCGCATCCTGCGCCAAGCGTATGACCTCCAGCGTCTCTGTCAGCGTACCGATCTGATTGGGCTTGATGAGAATGGTGTTGGCCGTGCCGCGGCGAATGCCCTCGCGCAGTCTTGCCGTGTTGGTGACGAACAGATCGTCACCGACCAGCATCATCTGCTCACCCAGTCGCTCGGTCAGCAGTCTCCAGTTTTCAAAATCGCGCTGATCCAGCCCGTCCTCGAGTGAGAGCAACGGATAGCGGCGCGAAAGCCCCTCCCAGTAATGGATCAATTCGTCGGGCGAGAGCTTGTCGCCTCTCTTGGGGCGGGTGTAGACGAGAGGCGTGTCGGCGGCGCAGTGCTCGGGCATCCACTCCGAGGCGGCGGCATCCAACGCCAGCTTGACGTGATCGGTGTCGTAGCCTGCGTCCTCGACGGCGGTACAGAGCAGATCCAACGCCTGCTCGTCCGATTGCAGATCGGGGGCAAAGCCGCCCTCGTCGCCTACCGTCGTGGCGTAGCCCTCGCGGCGCAAGCGGCGACCGAGCGCGTGATAGATCTCCGTTCCCATACGAAGCGCACTCGTGAAGCTGTCTGCCCCGACGGGAACGATCATAAATTCCTGTATTTCGACGTTGTTGGAGGCGTGTGCACCGCCGTTGAGGACGTTCATCATGGGAACGGGCAATCGGCAGGCACAGCTGCCGCCCAGATATTTCCAAAGCGGCAGATGATAAAACTCAGCCGCCGCCCGCGCCGTTGCCAGCGAAACGGCCAGCATGGCGTTAGCTCCGAGACTGGTCTTGTTGGGTGTGCCGTCCAGATGGCACAGCGTTTTGTCAATGCTGCTCTGATCGTCCGCGCGCATACCGACCAGCGTAGGCTCGATGCGTGCGCGAATGTCCTCGACGGTGCGCAACACGCCCTTGCCGCCGTAGCGGGTGATGTCGCCGTCGCGACGCTCGTAGGCTTCGTAAAGTCCCGTTGAGGCGCCGCTTGGTACCGAGGCCTCGCCGATCGATCCATCGGCCAACGTTACCGTCGCGTGGACGGTCGGGTTGCCGCGCGAGTCTAAAATTTCACGTCCCTCGCAACGAACGATGTGGGGTATATTCATCATGGTTTTCTCTCCTTGCCGCCCGTACGGGCTTTTTTACCAGTATGGACGCGGTCTTGGGCTTTCATTCAACGCACGGATGCAAAAGCGCTTGCATAGTATGGTATCAGCATAGCAAAAAAGGAGGAGAGCTTATGATCATTTATACCGTTAAAAGCGGCGACAGTCTGTATTCGATCGCTAAGCGCTACGGCGTGAGCTGGCAGAGCATCGCGCAGGATAATTTACTGGACGATCCGTCGTCACTCGTGGTCGGACAGACGCTGACCATTCTGCAACCCGAAACCACCTATACCGTCAGAGCGGGCGACACGCTGTACGGCATTGCTGCCTCTCTTGGCGTCAGCGTCAATCAGCTCATGCGCAACAATATTATTTTAGGCGGTACGACGAGCATTCGGCCGGGGCAAATTCTTAACGTCGAGCTACCGCCGCCAACGAAAGGAACGATGAGCGTCAACGGCTACGCCTATCCCTTTATCGACCGCGCGACGCTCATGCGCGCCTTGCCGTATATGACCTATCTGACCATTTTTACTTACGGTCTGCGTCCTTCAGGCTCGCTGATCGAGCCTGAGGACGAGCCGCTGATCGACATAGCGCGTATGTACGGCGTAGCTCCTGTGATGCACCTGTCCACGTTGACTGAAGAGGGGCGCTTTTCCAATGCGCTGGCAAGGCAAATTCTGAACGACGCCGCCTTACGCGAGCGCGTGATCGAGAACGTGCGGGCGGTGCTCTCGCGTAAGCCCTACGTCGGCGTGGACGTTGATTTTGAGTATGTGGGCGCTGAAAACGCCCAGGCGTACGCCGATTTTTTGCGTCAGATGAAGGAGGCGCTCGAACCACTGGGCTACCAGGTTTGGGTGGCGCTGGCGCCCAAGGTGCGAGCCAATCAAGAAGGGATCTTGTACGAGGGGCACGACTACGCCGCCCTTGGCAATATTGCCGACCGTTCGCTGCTCATGACGTACGAATGGGGCTATACCTACGGCCCGCCTCTGGCAGTCTCGCCCATCAATCAAGTCCGACGGGTGCTGGATTACGGCGTCAGCGTCATTCCGTCGGAACGGATATTCCTCGGCGTTCCCAACTACGGATATGACTGGCCCTTACCTTACGTGGCGGGAGAGAGCAGGGCACGCTCGATCGGCAACGTCGAGGCGGTGGAGATTGCCCGAGCGCAGAGAGCCGCGATCACGTTCGATGAAACGGCCAAATCGCCCACCTTCCGTTATTTCGCGCGCAACGAAGGTGCGCCCGTCGAGCACGAGGTGTGGTTCGAGGATGCAAGGAGCGTGCAGGCCATGCTATCTCTTGTACCCGAGTACGGCTTGTACGGCATTGGCATCTGGAATATCATGCGCCCGTTCCCCCAGATGTGGCAGGTGCTCAATAGCGAATACACCATCTATAAAGTATTACAATAACTGACACGGTTCGACGCTCCTTGCATATACTGTCGTGAGGCTGCTTTTGATAGCCGCTGTATTTTGACAGATAGAGAGGATGATGCACCTATATGCTTGGTCGAGCCAAAATTGCTTGCTTGGGAGGAGACGCGCGCAGCCTGTCCATGATGCGGCGGCTGGCGGTGCTGGGAGCTGACGTACACGTCTATGGGGCACCGAGGTGTGACGAGGAGGCTTGGTGGACGGAAGCGGCAACGCTGAACGGTGCGTTGGAGGGAAGTCGCGCCGCGATCTTGCCCATGCCCGCCTTTGATCATAATGAGAAATTATACTGTCCCTTAAGTGAACAAACGACAGACGTCTGTGCTTATGAGCTATTTGCCCGTATTGGTGGGCGAATGCCCGTGTTCGGCGGGCGTATCAGCCCATCCGTCGCGGCGCTTGCCGACCAACACGGCGTGACGCTGACCGACTACGCGCGGCTCGATGAGTTACAGATCCGTAACGCCGTTCCGACGGCCGAGGGCGCAATCTGTCTTGCTATGCAGACGTTGGACATCACGCTGGATGGTGCTCACGTTGCCATTCTCGGCTATGGACGCATCGGTGCAGCACTGTCGGAGCGATTGCGCGTGCTTGGCGCTCAAGTCACCGTAGCAGCGCGCAAGGAGCGGGACGTTACTCGTATTCAGTGCGCGCATTGTCGGGCGATCCACCTGACGGGCGAGGAGTCGCTCATGCCATTGACGGCGGGGTATGACGCCATTTTCAATACCATTCCGCATCGCGTGCTGACGCCGCGTATTCTTGAGGCGATGCCCAAGAAAACGTTACTCATGGAGCTTGCTTCAGCCCCCGGTGGATGGGATGCTGATGCAGCGATTCCGTGTCGAACCATCTACGCACCGGGATTGCCTGGGAAGTATGCCCCAAAAACGGCAGGTGTGATCGTGGCGGATACGCTGCTGCCACTGCTTGAGGAGGTGATCAAAGCATGATCGGATACGCGATGTGCGGCTCGTTCTGCACTCACAAAAAAGCGCTGGAGCAGCTGGAACGGCTGAAGGAACAGGGATACGATATTCAGCCTATCATGAGCGAGACCGTCTATACGACCGACACTCGCTTTGGTCGGGCGCAGGATCTGATCGCACGTGTTGAAGGCTTATGCGGTCATTCCGTCATACACACCATCGTGGCCGCCGAGCCGTTGGGGCCTCAGCATCCGTTGGATGCGCTGATCATCAGCCCCTGCACGGGTAACACGCTGGCGAAGCTGTCCTGCGGCATCACCGATACGGCGGTTTGCATGGCAGCCAAGGCGCATTTGCGCACGGACCGTCCACTGGTGCTGGCGCTGGCCTCCAACGACGCGCTTTCCGCCAATCTCAAGAACATCGCCGCGCTCCTGTCACGTAAAAGCGTGTATTTCGTTCCCATGGTGCAGGACGATCCCGACGGCAAGCCACACTCCATGGTGGCTGATTTTTCCCGCGTGTGTGAAACGCTCTCGGGAGCGATGGCAGGGGTGCAGGCAAGAAAATTGATCTGGTGACGGAAAATTTTTCAAAACCTCTTCCATTTTTCATCAAGGTATGGTATAATAAACGACAGTGGGCTACAAAATGTTGATTTTGTGGTCGATTGCTTGAATTCAGAAAGGAAACATACCGATATGAAATGCCCTTGCTGTGGATATCAGGAGAGTAAAGTCGTCGATTCCCGTTCTGCGCAGGACGGCGCTACCATCCGCCGCCGCAGAGAATGTCTTTCCTGCAAAAAGCGCTTTACGACCTTTGAAATGATCGAATCCGTGCCTGTATTTGTCATCAAAAAGGATGGCACGAGAGAGCTGTTTGACCGCGCCAAGCTGTTGGCCGGTATTATGAAGGCAACGGAAAAACGCCCCGTAAACGCCGAGCAAATTGCGCTTGAAATTGAGGCAGAGATCCAGAACGCCCTGCGTCAGGACATTCCCACCCGTGACATCGGCGAGATGGTCATGACCAAGCTCAAGGAGCAGGACGTCGTCGCTTACGTTCGCTTTGCCTCCGTTTACCGCGAATTCACCGACGTCGATACCTTTATGACGGAGCTGAGCAGCCTGAAGGGCGAATGATAAAACAAAAAAGAAACCACGAAGGCGTGCAAAATTAGCGGTAAAATTATTACAACCGAATAAGCAGCCTGAACGGCAAAACACCACGGAAGAAAAATCCGTGGTGTTTTGCTTTACAAGACACAATGTGTCAAGGCTCAATATTTGACTCGCTGAAATCAAAGATAACGCCCGACAAGAATAGTATTTTTATTTTCGAAAAAGGTCTGGACTTTCTCTCTCTTCTGTGGTATTGTTGTGTGCTGACAGGAGGTAGAAACAATATGGATATCATTAACGAACTCTGGTACGGAAACGTATCCCCCTTCGAGCAATGCACTCGTGGCGACAAACGGCTGAAGGAGTTCTTAAAGCTGGTTGCCTGGAACCGTGAGGAACTGGACGGAACGCTCACAGACAAGCAGAAAGAAACACTTGAAAAATTTGAGGACTGTATGAACGAGATGCACAGCATTACCGAGCGCGACGCCTTCTCCTACGGCTTCCGACTCGGAGTGCAGCTGATGGCTGAAGCCTTCCTTCTGCCATTGGGTGAGGATGAAAATCGGTGAGTAAGAGGGATGGGTATTAAGTGCCCACCCCTCTTCGTGTTTTTTAACATCCATAAAATTCCGAACGCGTTGGTTAAATATAAGTAATGCGATTGAAACATTCACAAAAATATGATATAATGTCTTTATCGACAAAATAATCATTCATTGCTAATACATCAGAGCGTTAAGGAATCACATATGAAAACTAAAAAACTAACTTTTATAGAATCCGTTATGTTGGTTGCCGGCGCAGGTATCGGAACAGGCATACTTACCATTCCGTATGCCATCAGCAAAATCGGCGTATTTGGAACGCTTGTAGCTCTTGCACTTGCCTATGCCGTCAGCGCGGTGATGTATCTTATCATCGCAGACCTAACGCGAAACTCTGAAAAGCCAGAGGATCTATTGGCTATACTCGACGAGCATCTGTTCAGCGGAAAAGGAAAAAAGGCACTTAACATTACCTTTCTTGTTCTGCTCATATTGCTGTTGCTTGAAAACTTGGTAGTATATATTCTTTGTGCCGGAAACGTTCTCACCGATCTGCTCGGAATTAACAGTACGGCAACTCAGATCATCTTTTATGCGCTTGCATCTGTTGTGATTATTTTCGGAGTCAAGGGTATGGGCGTCGGTGAAAAGCTGTCTATGCTTTTGATTGGCTCTGCTGTACTTGTACTTATGGTTCTGTCCTTCCTCAATGTGAAGGGATCACTCAACTTCTCCTTTGGCGCGCCAAGTACCGTCTTTGCGGTATACGGACTGTTTATGTTCGCGTTTTCCGCCATCTTTTCCATCATTCAGGTGTGTAACCATATTGAAAAGAAAGAACTGACAGGCAAAGCAGTTATCGGAGGTCTTTCACTTAACGCATTGATCACAGTTGCATTTACCGTGGCTGTTATTCTCGGCTCAGATACTGTTACGGAGATCGCAACCATAGGTCTTTCCGAGAGCATTGGTATCCCGTTTGTCAAGATACTCTGCTCGGTTCTTGTATTACTTGCCATGTTTACTTCCTTCTGGTCAAGCGGCTTTGCGTTTGCCGACGTGGTCGGTGGACAGTTCGGTTTATCCACAAGAATCTCTTGGTTTATTGCTACCATTCCTGCGCTTTTAATTGCTGTCCTTCTGC
>SVRN01000074.1 GCA_015064805.1 Oscillospiraceae bacterium
GCGTATCCGATCTTCGCCTTGAACTTCTTTTTCTCGGTGTAGATCTGGGTGCGGATGCCCGCCTCGCGCAATGCGGCGGCAGTGCGGATCGCGGCTTCAAAATCCTCCGTCATGGGCAGAACCAGTACGTCGGCAGGCGCGTCAGCATCACGATTGAGGTAGTCCATCTCATTGAGGATATAGAACAGTCTGGTCAAGCCGATGGAAATGCCAACGCCGGGCAGCTGACGGTCGGTGTAGAAGCCCGCAAGATTATCGTAGCGGCCGCCCGAGCAGACGCTACCGATTTCAGGATGCTTGTTGAAGGTCGTTTCGTAAACGGTACCCGTATAATAGTCCAGACCGCGGGCGATCGACAGATCGATGCGGAAGTTGGTTTCGGGCACGCCGAAAGCAACGATGGCGCGGCAAACCGTTTCCAGCTCCGCAATACCGGTCAGGAAAAGCTCGTTCTCCCCTGCCATGTCGCGAAGCGCGGCGATGATCTCGGTGTTGCTGCCGCGAAGTGCGATGAAATCGGTGATCTTCTTGGCGGCGTCATCCGAAACGCCAAAGGTCTCAGTCAGCTCGGCACGCACCTTGTCCTCGCCGATTTTTTCGATCTTATCGACGGTGCGCATGATATTCTCCGCCTGATCCTTCAGCCCAAGCACGTCGTAAAAGCCGGACAGGATCTTACGGTTGTTGACGCGAATGGTGAAATTCTCCAAGCCCAGACGCTTGAAGAGCGAATAAATGATAGCGGGAATCTCGGCGTCGTTCTCAATGCTCAGGCTACCGTCACCGATGATATCGATATCCGACTGGTAGAACTCACGGAAGCGTCCCTTCTGCGCGCGCTCACCGCGATAGACCTTACCGATCTGATAACGGCGAAAAGGAAACGTCAGCTCGCCTGCGTTCTTCGCCACGTACTTTGCCAGCGGAACGGTCAGATCGAAGCGCATTGCCAAGTCGGTGTCGCCCTTGGTAAAGCGATAGACCTGCTTTTCCGTCTCGCCGCCTGCTTTTGCAAACAGAATTTCGGAATATTCCAGCACCGGGGTATCCAGAGGATAGAAGCCGTACAGGCGGTAGACGTCCTCCAGCGCGCGGCGCATTCTTTCAAAGGCCAGCTGCTCGCGCGGCAACAGCTCCATAAAGCCTGCCAGCGTGCGAGGGGTGACCAGATTGTTTTTAGCCATGATAACTCCTTTTCTCCGCCCAAACGCGAAGATGATGATTTATAATGTAATATTATACCACACTTACCCCGACGTGTCAACCGTCCGCGCAAAAAAGAAAGGTGCCGTCAAGACACCTTTCCATAATATTTACTTTGCGTAACGCGCCACGATGGCGTGCAGCATGGCAACTACGGCATCCATGCCCTCGGCGGTGATGTGCTCGAAGGGACCGTGGAAGGCGTAGCCACCCGTTCCGAGGTTGGGACAAGGCAAGCCCATAAAGGACAGTCTTGCGCCGTCCGTACCGCCGCGAATAGGCACGAGCTTGGGCTCAATACCAACGTCCTTGGCGGCGGCCAGCGCGTTCTCGATCAGATGGTAGCAGGGCTTGATCATTTCCGCCATATTGCGGTACTGCTCGCGAATGGTCAGCTCGACCGTTCCCTCACCATACTTGGCGTTAATCGCATCCGTCACCTCGCGCAAAACCGCAAGGCGCTTCTCAAATTGCATGGCATCGTGGTCGCGGATAATGTAAGACAGCGTGCACTTTTCCACGTTACCTTCCATATCCGTCAGATGATAAAAGCCCTCATAACCCTCGGTTTTCGAGGGGATCTCGTCCGCGGGCAGAAGATTTTGCAGCTCACAGCCGATCAGCGCCGCGTTTTTCATCATATCCTTGGCGCTTCCGGGATGCACGTTGACGCCGTGAACGACGAATTTGGCACCTGCGGCGTTGAAATTTTCGTATTCGATCTCCCCCTCGGCACCGCCGTCTACCGTGAAGGCAAATTGCGCGCCAAAGCGAGCCACGTCAAACGCGTCCGCGCCCTGCCCGATCTCCTCGTCGGGCGTAAAGGCGATGCAGATCTTGCCGTGAGGCCGATCGCTTGACAGCACCTGCTCGGCAAAGGTCATGATCTCCGCAACGCCTGCCTTATCGTCTGCGCCAAGCAACGTTTTACCATCCGTTGTGATCAAGGTGCGACCTGCCAGCTGAGGCAAGTGCGCAAAGTCGCTGACGCGCAGTACGCGACCGCTCTCACCCAGCACCACGTCACCGCCGTCGTAATGCTCGATTACCTGCGGGCACACGGGCGCGCCTGCAAAATCGGGGGCGGTGTCCATGTGGGCGATAAAGCCCATGACCGTTGCGTTTTCCATGCCTGCCGTTGCGGGAATGGAGGCGTAAACGTAGCACTTATCGTCTACAAATGCATCCGTCAAGCCTAACGCCTGCAGTTCATCAACCAATACCTTAGCCAGATTCCATTGCTCCGGCGTCGAGGGCGTCGTGTCAGACGCCTCACTGCTCTGCGTAGGGATGACGACGTAATTTAAAAGCCTTTCGTATGCTCTCATATCTTATCCTTTCAACATGCAAGGGGACATCCCGCGGGACGCCCCCTTGCTCGATATTTAGTCAGCGATGTGATTATTCTTCGTAGTAGATAGCGAAGTTGTAGCAGCTACCGCCGTGACCGCCCTCGTTACCGCAGTTACCGATACGGATGTAGAGAACGTCATCGCCACCGGCAAACGCACTCGATTCAATTGCGATTGCATGGTGCAAGCTACCGCTCGTGTTACGCTCGCCGTTTACTTCTACGTAGTCCTGAACCTTGGTCCATCCTGCGAAATCATACATTTCGCCCGCATCCATCGTCTCGATGGCAGGATCCGTGGAAACGCGGACATCGTAGTTCTGTGCCAGCTCAAGAACGATAATAGCGTCCTTGTACTTGTTCAGATCGATCTTCATGACGTACTGTCTCTGCTCGTCGGTGTAAAGACCAACGCCGGGGTTCTTGGTCGGGCAGTCAACGATCATACCCTCGAATACGTCTGGGGTAGACTTCGTGAAGATAATTTCTTCCTTCTTCATATCGGAGAACCAGCGATCGTACTGATTATATCTGTACTCAATCGTCAGGAAGCCGGTTTCGGGATCGATCGGAACACTGTCGAAGGGCTTCTCGATCTCGCCGGGCTCTTCCAGATCGTATGCAGGATCGTACTCGCCAACCTCGGGAACGTAACCAACCTCAGCGCCGTTGGGGTTAACCATCAGTTTGAGAGAGGTCGCCCACTTGTTAACGCCGATGTACTGCAGCTGATAACCGTTATCCTTAAAGGCAAAGTTTGCAGGATCGTACTTAGGATTAACGATATCAACAGTACAGAAGGTAAAGCCAACGGCATTAGACAAAAACTGTTCCTTGGTCAGCTTGAGATCAGCCAGCGGAACCTTAGCTTCCATGATGTATTCAAACTCACTACCGCAGTTCTTGACTACGCACTCCCAATCTTTCTGAACGCCTTCGGTTTCTGCGCCGTTAAAGAACAGACCGAGGATAGGCTTGGAGGAGTCCATAGTAGCACGGTTCCACTGAATACCGACCGTAGGATTACCGTTGGTCACGAACCAAAGCAACGATCCATCAGCCGTGTAGGGCATCTTGAACGACATAGATTTATAAATCGGAATGAGGTCAAAACGGTGCTCTGCAATATACAGATACTCGTCGTCAATAGCAAGGCGGAAGGTAGAGTGCATCAGCTCGAAGTCGGGCGTTGCCATCTCAGGAGCACCATGGACACCTGCGCCGTTGCTCTTATCTGCCTCGGTGAAATCGTTACATGCGGACTGGCTCAGCTCAAGGTAGGAAGCCTGACCGTAGATATCGTCCAAGCGACCGTCGATGACAGCCGAACCGCTGGCGATAAAGTTCACGCGCTCAGCCTTTGCGGTGAAGAAACGCTCGCAGTCTTCCCAAGCGTCAACACCTGCATACTTCAGTTCGTTCACGGCAGAGCCGTCAGCATCGTTTGCACAGAAGGTAACGCCAACCAGAGAATCCTCAAAATCTTCCTTGGTCAAGCCCAGATCAGCCAGAGCGATCTTTGCTTCCATCACGTAAGACTTGCCGTCTGCAGCAGCTACAACGTTAGCCTCGTAATCCTTAACAGAGGCAGACGCCTTGTCAGTGGCAAACAGTGCAATCACGGGAGAATCAGACTTAGCGGTCGAAGCGTTCCAGTACAGACCGGAAACCTGTACGGTATCCTTAACAAAGTAGATGATTGCGTTATCACCTGCAACGCTATAATCGGCTGCCTTGTTGGGGGTCGCGTCCTTGCGATCCTCAACGATGTAAAGATACTCATTGTCCAGCATGAAGCGGAAGGTGATCTTGGTATCTGCTTCGTTAGATACCGTCAAAGCAGCACCCATGTAGTACTCGATGTTGATCTGACCGTCAACGCGGGGAGATTCAAGAATCAGCTTATTGATGGTCAGAGCCTCTGCCTTCTCTGCAGCAGCAACAAACGCCGCATATGCAGCCTCGCCATCGGTCAGCATCTTGACGGTCTCCTCGGGGATCATTGCCTTTTCCTCGTCCGTCAGCTTGTCAAAGTAGGTTCTTGCCTGCTTGAGGAGGTTCTTTTTCTTGGTGTAGTTGTCCTTGGTGACCTCTTCGATCTTCTCGATACGCTCAATCACTTTATTAAGCTTTTCCTGAAGCTCGGAGTCTACGTCGGGCTTTTCAAGTTCAGCGCCACACTTGTCGCACTTGTAATCCGTATTGGCATCCTCGTGCGTGCAGGCGGGCTTTTCAAGGTCTGCGCCACAGTTGTCACACTTGTAGTCTGTGTTAGCGTCTACGTGCGTTTTACATTCATCCTTAGGATCATCGGGCGTGTCGGCAGGCTGGCATGCCACCATAGCGAGCATGGAAAGGACCATGAGCGCCGCCAACAACAATGCTAAAAATTTCTTCATAGCGGGTTCTCCTTGTGCTATTTTTTGATATGGAGTTGTGTCCATAAATATGTAGTGTAATTATAGCATGTCGTACTGAAAATGTCAACCGTGGACATAAAACTTTCCGTTTGTTCTCAATCGTTTTGTGACAACTGCACAAATGCAAATCAGCGAAATTGGGCAACATTCATTTCCGCCCGACGATATTATTTCAAGGCTCAAAAAAGAAAAAAGGATATTGACAAACGCTTGAAGTTATGATATAATATCACAGTTGAATGTGCTGGTGTGGCTCAATGGCAGAGCAGCTGATTTGTAATCAGCAGGTTGTTGGTTCGACTCCGATCACCAGCTCCATATGGGAGCGTTCCCGAGCGGCCAAAGGGGGCAGACTGTAAATCTGTTGTCACTGACTTCGGTGGTCCGAATCCACCCGCTCCCACCAA
>SVRN01000019.1 GCA_015064805.1 Oscillospiraceae bacterium
GAAATTCAGTAGTCCATGGAGTGTACTTCCTTTCTACGCCTATAGTATATCACATCTTTTTTTGTTTTGCAATTGGCAGATTGTTTAAAGTTTATAATTATTTTTTGTTCAATTGATAGAAATTTGTTTCATATTACAATTTTCTATTGACAAGGCATTATACCTTGTGCTATAATTAATATGTTGTGTTGTACTTTGCGCGACAGCGTATGACAAAAAAGAGTGCGTCCATACGGACGCACTCTTTTTTTGCTTTACAGGAAGTATTTTCCTTATGAACGGCATCTTCGCAGACGATGTCTTCCACAAAAAAGAATTACTTACCTGCGGTCATCTTTGCGATTTCTTCAGCAAAGTTCTCTTCTCTCTTCTGAATGCCCTCGCCCTTTTCAAAGCGGAAGAACTCAACGATAGCGATGTGACCGCCCAGTTCCTTAGCAACAGACTCAACGTACTTGCCGACCTTCATGTCCTCGTCCTTAACGTAGGTCATGTCAACCAGGCAGTTGTTGTCGTAGAACTTGCTGATACGACCCTGAACCATCTTTTCCTTGATGGCATCGGGCTTCTTTGCGTTGGCAGGATCGTTTGCGATCTGAGCCAGCAGGATGTTCTTCTCTTCTTCCAGAACGGAAGCGGGAACCTGCTCGCGGTTCAGGTAAGGAGTGGGATATGCGCCAATCTGCAGAGCGATGTTCTTTGCGAATACAGCGAAACCGTCCTTATCAGCAACGTCGGTGTCGAACTTAACCAGAACACCGATGGAGCCGTTACCGTGAACGTAGGTAGCAACAGCGTTGCCCTCAACGATAACGAAGCGGCGGATGCTCAGCTTCTCACCGATCTGTGCGATCTTCTCAACCAGAACGCTCTCAACTGCGCTGTCGGTACCAACGTAGGTAGCCTTGAGCAGAGCGTCAACGTCAGCGGGCTTGCTTTCGAGAATGGTCTCGAGCAGGCCGTCAACGAATTCCTGGAAGGATGCGTTCTTTGCAACGAAGTCGGTCTCGGAGTTAACCTCGATCATAGCGTAAGCGTTGTCCTTGTTCATCAGCTTAACGATACCGTCAGCTGCGATTCTGCTTTCCTTCTTAGCAGCAGTAGCCAGACCCTTCTCACGAAGGATGGTGATTGCCTTATCCATATCGCCTTCAGCCTCAACCAGTGCCTTCTTGCAGTCCATCATACCCAGACCGGTCTTTGCACGAAGTTCAGCTACGTCTTTTGCCGTAATGTTAGCCATGTTCAAAATCCTCTTTTCTGATTATTTTGTCGGGAAACGAATTATTCCTCGGATGCAGCCTCTTCGGTAGCCTCGGGAGCGTTCTGCTCGCCCTGTCTACCCTCGATGATAGCGTCAGCGATAACGGAGGAGATCAGCTTAATAGCGCGGATCGCGTCGTCGTTACCGGGGATGACGTAGTCAGCGTCGTCGGGATCGCAGTTGGTGTCAACGATAGCGATAACCGGAATACCCAGCTTCTTAGCCTCGAGAACTGCGTTTCTTTCCTTGTGGGGGTCAACGATGAAGATAGCGGAAGGCAGCGTATCCATGGTCTTGATACCGCCCAGGTTCTTCTCCAGGTCGAAAGCTTCCTTCTGCAGACCTGCAACCTCTTTCTTGGGCAGCAGATTGAAGGTGCCGTCCTCCTGCATCTTGTTCAGGCTGTTCAGACGAGCGATGGACTTCTTGATGGTCTTGAAGTTGGTCATCATGCCGCCGGGCCAACGGTTGTTCACGTAGTACATACCGCAGCGGGTAGCCTCTTCCTTGATTGCCTCTGCCGCCTGCTTCTTGGTGCCGACGAACAGAAGGGTGCCGCCCTGCGCAGACAGCTCGCGGACAAACATATAAGCTTCCTCGAACTTCTTGACCGTCTTCTGCAGGTCGATGATATAGATGCCGTTTCTTTCAGTGAAGATGTACTCCTGCATCTTGGGGTTCCATCTTCTGGTGTGGTGTCCGAAATGAACACCTGCTTCAAGCAGCTGCTTGATGGTAATGATAGACATTTCAATGTCCTCCTTCGGTTTTTCCACCACATAAGTTTCGTGCTCATCACCCGTTTGGGCACCGAACGCACGCCGTTATGTGTGTGTATTTTTTTGCATTGCGGACGCATTTTTCGCAATTTCCGCAATTACAAGAAATTATAGCACATTCCGTTCCAACTTTCAACAGAATGTGCTATAATTTACAATTTGTTAACAATTAAAATCAGATAATTCTATGTTCAATCTCTTCTCCGCCGTTGGTATAGTGAAATATTGCGTGATATATGCATTTAGTTTCACTGCCATGAACAACAAAACGACAAAGATCGTACGCACAACCGTCGGCAACCAAACCTTGAGGCAGCTTTGACTCGTAAATGATTTCTTTGTACGTCAAATCTTCCCCTTCATATTCACTTCGTGTCGCAACGCTTGTGCTCTGATTGTTTTGATATACCATATCAATTCTCAGGGATTTTCCATTGGTTAAATTTCGAATGTTCAAGACCAATCGCACAACATTCTGAGCATTGGAAACGTAATCGCACAGATGGGAATATTTGGGAGCGCTATCAACATCCACGCACTCCCCTTCATCCAGATCAAAATATTCATTCGGTCTAAAGGTCAAAATTTGGGGTTTCGAAGATTTGTCACGATAAACGTCAAGCTGTATAGACAAATATTCCATAATGTCCTCTATGTCTTTCATTTCTTTTTCCCCTCACATCCGTCATGGCAAATGGGCGAGGTCAGCGCCTCCTCCTCGTTTGGTGTCAGGCGCACGAGAATGGTGTCCTCACCAATGCACTCGATCTTGCACCACGGAATAAACAGATATTCCGTTTTGCCAAGGCCGAGAAAGCCGCATCCCTGGCGCGGCACCATCAAGGAGGTCAGCGTGGCGCATTTTGGGTCGAATTCAAAATCGGTCGCAAAGCCCAGTCGCGAGCCGTCGCACAAATTGATGATCTCTTTCTTTTTCAGTGAAACCGTGGTACAGCGTGGCACTTTCCCACCTCCCGTCAAATTGGCAAGCGGATGCGAAACGCAAGCGTGCCTGCTTCAGTTTATTCACGGGGCGGCGAGTTCTTGCCTGATTTTTTGAAATTGCGGAAAATGCGGTGCATGCCGACCAAGAATTTTTTGCGGTAGGAAAGCGAAATAAAGTAGCTTCCCAGCAAATACAAGGGCGAAATGATCGCAAACACGGCGATGATGGCCGACAATCCGTCAGCGCCGAACCAAGAAGCCACGGGCGGAATGAACAAGATAAGTGCAAGAAGACCAAGCAAAACGAAGAAGACCAGTAGCGACGCGGCGTGTGACTTCCAATGCCCGGCAAACGAACCGGCCGTGCGAAGCAGGCAGAACAGCAGACAGCTCTGCACGACAAACAAGCAAAGGAACATATACAGCGACAGTCCGCCCGATTGCATGGCGGTTCCCGTTCCCTTCAGGATCCAGCCCGTCAGGACGATAAACAAGCCACTGACAATCGTAGCACATACCCAGTCGGGGCGGCTGCGCAAGGGGGCTTTAAAGAAGCGATCATAGTCGGGCGGATCACGCAATACGTCGGGCCTACAATGATGAAGCGCGCAGACCAGAATGTAAGCCAGATCCACGACAATGCCGCTGATCAGCAGCAACGCGGGCGAGATGGTCAGCCAGCCGAACACCAGCGGCACGATGACAAGCGTCATACGTAACAGCTGGGCAACCAGCAAATACTGCATCGTCAGCATCATACGGAAGCTGATCGAACGGGCGGTATAGATGGCGTTTGCAATGCCTGAAAGACCACCACCGTCCGGACCTGCGCGGCGGATCAGAACGTCCGAATTGCGACGAACCGATTGATCACATTCCTCTGCGGCCTGCGCCGATACAGGTTCAATATTCTGCTCGTTTTGAACGTTGGTGCTATACTCGCGCGGCTCACAGCTGATACATACGTTTGCGGGATTCATCAACGGCGCTTCACCGTGACGCAGTCCCAGACTTGCCGTCAGCTTGCCGCTTTCACGACACAGCGCGATCTGCTCGGCGATCTCTTGCTCGGAAAACCCGAGGAACACTCGCTTTTTGCCAAACACATCATTAAGCGTTTTGCCGTGTTGACGAACGGCCGAGGCATTGACCGCCTCTTTTTCCGATTCGATCCAGCCGGCGGACATCAGATAATTCATATACGACGCCCCTTCCTCGGGTAAAAAGAGCGACACGCGGACGTGACTTTCTTCCAGGCGGCGACGAGTTTCACGAAGTTTGGGATCAAACGCCTCACGGCAAGAAAGGATGCCCTCGAAAATAACGTAGCCTCGTTCCTCGCGCACGTATGCGCATACGTCCGTTCCCTGGTTCTTCAAATGGCAAAAAACGTCAAACAGCATTTGACGCGCATCATGATCCAACGCGACCGTCTTGCCGCCCTTATTGCTGGCATTACAGCGCAGCAGCGGCTCGGGCTGAGTGCAACGATGAATGCGGAAGCGGCGTTCGGGTTGATCGCCGGGACGGCGCATGACGACCTCCACCCACTCGGGGGCGGCAGGCATCGGGCGCAGTGAAATGGTACGGATATCGGCCGAGGCACGGTCAAAGGACAACAGATCTCCCAGCTCATCTACCGCATTGGACCATTCGGTGGCATTGATATAATCATCCTCGTCCATGACGTTATTTTCAGCGATACAGCGCTCGTAACGATAGACAGTTTCATACAGCTGTGCCACGGCACGATTTTTCATTTTATGGCCAATGGATAGTCCCTCTGCCGTATAAGCAGCGTACGGGTGCATATGTCCGTCGGACAAGGCTGTTTTGCCAAACAGGAACAGCTCGTCCACACGTCCCAGCGTATCGATCGCCTTATAATTTTTAATGATAGCCGTATCGTTGTGATTGGTACCGTAAGAGGCGCGGATGATCGCGCAAGCGCAAACGATACGTCCCATGGAAATGAGCTGTTCACTCATAGAGGACACAACCAAAGACAGAATCAACATCAGGACGTCCAAAATGTCCAGATTTCCCTTGCCCATGAAAATACCGATAATGGTCACGGGCAGAATAAGCGCACACATGATCAGGCTGTAACGATTCATGTATTTGCGCATGGGCTTAAGATAGGTAGGCTCACCCACCTGATTTGCCAGAGGATGAGGGCCAAGCTCCATGGCGATATAGGTGGCCTCGCCCGTCTCGGTCACGATCGCGCGCGCCTCTCCCTCATGAACGACGGAGCCGGCGTATATCATGTTGGCTCGCTTGAGAACGTTGCCGTCATCGGCCTCGTCATAAAGAGCCGTCGCGTCCTTAAGGCAAGGCAGATAGGATATCTTCCCTTCCTCATCGCATCGGTAGGTCAGCACGCAGAAAGCAGCGTCAGAATCAATCAATCTTGCATCGCAAGGTACCACGTCGCCAACGCGCAGCAAAAGCACGTCCCCGGGGACGACGCTCGCAGCATCACAAATCAATTCCCTTCCGCCGCGCATAAGG
Source organism: Oscillospiraceae bacterium (assembly GCA_015064805.1). GTDB lineage: Bacteria > Bacillota > Clostridia > Oscillospirales > CAG-272 > SIG644. The sequence goes on from SVRN01000019.1 coordinate 5,503, forward strand.
CGTACGCGCGGAGCGGAATAGCTGCTCATCGCTTCCTTGATGCGGTTGGTTTTGACGTATGCAATCGTACTGGCGGTACAACTCAATACCAAAACGAACAGCACCGTCAGTGCCGTGGCAAATCGGCCGAAAAACAGTGCAATCAATGCCACAAAAACAAGCACCCAAAGAGAAACGTCGGACAGAATGCGCATAAGGCATCGCTTGATGCTGCGCGGCTCGGGAATGAACAACTCATTCCGCCCGAAGCGCTGTAATCTGGTACGAGCGATTTTGGGTGTCAGTCCGTTGTCGCAGTCTGTTTTCAGACGTTTTTCGACCTCGGCCACCGACATGGTGTGCCACAGCGGCTGTTGCTTCATATCTGTCCTCCTTTCCTTTGAGTATCATTCATTAATTGTCGATTACATGCAATCCAGCGTCAGGCGTCCGCCGCTGACCGACAGACGGATCTGGGTGATGGCATGCTTTTGGTCTGCCAGCAGCTTTTCTGCCAACGCATCCTCTACCTCGCGCTGAATATAGCGGCGCATATTGCGGGCGCCAAACTTGACCGAATAGGATTTTTCTGCGATCAGTGCCGCCGCCGCGGGGGTATAGGTGAAGTGCATATCCTTTTCCTCCAGCGCGTGGGCAAGATCGCCCAGCATGATGCCTGCAATGCGAGCAAAGTCCTTTTCGTCCAGCGAACGGAAGGTGATAATTTCGTCGACGCGGTTGATAAATTCGGGGCGCAGGAAGGTCGAAAGCGCCTTCTCCGTCTTGCTTTCGGCAAGCGACTTACCGTCGTCAAAGAAGCCGATGGCAGAGGAGGTGCGATCCGAGCCTGCGTTGGTGGTCATAACGATGATCGCGTTTTCAAAATTGACCGTCTTACCGCCCGCGTCGGTGATGCGGCCGTCGTCAAGGATCTGCAGCAGAATGTTGAGCACGTCGGGGTGCGCCTTTTCAATCTCGTCAAACAACACGACGGAATAAGGATGGCGGCGGATCTTTTCGGTCAGCTGCCCTGCCTCGTCGTAGCCAACGTATCCGGGAGGCGCTCCGATAATTCTGGAAACCGAGTGCTTTTCCATAAACTCGGACATATCCAGACGAATGAGCGTTTCGGGGGTATGGAACAGCTCGGAGGCGATGGTCTTGACCAGCTCGGTCTTACCCACGCCGGTAGGTCCTGCAAAAATGAAGGACACGGGCTTTCTCTTATAAGAAATACCGGCACGGTTGCGTTTGATGGCGCGGACGACTGCGTGGACGGCCTCGTCCTGACCGATGATACGCGACTTGATCTTATCCTCGAGCTTGGACAGCTTTTCAAATTCGTTTTCGCTGATGGTGCTGGCGGGAACGCCCGTCCAGACCTCGATCACGGCGGCCAACTGCTCGACCGTCAGCTCGACCTTGGCACACTCGGGCTCGATCTCCTGCAATCTGGCAGACAGCTTGAGCTCCTTGCCGCGCAAATGCGCGATCTGCTCGTAATTGCGCTGAGCATCCACGCCGTCCAGCGTTCCCGTCTGCGCCTCCAGTGCCTCGCGCTCGGCCTTGAGCTTGAGCAGCTGGTCGCGAATGTCGTAGGACTCGTTGATCACGGCCGTATTGAGCGACAGATAGGATGCCGCCTCGTCCAGAAGGTCGATCGCCTTGTCGGGCAGATAACGATCGGTAATATAGCGCTCGGACAGCACGACCGTACGGCGCAGCAACTCGTCGGGTACGATGATACCGTGAAACTCTTCGTAATAATGCTTGATACCACGCAACATATCGACGGTTTCCTCCACCGAGGGCTCGTCGACGATCACGGGCTGGAAGCGACGCTCCAGCGCGGCATCCTTTTCGATAAACTTGCGGTACTCGTTCAAGGTCGTCGCACCGATGACCTGGATCTCACCGCGGGAGAGCGCGGGCTTGAGAATATTGGCGGCGTTCATGCTGCCCTCCGAGTTGCCCGTACCGACCAGATTGTGTACCTCATCGATGACAAGCAGCACGTTGCCTGCGTCCTTGATCTCATTGATGAGTCCCTGGATACGCGCCTCAAACTGTCCGCGGAACTGCGTTCCGGCGACCAGCGAGGTCAGGTCCAAGAGATACACGACCTTGTTTTTCAGCTTGTAAGGAACGTCGTCCTGCGCAATACGCAGAGCCAACGCCTCGGCAATGGCCGTTTTACCGACACCGGGCTCACCGATCAGGCAAGGATTGTTCTTCTGACGGCGGCAAAGGATCTGAATGACGCGCGCAAGCTCCTTATCTCGGCCGATGATGCGGTCGAGCTTGCCTTCTCTTGCGCTCTTGGTCAGATTGCGGCAGTAGGCGGGCAGATACTTATACTTCTTTTCGGGGTCCTTGGAGGCACGCTCGCCGCGGGCAGACTTTTTGTCGCCCGCATTCTCATTTTGATTGACGGGGGCATTGGGCTTATCGTTCGAGATCAAGCCTGCTTGCTCGAACAGCTTGCGAAAATCAAAGGTGGGAACGATATGCTCGCTTCCCTTTTTCTTGGTTTCAGCGGCGTCGGCACCCTCGTTGTTTTCATCGGCATCGTCTGCCTCATCAAGCTCCTCCAAGCCGTCCACGTTACCCAAGCCTTGCTCGAACATCTGCTCCATTTCCTCGCTCATGCTTGCCAGCTGATCGGGCGTCAGGCCGAGCTTATCAAGTGCGCCGCCCATCATGTTTTCAAGCGGCAGGCCAAGCTCCTTGGCACATACGATGCAAAGGCCCTCGCTCGACTTCTGACCGTTTTCAACCTTGGTCACGAAGATCATAGCCGGACGCTTGCGGCATCTTGCACATTTTACCATAATATTTATACCAGCGCCTCGCGTCATAGACGCTTAGCGATCCTTTCATTTTTGAGAATTAATTTAACCGATACTGAACATCCAACGGAAGATGTTAATATCGTAAAACACCTTGAACAGCCACGTCTGCTCAAACGCCGCGTGGAAGGCAACACTCTCGTAATGCCCTTCGACCAGCGTCAGAAGCGCATACACCAGCAGCGTATATACGGAAGCGTAGATGAACGCGCAGAAAACGCCGAGAACGAGTCCCATGGTACGGTCGATCTGACGCAGAATTGGCAGCTCAACGATCTTACCGAGAATATACGCCACGATAGCAAAAAGAATCATGGCGATCAGAAATACGACGGTATATCCGATCATATCAGAGATCATTTTGGAAATGGGGGTCGCAAGAAAGTGTGCCAGCTCTTGCAGCGACTGCGACGAGCCGGAAGCTTCCTCAAGGATCGTCGACGGATCAACTCCCGCCTTTTCAAGAAGCATAGACATCCAAGACGGCAGGCTTTCAAGTATAGACGTCAGATCCACCATTTCCGAGCCCGCTTCCAGCGCCGTCAGCAAATGCTCGTAGATGGTATCGGTCACGCGATCCGTGATCAGGTGTGCCGACACCCAAGCGGACGCAGGCGGACCAAACAAATAGGACGCAAGAATGGCAACGACCGTTTTTGCCGCTCCCAATATCGAGCGTGTGAATCCCTTTTGCCAGTTGCTGACAATCGTTGTCACGAGAATCAGCAGCAATGATATATCAAGAAAATATTTCATAAATTGACTCCTTATTATTCAGGCTTGACAACGATGGCTTTTGCTTCTCCGCAAAGCAAAAACTCTCCCGTCTCCTCGTAGGCAAGTACTTTGCTGTAATTACCATGGACGTTCAGCACGATCGCCTGCTCGCTTGACTGATCCCGATAAACGGTCAGTTTTTTTTCGCTCAGGACGGCCAGCGTGCCATTCAGACAGCACGCATCATACACATGCTCCTCGACAAGAACATTATACACCTGATTGGCCGTTTTGTCAAACGCCATCACGCGGGCGGTCGCGTCGTACGCATTGGCGCGTGCGATCAGGACGCATCCGTTTTCATCAACGCGGAAGGAGCGGATATCCGCCTCTCCCAACAGCTGCATATTCAACAGTTCTCCGTCAGCGCTGTATAAGCGAAGCGAATCGGTCGTCAGCAGTAAAACATTTCCCTCGTCCGTATAATGGCAAGCAACGGGATAAGCGTCGCTGATGGCAAACCGACGGCTCCATTCGCTCTTGCCGGGAACGGCAAACGCGACGTGCGTCGTCATACGCCCTTGCTCCGCCGACACGGATACCAGCATCATTTCGCTCGCATCCTGCTTGATGTCAGCGCACAGCGTGTACTCTTCCATGCGGTAGCGATTGATTCTGCGGTGACTCTCGTCATACAGCACGACCTCGCTGGCGTACTCAGCACCGTCGGTGATCACACAGTAGTAGCCTTTATTGCAGACCTCAACGAATCGGACAGCATACTCGGTCGTGATCTCCTTGACGCGGGTAAAGGAATTGTAAAGGCTGACGCTCTTGCCGCCGAGGTCGTACGCGACCAGATAGCGTCCCGATGAAGCAAGTCGGGGGTGGCGGTAGGACAGCAGATGCGAATGTGCTTCGCGGCCTGTGGCGGTGAATACCGTCAGCTTTTGCTGACCGAGTACGGCTAGGCCGTCGCGATAGAGCACGTGCTGATTGTTCTCGTCAGCCGAGAACACCATGGTGTCCTTGGCCTCGGATTCGCGCAAGGAAACCGAATTGGCAAGGTCTTTGACGAAATAGATGAAATTATCCGCGGACAAAAGCGAGGCATTGGTCATGAGCGAGACCGCCAGAAAAACGGCAAGCAGCATGATGCAAACGACCTGCGCGGAGCTGTAACGGAAGGAAACCTCCTGATAGTAGCCCGCGTCGGTGACGTGCTCGGCGATATTGGGCATGCCGTCCGCTTCCACGGCTTGGGGATCGGCACGACGCTTGCCGCGCAGCAGGGAAAGCAACGATTTGACATGCGGCAATTTTCTCATGCGATCCTCCTATAAAACGTAATGGAATGGCCTCCCGATTATTCCCAATGGGCGGGCAAAATATCGGGCTTGCGATAAAACACGCGGGACAGATACAGTCCGTGCGGCGGTGCGGTCAGGCCTGCGGCTACGCGATCCCGCGCCTCGATCGAGGCGGCGACGTCCTCGGGCTGTCTGCGTCCGACGGCAACCTCGTACAGCGTTCCCGCCATAATGCGCACCATATTATAGAGAAATCCGTCCGCGCAGACACGGAAGGAAATGATGCTTCCCTGCCGCTCGACCGTGGCGTACTCGATCGTGCGCGTCGGCTCGGTGATCTTGGAGCCCTGCGCCATATACGAGGCAAAATTATGCGTGCCGACAAAGCAGGCGGCCGCGCGGTTCATGCGCTCGATCGCGTCGGGCAGCAGCGGACACGGAATGTGCCAGCTGCGCATATCCTCAAACGGGTCGCGGATGGGCGAGGAATAAAAGCGATACTCGTATTCCTTGGCCGCGACGGCGTAGCGAGGATGAAAATCGTCGGGAACGAAGCAAGCGTCGGTCACGGCGATGTCGTTTGGCAGATAATTGCACAGCGCGCGCGGAATATTGGGCGCGGCGATGTTGGTGGGCAGATCGCGCTGCCCTTTCTTGGAAACGGCGGCGCAAAAGGCGCGGGCGTGAACGCCCGCATCGGTGCGGCTGCAGCCCATGACGTCGCAATCGTAGCCGAACAAGGCGCGAGTGGCTTCGTTCAGGGCACGCTGAACCGTCGGGATGCTGCCCGGCTGTACCTGATAGCCGTTGTAGGCCGTTCCGACAAAGCGGAACTTGATCATTGCCTTCATTGTCCGTTTCCTTTCGTTGAAAATTACATGGTATAGCCGATGCCAAGTCGATTGAGCACGATAATGCCCGCGCCAAAGACGACGATAACGGCAAGTGCGACAAAATCCTTGGGGCTATAGTGGAGAATGGTCATGCGCGTACGTCCCGTACCGCCGTGATAGCAGCGGCACTCCATGGCCGTCGCCAGCTCATCCGCGCGGCGGAAGGCCGAAACGAACAGCGGAATCAAAATGGGAACGAGCGCCTTGGCGCGCGAGATCAGAGAGCCACTGGTGAAATCGGCACCTCTCGCCTTTTGCGCCGACATGATCTTGTTGGTCTCCTCGACCAGCGTCGGGATAAAGCGAAGGGCGATGGTCATCATCATGGCGAACTCGTGCACGGGAACGTGCAGAACGCGCAAGGGCGCGAGCAGCTGTTCGAGTGCGTCGGTGAGCATGATGGGAGTGGTCGTATAGGTCAGGAACATACCCGTGCCAACGATCAGCACGGTGATGCGGACGATCATAAAGAGCGCCTGCCAAAGTCCCTCGGCGTAGATGTGGATGAAGCGCCACTCAACAAGCGGCGTTTCGCCCTTGGTGAAAAACACGTTGATCAGCGCGGTAAACGCCATAATAAAGAGAATTGCCTTGATGCCGCCAAGCACCAGCTTCATGGGGATCTTACTGATCAGGATCAAAACGATCGCCGAAAGCAACAAGGCCGCAAAGCTCAAAACGTTTTTGCAAAGGAAGGTCGCCACGATATAAAGAACGGCCAGAATGACCTTCATGCGCGGGTCAAGACGGTGCAAAATGGAATCGGCGGGATAGTACTGGCCAAGCGTGATGCTCTTCATGCACGTCCCTCCGTTCCCTGCTTGCGCGAAGCAAGCAGACGAAGTAGACACTGCTCGGCCTGCTCGACCGTGAAAATGCCGTCGTCCACGGGAATGCCGCGCTCACGAAGCGAAAGGCACAACCGCGAGATCTCGGGTATATTCAGCCCGACGTCGGAGAGCTCCTGCGAGCGTGCGAATACCTCGTGCCCGCGTCCCTGCATGACAAGCTTGCCGTGCGCCAGCACGATAATATCGTCGCAAAAGCGTGCCATATCCTCCATGCTGTGGCTGACGATGATGACCGTCGCGCCCGTTTTTTGCTGATAGTCGCGCAGCATATTCAAAATGGTGTCACGGCCGCGGGGGTCAAGACCTGCCGCAGGCTCGTCAAGCACCAGTACCTCAGGGCGCATGGCGATCACGCCTGCGATTGCGACGCGGCGCTTCTGACCGCCCGACAGATCGAAGGGCGAATGATCCAAAAGGGACGCGTCAAGCCCCGTCAAGGCTGCCGCCTCGCTCACGCGCTCGGCGATCTCCTCGGCAGACAAGCCCATATTCTTGGGACCGAACGCAATATCCGCACGAACCGTTTCTTCAAACAGCTGATACTCGGGATACTGCATGACGAGTCCAACGCGAAAACGAACGAGCTTGATCTTTTTGGGCTCTTGCCAGATGTCCTTGCCATCCAGCAAAACCCGTCCGCTCGTTGGACGCGTCAGGCCGTTGAGCAGCTGCACCAGCGTGGATTTACCCGAGCCGGTATGGCCGATCAGACCCGTGATGGCGTTCTCGCGAATATTCAGATTGATGTCCGTAAGGGCATGCATTTCAAACGGCGTGCCTGGACTGTACACGTAACTGATATTCTCTAACGTAATTTTCGACATAGCTACCTGATTTCTTTCGGTTTTTACTGTTCAAACAACGCACAAATGGTTTCAAGGCAATCGTCGGGCGTTCCGATCTTACCCGGAAGCTCGATTCCCTGCTTGCGAAGACGGTGGATAAGGGCGGCCGATTGAGGAACGTCCAGCCCTGCCGCGATCAGCGGCTCGGGATCGGAGAAGATCTCCTCGGGCGTGCCGTCGCGTAAAATGCGGCCGTCGTCCAGCACGATGATACGGTCGGCGCGCGCCGCTTCGTCCATATGGTGCGTAATGGTAATGATGGTGATATTCTTTTCCCGATGTAGCATCTCCATGGTATCCAGCACCTCGCGACGACCAAGCGGGTCGAGCATGGCGGTGGATTCGTCAAAGATCATGCACTCGGGCATCATGGCGATAATGCCTGCGATGGCCACGCGTTGCTTTTGTCCGCCCGACAAGCGGTGCGGCTCGTGCTTGGCGTATTCGGTCATGCCGACCATAGCCAGCGCATCGTCAACGCGCTGACGGATCTCCGCCGAGGGCACGCCAAGATTCTCGGGGCCAAAGGCGACGTCCTCCTCGACGACGGTTGCCACCAGCTGGTTGTCGGGATTCTGGAACACCATACCGACCTTCTGGCGCAGGGCGAACACGTCCTCGTCCGTCATGTCGGGCGAACTGACGTTTTTACCGTCAACGTAAATAGCACCGTCCGTCGGCTCCAGCACCAGATTGAGCAGCTTGGCAAGCGTGGACTTGCCCGAGCCGTTGTGACCGATGATGGCGATATATTCTCCACAGTCGATCGTCAGATCGATGCCGTGCAATACGGGCTGATCCTCGCCCGTGGAATCATCCTGATAGGAATAAGTCAGATTTTCCGTACGAATCCAACTCTGCGACATTGATTTTCCTTCCTTTCTGTGCGGGTGCGATCAATCGACCGTCCAGCGCGAGCTTGCGCCGCAAGGCAGATACGCGCCCGTCTGCGTCACGCGAAGCCCCAGCTCGCTCGATTCGGTTTTACCGCCGAAGCGCGACTTGACCTTCAGGTCGATCAGATAACTCATGGTCAGCGGAGAGAGTCCCGTAGTATAGGAGTTAACGAGGAAGAACATCGGCTTGTCGGACAAGAGCTGTGCCGTCAGTCCGATCAGCTCGTCGATGCAATCCTCCAGCTTCCAGACCTCGCCACCCGGGCCTCGGCCGTACGAGGGAGGGTCCATGATGATGCCATCGTAATGGTTGCCGCGTCGGATCTCGCGCTCAACGAACTTTTTGCAGTCGTCGACGATATAGCGGATAGGCGCGTCGGACAGTCCCGACAGCGCGGCGTTTTCCTTGGCCTGCGCGACCATTCCCTTGGCGGCGTCTACGTGGACGACGCTCGCTCCCGCCTTGGCCGCCGCGACGGTCGCGCCGCCCGTATACGCAAACAGATTGAGCACGCGAATGGGGCGGTTTGCGTTTTTGATTAGTCCTGAAAACCAATCCCAGTTGGCCGCCTGCTCGGGAAAAAGTCCCGTATGCTTGAAGCCCATGGGGCGCAGAACGAAGCCCAGCTCACCGTAGTTGATATTCCAGCTCTCGGGCATTTTATTTTTCACCCAACGACCGCCGCCCGTGTTGGAACGGCGATAGATGCCGTCGGCCTTCTGCCAGGCGGGATGCTTGGCAACGCCGCGCCAGATGACCTGAGGGTCGGGACGGATGAGGATATACTTTCCCCAGCGCTCCAGACGCTCGCCGTCGTTGGTATCGAGCAATTCATAGTCCTTCCAGTTTTCCGATGTCCACATATCTGTTTTCTCCGTTTATTTCAGATTGTAATACTTGGCCAGACGTGAGCAGCCGCTGTGTGCGTGGGTGATGGCCAAGGCCAGCGCGTCTGCCGTGTCGTCGGGCTTGGGGGGCTTAGCAAGTCCGAGCATCATGGTGACCATGGTGATGACCTGCTTTTTTTCGGCGCGGCCGTATCCGACCACCGCTTGCTTGACCTGCAAAGGGGTATATTCCGCGATAGGAAGTCCGCACGTGTGCCCTGCCAAAAGGATTACGCCGCGCGCCTCGGCAACGCGGATACCCGTGGTCTGGTTGGTGTTGAAGAACAACTCCTCCACCGCCATCTCCTGCGGATGATATTTGTTGATGATGTCGGTCATCTGTCGGTAGATCTCCGCCAGACGCTGCTCGGTCGTCATTTCCTTTGGCGTCGTGATCGAGCCGTAGGCGATGGGGGAAAATTTGGTCCCCGTATAGTCTACGATGCCCCAACCGACAATGGCAATGCCGGGGTCAATGCCCAGAATGATCATGCGGAGCTCTCCTTCCTTTCAAACTATCATATCTATCCAAATTAATATAATACCACAAATTTTCCCATAAGTCAAATAAATTTAAAAACATTTACAAAAATTTAGGATTTTATATAATATATAAAATTTTCTTATGGTAAAAGTGACGAAAAAAGGAATTCTTGTTGACTTTACTTGCAGTTGTTTGTATAATAAATGTTAAGCCTATCGGTGGGTTATCGCGCACCGAATTTCCTAAATGAAGGAGAGCAAACCATGAAAAACTTCAGATCGTTCCTGCGTGCTCTGCTCTGCTTGCTGCTGTCTGCCCTGCTTTTATTCAGCGGCGTCGCCTGCAAGCCACAGCAACCGGATGAACCCGACCCTGAACCACAGCCGGAAGAGGAGTTGATTGAATTGATCCAAGACGGCAAAATGACTTACACTGTTGTCCGCCCCGACGGCGCATCGACGGAAATCAGAACGACGGCCGTTCGCCTTTGCGCAGCTATCAAGGAAAAGACGGGACTCAAAGAGGTTCCCATCAGCGACGACTATGTCAACCGTAACGATCCCGTGCCCACCGACACGCTGGAGATCCTGGTCGGCCGAACCAACCGCGCTGAAAGCGTGGATGCACACGCGCAGTTGGGCGAAAACCAGTACATCATCTCGTTCACCAACAACCGTGTCGTCATCATCGGCTACGACGATGCTGCAACCGCTGAAGCTGTGACCTACTTTATCAACAACATTCTGGAAAAAGGCGGCAAGGAAGGTTCTCTTACCATCTCCGCCAGCCTTTCTTTGAAGAATACTTACGAGCCTCCCCTCGTCAATCCCTTTGGTCCCGAGCTTCCCATGTATCCCGATCAGGATAAACCGACCACAACGCCCCTGGAGTACGTCAAGCCAACTTATTCCATCAAGGACGGTATGTACGTTCAGGAGTACAAGGGTCTTGAGATCGACGGTGTCATGACCACCTTCCAGACCAGCACCATGTATTCCGAGCTGTACGGCATCCACTCGGATTCCGTTATGGTCTACTCTACCAACTATAAAAATTTTGCCGACTGGTACAAGCCCGGCACCTACGTCGTGGATATGATGATCGCCATCAACCGCGCGACCAAGACCTACGTTGATAAATTCAAACGTCAGGACGACATTCAGACCAACAGCTCGGGCGCTTATCTGGAGCACCCCGCAGGCGGCTCCTACTATATGGTTCCCACCGAGCGCTGGATCGAATACGTATGGGATGAAATGCTCAAGCCCGTTATCATCGCTTGCCATCCTCAGACTATCGCGCTGGAGGAGCCCGAAATGTGGGCATCCGCCGGTTATTCCGAATCCTTCAAGCAGGAATGGGAGGCATATTACGATGAGGAGTGGGAAGACCCCGCTTCCTCTGCAGAAAATATGCTCAAGGCAAATCTGCTCAAGACCTATCTGTTTGAACGCATTATCGTTGAGCTTTCCGCTCGCGTCAAAGAGCTCTCTCCCACGACGCAGATCTACATCGCAACCCATAGTACCGTCAACTACTCCGACTGGGCAATCGACGCAGGTCTGAACCATTACGTCGCCACGGGCGCGCTTGACGGTGTCATCGGCCAGACCTGGTCGGATACCCACAACACCGCCTTCCCCTACCGCGGTACCAACTTCACCGATAACTTCACCAACGCATTCATCGAATATTCCTCCTACGTTGACTCGGTCGAGGGTCTGAACTTCTACGCGCTTGCCGACCCGATGATGGATAATGAAAGTGCTACTGAAGAAGATTGCCAGTATTTCTACCGTCAGTCCATCGCGGCAACGCTGCTCCAGCCCGAGATCAACCGTTTCCAGATCCTCCCCTGGGTCAACCGCGCGTTTGCCAACGTATCCAACAACTACCGTACCATTCAGTCTCAGATCTTTGAGGCACTCAATAATATCGGCGGCAAGCCCGTCACCATCGAGGCAGGTACTCCCGGTATCACCTATCTGATCTCCGACTCGCTTTCCTGGATGAATACGGGCAGAAACTGGGCCTTTAATACGACCGACGGTCTGTACGGCCTTCTTGCACCGCTGGTCCGCGACGGTGTTCCCGCCAAGATGAAGTCGATGGACCAGATCGAGTCCGCCGAGGATCTTGAGGGCGTTACCCTTTTGATCGTCAGCTTCGACTCCAACGTTCCGCTGGATGAAAAGATCAATATCGCCATTGCCGATTGGGTCAAGGCGGGTGGCACGCTGCTGTTCATCTCCGGCTCCAACGAGTATTGGGACGTTGAGGATTACTTCTTCTGGAAGGACGATGTTACTCCTCTGAACAACCTGCTCAAGCATCTGGGTCTGGATGATATCACAACGACGACAGTATCGGGCAGCAACAGTGCACTCTCCTCTTCCGAATCGTTGATTGAGGATGCGTTTGAAGGCGAAAAGCTCGCCGCCAACTACCGCAAATTCACCATCGCGTTCACAGGCTCATCCAACCCGATTCTGAAGGCTGGCGACAGCGTTGTCGGTATCGACGAGGCCGTCGGCGACGGTAGCTTCATCGCTATCGGTATCCCCTCTGCCTTCTTCTCGAGCAATCGCTTCGGCCCCGAAATGATGCGTTCGTTGACCGAGTATGCTCTTCAGTACACTGATTACGAATACTGCGCAAGCGATCTGATGCTCGTTCGTCGCGACAACATCGTAGCGGCTCACGCATACGATAAGAATCAGGTTCTGGAAGGTACCTACATCAACCTTTACAGCGGTGAGCTGACCGTTCTTGAAAATCCCACCATTCTCAAGAACGACAGCGTCGTTCTGTGCGACGTTACGGACGTGGATCTCTCCGTTCCCCGCCTCGGCTATACTGCAGGTCACATTCAGGACGGCTCGCTCTCCGAAAAGGCCGACCGTATGACCTACACCATCACCAGCGCCGGCAACACCATCGTATCCAACCGTATTCTGTTGCCCGACGGTGTATATCCCAAGAAGATCGACATCTACAACACCAAGACGTCCATGGACGTTTCCGTTCTCAAGTACACTTACGACGCTGACAGCCACTCCGTTCTGATCATGTTCGACGGCAGCACCAGCCCGCTGGAGGTTACCATCACCTTTGGCAGCGATAAGAATGATATTTCCTCCAGCAACACCCAGTTTGCCGAGGTTTCCATTCTGACCAACGATACAAACCAGGATGAGAAATATATCGTTAAAAACACGGCAGGCGTGAACAGTGGCGTTCGCTATTGCGACAACGACGGCGTTGTCATCTACAAATTCGATTTGACCGAGTACGACAATCCCAGCTACTACTTCAACATCGCACAGAACTATATCTTCGAGATCTCGCCCGACGGTGAAGATTGGACCATCATCGCAGACTACTCCGAGGGTGGCAAGGTTGACCGTATCACCAACGCGGACAACGCAACCGTGATCGCCGTTTATCCCGAGCAGATCGATGCGCTCGACGACGTACTGTACGTTCGTTTGCGTAATACCTCTCCTTCGGGCGGCCACGGCGGCTCCATCTCGAGAATTACGATCCGTTACACCATCGACGGAAAAGATGCTCCCGAGGTCGACCAGGCCCCCGGCCGTAACAACACGACGACGGAGCACATCCCCTCCAAGGGAGGCAGCAGCTCTTCGAACGATGAAAGCAAATATATTGTTTCCACGAAGGACGGTATCTCCACCTACAAGAGAACAGTCAAAACCAACAACAGCGGAGAAGACAACGAATTCATTGAATTCAACAGCGCGAATTCCAACAATGGCATTCGTTACTGCGACAATGCGGGCGAGCTCATCTACGTTTTCAACGTTAAGGATATGCTCACGAGCAATTTCTCCTTCTACCTGTCGCAGAACTACATCCTTGAGGTCAGCGCTGACGGCACGAATTACGAGATCGTCGCTGACTACTCGCAGGGCGGTAAGATCCCCCATCTGACCACGGGCGGCAACGAAAAGGCGATCAAGGTCAATCTGTTGGCTTACGGTTCGACGACGGTCTACGTCCGTCTGCGTAACTGCAACCCGAATATGGGTTGGGGCGGCAGTATCTCCAAGTTCGTCATGGAATACACCAAGGAAGCAAAATAATTCCGCAGCAAAGGGCGGATGCACAACCGTGCATCCGCCCTGATGTTTTATTCGATTATTTCAAGAAGCCGTTGACGATCTGCTCCTCGGCTTCTTTTTCGGTCAGACCCAACGTCATCAGCTTCATCAGCTGCTCGCCTGCAATCTTACCGATGGCTGCCTCGTGGATCAGACTTGCGTCCACGTGACTTGCCGTGATCTCGGGAATGGCGCTGACGAGCGCGTCGTCCATGATAATGGCGTCACACTCAGAGTGTCCCGTGCAGCGGTTGTTACCCTTGACGTTGGAGCGGAAGATCTGGCGCGACTTGTCCTTGGCGACCGAGCGCGAAATGAGATGGCAGGCGCAATCCTCGCCGTCCATATCAATCACAAAATCGGTCTCGGCCAGCTGCTCGCCGTGCGTCATGATCTTCTCACGAACGGTCAGCGACGCGCCGTCTGCCAGCTTAGCCACCGTCTTGCGCGAGGTGGAGTCGATGCCCTTGATCTGGGTGGATTCCATCTCCATGACCGCGCCCTCGGCCAACTCGATGACCGTCGTAGGGTTCATGATCTTGCCGCCGATGCCGTCGCCGTCACCGTAGTGCTTTTCCACGTAGCGGATGCGGGCGTTTTTGCCAACGAAGAAGGAATGAATACCGTCGTGGGAGGAGTCCTGATCGCCGCAGTTGTGGATACCGCAGCCCGCGATGATGGTCACGTCGGCATCCTCGCCGACGATGAAATCGTTGTAGACCATCTCCTTCAGACCGTGCTGGCTGATGATGACGGGAATGTGAATGCTTTCGTTCTTGGTGCCGGGCTTGATGATGATATCAATGCCGGGCTTGTCCGTTTTGGTGACGATGTCGATGTTGGCAGTGGTGGAGCGGCCTGCGCTCTCGCCGTTGGCGCGGATGTTATACGCGCCCTTGGGAACGGTTTCCAGATCTGCGATCTCGCGCAGAAGCTGTCTTTGAATGTCATTCAAGCTCATATCTGTTCCCTCCTTACGACAATTTCTGGAGCAGCGTAGGGCACGCCGCAGAGGAACGGAGCAGCTCGGGCAGCACCTCGTCCTTATTACCAACCGCCGTGATGTTGCCGTCGGCAATGACGATGATCTTGTCCGCGATATTGAGGATGCGCTCCTGGTGCGAAATGATCAGAATGGAGCCGCCCTGGCGCTCGTGCATATTCTCAAAGACGTTGATAAGGTTACCAAAGCTCCAAAGGTCGATGCCTGCTTCGGGCTCGTCAAAGACGGACAGCTTGGTGCCGCGCGCCAATACGGTCGCGATCTCAATTCTCTTGAGCTCACCGCCCGAAAGGCTGGCGTTGACCTCGCGATTGATATAATCGCGGGCGCAGAGGCCGACCTCGCTGAGATACTCGCAGGCTTCCGCTACCGACAGCTTCTTGCCTGCCGCCAGGTTGATCAGGTCGTTGACCGTGATACCCTTAAAGCGGACGGGCTGCTGAAAGGCAAAGCTGACGCCAAGGCGGGCGCGCTCGGTGATACCGAGATTGGTGATGTTCTGACCGTCCAGCCAGATCTCGCCCGAGGTGGGCTGTGCGATACCGGCGATGACGCGAGCCAGCGTCGACTTTCCGCCGCCGTTGGGGCCGGTGATGGCCACAAAGCGCTCGTCGATGGTCAAGCTGACGTCATGTAATATTTCCTTCGTTTCCGTGGAATCGTTTTCCGCGGGAACGACGTAAGATACGTGTTTTAATTCCAACATGGGATAAATTACCCCCTTTCATGTGCGATTTATCATCGATCAAATGGTCGATTAATTAGTATATCATAAAACTGGAAAAATTACAACATATTTTTAAAAGTTTTTGCGATACTCTTCGTTTCAGCGGAATTGCGCGTGATACAGCGAACTGTAAAAGCCGTCCATGCGCAACAGCTCCTCATGCGTTCCCTGCTCTATGACATTGCCATCCCGCATCACGAGGATACGATCGGCGTTCTGAATGGTGGAAAGACGATGGGCAATCACAAAGCTGGTACGGTTCTCCATCAGTGAGAGCATGGCCTCCTGGATCTTCTTCTCGGTCCGTGAGTCGACGTTGGAGGTCGCCTCGTCGAGGATCAGCATAGAGGACTTTGGCAGCATTGCACGCGCGATGGTGATGAGCTGCTTTTGTCCCTTGGAGAGATTAACGCCGTCATCCGACAGCACGGTTTCGTAGCCATTGGGCAGCGAGCGAATGAACGTGTCCACGTGCGCGGCCCTTGCGGCGGCCTCGACCTCTTCACGGGTGGCGTCCGGCTTTCCGTAGGCGATATTCTCATAGATGGTTCCTTCGAACAGCCACGTATCCTGGAGAACCATGGTGTACGCGCCACGAAGCGAGTCTCGCGTGAGCGACGGTATCGGCATATCATCCACACGGATCTCGCCGCCGTCCACGTCGTAAAAGCGCATGAGCAGATTGATGATGGTCGTTTTTCCCGCACCCGTAGGGCCGACGATGGCGATCAGACTTCCTCTCGGCGCATGAAGGGACAGATCGTGAATGATCTCGCGATCTGACGTATACCCAAAGCGAACGTGATCCAGCGTCACCTCGCCATCCGCATCCTTCAGCTCGGTCGCGTCAATGGTATCCGGCACCTCGGACGGCTCGTCGAGCAACGTAAACACGCGCTCGGCCGCCGCCATAGCGGACTGCAATTCATTCAAAATATTGGCAAATTCGTTGATTGGACCAGAAAATTTACGTGAGTACTGGATAAACGAGGACACGGCGCCAAGCTCGATACAGAACACGGGCGATAGTGCGTCTCCCATGCTCAGCGTCAGCATATAAAAGATACCGCCCAGCGTCGTGATCAGCGCAATGGAGAGATTGTTGATAAAGTTGACGGTGGGACCGATCATCGCTCCTTGATAATCCGCCCGATAATAGGCCTCCACTGCCTCATCGTTGTGGCGGTCAAATTGTGCCACGACCGACTCCTCGCGTGCGTACGCGCGGATGGTTTTTTGTCCTGACAGCATCTCCTCGGCAAAGCCGTTAAGCTCGCCCAGACGCGCAGACCGCGCCTTGAACAAGGGGCGGATCTTCTTGGTCTTATAGCGGGTGAACAATAGCGAAATAGGGACTGTAATCAGAAAAACGCAAAGCAGCACGGGCTTGATGATCAGCATCATAACGAGCGATCCGACCACGGTCACGGCGCTGGCGCATACCTGCACCACGTCGTGCGAGAGCGAGGCGTTAATGGTATCGATGTCGTAAGACAAATGGCTGACGATATTACCCGTCGCGTGGGCATCGATGTAATTGACCGGCAGCGTCATCAGATGATTGAACACGTCGCGGCGCATGGTATAAACGACCTTTTGGCTGATGAGCACCATCAGCGCGGCGGTGAGATACCCAAGCAGGGCCGAAACGAGGTACACCGCGACCATACCCGCGCTGTACAAAAATACGCTGTCAAAATCCACGCCCGTCTTCAGATTGATCGCGTCGATCGCCATACCGGACAAACGCGGGCCAACCAAAGCCAGCGCATTGGACGCAAGCATCATGGAAAACGCCAGCAGCACCAACCATTTGTATCGCAGTAAATATTTGAGCATACGGCGAAATACGCGCGCGACGGCCGCGGTCCATTTTTGCCTCGGGCGCACCGCCGGGCCTGTTTGCCGATCGTCCCATGGGAGAAGGTTTATTCAAGGAAGCCACCTCCCATCTGTGACTCACTGATCTCACGGTAAATATCGCACGTCTCTAGCAATTCCTCGTGCCGCCCTGCACCGACCACGGCGCCCTCATCAAGCACCAGAATCAGGTCACTGTGCTGTACCGAGCTGACGCGCTGTGCGACCACGACGACAGTCGTATCCGTCAGCTCCGTTCGGATGGCGGTACGAAGATCGGCGTCGGTTCGATAGTCTAAAGCGGAGGAAGAATCGTCCAGTAGCAACAGGTGCGGATGTCCTGCCAGAGCGCGGGCGATCAAAATGCGCTGACGCTGACCGCCGCTGACGTTGGTTCCCTTGGCAGTCAGCACGTGATCGTAGCCGTCTGCCAGCTCGCTGATAAAGCCGTCTGCCTGGGCGATGCGCGCGGCACGGCGGATATCCTCATCCGAAATATCGCGGCCGAAGCGGATATTCTCCGCGATCGTGTCCCGTACGATAAAATCGTTCTGCATGACGACGCCGAGGTTGCCGTGCAGCTCATCCTTGGTCATGGTTCGAATATCTCTGCCGTCCATATACACCGCACCGCTGGTAACGTCGTAAAACCGCATCAGGCAGGACAAGAGCGTGGTCTTACCGCTGCCCGTCGCCCCGATGATGCCCAACGTCCCGCCGTGAGGCAAGGAAAAGCTGATATTTTTCAAATCGTCGCATCGGCCGTTGTAAGAAAAGCTGACGTTGTCAAACGTGATATGAGCGTCCGTCTGCTTGGAGGGATACTGCTCCTCACGATGTACCGTCGGCTCGTGGGGAGTATTCAAAATCTCACTGATACGCTCTGCCGACGCTGCCGACTTGGAATACATCACGAAAATGCGGGTGATGGACAGCATGGCGTTGGAAATGAGCATAAAATACTGGATAAACGCAATGATCTTACCCGGTTCGGACAAACCTCCTTGAACGCGAAACGCGCCCACGACGATAACGGCCACCAAGCCCAGATTGAGAAACATGCTGATGAGAGGGTTGGTCGCGGCCATGGTGATGCTCGCTTTTTTCTCAACGTCGACCAGGGCGCGGTTGACCTTGTCATAGCGCTCCTGCTCGTACTTTTGCTTGGACAGCGCGAGAATGACGCGGATGCCCTGCACGTCCTCGCGCACGACACGCACCATGCCGTCCACCGCACGATGGACCTTGGTATACAGCGGAATACCGCGAGAGGACAAGAGCCATACCGTCAAGGCGATCAGGGGCAGTATGGCGATCATGACGAGCGTCAGGCCGGGATCCAGCGCCATCGTGACGATGATACCGCCAAGCAGTAAGATAGGCGCACGAACGCCAAGACGCTGCATCATGCCGATAAAGTGGTGCAGATTATAGGTATCGGAGGTCAGACGGGATTCCAGGCTCGGAACGGTAAAATGGTCGGTCTGCCGCCCCGAGAGCCGCATGGTGCTCTCAAACAGATCGTGGCGGATCGCACGCGCACCCTCCCGCGCGACACGGGACGCCATACGGTTAGCCACGATGTTGAAGATCATGGCAAGCAAGGCACAACCAAGCATCATAGCGCCCCAGAACAGAATGGCCTTCAGCTCGCCCGTAGGAACGACGTTGTCCACGATATGGCTGAGGATATACGGTATGACCAGCTCGACCAACGTGCCCATGATCTTGATGATAAGGCCTATGAGCATCGAGCCGTAAAACGGACGCAAATAGCGCGCAAGCAGCTTCATCGCGCATTCCTCCTTCCATGCAATTAATCGTTAAAATTATAGCAAATACAGTCGAAAAAGTCAAGGCTTCACCCAAATTTGCCTGCTGTCATTTTGAACGTGTTACAAATAAAACTCCGCACCGTTTGGCGCGGAGTTTACTATAAATTCGTTACCTTTGAAGGAGTCAATCCTTAACCTTGTGCGTTTGCACGCGCAACGCTCCGCTTTCATCGACGACAAGATACAACTGATATTTCTGCCCGTCAACGCGGATATAAACCTCGACCGCGGAAAACGGATATTGCTTGTCCTCGCGGTTTTGATTCTCTGATTCGATCGTCTTATCGTAATCGAAATATTGGTATTTATAAGGCTGAACCTTTTGATTCGTCGTAACGATCGTGCTCATATACTCGCCTGCAACTTCTCTGATATCTTCTTCATACCACTCCGTCGCGGACAGAGCCTTTTGACGAGGATATACGTAAAATACCATGACCAAAACGCTTGCGATCAAACAAACGATTCCCAACGTGATCCAAAGATATTTACGCTTCATAGCAATCTCCTTTCGCAAAGAAAACTCTCAATCCTCCACGCTTCGTCTTCCCTCGAGTGCGCGGCAGAGGGTGACCTCGTCGGCGTATTCGAGATCGGCGCCCACGGGGATACCGTAGGCCAAACGTGTAACCTTGACGCCCAGCGGCTTCATCAGGCGCGAGATATACATGGCCGTCGCCTCTCCCTCGATGGTCGGGTTGGTGGCAACGATCAGCTCCTCCACCTCGCCCTCACCCACGCGGGTGAGCAGCTCGCGGATCTTGATATTGTCGGGCGTGACGCCGTTCATGGGCGAAATCAGCCCGTGCAGGACGTGATAGACACCTCGGTATTCCCTGACCTTTTCCATCGCCAGAACGGCCTTGGCATCGGCCACCACACAGACGGTGGAGCGGTCGCGCGAGTCGTCACGGCAGACGGGACACAGCTCTCTGTCGGTCAGATTCTGACAGACGGGACACAGATGGATCCGCTCCTTGGCAACGCGAATGGCGTCGGCAAAGGCAGTCGCGTCCTCGACGGACATATCCACGACGGAATAGGCCAATCGCATGGCCGTTTTACGGCCGACGCCCTCCAGCTTGCCGAATTGCTCGGCCAAGTGCTGGAGGGATTCCATATATTCGGCCATATCAGAACAAACCGGGCATATTCATGCCGCCCGTGATCTTGCCCATTTCATCGGCGTTGGTCGTTTCGACCTGCGTGATGGCCTGGTTGACAGCCGCGACGAGAATGTCGGACAGCGTCTCGATATCGTCGGGATCGACGATGTCGGGCTTGATATCAATGGAAAGGATCTCCTTTTTACCGTTGATGCGCACCTTGACCATGCCGCCGCCTGCGCTGACGTCGTACTCTCTTGCGTCGAGATCGGCCTGCAGCGTTGCCATATCCTCCTGCATCTTCTGTGCCTGACGCAGCATTGCCTGCATATTCTGGGGGCCACCCATGCCCTTCGGGATATTTGCTCTCATAGTGATTTCTCCTTTGTTATATGTTAATTTTTTTATTCCTGATCCAGTTCTTCAATGATCTCATCCAAGGCACTTGCCGCGTTCTCTTTGGGCTTGACCTCGCAGATCAGATCCTTTTCCTTGACCTCACGTTGCAAGCAGACAGACAGTGCACCGCGCAGCATATCCTTGGCGTCGCCGCGGTTGAGCATCATAAGCATAAAATCGTTTTCAAAACGAACGATAACGGTTCTTTCTCCCTCGGTATAGGCCTGCGCCGTTTTGAGGAAGGAGGCGGACATCGCATCCTGCTGTGTCACGCGCTCAACGACCTCCTGCCAGGCTCGCAGAGGACGAAGCACTCGCTTGCCTGCGGTATCCACGGGAGCCGCAGAGGGCGCGGTTCGCGGTGCGACCATGGGCTTGGTCTCCTGCGCCTTTGCGGCAGAAGCAGGCTCGTTTTTGGGTTGCTCGGCCTTGACCTCGGGCGCTTGCACGGGCGTCGGCTCGTCGTCGGGATCGCCTGCCTTGGGCGCGCTGAAGCGGCCCGACAACAGCATTTCCTCCAGCTTGGATATGCGAGACAGAAGCGCTTCGTTTGTCGTGCTGAGCGACTCGTCACACATACGGGTAAGGGTCAACTCGGCCGTCACGCGCTTCAAGGCATTGGCACCCTGCATGGTCAGATACGCGCTGTCCAACAGCTGGCGATGATACAGGATGGTTTCCTTGGAAAACAGACCGCTGACCTCGCGAAGCTGTGCACATTCGGCGTCGGTCAGGTCGAGATACTCAGCATGGCGGGGCGTCGTCTTGACCACCAGCATATCGCGGTAGATCGAGATAAGATCCTGCCAGAAGACGCCAAGATCCATCGAGGATTGCACGACCTCAGCCACGCGGGCGTAAAGGGCGTCGTAATCGCGCGAGGCGATAGCACGGACGGTTGAAAGCAGTGCTTCTCTGCCCGTCAGTCCTACCGTTTCGTTGACCAGATCGGTCGTAATGGGACGGCGGGCGCCAGCGCAAAGCTCAAGCAGTGAGATAGCGTCGCGCATACCGCCCTGTGCCAGCTTGCCAAGCAAGGTAGCGGCGTCCTCGTCCAGTGTAATGCCCTCCACCTTGGCAATGTGCAGCAAACGATCACGCAACACGGGCGTGGCGATACGGCGGAAATCAAAGCGTTGGCAACGCGAGATGATGGTCGCGGGGAGCTTATGAAGCTCGGTCGTTGCCAAAATAAAGACAACGTGAGCGGGCGGCTCTTCCAGCGTCTTCAGCAGCGCGTTGAAGGCACTGCCCGACAGCATATGGACCTCGTCGATGATGTACACGCGGTACTTGAGCGCGTTGGGAGCGAACACGACCTCGTCTCGGATATCGCGGATGTTATCGACGCCGTTGTTGGAGGCGGCGTCCATTTCCAGCACGTCGGTAGCGGCTCCGCTGTCGATGGAACGGCAGGCGGCACACTCGCCGCAGGGCGATCCGTTAACGGGATGCTCACAGTTGACCACCTTGGCCAGAATTTTAGCGCAGGTCGTTTTTCCGGTTCCGCGCGAGCCGCAGAACAGGTAGGCGTGGCTGAACGCGCCGTGGTCGGCTTCATATTTCAAAATGGAGGTGATATGCTCCTGTCCGCACACGTCCTCAAACGTCTGCGGTCTCCATTTACGGTATAATGCCTGATGCATATGCTCACACTCCTTACGGTCAAAATTACAGTATTACAGAGCGGCCAATCGACGCAAGGTGCGATAGCCCATCTCCAGCGCAGGAATATTATCCTCCATTCCCTCAAACTCAAGCGAAAGCGTGCCCTCATAGCCGCTGTCCTTGAGCAGCTTTACGCACTCAGCCAACGGTACGACACCGTGACCAAGCACCGTTCCGCGGATGAAATTGCCGCCGCGGGTACGGATAAAGCCCTCGGGATCCAGCGTCGACGCGGGACGGAAAATGAAGTCCTTGGCGTGCACGTGGATGGCGTAGGGCGCGGCCGTGCGAACGGCAGACAGCGGTGCCTCGTCCGTGCAAAGGAAGTTGCCAAGATCGACCAGCCAGCGATAATTCTCGTCGCCGACGGTATCAATCAGCGCTTTAACGCGGCAGCTGTCCTGGAAGATAAAGCCGTGGTTCTCGGTGCAGGTGCGAATGCCCTTGCTTTTCGCGTATTCGGTCACGCGGCGAATGTGAGGCGCCATTTGCTTGACAGCCTCCTCCCAGCTCACGCCTGCGGGCATGGAATAGCAGACGTCGTGGCGCATGATCTTGGCGCCCAGCGCCTCGGTTACGTCAACGCAATGCATCAAATTGGCAACGACGGCATCGACGTCCTCCGACATCAGATTGGCACCGACGGTATAGGCGCTGATCTCCAGCCCCAGCTCTGCGCAAAGCGCGCGCAGCTCCTTGGCCTGCGCGATATGATCCTCGCCGTCCAGCGTGATAAATTCGATCGCGTCAAACCCGATCTCCTTTGCCTTGCGGCAAACGTCCAAAAGCGACGCTCCCGTCGCTCTGCGATAACGACCAAAGCTATAGCTGCTGACTCCAATCTTCATGACTTTCCTCCGCGTGATATGTATAAAAATAGAGCAGACCGGGCTGTAAAACGAGATCATACACCTCTTTCTCGAACGTCACGCCTTCGCGAGGCACGCACCTCTCGCTCAAAACAGGCGCCCTCGCGGCACACCGGCTAAACTGCTTAATGCTGCTTGGTTCCCCACCTGACATGGTTCACAGCCACCGATTGCGCAAGACCCATCTCTCAACACGAGAGTTACGACTCAGACCGAAAACGCTCGGCCCTCAAAGGAGGAATCCATCCCTGCTATAGCGGATTTCAGGTACAGGGCTCCGCTACTCCCCCGACTGGTATGACCTCGTTTCGCAGCCCGACGCTGCTCACTTATTTATTATAACAGATTTAATTGAATAATGCAAGTCTTTTTTTGAAAAAATCATTTTCATCCTTTTTCCTTTCGCTTGATTTCTCGTCTCTTCAAGATGATGACAGGTCAACTTTTTTCAAAAGAATGAAAAAAAACATTGACAAATGCAAAATGATAGGCTATAATAGTACGCGAATATGCAGATACTGCCATATTACATACCAAAACGTGGAGGACAAACCAATGTTTGAAACTTTCAAGAGCCTGCTGGTCGAGGAGCTCCAGCTGGACGAGAGCGCCATCACCATGGAGGCTGAACTGAAGGGCGATCTGAACATCAACTCGATCGAGCTGTACGACCTGGCTATGATGTGCGAGGATAAGTTCGGTGTTGAGATCGAAGACGAGGAGTTCCACAAGTTCGTCACCATCGGCGACGTTGTTAACTATCTCGAAGCACACAAGTAATTTAAGCAACTGTCATACAGAGGGTGTCGCAATGCGGCACCCTTTCTGTGTTTTCAGGCATAAAACATACCCTATCCGTATATGTTGTAGATGAAAACGAAGCACGGAGGACGGATATGAAGCAAAACGAAAAACGGGCGGTGCGCACGCTGATCGAATACGTCGGCTTCGTCCTGCTTTTGCTGTTGGCAGTAGCAGGGCTTGCGACGCTGTTTTTTTGGTTGAGTCAGCAGCACCCGACGCTGCTATCCTCCCCCGCTTCCACCGCCTCCGACGCGGAATATCACACCGTCATTCTCGACGCGGGACACGGCGGCGAGGACGGTGGTGCGATCGGGCATATCGACGGCCGCGAGGTCTATGAAAAGGACATCAATCTCGCCATCACGCTCATGCTTCGCGATATGCTTGAGGCGGACGGGATCAACGTCGTGCTGACGCGCGAGGAGGACGTTTTGCTCTACGACAGAAATACCGATTATCAAGGCCGCAAGAAGGTGCTGGATCTCGCCGCGCGATTGCATATCGGGCAAAGCACGCCGGGCGCGCTGTTCGTCAGCATCCACATGAACGCTTTCACGCAGACGCAATACAAAGGTCTGCAGGTCTACTACTCTCCCAACCATCCTCTGTCCTCCACTCTGGCGCAAAATGTTCAAACTACCGTACAAACACAGCTGCAAAAGGACAACACCCGCAAGATCAAGCGGGCAGATTCGAGCATTTTCCTGCTTGACCGCCTTGCCTGTCCTGCCGTACTCGTCGAGTGCGGATTTTTGTCCAACGCACAAGAATGCGCCAATCTCGAGCAAACGGACTATCAGCAAAAGATCGCCTTTCTTTTGTTTTGCGCCATCCGTCAGACCATCAAGGAACAGCCAAAGGACAGCGACAGCACGTCTTGGTGGACAAAAACCGAGGTTTTCTTGCCCGAGGACTTGATTTTCGATCCGAAATGCTTTATAATAAAACAAAGTACGATTGATTTTCTGCCCGAAACGGAGGACGCACGCCATGAAAGGAACCAAGACCATCTATATCTGCTCGGAATGCGAGATGAAAAGCCCCAAGTGGCTGGGCAAATGCCCCACGTGCGGCGCTTGGAACTCCTTTGTTGAGGACGTCATTGAAACCGCACCCGCCGCGACCTCGTCTGCCGCAAGCAAACGTGCCGCGCTGCGCCAGATCACCGAGAGCGAGGCGCTTCCCTACAACGAGCTGGACATGCCCTCCTATATGCGCTTTCCCACCGGCATGAACGAGCTTGACCGCGTGCTTGGCGGCGGTGGTCTTGTCACGGGCTCCGTCATTTTGCTCTCGGGCGAGCCGGGTATCGGTAAATCCACCTTGCTCATGCAGATCTGCGATTCTCTCGGTCAGGGGCATCGCGTCCTGTACGTGTCGGGCGAGGAATCGGGCGGTCAGCTCAAGCTACGTGCCAAGCGACTCGGCGTCGTCGGCAACAATCTGTTCATTCTGACCGAGACCAATCTGGAGCGCATCATCGCCCAGACCGACAAGGTCAAGCCCGACGTGATCATCATCGACTCCATCCAGACCATTTACTCCGACACGGCCAACTCTACGCAAGGCAGCGTGTCGCAGGTCAAGGAGTGTACTCTTTCGCTCATTGCCAAGGCTAAAAGCGAGGGCATTTCCATCATGCTGGTCGGTCACGTCAATAAAGAAGGCGGCATTGCAGGCCCCAAAGTGCTGGAGCATATGGTGGACGCCGTGCTGTATTTCGAGGGTGAGCGTCAGCAGTCCTACCGTATCATCCGCGCCATCAAAAACCGCTACGGCTCGACCAACGAGATCGGCGTGTTCGAGATGACGGACACGGGGCTTTGCGAGGTTTCCAACCCCTCCGAAATGCTGCTTGCGGGCCGTCCCAAGAACATCTCGGGCAACTGTGCCGTATGCACCATGGAGGGCACGCGCCCTCTCATTGCAGAAGTTCAGGCCCTCGTTTCCCCCACCGTCTTCCCCGCTCCCAGACGTACCAACAACGGTATGGACTATAACCGTCTTTGCTTGATCCTGGCCGTACTGGAAAAGCGCATGGGACTTCGCTTCTCGCAAAACGACGTTTACATCAACGTCATCGGCGGCTTGCGCATCGACGAGCCTGCCTCCGACGTGGCCATGGCGCTCTCCCTCATTTCGTCGCACACCGACCGCGTGATCCCCGACGATCTGATCGCCGTGGGCGAGCTTGGACTTTCGGGCGAGTGCCGCGCCGTGTCTAATCTGGAGCTTCGCGTCCGTGAGGCCGCCCGACTCGGCTTCCGCCGCGCCATCGTGCCCTACCGTAACATCGAAAAGCGCGCCATCAAATGCGAGGGCATCGAGCTCATTCCCATACGGACGATCTACGATACGCTTAAGTTTTTGAATACGGAAAATAAAAATTGACCACACAAAAAGGGATGCCTCGGCATCCCTTTTGTGATTTTATTATTCAAATACCGTCTCCACCCGTTTTCGGCACCCCGCAGGCGAATAGACCCAGCGGTCGATATGCTCGACCTCGTCGCCTATGTAATAGGTCAGCGGCGCAGGTGTGCGAGCCCCCGCAAAGGTATCGATCAGCACCAGCTTGATCTTCATGCGCTCGGGCACAATGCTCTTGATGAACACGGCGGCGTTTTGCCCCACCCATGATTTAGCGATCTCTCGCGTTTCCTCGCGCAGCTCGGTCAAGCCCGCAAGATTGGGCGCAAGCTCAACGAACATACCGTAATCCTCGACACTGCGAACGATACCCGTGACCGTCTGCCCTGCCTCAAAGCGGGCAGCGTTTTGCTCCCACGTGCCAAGCAGCTCGCGCAGGCTGACGAAAATGCGGTCGTTCTTCTCGTCGATCGTCTTGACCACGACGCGCAGCTTCATGCCCGTGGATAACCGCTCGCGTGGGTGATTGATGCGAGAGACGGACAGACAATCCACGCTCAACAGCGACACCACGCCGCATCCGATATCCACGAACGCACCGAAGCTCTCCAGGTGCGTGACCTTGGCGGGAATGACGTCCCCGGGCATCAGCGCACTCAAAAACTCGCGGTAGCAGTCCATCTGCGCCGCGCGGCGGGAAAGCAACAGCTGTGGCTTGCCCCTCTCTCCGTCTCGCAAGACGCCCAGCACCCGAAAGCAGACGGGCTTGCCGACGCGGGAGATGACCGCGATATCCTTGATGGGCTGTCCGTCGGGATTGAACACCGTTTCCTCATACGGCATATAGCCCTCAAAGCCGCCGACGTCAACGTGCAGATTGAGCGAATGGTCGCACAGCGTGGCGATGCCCTCCAGTATCATTCCCGTATTCATGGCCCGCTCCAGCGCGCTGATCGTCGCGGTAGCTTCCCTGTTTTCGGCACTTCCCAGCCGCGCCCCCTCGGGCAAGTAATGATCATTCATGCGTGTATTGCTCCTTTCCATGGCACTTCCGATTTTTTATGGCGTTACCGATGGTTCAATCTATGCGAAAATGAGAAGCAATATGACGTTTCGACAAAAGAATCACCGTACAAGCATGCGCTCATACGGTGATTGTTTGTTATTCAATTTGGTAGATCGTTTCCGTCTCGGGTGGCATCGCCTCGCCGTAAGAATGACGGTTGAGAAGGACGGTCAGAACGATCAAGGAGGACAGGGTGAGAGCCGATTGAATAAAAACAGATACCGTAAGCAAATTCTGCGACTGCAAAAACCAGATCATGAGTATCGCCGCGCTTTGCAAAATAGGAACGGTTATGATCCCTCTCGGCAGTTTGATATGGGCAATCAACCCAATGACAAAAATCCAAAGGAAAATCAGCAAGCAGATGTTCATCAGAACGGCCACTGCATTGAGCGCCGTCAACATACGATGGAACAGCAGCGTGTCCTGTGTCTGCAGCATGATCCTATCGATAAAACGGACGACATAGTAGCGCAAAAACAGTGTCCATGCCACCGAAATTGCCGACAAAGTGAGCGTCGCACGTATGGCACGGCATGCCAGCTTGCTTTTTTTGATCTGCGTCATAAAGCAACACAGACAGATTGACCACAATACAGTAGACAATAGCGACAATTGCAGGCGGATCATGCTGATATTGGCAATGACCTCTCCAATTGAATCAAACAGTTGAAGTCCGTTTTCCACAACTGCGTAGTAAACACAATCGAGGCCGCAAAGTTCTCCTTGAATGATCAGATATGCGATCATTGCAATCAGCGTTCCTTTATTGAGCGTTGCTTCGTTTTCATGATGATAAGAAACGCGCTCAACCCAAGAAATAAACAAATATTCCAGCCCGAGGCCAAGCACAGAAAACAGATAGGCAAGCGTGATGACCAAAAAATTCACGATCGAATGGTGTAACACAAAATCGATCATAAGAGAAGCGGAAAACGCAATGGCAAGTATGCCCGCCATTTTGCCGATGTTAGCAAACACGCGCCCGTAATACTTCTCCTGCTCTATGAAAGAATAGTTGAAATTGATGCCCTTATTTTTGAAATGGTAAAAGAAATAGATGCATCCCAATGCCTCCAGCATCAGGATCAATTGGTTGGGAGGCATACTATCTGCGCTACGTCCCAATGAAAACGGTACGTAGATCACGTAGCCGCTCAAGGCCAACAGCAAAAACACTTTTCCCGCGTTGAGATAGTAGCGGTGCTTTTCAAATATCACGCGCTCATCTCGTTGTCTGCCAAAGCGGGCAAGACCGATCAACAGAATAACGATTCCGCTGATCACGATAGTCAATTCCGTCAGCAAATAACGAGCTTGCCAAGCGTTCAGCGCGTACAGCTCCACGGCGCGCAAAGCACCAAAAAAGGCAGTAAGGATGGTAGCGTACAAAATGCCTCGTTGATACATCTTACCGCACTCGGCATTGATTCTTTCATCATAGAACATATTCAATCCTCCCAGAACAGGTCGTCGAGTCGCGTGTCAAGCGCCTTACATATCTTCAGGCAAAGCGCAAGCGTCGGGTTGTATTCCCCGCTCTCGATCATATTGATCGTTTGCCGGGACACTCCGATCAGCTTTGCCAGCTCGGCCTGGGAGAGCGCTTTGCTCTGCCGCGCCGTTTTCATCTTTTCGTTCATAAGCATCGCCTCCTGTCAAATATATTTGACATTTTGATTATATCATATCAAAGACGGCGTGTCAAGTATATTTGACATATTGGGGAAAATTTTTATTACGCCCCACCTCTGCCCCGTATCTGTCGAAAAAATAAAAAAAGCCCTTTTCAAATTCCTCAAATTATGGTATACTATACGTTATGAAGAATTTGCCAAGGAAAGGCACGCTATGAGAAAACTTTTGAGATTTTTGAAACCGTATACAAAGGAGACCATTTTAGGGCCGCTGTTCAAGCTGCTGGAGGCATCGTTTGAGCTGTTCGTTCCGCTGGTGGTCGCGCAGATCATCGACGTGGGCATTGCGAATGGCGACAAGGCCGTCATTTACAAGAACTGCCTGATTCTGGTTGCGCTGGGCATCATCGGCTTGATCTGTGCCGTCACGGCCCAGTATTTCGCAGCGCGGGCGGCGGTCGGCTTTGCCAGCGAGGTGCGGCATTCGCTGTTTTCGCACATTGGAAAGCTGTCCTATTCCGATCTTGACCGCGCGGGATCGTCGACCATGATTACCCGCATGACGAGCGACGTCAACCAGGTGCAATCGGGCGTCAACCTGACGCTTCGTCTGGTGCTCCGCTCCCCCTTCGTCGTGTTCGGTGCCATGATCATGGCCTTCACCGTCGATCCGACGAGCGCGTCGGTTTTCGCCGTGACCATTCCCGTGTTGTCGGTCGTGGTATTCGGCATTATGCTCGTCTGTCTTCCCCTTTACAAAAAGGTGCAGGAGCGTCTGGACGGCATCACGGGCTCAACGCGTGAAAATCTGACGGGTGTGCGCGTTATCCGCGCCTTTTGTAAGGAGCAGGACGAGGTCAACACCTTTGAGGAGCGCAACGCGCTTCTGACGACCGTTCAAAACCGCGTCGGACGCATCTCGGCGCTGCTCAATCCGCTCTCTTACGCGCTGGTCAATCTCGCCATCGTCGTGCTGATCTACGTCGGCGCGCTGCAGGTGGACAGCGGCGACATTTCGCAGGGCGAGGTCATTGCTCTTTACAACTATATGTCACAGATTTTGGTCGAGCTGATCAAGCTGGCCAGCCTGATCATTACCATCACCAAGGCCATCGCCTGCGGCCGCCGCGTGCAGTCCTTGCTTGAGGTCGAGCCTACGATGGACGTGCCCGAGGAGGGCGAAAATCCCCCCCAGCCGCAGGGCGAGGTCGTTCGCTTCGACCGCGTCAGTATGGCCTACGCAGGTGCGGGTGACGTCGTTTTGCACGACGTCAGCTTCAGCGCTGCGCGAGGCGAGGTCATCGGTGTCATCGGCGGCACGGGCTCGGGTAAATCCACCCTGGTCAATCTCATTCCCCGCTTTTACGACGTGAGTGAGGGCGAAGTTCTCGTCAATGGCACGCCTGTCAAAGAATGGTCGGCTGAGCGACTGCGCGAGCGCATCGGTGTCGTACCGCAGAAGGCGGTCTTGTTCCGCGGCACCATCCGCGACAATCTACGCTGGGGCAACGAAAACGCCACGGAACAGGAAATGTACGACGCCCTTCGCATTGCACAGGCGGAGGAGATCGTCCGCGGCAAGGAGGGGGCGCTTGACGCTCCCGTCGAGCAAAACGGACGCAACTTTTCGGGCGGTCAGCGTCAGCGCTTGACCATCGCCCGCGCTCTTGTCCGCAAGCCCGAAATTCTCATTTTGGACGACAGCTCGTCTGCGCTGGACTATGCGACCGACGCCGCACTTCGCCGTGCGCTTCGTGAAATGCCCGACGCGCCGACCGTATTCATCGTATCCCAGCGTGCCACTTCCCTTCAGCACGCCGACCGCATCATCGTTCTCGACGACGGTGAGGTCGCGGGCATCGGAAAGCACGACGAGCTCTTAAACAGCTGCGAAACCTATCGCGAGATCTACGAGTCGCAGTTCAGAAAGGAGAGTGTCTGATATGGCAAAGCAAAAGCTCTCCGCAAAGCAAACGCGCAAGACGCTCGCCACCGTGCTTCGTTATCTGCGCCGCTATCGTTTGCATATTATCGCCTCCGCTCTGCTCGCCGCCGTCTCGGTGGGGCTGACGCTGTATATTCCCATCGTCATCGGTGATGCCATCGACCATATCATCGATCAGGGCAACGTCCATTTCGATGCGATCGTGCCCCTGCTTTTACGCGTCGCGCTGTGCGCAGGTATCATTGCCCTTTCGCAATGGCTGATGAGCACGCTCAACAATAAGATCACCTTCGAGGTCGTACGCGACACGAGAAGTGCGGCCTTCCGTCGTATCCAAAAGCTTCCCCTCTCTTATCTTGACACCAAGCCCACGGGCGAGATCGTCAGCCGCGTCATTTCCGACGTCGATCAGTTTGCCGACGGTCTGCTGCTTGGATTTACCCAGTTATTTACCGGTGTTCTGACCATTCTCGGCACGCTCGTTTTCATGCTGACGCTCCATCCGCTGATCACGCTGGTGGTCGTATTGCTCACACCGCTGTCGCTGTTCGTGGCGCGTTACATCGCAACCCACACCCACGATATGTTCAAGAAGCAATCCGAAACGCGCGGCGAGCAGACGGCTATGATCGAGGAAATGATCGGCAACCAGAAGATCGTCAAGGCCTTCTCGCACGAGGATGAGGCCCTGCGCGACTTCGACGAGGTCAACGAGCGATTGCGCAAATGCTCGCTCAAGGCCATCTTCTACTCATCGCTCGTCAATCCCTGCACCCGCTTTATCAACTCGATGGTCTACGCCGGCGTTGCCCTGACGGGCGCGCTGACCGTTCTGTCCAATCCGACCGCCTTTACCGTCGGTATGCTGTCCTGCTTTTTGACCTACGCCAACCAGTACACCAAGCCCTTCAACGAGATCTCGGGCGTTGTGACCGAGCTGCAAAACGCGCTGGCTTGCGCCGATCGCATCTTTGATCTGATCGACCAGCGCGCAGAGGTCGCCGAGCCCGACGACGCGCTTGAGCTTGTACAGGCCAATGGTACCGTCGCGCTGAACAACGTCCACTTTGCCTACGTTCCCACCCGCCCGCTGATCCAAGGACTTACGCTTGACGTCGCCCCCGGTCAGAGAGTAGCCATCGTCGGCCCGACGGGCTGTGGCAAAACGACGCTGATCAATCTGCTTATGCGCTTTTACGACGTCAACGACGGCAGCATCTGCGTCGACGGCACGGATATCCGCGCCATGACGCGCCATTCCCTGCGCCGCAATTACGGCATGGTATTGCAGGAGACCTGGCTTCGTTCGGGCACCATCCGCGACAACATCGTCATGGGCAAGCCCGACGCGACGGACGAGGAGGTCATCGCGGCCGCCCGCGCTTCCCACGCCCACAGCTTCATCCGTCGCTTGCCCAACGGCTACGACACCGTCATCGGTGAGGACGGCGGCAGCTTGTCGCAGGGACAAAAGCAGCTGCTCTGCATCACGCGCATCATGCTGTGCCTGCCCCCCATGCTCATTCTGGACGAGGCAACCTCCTCGATCGACACCAGAACCGAGCTGAAAATTCAGGACGCCTTCGCCCGCATGATGAAGGGCCGCACCAGCTTTATCGTCGCTCACCGTCTGTCGACCATCCGCGACGCCGACGTCATTCTCGTCATGAAGGACGGCAACGTCATCGAGCAAGGCAAGCACGACGAATTGCTTGCGCAAGGCGGATTTTACGCCAATCTTTATAACAGCCAATTCGATCCCGCATAAAAAATCCCGTTTGGCCAACGTCAATGGTCAAACGGGATTTTTCAATATATTATCTCTTATTGCGCTCGTCAAAGCGGCCGTAAAACGCACGGTAAAAATCCTCGTCGACCTTACCCGTGATGGGAGAAGGCCGCAGATTTCCCTGCTGGCGGTTAAGAATGGGCATGACGGTTTGCTTGCCGACGATCACGTGGTCAATGAGCGTCAGCCCCATGGATTGAAGCGTGTTATACAGGAAATTCGTCGTTGCAATATCCTCCGAGGACGGAATGGCCACGCCGCCGGGATGGTTATGTGCCAGCATGACCGAGGACGCATTTTTCTTGATGGCGTGCTCCATAATTTTGCGAGCGTTGATGTTGGCCTGATTGACCG
This sequence comes from Oscillospiraceae bacterium, assembly GCA_015064805.1. Classification (GTDB taxonomy): domain Bacteria; phylum Bacillota; class Clostridia; order Oscillospirales; family CAG-272; genus SIG644. The sequence continues at coordinate 38,771 of SVRN01000019.1, forward strand.
TGCCCTCGTCGAGCAGCACGCAATCCAGCATCTTCATGCCGTTATCGAACAGCAACAGATACACGCGCTCGACGGTGATTCCGGTGTAAATGTTCTTCAGATAGCGAACGATATCCTCAAAATGGTCGTATTTCTTGGGTGGATGATAGCTTTCAATGGCCATGCGGCGCATGATGGCGGCGGTCAGCTTGATGTTGGTCGCCGTCTTGCGGCTGATGCCCTCCACCAGGATCAGATCGTCAAACTCGGCCAAAAAGACCTCTTCAAGAGAGCCGAACCGTTCCAGCAGGCGGTGAGCGATCTCGTTGGTATCTCGGCGCGGAAGAGCGGGAAAAAGATACATTTCCAGCAGCTGATGCGAATCAAAATGATCCGCGCCCTCTTTTTCAAACCGCGCTCTCATGCGCTCGCGGTGCCCCGCGTGTGGGTTGCTTTTCGTCTCGTCTGACATGGGTAACTGCTCCTTTGTTTTTTCTTTCAATATTTTACCATAGCCATCCATTCATGTCAATATTCTACGGAAAATTCCATCGGCAAATTGATTGCGCCCGTTTATTCGACACCCTTTTTCCCGATCCGACATATGCTGAAAGAGGAAGGAGGTGCGATTCATGCGATCAAACAACCAAATAAGCGGCGGCATCATGGTCGCGGTCGTTGGCTCCATGACGGCCGCTCAGCGCGCGCAGCGTGCCCTGCTCGGTGCGGCCATTCGGGCGGATATCGTGAAATCCGACTCGGAGAGCGGGCGCGGATGCGGCTACGGCGTAGCGTTCCCCGCTTCTCAGCAAGGCAACGTCCGTGCCATTCTGTCCGCCTCTCACGTCAACGTCAGACGATATTCGCAGGACGCATGGAGCCTGCTTTGATACTACGAGAGAAAAGAGATACGACTTCTATGAATATGATATA
>SVRN01000020.1 GCA_015064805.1 Oscillospiraceae bacterium
TCATGCTCATCGACAGCGCCCACATTCTGCATACCTGCTCAAACAACTGCGGCTTTCACCAGCAGCTCATCTTTAATTTGATGAAGGATCTGGCACAAAAGTCCATTCTGTTTCATCAAAAGCTGGAAATCGTCGCCAAGCGGACGACCAAAGACAAGCTTATGGCCTATCTGATGCTGGAGGCCAGACGGGCAGGGAGCAACGCCTTCGACATTCCCTTTGACCGTCAGGAGCTGGCCGACTATCTTGAGGTCGACCGCAGCGGTCTGTCGGCCGAGATCAGCAAACTGCGCGAGCAGGGCGTGTTGGAGAGCCGTAAGAAGCATTTTGAATTATTGTAAAGAAAAAGACCAACGAGCAAAGGATCGCCTTGCGTTCGTTGGTCTTGCTTTATTGTTGAGATTGGGACAGCTTGCGGATAAATTCAGTGATCTCGTTGCCGACGGTGGTGACCTCGTCCTCAAATTCCTTGGCCGTCATGCGTGAGATGCCCGAGTGAACGGCGGAGAACTGAAGGAGACGGTCGCCCGTGACCACCTTGATATGGTAGTTGGGGCCGAGATCGTGCATCATCTGCTCAATATAAGCGTCGGCGGTCTGGTTCTCCTTGGTATAGACGATGTGAACGCCGCCCTCGGTCAGCTCCGAGCCCATACCGTCTTTCACCAGATACGCGTCGAACACCAGCGTGACCTCGGTCTTGGTGAAGGCGATAAAATTGATCAGAATGTCGATCAGCGTCTGCCGCGCCTTTTCAAGGTTGAACTCGGCGAGCTCCTTTAATGCCTCCCAGGAGTAGATGACGTTGTAGCCGTCGATGATGTGCATGTGTCGCTGGGGCAGAGCGGGTTTTTTGCTTGCTTTCTTGGGGCTGTTCGTCGCCAACGAGAGCTTGGGCTCGCTGTAGCGCTTGCGACGGATGGGGCCAAACTCGCGCAGCATGATGGCCTCAAGGTCGTCGTCGCTGAGTTGATACTGCTTGGCGATGTGCGCTGCGCGCGGCAGCATGGCGTCGGCGGGGGCGGTCAGTGCGGCAGATGCGTCCAGATGCTTGTACTGTTCGACCTCATTCCATGGCACGACGAAGCCCGCGCCGTGCGCACAAAAAACGGAGTGCGGCGTGTTTTCCATATCGGCCTCGGGATCGTAGGCAAACGCGGCGACGATTTCCTCCTGGTTGTGGCAGGGATCGTAGCCGTCCGACGTGCAGAACAGCCGTCCCGCGCCGCGCGTGTAGGAGATCAGCTCGCGGGTGTAGTCGTGCAGCTTGGCGGCGGGACCGCGGCCGCAAATAACGGTGGTCGTGTCGTCGGAGGATTCCAGCGCAAAGTCCGCGTTGCGCATCTGCAGATCGGACATGGCGCGCCCGACCTGCGCGCTCGGAAGTTCCATGCGGAACTTATAGTAGGGCTCAAGCAACGTACAGCCTGCCTTCATCAGTCCATGGCGGACAGCGCGCAAGGTCGCCTGACGGAAGTCACCGCCCTCGGTGTGCTTGAGGTGTGCCTTACCTGCGACCAGCGTGATCTTGGTGTCGGTCAGCGAAGCACCGATGAGGGTGCCGCGATGATCCTTTTCGTATAAGTGCGAGAGAATGAGACGCTGCCAGTTGGTATCCAGCGAATTTTCGGGTACACGGCAATCAAAGATCAGCCCCGTACCGCGCGGCTGGGGTTCCATGAGGAGCTGTACCTCGGCGTAGTGGCGAAGCGGCTCAAAATGCCCGATGCCGATCGTCTTGGCGACGATTTTTTCCTTATATAAAATTTTGCCTGCGTCAAAGGTGCATTCGATACCGAATCGGTCCTTGATCATGCGAGCGAGCAAATCGATCTGAATGTCGCCCATCAATCGCGCCTCGATCTGTTGAAGCTCCTCGTTCCAGCACAGATGCAACGAGGGATCCTCCTCTTCAAGCTGCTTGAGCTTGGGTAGATAAACGACGGGGGCGCATTCGGGGGGCAGGGCAATGCGATAGGAGAGCACGGGCTCAAGCACGGGACGGCCGCCGTCGCTCTCAAGTCCAAGACCTTGTCCGACGTAGGTGGCGGATAGTCCGATGACCGCGCAGATCTCGCCCGCCGACACGCAGTCCACCTGATCAAACTTGTCGCCCGAATACAGGCGAAGCTGGCTGACCTTTTCGGTGATCTTCTGTCCGTCGGCAGACAGATAGCACAGCTCGTCGCGAGGCGAAAGGGTGCCGCGCGTGATCTTCATATAGGTCAGGCGGGTGGTCGCGGCGTAGGCGATCTTGTAGACCTTGGCGCCAAACGCCCCCTCCTCGTAGACGGGAGATAAGGTGTAGCGATCCAGCGTGTCGAGCAAAAAGTCGACGCCCTCCATTTTCAGCGCCGAGCCGAATAAAACGGGGAACAGCGCGCGCTCGCTGATACGGGCGGCGATATCGCCCTCGCCGATCGGCTCGCACGCAAGAAAGCTTTCAAGAAATTCCTCCTGCTTGAGCGCCAATCGTTCGTCCAGCTCGCCCTTGCTCTGCGTTGACCAGAAGGCGGTGCAAAGCGGCGAGAGGGCCCGGATCAGCTCGGCCTCGATGTCCTCCTGCAGCTTGATACAAATGTCCGTCTTGTTAACGAAAATAAAGGTGGGAACGCCGTAGAATTCCAACAGATTCCAAAGCGTTCGGGTGTGATTCTGCACGCCGTCGGGGGCGCTGACGACCAAAACGGCGTAATCAAGCAAGGACAGCGTGCGCTCGGTCTCGGCCGAGAAATCCACGTGTCCGGGGGTGTCCAGAAGAATAAAATCGCAATTTTCGCTGGAAAAGCGTGCCTGCTTGGAGAAAATGGTGATGCCGCGCTCGCGCTCGACCGAAAAGGTGTCAAGATAGGTGTTTTTATGATCGACGCGGCCGAGCGTTCGGATCACGCCAGAGCGGTAGAGCAGCGCCTCGGAGAGCGTCGTTTTGCCCGCGTCTACGTGGGCGAGGATTCCAATGGTCAGCTTTTTTCTCATGAGCGCTCTCCTTTCCAAAATGAATATGGTTTATTATAACATATCAAACAAACAAATTCAATACGTGATCCTGCTTTTGTGATCAAATCGACGTTGCAATCTCGTGTAGCATATGATATAATATCAGCTGAAAGAAGTATGATGACACGTGAAAAAAGGATGATCCAGACCATAATGAAACGTAACGTAAATCAAGGCATTTTCCTCGCCGTTTTAGCCGCGGCGCTGTATGCCGTGAATTCACCGCTGTCCAAGCTGTTACTTGATTTTATGCCGCCGACGCTGATGGCGGGCTTTTTGTACGTCGGCGCGGGGCTGGGTATGGGCGTGATTGCCCTTGTGCGCAAGCTGAAGGGGCGCGTGCCGACCGAACAAGCGATGACGAAGGGAGATCTCCCATACACGATCGCCATGATCGTGCTGGACATCGCCGCGCCTATTTTCTTGCTTTTGGGATTGTCTCACACCACGGCGGCCAACGCCTCGCTGCTCAACAATTTCGAGATCGTTGCGACTGCGCTGATCGCGCTGATGGTGTTCAAGGAGCGCATCAGCCCCCGCCTTTGGCTGGGGATTTTGTGCGTGACGCTGTCCTGTGCGCTGTTGTCCTTTGAGGATATGGCCAGCCTTGATTTTTCCGTCGGCTCGCTGTTCGTCCTGCTCGCCTGCGTCTGCTGGGGTGTGGAGAATAACTGTACCCGCCGCCTCTCGGATAAAGACCCCTTGCTCATCGTTCTGCTCAAGGGCATCTTCTCGGGACTGGGCTCGATCGTCATCGGCCTTTGCCTGGGGGAGCGGATCGAGGTGCTTTGGAGCGTGGTTGCCGTGTTGGCGGTCGGCTTCGTCGCGTACGGACTGAGCATTTTCTTTTACGTCCACGCCCAGCGTTTGCTTGGCGCGGCGCGAACCAGCGCCTATTACGCTGTTGCGCCTTTTATTGGGGCCTTGCTCTCGCTGATCATCTTCGGCCAGATGCCGCAATACACGTATTTTATCGCCCTCGCCATCATGGCTGTCGGCGCATGGCTGTGTGCCAAGGACGAGCCGTTGTTCAAAAAACGAAATCAAAGAAAAGAAGCTGACGAGTGAATCCCGTCAGCTTTTTTCGTTATGCAATATCCTTGGACGTGTATTTTTTGTAGGCCAGCGCGATGCTTGCCGCCGTGATGATAAGACCGATCGCCAGATATTTGATCTGGATGCTTCCTTCGCTTGCGATATGTGCGGCATCTGCGTAACCGTAGGGCGTGATGAACTTGAGAAATTCCAGCTCCTCGGATAAATTGGCCAGCAGGTTCATAAAGTAAAGCCCGAGTGCAAGTCCAAGGCCGAGACCGATCGAGCCACGGCGCAAAAGGGACGACAGACCAAAGGTGACGGCTGCAATCTCAAGCTGTAATATCAGCGCGGCCAGAAACAGCAGTGCGAGCGTTCCCGCCTGTACCTGCTCACCAATGGCAAAAATGCAAACGACGGTCACGATGACCGTGGCGAGATTGAGCAGGACGATCTGGATCAGCATGGCAAGCAGCTTGCTTGTCAACACACTGACTCGTGAGATGGGATGGGTGAGCAAAAATTCCGCCGTGCGGTCCTTTTCTTCCTTGGCAAGCATACCTGCGCCCAAAATGGCAGCAAACAACCCGCCGCCAAGGCCCAGCATTTCGCCGAATTCCAATGCGAAATAGCCCATGAAATCCTGAAATCCGAGCTGATCTATGCCAAAGGCGTCGGACAGCGCTCCCATATTGGCCAGCATATCGCTCATTTCCTTCATCTGCTCGGCCATCTGGGGATAGATCAACACGCACACGCCCAGCATAAAGGCGATGGCGGCGGACCAGATGATGAGGGAGAGCTTGTTGCGCTTGAGCTCGTGTAACAGCAGCGTCATATCAGTTGCCCTCCTTTTTGCTTTCATAGTAGTGCATCAGGATCTCTTCGGGATCGGGATCGGTGATGCTGACGTCCTCCAACGGCAGATCGGCCAAGGCGCGGATCAGCGCGTCGGAGCGACCGTTGTACGTAAACTGTACCGTTTTACCTTTGGCGCGGACGTGCTTGATGCCCGCGATGAAGGGAGGCATACTGACTCCTCGCAGAGCCACCCGCTTGGCACCGATCTGCTTAAGATTCTGTATCGTGTCCGAAACGATCAGCCCGCCCTCGCGGATGATGGCGGCGCGGTTGCAGTAGCGCATGACCTCGGACAGCACGTGCGAGGACAAGAATATCGTAGCGCCTTGCTCGTTTCGCTCTTGCAATATGGTGAAAAATTCCTTTTGCATCAGAGGGTCAAGACCGCTGGTCGGCTCGTCGAGAATATATAGTCTCGGCTCGTGCTGAAGAGCGGCGACGATGCCAACCTTCTTGCGGTTGCCGAGTGAAAGCTCGTCGATCTTGCGCGTCGTGTCAAGCTCGAGTCTTTCGCATAATTCGCGCGCCTGCTCGGTGCAATCGCGCTTGCGCAGATCCGCGGACAGCTTGAGCAGCTCACCTACCCTCATGCCGCTGTAAAAGGCGGCCTCGGAGGGAAGGTATCCGATATCGTTGAGATTTTCTATTTTATTTTTAATGATATCTCTGCCAAAGATCTCGGCGCGGCCGTCGGTTGGCGAGATCAGACCGAGCAACGTGCGGATCAGGGTACTCTTTCCCGCACCGTTGGGACCGATGAAGCCGAAGAAATCGCCCTCATCCACCGACAGAGAAACGTCCTCGATGCCCCTCGTCTTGCCGTAAAATTTCGTCAGATGCTCTGTTTGAATGGCTTTCATCCTACTCACTCCTTACTTGATATCTGCTTGAAAGCACACTGTAGTATAGCACAAAAGCGAGGACCTTGTCAATAGAAATTCCACCTTGTCAAGGTCATTTATTCGGTGAAAAGAGCATTTTCTGCATTTGATCAAACAAAAAGCAAATCGTGATATTACGGCGTAATATTCGCAAAACGACTTGAAAAATCAGCGTTGATTTGCTATAATTGAAAATAATATATCCGTTTGGCGCATAGTGCACCGAATTCTTACCATTGGAGGAATGTTTTATGACTTGGAAAATCGGAGTTATCCTGCTTGTGATTTTGGGCGCTCTATATCGGGTCGTCCTGAATATCGTTGAGCATCGCTCGGCCAACAATCCCACGCCCGAAAACGTGTCGGACGTCTACGATGCCGAGACCTATTTGAGATGGAAGCAATACAGCGCCGAGCGTTGCCGCCTTGCGTTGGTGTCGTCCGTCGTTTCCTGCGTGATCTCGCTCGTTTTGCTTTTGACCGAGGTGTACGCCGCCTTTGCGTCGCTGTTTCCCGCGGGCGTTTTCTGGCAGCTGCTGGCCGTCGTTCTTCTGGAGTGCGGCGTAGGCATTGTCGTTGAGATCTGTCAGAGCTACGTCTCGACCATGGTCATCGAGCAGAAATACGGCTTCAACCGTTCGACCGTCAAGACATTTATCTTTGACAGAATCCGTTCGGCCATTCTCGAGATCGTTTTGTCTCTGGCGCTTGCGTGGCTGATGTATCTTGCCCACAGCCTGACGGGAGACTATCTGTTCTTGCTGTTTGCGGGCGCGATGTTCCTCTTTTCGCTGCTCGTCACGTTTTTGTATCCCTTGCTCAGCCGCATCGGCAACAAGTTCGTGCCGTTGGAGGAGGGCGAGCTCAAGGATCGTCTTATGGCCCTGCTGACCAAGCACGGCTACCGCGTCAAGGCCATCGAGGTCATGGACGCCTCCCGCCGTACTACCAAGCTGAACGCGTATTTTACGGGCTTTGGCAAGATGAAGACCATCGTGCTGTTTGACAATCTGCTCAACGCCATGACCCCCGACGAGATCTGTGCGGTATTTGCGCACGAGCTGGGACACGGCCTGCACAAGGACGTTCTCAAGAATCAGATCCTCAACATCGGAAACATGCTGTTGATGGGCGTCGTCGTTTGGCTGACCGTCCGCGAGCCGATGCTGCATACCGCCTTTGGCTTTGAGGGCGTCAACTACGGCTTTGCTTACATTCTCACGGGCATCGGCCTTGGTATTTTGAACCCGCTGACGGGCATGGTCATGAACGCCGTCAGCCGCCGCGCCGAGTATCGCGCCGACCGTCAGGCCGTGCAGGAGGGCTACGGCGAGGCGATGATCACGGCCTTCAAAAAGCTGGCCAAGGACAATTTCGCCCACCTCGCGCCTTCCAAGATCAACGTTGTGCTGGAATACAGCCACCCGCCGCTGAGCAGCCGTGTGGAAGAAGTGGAAAAGGCGATGAAGGAACAATAAGAAAATCAAAACGGACGATCGTGCTCTTGCGCGGCCGTCCGTTTTTCGTTTAGAGTTACTTTTTCAGACCGCCTGCCTTGATATAGTCGGCCAGCAGGTCGCGGGCGAAATAATCCACCGCGTATTCTTCCACCACGGTCAGACGGTTGGGGGCGTAGGAGGAGGTGTAGCTGTCGACGATGACGTAGTAGGTCGCGTTGGGATCAATGTTGTTTTTGATCGAAGCACCGTAGTCACCGTAATGGATAAAGTAGTTGCTGTTGTTGGTGTTAAAGAATTTGGAGGACAGATCGCGCCCCTTGACGGAGCACAGCACCAAGCGATTGTCAAAGGGGAAGACGGACTGTAGCTGGCTGTAGGTCACCTCGCCCGCGGGCAGATACCCGGGGCTTCGGGTGGTCAGATAGCCGCCGCCCAGCACGATATTATACTGCTCGCCCCAGCGCGAAACGCCAAACTCGTAGTACAGCTTGGCAACCAGCGAGCGAAGCGTATAGCTATCGCGCGAGGCTGCATTATGACCCAGCACCGTCGCGCCGAGGGATACCTGATCCTCGTACTTGGTCATCAGGTCGTTTACGATGGGATCGTCGGCAAGCGAGCTGTAGCGGTCGGTCGAAACGAATTCGGCCTTACGGATGCGCCAGGTGTCGTTGAGAGGATTGACCGCCAGCTCAACGTGGCTGATACCCTTGTTGTCACCGCCGTTTTGAAGGTGGTACACACCGTGCTCGTCCTTCAGAACGTATCTTTGATGGGTGTGCCCCTCGAAAACCAGATCGACGTAGCCGTCCGAGAGGGATATGTCGTAATAAGCGGAGAGTCGGGAGGTGGCGATGACGGAAACGTCGTCGTAGCTGCTTTGGCTGTGGCCGCCGTGCAACGAATAGACGATCAGATCCGCGCCCAGCGCACGCAAACGCTCGGACTCGGCCTTGACCAGCTCGGTCAGCTCGCGCCCCGTTTTGAAATACACGTCCTCGACCTTATCGGGCGCGATGGAGGAATAGCAATCGCCGATGGCACCGATGATGCCGACGACAAGCCCGTCCTGCTCGACGAGAACGGAGGGCTCGCAATAATCCACGCGCTCGTTCGTGGCGCGGTCGTATATGTTGATGGCAAGGAAGGGAAACTCGGCAAGCGCGGCGTTTTGCTCAATGGCCTCCTCGCCCCAGTCGTATTCGTGGTTGCCCAGCGTCATGCAGGCAAAGTCCATTTCGTTCATCCAGTCGGTCAGAATAAAGCCGCGGGTCAGATTGGACTCCGAGCTGCCCTGCCAGGTGTCGCCCGAGGAGAGCAGAATGGCGCTGTCGTCTGCCGCGACGGCAGTTTTCAGATAGGTGGTCAGCTCGTCCACGCCCGGATGGGTGTCGCCGTCGGCAAACTTGCCGTGCAGGTCGTTGATGGCATAGAAATCCAGCACGACCAGCACCGTAATGCCGCAGGTGTCGCAATGGTCGTCGTTGTTCTCGTCGACGTGGGCGCAGTTCTCAAACGGGGGACGCGGCTCCTGATCCTGGGGCGTGTCTGTGACGGGCGGCTTGCAGCCGATCAAAACGAATAATTGACAAAGCAGTAATAACCAAGCAGAAAAGCGCACGAGGCGGGTACGTTGGTTCATGATCAAATCTCCGATATCGTATTTTTATCAAGTATATCAAATTTTTTGTCGGATTGCAAGATACAGACGAAAAGATGATAAAATTTTCCTTGTCAGTCGCTTGTCAAACATTGACACATCACGCGATTTATGGTATACTTTTGGCAGGATGGATGACACTATATTCGACCGAGTAAAACGCAGGAGGGACGTATGGCGGAAAAGAGAGCGGCGCTTGGCGGCGCAAATACCTCGTGGAATCGCATGGAAGTCAACCGTTGCTTACTTCCCGTGCTGCGCTTCGTGGATGCAGAGCGCGAGGGCGACGTAACGAGAGAGGAATATAACGATCTGCTTCGCGGTGCGTTGCAGGCTTGCCGCGCCAGACCCGAGGCTTATCGCCAGCTTGCCCACGTCTTTTGCACGGGTTCGGAGCAGACGGTCGAGCAATGGTTTGGATGGATCGAATGTGACGACGAGCTGCTCGAGGCGGCGTTTGATTTTATCAACGACGAGCTGCACGGTACCTCAAGACACGCTCCCATGCAAATCTCCTTAGAGGAGGATCTGTATTTTTCCGAGTTGTTTCATATTTCGCAGAATGGCGAGACGATCGACCTTCGCTATCCGTTTGAGCAATTTTATTTTTGCGATGAATTTATTTATAAGGACTATCTGTCCCGACGTATTGATCTGGCCGACAAGTGCAAGGCATGGATCCGACGGTATCAGCCATACTATCAAAGGGTTTGGGCGTGGTATCGTGAACACGGCGGTAAGCGCTGTGCCGTCAGCGTCGAGCATCACGCCTATATGGAGCTGTACGAATATTTCCTTGACCGCATCGCCTACGAGGATCGCCTGCGTGAGGACAGGCAGGCGCTGGAGTACGAGCGTGGGGGACTTGGCTGGTTTCACCGCGACCGCAAGCGCGAGATCGACCGCGAGCTGCACGAGCTGGAGCTGGCTGAGCTGGAGATGCGCCTGGAGGATGCCCGCGAGAGATATGCGGCCTTCGTGGCACAGTTTGAGGATCAGCGCGATGGTTGGGAGGAAGAGCTTCGCTGTGCGCCTTTTACCGCCTTTGGTCGCCGTAAGGAGCTCAAGCTGAAGCTGGCTGAGCTGGAAGAAAAAACACTGCAGTATCGCAAAGGGCTGAACCTGGACGAGCTGCAGATGCAATACAACAAGTTAAGCAAGAAGAAGTAAGAGACAGAAGGGAAGATCGATATGATCGCCAATTACCATACCCACACCTACCGCTGCCATCACGCCAGCGGTGTTGAACGAGACTATATCGAAAAAGCAATCGCCGAAGGGCTGACTGTCATGGGCTTTTCGGATCACGTGCCCATGCCTTTTCCCGACGGACACCAGTCGGGCTTTCGCGTGCGCATCGAGGAGCTGGAGGACTACGTCCGCACGCTCGAGGCTCTGCGCGAGGAATACAAGGACCGCATCAAGATCCTGATCGGCTTTGAGGCTGAATACTATCCTGCCTATTTTGAGGCAATGCTTGAGCTGCTCGCGCCGTACGATTACGACTATATGATCCTCGGTCAGCACTTCATCGACAACGAAGCCTCTCCTTACGCGGCAACGCCCGTGACGGACGAGGAGTACCTTACGCGCTACGTCGATCAGGTGCTCGAAGGGTTGTCGACGGGCAAATATACCTATCTGGCTCACCCCGACGTGTACAACTTTACGGGTGACGAGGCCGTCTATTACAAGCACATGAAGCGGCTGTGCGAGGGCTGCAAGGCTATGGGCATCCCCCTTGAGATCAATCTCTTGGGCCTGATGGGCCATCGCCATTATCCGTCCGATCGCTTTTTCCGCATTGCGGGTGAGGTGGGCAACGAAGCTGTCATCGGCTGTGACGCCCATCACGTCAAGGACGTAGCCGATCCTGAGGCGTTGCGCGCGGGGGAAGCGTATGCCGCCAAGTACGGCTTGCAGGTGCTTGAAACGGTCAAATTGAGAAATCCCAAACGATAAACAGACGATCAAGGGGAGACCCATATGCGGTTTCCCCTCTTACCTTGCATGAAAGGAGGACGCCTATGTGCGCCAAAAGACGACATTATCATCACCGCGGACACGGTCATAGCAAAAAGCCAAAGACGGGACGCCAGATCCTGCAAAGCGAGCTGGAGAGCCGCGGCTGGACGGTGGATATGCGCAAAAAGCTGTTGCCGCCCGCAGGACGCGTCAACGTGCCCGACGGCAAGGGCGGCGCTCACAGCGAACGCTTCTGGTGGGAGCGCGACGTGCTGGCCACCGAGAGCAGTGAGCAATTCCGCGCCATGCTGACGCAGGAGCTGCAAAAGAAAAAGCGCCGCGAGCGCCAGATGCAGGAGTTTTTGCGCCGTATGGAGCAGCTTTCTCCCACTGCCGCGCCCAAGGACGAGTATCCGTTGGCGCGAGGCATGAAGCGGAGTTTCTATCTGCACGTGGGACCGACCAACAGCGGCAAGACCTACGAGGCGCTCGAACGACTCAAAACGGCCGAGTCTGGCGTGTATCTGGGGCCCTTGCGCCTGCTCGCGCTTGAAATCTACGACCGCTTCCGCGCGGAGGATATTCCGTGCTCGATGGTCACGGGCGAGGAATCCTTCATCGACGAGGAGGCGGGTATCACCGCCTGCACCATTGAAATGATGGACAGTACCAAGCTGTACGACGTAGCCGTGATCGACGAGGCGCAGATGCTGTCCGATCCCTTCCGCGGCCACAACTGGACGAAGGCCATCCTCGGCGTGGCGGCCGATGAGATCCACGTGTGCCTCGCGCCCGAGGCCGAGGATCTGGTGCTCCGCATGATCGAGGAGTGCGGCGACGAAGCCGAGGTCGTCTATCACGAACGTAAAACGCCGCTGACCTTTCGCCCGACCCGCTTTAAGCTCAAGGACGTGAAGCAGGGCGATGCGCTCATCGTCTTTTCCCGCCGCTCCGTGCTGGAGCTTGCCGCGGAGCTGGATAGCATGAAGATCCGCGCCAGCGTCATCTACGGCGATCTGCCGCCCGCCTCCCGCCGCGAGCAGGTGCGCCGCTTTATGGAGGGCGAGACGCAGGTGGTCGTTAGCACCGACGCCATCGGCATGGGCATGAATCTGGCCATCCAGCGCGTCATTTTCGTCGAAAGCCGTAAGTTCGACGGCGTCGAATACCGCCTGCTCAAGCCGAGCGAGATCAAGCAGATCGCGGGAAGAGCAGGGCGCTTCGGCATCTTCGACGAGGGCGTCGTCATGGCCGCGCAGGACGCCGACGTGATCCGCGCAGGCCTGGAGGCGTACGTCGAGCCCATTACGACGGCCTACCTCGGCTTCCCCGAAATTCTGATGAACATGGACAGCTCGCTCCGCCGTATCATGACCGACTGGTCGCAGACCGAAACGGCAGGCTTCTATCAAAAGATGGACGTGGGCGAAATCCTTACGCTGCACGACGCGCTGGCCACGGCCGACCGCGTGACCTTTGGCGTGTTGGATAAGCAAACGCTTTACCGCATGATCACCTGCTCGGTCAACATCAAAAACGAGGCGATGGTTGCCCAGTGGATCGCCTATTGCGGCGAATATCTGCGCTCGATGGAGCTGACTCCGCCCGAGGCCTGTACGTCGCAGGACCTGCGCAAGCTGGAAACCGAGTACCGCTGTCTCGATCTGTATTTTCAGTTCGGCCGCCGCATGGGACGGCACTATGACTACGAATACCTCACCCGCCGCCGTCGCGAATTGGAGGACGCCATCGACGAGCAGCTGCAAAAGGGCAAGCGTCGCTACGCCAAGCGCTGCACCATGTGCGGCGGCATCCTGCCCTACGGCAGCCGCCAAAAGCTGTGTAAGGCTTGCTTTGAGAAGACGTACGGTGTGGGCGTGTTGAGATAAATGACGAAAAATCCCGACCTTGCGGTCGGGGTTTTTTCGTTTGGGAGTTTACATTTGGAAAAATATGTGATACAATGAAGTTGCGACACGAGTGAATGTTTTGTAAGAGCTATAGGTATGTTATTTTTACCCCTTTAATATGGTAAAAATGCATACTCTTGTTTCGCATACCTGTAACTCTTACTGTACGAAACACTTGTGTCGCAGCAATGGGAGCTATGCATTTTTCGTGCGTGGCTTCGGCTGCGCACTTTTTTGATTTTGGAGGACAATATGAAAAAAACGAAGCTGCTTTTGATCACGGTGTTTGTTCTTCTTTGCGGGTGCTTGCTGTTTTGCGGGTGCGATATACAAGGGGAGCCAGGAGTAAATGGTCTTGATGGTGTAGGAATTGCTAAAACTGAAGTTAATAGTATGGGTGAATTATTGGTTACCTATACCAATGGAAAAGTCGAAAATCTTGGAAAGATCACCGGTGATAATGGTTCGCCAGGTAAAGATGGTATCGATGGTAAAGATGGCGTCGATGGTAAAGATGGCGTCGACGGTAAAGATGGTGTCGATGGTAAAGATGGCGTCGACGGTAAAGATGGCGTCGACGGTAAAGATGGTGTCGATGGTAAAGATGGCGTCGACGGTAAAGATGGCATCGACGGTAAAGATGGCATCGACGGTAAAGATGGCGTCGACGGTAAAGATGGCGTCGACGGTAAAGATGGCATCGACGGTAAAGATGGCATCGACGGTAAGGATGGCGTCGATGGTGTTGATGGTAAGGATGGAAGAGGAATTAAATCTATTGAAATTGTGAACGGAGAATTGGTGATTACCTACACAGATGGAGAACTTGTTAATCTCGGGAAAATTATCCAAGAAGAGCAATTTGAAACGGAAGAATTACCAGACACTCTAAATCAGCCGTCAGAGACCTATATTCTTGAATGTTTGAAAAAGGTTCCGTTCGTATTGAATATTGAAGCTGTTACAGAAACGAATGATCCTAATGGGAATCTTAACAAACAGGGATGCTATACTGCTTGTGTTTACTTTAGCTATGCTTTTGTTGATTTGAATGCTGTTTTTGGTAATACCATCCTTGAAAAAGGGACGGAAGGTGGCGGCTGTATTGAAGTGTATGCCAATAAAGCAGACGCAAACAAACGGAATGAGTATTTGTCTGCCTTCGATGGGACAATATTGGTTTCCGGATCACACAAAGTGATTGGAACAATTGTTGTCCGAACATCAAATAGATTAACAGCATCCCAACAAAATCAATTAGAGCACAATATCATATCGGTATTAATGGGGGAGAATGAGAAAATCAATTATACCAATCCGTATGCGGACATAATTGCAGAAGTTCAAAATAGTATTCCTAATTCCTGCTTGTCAGAATATGAAGCGAAAGTTATAATAACGGAAAAGGGAAATACAATATGGGAGGCAGAATATATTCTATCTAACTGTAATGTAGATTGGAATGTTAACGCTGTAAATCAAGCAAAGGTGTTGATTAATTACGAAAATCAGCCGACGCCTGCATGGGTTAAAGAATGGCTGATTAATGTAAATTTGTTTACATATGAACAGGCTCAGTATGCAATACTACAGTGTGGTTGTAATTGGAAAGAAATAGCTTTAGTTATAGCCAATCAAGGAGGATGGCTTTCATCCTATGATCTAGAATATGAGCTTCAGTTTTATGGTTTCTCACAAGATGATATAGAATATGTATTAGAAAACTATGAAGGAAGTTGGCTTTCATAATAAAAACAGGGCTGCTCGCAGCCCTGTTTTCTCTTTTACGCCATATTCTCGGACAACTTCTTCCCGCCCAGCACGTGGAAGTGCAGGTGCTTGACGCTCTGGCAACCGTCCTCGCCGATATTGGTGATGACGCGGTAGCCGTTCTCAAGTCCTGCGATCTTGGCGATTTTGGGAATGGCCGTAAACACGGCGGCAACGAGAGAGGCGGTCTCGTCCGTCACCTCGTCAGCGGACGCGATGTGCGTTTTGGGAATGACGAGAATGTGGACAGGCGCTTGGGGCGCGATGTCGTAGAAGGCGTAGACGGACTCGTCCTCGTACACTTTTTTGGAGGGGATCACCCCTGCGATGATCTTACAAAACAGGCAATCGTTCATGATAGTTCTCCTTTGTGTGCCCGTGCTCTTGCACGGTGGCGGATTTTGTGGTATAATACAAGTAGAGTATACCACGCCACGGTGAAAATGTCAACGGGCGCGGTGAAAATCGGAGGAGCAAGAGATGGATTTATGGCAAACGCTGGCCGCGACGGACAAGACCGTCGTCATGTACGGCATGGGCAACGGTGCGGATAAAATACTTACGGTGTGCGAGCAGTACGGCATCGAGGTCAAGGAATTCTTCGCCAGCGACGATTTCGTGCGCGGACAGCAGTTTCATGGCAAGACGGTGCGCCGCTTTTCGGACGTGTGCGAGCAGTACGGAGCGGACAATCTCGTGGTGCTTGTCTCCTTTGCTTCGTCCTTGCCCGAGGTCATGAGCAATATCGCCCACGTGGCAAGCGTGTGCGAGACGTACGTTCCCGACGTGCCCGTCAAGGGAGACACGCTGTTTTGCGAGGAATATGAAAGGGAGCATGCGGCTCTGCTCGATGCCGCTTGTGATGCACTTGCCGACGAGCGGTCGCGTGAGGTGTTCCGCGGTGTGGTCGAATTTCGTCGCACGGGCCGCCTTGACGTGTTGCTTGCCACGCAGGACGACCGCGAGAGCGTCATGCGCGAGCTGTTGCATTTAGATGACTACAAGGTTGCCATCGATGCAGGGGCGTACGACGGTGACACCGCCCGCGAGCTGATTGAGCTTTGTCCGAATTTGGAGTGCATCTGGGCGTTTGAGCCTGACCGCCGCAACTTCCGTAAGCTGAGCGTATACGCCGAGGGAGAGGCGCGGGTGAAGCCCGTGGGCGCTGCCGTTTGGAACGAAACGACCACGCTGATCTTTGAGGACAGCGGCAATCGCAACGCAGGCGTGGACACCGACGGCAAGGCGCGCCGCACGATCGAGGTCAAGGCCTTGGCCATTGACGACAGGAAAGCCGAGGGACGCATCGACTATATCAAGTACGACGTGGAGGGAAGCGAAAAGGAAGCCCTGGAGGGCAGCGCGCGCACCATCCGCGAGGACAAGCCCGACCTGCTCATCTCGCTTTACCACCGTACCGAGGATCTGCACGAATTGATCCTGCAGGTCAAGGCGCTGTGCCCCGAATACCGTCTGTACGTCCGCCGCTATCCTTATATTCCCGCGTGGGATCTGAATTTGTACGCGACGGTAAGATGAATAGAGAACCAAGCCCGCCAATATGGCGGGCTTTTGTTGGTATGGCTTCATTTGCAAGCCGCTTTTTCTTTGGTTGCGCAGTTGCTGAGAAAAAGCTAACAAAAAGAAACGCCGAATGATATTTCGCCCTCTGCACAGGGCGAGGAGGGCTACGCGCCCTCCACCGCGCAAGCTTTTGAAAAAGCTTGACCAAAACTTTTATCAAGAGTGCTTCCGCTACTGTTTCGGCGGGCTTTTTTGTCTTTATGGGAAATTTTCGCCGCTTTATTTCTCGGACATATTTCGCGTGCCGCGTCGCATATAATGAACGTAACGAACGGGAAGGGGGCGACGGTATGGGCGGCGAGGTCTACGCCGATCTTTTGTTTTTGGTCAATTTCAGCATGGACTTTCTTGGCTTTTATCTTTGCGCGCGGCTGCTTCACCGACCGCTCTCCCTTTGGCGGGGCGTGCTGGCCTCGGCGCTGGGCGGCGTGTACGCCGTGGCGGTTCTGTTTCTGACGGTGGGCAAGGTGCCTGCGTTTTTGCTTGACGCTCTCGTCTGCGTCGCGCTGTGCGCCGTTGCCATGGCGGGGCGGCATGAAAAATGGAAATCGCTGTTGCGCCTTTGCGCGCTGTACCTGCTTATCTCCGTGTTGCTTGGCGGGGCGATGACCTTGCTGTATTCCCAGCTCAATCGCATCCCGGGCCTGACCGATCGGGTGAGCGAGGAGGGGCTGTCCACCTGGCTGTTTTTTGGATTGGCGGTCGTGTCGGCCGTGCTGACGGCTCTGTGGGGGCGTTGCTTCAAGCGAACCACCCACAAGCGGGTGGACGTGATCGTCGAGCAAGGCGGCAACAGTGTGCGCTTGGCGGGGCTGTGCGACTCGGGCAATCTTTTGCGCGATCCCATCAGCGGCAAGGTGGTCATTCCCGCCGACGCGGCGCGGCTGATCGGTGTGGCTCCGCCGACGCTTCTGCGGGTCGCGCAGGCCGAGCGGGTGTCCGAGGCGATCGAGGCGTTGCCCGTGGATATCGCCCGATCAGTCCGCCTGATCCCCGCGAGAACGGCGCTGGGCGAGCGCATGATGGTGGCCTTTGCCCCCGACGGCGTCTATCTTTGCGAGGCGGGGCAGGAGGACAAACGACAGGTCAGCGCCCTGATCGCGCCGACCGGGCTGACCGAGAAAAAAGACGGCATCGCGGCGCTGGTGCCGAGTGAATTGATGATATGAACGGAGGGAAGGCAATGTGGGCATGGATCAAGAATATCAAGCAGCGGCTGACGTCGTGGTTGAGAGGCAAAAGGGAAGAGGACGGTGACATTTTCTATATCAACGGCCCCGACACCTTACCGCTTCCGCTGACGCACGAGGACGAGGCGGCCGCCATCGAGCGGCTGGGGGTGGACGAGGACGCAAAAACGCTGCTCGTCGAGCATAATCTGCGGCTGGTGGTCTATATCGCCAAGCGGTTTGAGAGCACGGGCATCGGTCTTGAGGATCTGATCTCCATCGGCACGATCGGGCTGATCAAGTCGGTCAACACCTTCCGCGCCGACAAGAATATCAAGCTGGCGACCTACGCCTCGCGGTGTATTGAGAATGAAATATTGATGTACATACGCAAAAACAGCGGTCAGCGGCACGAGGTCAGCATCGACGAGCCGCTCAACACCGATTGGGACGGCAACGAGCTGCTGCTCTCGGACGTCCTCTCAAGCGACGAGGTGGACGTGGTGACCGAGATCGCCGAGCGGGAGGAGCGGCAGGCCATCCGCGATTGCGTGGCCAAGCTGGAAGAGCGCGAGCGGGTGATCATCGAGCTGCGCTATGGGCTGTCGGGCGGCGAGGAAATGACGCAAAAGGAGGTCGCCGACCTGCTCGGAATTTCGCAATCCTACATTTCGCGCCTGGAAAAAAAGATCATTGCCAAGCTGCGGGAGGAGCTGAAGCAGGTGCTTTGACGGACGTATTGACAAGCGTTTTGCCTTGTGATATAATGGGCACAGAGCGTTCCGGCGACGTGTGCATTGCCGAGGCAAAATGAATATCGGCAAGAAGAATACAAGCGCATACGGTTGCAAGGGCAGTCGTATGCGCTTTTTTAAAATTTTTTGAGAATAATTTCAAAAATGTTATAAGAAAATCCGATTTTTGCTGTCTATATAAGTGAGGAGCTATCAAAACGTAATCATGGAGGAGTTCGCTATGAAAAAAGTTATTCTGTTTTTGCTGATCGCTATTCTACTTATTGCTTTGCCATCCTGTCAGCAAAGTCCGCAATTGCCAAAAAACGATGAGGATCTCCACGAATTTCCCCAATACGCGATCCAAATTGACGATTCCATTAAGAGCGCATTGGGAGTCAAAGACAATGAACAGGTGATTCGTGTGTATAATATATCGACGGAACGTGCCTGTTCCCAATATGGGACAATAGAAGAAGTTTTGGCGAGTGATGATGTTTTACAAGAGTTTTATGCGGTCATGTAGGACTATGGAATCAAAGTCTATACCTTTGACGATGATTCGAATGTGGTTGAAATCAAGAATGGTATTAGTTTCACTGATAATGAAACAACATCGGTGTTGTTGAACCATGCTGTTTCAGGGCAATTCCCGCAAGGAGCAAAGATATTAGACGTTTATTATCTGTGGGGGGCGAATAATTATGCGGGTTCTGCTTTGTATTACAGAACCGATAAGGGAGATTTTGTTTACTATAACTATTTTCTCACATATGAGGTTTTGGGGAAGCAGCAAACTTTTTTTACGAAAGATGAGTTTTTTGCTCTTATGAGAGCGATCGACGATTACCAGTCGGATCGAGATCCTAATAGTGATGGAAAATAAAAAATATTTTTTCAAAAACCCCTTGCAATTTCAAATCATTTGTGATATAATGACCGTATTCGTGAGCAATTCGAGAAGTTGCAGAAAAGTGCGATGTACGAGCGGCGGCAATCCTATGCAGGATGTTCGCGGTTTAGCCATCAGGCTTTCCTGACCGAGGTCACGGAGCAGCACAAGCAAATTCAGAAAGGAGAGCTATTAAAATGCAAGCAGGAATCCATCCTAAGTATGAGGAAGTCGTAATCAAGTGCGCATGCGGTGAGACTGTTACCACCCGTTCTACCAAGGGCGGCGAGATGAGAGTTGAAATCTGCTCCAAGTGCCACCCCTTCTTTACCGGTAAGCAGAAGTTCGTTGACGCCGGCGGTAGAGTGGATAAGTTCAAGAAGAGACTGGCTGCAAGCGGCAAGTAATAGCCACAGCCGTCTGTTCGATCGAACCGACACAGCATTGGACAGAACACGTGCTAACGCGTGCTCTGTCCAATTTTTTTATGCAAGCATTTGCAGAAAGGAGTTTTATGGCCTTTTTTGAACAACACGATATATTGGATCATATGAAGGGCGTGCCGTCGGCCGTTTTGGTCGGTGTCAGCACCCGCGACGTATCGACCGAGGAGGCCGAGCGGGGCCTTGACGAGCTGGAGCGCCTGTTGGACACGGCAGGGGGCGTGGTGTTTGCCCGCGTTATGCAAAGCCGTCCCACGCTGGATCCCGCGACCGTCATCGGCTCGGGTAAGGTGGAGGAGATCGCATCGCTTTGCAAGGAAAACGAGATTGAGCTGGTTATTTTCGATATGGAGCTCTCGCCCGCCCAGATCCGAAACCTGGAGGACGGCATCGGCAAGGATGTTCGCGTGATCGACCGCTCTATGCTGATTCTGGACATTTTCGCGCTGCACGCCACCACCATGGAGGGTAAGGTGCAGGTCGAGCTGGCACAGCTCAAATACACCGCGCCAAGACTGTCCGGTCACGGCACCGAGATGAGCCGTCTGGGCGGTGGCATCGGTACGCGCGGTCCCGGTGAGTCGCAGCTCGAGAGCGACCGCCGTCATATGCAGCGCCGCATCCGCGCGCTGGAGGATCAGCTTGAGGAAATGAACAAAAACCGCCGCACCATGCGCGCGACCCGTCAGCGCAGCGGCATCCCCACCGTCGCGTTGGTTGGCTATACCAACGCGGGCAAGTCGACCTTGCTCAACCGCCTGACCGACGCGGGCATTCTGGCCGAAAACAAGCTGTTTGCCACGCTGGATCCTACGACAAGACAATATACGCTTCCAAGCGGCGACAAGATCCTTTTGACCGACACGGTCGGCTTTATCCGCAAGCTGCCGCACCATCTCATCCGCGCCTTTCGCTCGACGCTGGACGAGGCCGCGCTGTCGGATATTTTGCTGATTATGATCGACGCGTCCGACCCCGAATGCCGCGAGCAGCTCGAATGTACCGAGGCGCTTTTGGAGGAATTGGGAGCGGCTGATAAGCCCAAGCTGTACGTCTTCAACCAATGTGACAAGCCCGAGGCGCAGACCGCGTTTCCTCTGCCGGGTAAATCGGCAGGGCAGGCCGAGGCTGTGTTTATTTCTGCCAAAACGGGGCAGGGACTGGACGAGCTTCTAACTAAGCTGACCGCGCTGATCCACGGCGGCAGAACGCGGGCGACGTTCGTGATTCCCAACGCCAAGCAGGGGATGCTGAGCAAGCTTTACGCGGGCGGTGCATCCATCGAGGAGATTGACTACGGTGCCGAGGCGGTCACGGTCACGGCTGTGGTCGACGCCGCAACGCGCGGTGCTCTGCGCGACTTTGACACTTGTCCTCAAAGGGCAAGGGAAGAGTGGGAGGACTGATATGGCAGAAACGTATACGACCATAGCCAAGATCGCCGAGATCGAGTTTGTCGAACGCAAGTCCGTCTTTTACGGCTACGCCGCGCCAGTCAAAACTGAAGAGGAGGCGCTCGCGCTCGTCAAGGAGCGCAGATCGCTGATGCCTGACGCGACGCACCACGTTTTTGGCTATCACATGAAGGGCGGCATTCTCGCCCGCTATTCGGACGACGGAGAGCCGCAGGGCACGGCAGGTATGCCTGTGCTCGAGGCCATCCGCAAGTCGGGCGCGGACGATGCTTTGGTCGTCGTGACCCGCTATTTCGGCGGTATCCTTCTGGGCGCGGGAGGCCTTGTTCGTGCCTATGCCCACACGGCACACCTGGCGCTGGAGGCGGCAGGCATCGTCACCTACGAAAGCTATGCCGAACTGGAGCTTGCCTGCTCCTATTCCGACTACCAGAAATATCAGGCACAGTTGCCTCGCTTCGGCGCAGTGATGGACGATACCGATTTTTCCGATCGCGTGATCCTTCGCTTTGCGGTCAAAAAGCATCTTGTCGACGACGTTCGCGCGCTGGTGCGCGAGATCAGCGCGGGGGGCAGTGAGGTCAAGGTGCTGGGCGAGAGATTCGATTACAGATAAAAGAAGAGAGAACGAGCCCGAGTCGGTTTGACTCGGGCTCGCGATTTTGGAATATCCGGATTTTTTACAATTGCCTCTACAGCCTCACCCTGCGCGACTTTGTCGCGCGCGTTCGGTGAAAGCATGATGCCATTTCTTTGTCGTTTCACAAAGAAATGGCGAAAGAAAGGATACTTAAGGGCCTAATGCCCTTAAGAAACCCGCAACGCGCAAATGTCGCTACGTTGTCACTCCGCTCATATTTGCGCGAAAATAGGCAAATTCAGACGTTGCGTTCGCATTTGAAGCCAATGCGAACACGGAAGTAGCACGCAATGAACAAAACAAAAACTTTACCTATCTGCGACGCTCCCCCGGACGGACAAAATTTTAAGCAGGACGGAAAAGCAAGAGCTTTTGCCATAGTTGATCCATCTGCGGGGTGGGGTATATGCCCCGCAGATGGGGAATTCTTGCAAAACAAACAGCCCCGCCGTTCATCGTCAGAACGGCGGGAGGAAGGGGGTTCCAAGGGGGAAAGCTTTGGCGTCTTTTCTTTGGCCATTTCTTTGCGACGAGGCAAAGAAATGGCATCTATGCCGTTACACCGAGCGCGCAAAGCTGTGCGAGGCTGTAGGAGAAGTTGTTGGAAATTTAGAATTACCCCATCCTTTGTTCATTCTGCCATCCTCATTTTTTGAAGAAAAAAATTATTTTTCACGAAAAAAAGTATTTCTTTCGTTTTTTGCGTATCTTATGTAATGAATTTGGCAGAAAATCATGTCGACGGAGGTGTTTTTGATATGGCAAACTTAACAGAATACTATATGCAACACGAAAGCCAGTGGCTTTCTCCCTACGCCGCCCTCACCGCCAATACCCGCGGCCGTCAAAAGCCAAACGAGGATAACGACGGCCGAACCGAATACCGTACCGAATATCAGCGCGACCGCGACCGCATCATCCACAGCCAGTCCTTCCGTCGCCTGATGAACAAAACGCAGGTCTTTTTAGCCCCTGCGGGCGACCACTATCGCACCCGCCTGACCCATACGCTGGAGGTCACCCAGATCGCCCGCACGCTGGCCCGCGCCCTGCGTCTTAACGAGGACCTGACCGAGGCCATCGCACTGGGTCACGACCTTGGACATACCCCCTTCGGTCACGCAGGCGAGCAGGCCATGCAGCAGTGCTTCGATCCGCATTTTGCGCATTACACCCAGAGCCTGCGCGTGGTCGATCATCTGGAAAAGAACGGCAAGGGGCTCAATCTGACCTGGGAGGTGCGCAACGGCATCGTCAACCACACGGGTGACAGCCGCGCCGCGACGCTGGAAGGCTTGATCGTCAAGTTCGCTGACCGTATTGCTTACATTAACCACGACATCGACGATGCCTGCCGCGCGGGCATCATGCAGCTGTCCGATATTCCCGCCGAGCTGCGCGAGGTGCTGGGCGAGACCCACTCGGGACGTATCAACACCATGGTAACCTCCATCATTCGCAGCAGCCGGGATAAAAACGATATCGTAATGGAGCCGCACGTTCACGAGGCGACCTTGAAGCTGCGCAAGTTCTTGTTTGAAAACGTTTACACCAATCCCGTGGCCAAGTCGCAGGAGGATAAATCCCGCGCGTTGCTGGCCCGATTGTTTGAGCATTACGTTGCCCATCCCGATGCCATGCCTGCGCTGTACCGCCGCAACACGGAAACGGAATCCGTTGAGCGTTGCGTGTGCGATTTTCTGTCGGGCATGACCGATCGCTATGCGATCGAAACCTACAATCAGCTGTACGTTCCCCGCGTCTGGCGCGGTCTCGGTACGCTCGGCTGAGGATCACTAAATTTGAAAGAAAAGGAGGTGCGCCGTTTTGATCGCACGCGAAGTGATTGACGATATCGTTGCCCGCAACGACGTGGAGTCCGTGATCAGTTCTTACGTCACGCTCAAACGGGCAGGCTCCACCTTGAAGGGACTTTGTCCCTTCCATAGCGAACGCACGCCGTCGTTTACCGTTTATCCCAATACGCAAAGCTATTTCTGCTTCGGCTGCAACGCCGGAGGAAGCGTGATCTCGTTCATTGAACGGGCGGAAAATCTCGACTACGTCGGCGCCGTTGAATTTTTGGCCGCGCGGGCGGGGATCTCCATTCCGCAGGACGGCAAGCAGACACAGCCGGGCGAGATCCCGCGCAGACGTATTTACGATATGAACCTGGCCGCGGCCAAGTTCTTCCGCGAGTGTCTGTTCGATCCCGCCATCGGCGGCGAGGGTATGAAGTATCTTTCTCAGGACAGAGGGCTTTCAGGCGCGACCATCAAGCATTTCGGTCTTGGCTTTGCGCCGAACAGCTTCAATATGCTGCACGATCATATGCGTCGGCTGGGCTATACCGACGAGGAGCTGATCAAGGGCTTCCTTTGCGGCAAAAGTCAGAAAAACGGTCGGGCGTACGATTATTTCCGTAACCGCGTCATGTTTCCTATTATTGATACGTCGGGAAATATCGTGGCGTTTGGCGGACGCGTGATGGACGATTCCAAGCCCAAGTACTTGAACTCGTCCGATACTCCCGGCTTTAAGAAGAGCCGTCATTTGTTTGCACTCAATTTCGCCCGCAATCATGCGGCGGAGAATATGATTTTGTGCGAGGGATATATGGACGTCATTGCTTTACACGCAGCGGGCTTTGAAAACGCCGTGGCAACGCTGGGAACGGCCATCACATCCGAGCAGGCACGAATCTTCGCTAAGTACACCAAAAAGGTCATTATCTCTTACGACAGCGACGAGGCAGGGCAAAGAGCCGCCAATCGCGCCATGCAGCTACTGGGCGAGGTCGGACTTGAGGTGCGCGTGTTGCGCGTGCCTGACGCCAAGGACCCTGACGAATACATCCGTCGGCACGGCGCGGACAAGTTCCGCCGCGTGCTGGAGGGCAGCCGATCGGGCTTCCAGTATAAATTGGACGCGATTTTAGCAAAATACGATTTGACACAGCCCGAGGACAAGATTCGTGCGAGCAATGAGTGCTGCGTGCTGATCTCGGGATACCATACGGGCGTGGAGCGTGAGGTCTATATCAGTCAGGTGGCCAAACATCTCGGCTTGCCGACGGACGTGATCAAAAACCAAGTGGAAAATATATTGCGCAAGCGCATCCGTGATAAAAAAGCGGAAGAGCAACGCAAGGCACAGGCAAGCATCCGCCACGTGGGTGACCGCGTCAATCCCGACGCCATCAAGGACGTTCAGGCGGCATCGGCAGAGGAAACCATTCTTGGTCTGATGCTGATCTATCCGGAATACCGCGCGGCCGCGGCAGACGGCAGTGCCGGTCTTGCGGTTGACGATTTCTTTACCGACTTCGGTCGAAAAGCGTTCGAGGCAATCGTATCGCTTCATTTGTCTGAGGGGAGCTTCAGCTTCCCCATGCTGGAACAGGTCTTTACTCCCGACGAGGTGGGGCGGCTTCAGCGTATGGAACAGGCACGGCGATCCTTGGCTGAAAATGGACCGACGGTTTTTCGCGCGGCCATCGAAACGCTCAAGCAATCGGCGGCGCGCCGGGCTGACCGCGATAATCAGGACGTCGTCTCGGGCATCGCCTCCATTCTGGCGAGAAAAGGGAAAAAAGAAGAAAAATAAATTTACCATATAAAAATATCCGCCGCCAAGTGGAGGATACATAAACGAAAGGAAAACGTATGAAAAAGGATAACACTGCAACCCCTACGGGTGAAAATGAAGAAAAGGTCAGCATGGAAGAGCTGATTGAAAAGGGTAAAAAGGGCGCACTTTCCGCGCACGACCTTGACGCGGCTCTGGAAACCATGGACTATGACATTGACTCGCTGGATAAGCTGTACGAAACGCTGGAGGACAACGGTATTCCGCTTCCCGGCGATATCTCCTCGGCGGAAATGAGCGAGATTGAGCAGGAGGTCGAGCAATTCGGCGCAGGCGAAAACATGAAGCAACTGCTGGAGCAGGAAGGCCTTGCCGTTGACGACCCCGTTCGTATGTACCTCAAGGAGATCGGTAAGGTTCCGCTTCTGACTACTGAGCGCGAGCATGAGCTGGCACAGAGAATGGCCGAGGGCGACGAGGATGCCAAAACTGAGCTGGTTGAGGCAAACCTCCGTCTGGTCGTCTCCATTGCCAAGAGATACGTTGGCAGAGGTATGTACTTCCTCGACCTGATCCAGGAAGGAAACCTTGGCTTGATGAAGGCGGTCGATAAGTTCGACTACACCAAGGGATATAAGTTCTCCACTTACGCAACCTGGTGGATCCGTCAGGCTATCACCCGCGCGATCGCCGATCAGGCAAGAACGATCCGTATTCCCGTGCACATGGTGGAAACCATCCACAAGGTCTCTCGCTATTCCCGCCAGATGCTGCAGGAGCTGGGCCGTGAGGCTACGGCGGAGGAGATCGGCGAGAAGATGGGCATGAGCGCGGAAAAGGTGCGCGAGATCATGAAGATCGCGCAGGACCCCGTTTCGCTGGAGACTCCCATCGGTGAAGAAGAGGACAGCCACCTGGGCGACTTTATTCCCGACGAGGATACTCCTGCACCTGCGGATGCCGCCTCTGCTACTATCTTGCGTGAGGTTATCGAGCGCGAGCTGCACACCCTGACTCCCCGTGAGGAGCATGTCATCAAGCTGCGTTTCGGCCTGTACGACGGCCGCACCCGTACGCTGGAGGAGGTCGGCAAGGAGTTCGACATCACCCGTGAGCGTATCCGTCAGATCGAGGCCAAGGCTCTTCGTAAGCTGCGCCATCCCAGCCGTGCCCGCCATCTTCGCGGCTTTTTAAATTGATCGTTCGCTTTCTATAAGCTGATTGGCGCGAGGACCAAAAATCATTTGAGAATTTTGGGTAAATACACCAAAAAATCAGCGAATTGCCAAAAAAAAGAAGGGTTTCTTTGGGTATTGCGCCGAGAAATTATTAACGCGCCGTGACCAAATCTTGACAGAAAAGGAAAGGCGCGTTGATGATGAGAAAAAACGACTTGACAGAATGACAAAATTGTTGTAAAATATTATAGTATATCATTATATTCGCGTCCCATGCACGGCGGCGCGGATACCAAGCCTTAGGAGGGAAGTTTATGAAGAAGAGAGTGCTCAGCTTTTTGCTGTGTCTGGTAATGCTGTTTTCGGCATTCGCTTTGTGCCTGACCGGTTGCTCGCCTCAGGAAGAAGAGCCGACGGACGAAGAGAAGGAGCAGGCGAAAAACAACCAGGCTGCGACGCTCGTTATGTGGTGCGTGACGGAGAACGCAAAGGAGCTCAACGAAAAGGGTGAGATGGCGTTTGACGATGAAACGCAGGCACAGATGAAGGCTGTCGTCAAGCAGATGACCGCTATCACACAGTCCCAGTTGAAGACAAAATTGATCGTCAAGTATCTGACGATGGAAGAGTATTACGAGAAGCTCGAGGAGGCTCTTGCATGGCAGCAGGCACAGGCCAAGGCCAAGGAAGAAGCCGACAAGAACAATACGAACAACAAGGAAGACGTCGAGGAAGTGATTCCCGAAGAGGAAGAGGAAGAAGACGAGGAGATCCGCTATGATGAGGACGGCAATCCCATCATCGATACGACCAAGTATCCCGAGCTGACTGCGGAGCAGCAGCTGTATCAGGTCGACATCCTCTACATTTCCGGCTATGACAAGTATACTGACTATGTTGCCGGATATCACAATTCCGAAGAGGATTCTCTGAAATCGCTGCTGAAAAAGCTGCTCGGAGAAAAGAGAATCACCCAGGAAGAGTTTGACCAAGGTAGTAAGAAAAAGAATATTTATACTTTCCTGGATAAGCTGCTTGAGGAAGGTAAGATTACCCAGGAGGAAATCGATCCTTACACCTATAAAAAGTGGCTCTCTCCGCTGGATGCAGTGCTCAAGAGCGACGGCAAGAAGATTTCGAACTATGTATCCGGCGCATTGCTTAACGCTGCACGTTATAAGAACAACATCTACGCGATTCCCAACAACAACGTGATCGGTGAGTACACCTACATGCTGATTGATAAGCAACTGTTTGATAAGTACTATTACACCGCTTCCGTTCCGGACGTTCACGGCGTCGTTGATCTGGGTGCGTTCCTTGAGGATATCGCAACGTATGAAAAGGATGTTATGCCCATCAACGCTGACGTTAACTACTGCATGAGCATGATCGCTCACTATTGGGATATCGACCCCCAGACCAATGCAGTCACGGGTGACTTCTCCATTCTTGGCTATGCATACGAAAATACCGACCGTGTCAACCGCGGTGATATCGTACTTAAGTTTGACAGCTTGTTCGCCAACGAGACGTACAAGAACGCGCTGAAAAACCTGATGGATTTCCACTACAAGGGCTACTTCGGCACGGCTGCTGAAGGTCAGAAGAGCGCTGTTTCCTTCGTAACCGGTGCGGCTTCCGATGCAGCGGCATACCAGGATGATTACTACGTTGTCGTCGTTGATTATCCTCTGGCATCCGACCAGGATATCTACAATAATATGTTTGCTGTCAGTGCATACACCTCCAACGCCAAGAAGAGCATGCAGGTTATCACGTTGTTGAATACTGACGAAGAATTCCGCAACCTCTTCCTGTACGGTATTGAGGGCACCAACTACACCCGCAATTCCGACGGCACGGTAACCATGACGCGCAACAACAAGTACAACATGGATATCGCCAAGACCGGTAACGAATTCTTGGCGTATGTTCCCGAGGGAACCAATCTGGAGCTTTGGGAATTTGCAAAGCAGCAGAATCGCGAGGCGCTCGTCAATCCTCTGCTTGGCTTTGATTTCAATTCGGCTTTGGCAGACAAATCGCTGATTACTAATGAGAGCGAAGAGCTGGCTGATCCGCTTGACAGATCCAAGGAGTACATCATTGAAACGATCGACACCAATCTGATCAAGTACATTTCTGAGGAGTCCAAGGCGGCTTGGGCGAAGATTGAGGCTTGTAAGGATACCGACGAGCTCGAAGAACTGCTTGAAGAGCTTAAGCTCAAGTATTCTCCCGAAATGGACATCAAGATCAGACGTGCCGTTGCTTACCAGGTCGTCTACAATGAGTTCGACGAGCAGGGCAACATCAAGGTGGATGAGTCCGGTATGCCCGTCGTGTCCAATCCTACGATCGATGAAAAGTGCGAGGTCCCGCTGCGCGATATTATCGAAATTGTGGATGGTGTGGAAACGGTGACCGGCACCGAGCCTTACACGGTATACTACAGAAAGATCAATCCCTACCAGCTGTACTACAGATGGATGAGCACCTACAAGTTCCTGCCCTCAGGATTTGCAGGTTGATCGATACGAAAATTCAAAACAGCAGGAGCGAACCGTTTTGGTTCGCTCCTGCTGTTTTTGTTAATTCAGATCTAATACTTGCTGGTATATTTCATTCTTTGGCAGACCGCGATCGTGCGCGGCGGCCTTGATGGCGTCGTTTTTGCGCATGCCTTGCGCGATATAGTGACTGACGTGCTCGGGAACGGTCATATTCTGCCAGAAGGTCTCGGCTGCCGTGGCTGTACCGCCTTCGACCACCAGAACGTACTCGCCACGCGGGTCGTGCGTTTCATAATACGCAACCGCCTCGGACAGCGTTGTGCGGTGAATATCTTCGTTTTTCTTGGTCAACTCGCGGCAAAGCGAGATGCGGCGTGCAGGTCCCAACGTGTCAAGCAGATCGGCAAGCGTGGCGCGGAGCTTGTGGGGAGCCTCGTGCAGTAGCATGGTGCGTTCCTCCTTGGCAAGGCGCGACAGCTGTGCGCGGCGCTCGCTTTTGTTGACCGACAAAAAGCCCTCGAAGCAAAATCTGGCGGTGGGAAGCCCCGACAGCGTCAGCGCGTCGATGCCGGCGCAACAACCGGGAACGCCCGTGACGGTCACTCCTTCGGCGGCGCAAAGCGCAACGAGATCCTCGCCGGGGTCGGAAATGGCGGGTGTACCGGCGTCGGTGATCAGGGCGCACGATTCACCTCCTTTAAGGCGTTCGACGATCTGCGGTCCGCGCTCGCGGCGGTTGTGCTCGTGATAGGAAACCATGGGCTTGGTCAGCCCGAGATAGGCGAGCAGCTTGGCGGAGTTTCGAGTGTCCTCGGCGGCGATGAAGTCCACGCCCGAGAGCACCTTGATGGCGCGGAGCGACAGATCGTCCAGATTGCCGATGGGGGTGGCAACAAGATAGAGCGTGCCGTCCTCAATGCGGTTTTTGTCCTCGCGATGAAGTGAGGTGATCAGCTGCTCGGGGATATCGTCAAAGATCGATTCGGAATTGATGGTCATAACGTGTGTTCCTTTGCTTTATATGACTTGCACTTGCGGCGGTATCGATAGCATATACTGAAAGTAAAGTACGAATAAGGGGAAGGGACATATGGCGATAAAGGTATACATAGATCAGGGGCACAATCCCCAAAATCCCAACGCGGGGGCAGAGGGCAATGGTCTGCGCGAGCAAAACATCGTCTTTCGCATCGGCATTTTACTCGCCGATCTGCTATTGGCCAATGGTAATTTTGAGGTGCTTGTTTCAAGGCCGACCATCACGACACAGCTTGGTACGTCCACGGCAAGCAGCCTTGCCACTCGCGTCAATCAAGCCAATGCCTGGGGCGCGGACTATTTTCTGAGCCTGCACACCAACGCGTCGACGATAACGGGGGCCAGCGGCGTGGAGGCGTATGCCTTCTCGCGTCCCTCGCAGGCGTTTACGCTGGGAGAGATCATTCTGGAGGAATTGAGCGAGAGCACGGGACTTCGCAACCGCGGTATGCAGGTGCGCACCAATCTGTACGTGCTTCGCCGTACGCAGATGCCTGCGGTTCTGATTGAGCTTGGCTTTATCACCAATCCGAGCGACGCCGCGCTCATGCGCGACCGTCCCGATCTGTTTGCGCGGGGCATCTATAACGGTCTGCTCAGATATCTTGGTCTGTCGTGATCGTGGCTTGAGAGGCCTGGCCGAGCAGATCAAGCAGGGCGCTCTCGTCGATGACCTTGACGCCAAGCTCCTGTGCTTTGGTCAGTTTGCTGCCTGTGGCCTCGCCTGCGACGACGTAGTCCGTTTTTTTGGAGACCGAGCCCGAAACCTTGCCGCCCTGCGCCTTGATGAGAGCACTTGCCTCGTCACGGCTCATGGTGGGAAGGGTGCCCGTCAACACGAAGGTCAGACCTGCCAATTGTTCGGTGCGAGGGGCGGCGGTCGACGTCGTTACAAGTCCTGCCGCGACCAGACGCTCGCACAGGGCGACGTTCTGGGGATGCGAGAAAAAGTTGACGACGCAATCGGCCGTGACGGCGCCGAAATCGTTCAGTGCGCAAAGTTCCATGGCCGTTGCCTTCATGCAAGCGTCGAGCGAGCCGTAGCGGGCGGCCAGCGCCTCGGCGGCGACGGCACCGACGTTGCGGATGCCCAGCGCGTAAACGAGACGCTCCAACCCTGCGGTCTTGGAGGCGGCGATGGCGTCGACCAGCTTTTTGGCTGATTTTTTGCCCATGCGGTCAAGGTTTTCGATCTGCTCGGGAACGAGTGAATACAGATCAGCCGCGTCGTGGATCAGACCGTTGCTCAGCAGCAGCTCGATGATCTGGGGGCCCAAACCGTCGATATTCATGGCGTCCTTAGAGGCAAAATGCTCAAGGGCGCGGGAGAGCTGAGCGGGGCAGGCGGCGTTGGTGCAGCGGGTGGCTGCGCCATCGTCGGCATCGCGCACGACGGGCTCACCGCAGGAGGGACAATGCGTCGGCATATGGAAGTCGTACTCGCTTCCGTTCCGCTTTTCGGGATGGGCGCAGACGACCTCTGGGATGATGTCACCTGCCTTCTGAACGGAAACGGTATCACCGATGCGAATGCCGCGCTCGCGGATAAAATCAATGTTGTGAAGCGTCGCGCGTGACACGGTCGTGCCCGCCAGACGAACGGGGGAGAGGTTGGCGGTCGGGGTCAGCACGCCCGTGCGGCCGACGGCTATGCTGATGCTTTCCAGCTTGGTTTGCTTGCATTCGGGCGGATACTTGTAGGCGACCGCCCACTTAGGCGTATTGGTGCCTTCGCCCAAACGGCGACGGGTGGCCAGATCGTCGATCTTGACGACGGCACCGTCGATATCGTAGGCAAGGGAATCGCGCATTTGACCCAGCCACTCAATGTGAGCGATGATCTCCTCGGCGCTTTCGGCGCGGGTGTAGTTTTCCAACGTGTGGAAGCCGAGAGATTGCAGGCGTTGCAGCGTTTCAACGTGATTTTCAGGCGCGTGACCGTCGAGATACAGACTGCCGTCCTGGAAGTTGAATACGAAAATGTCCAGCGCCCGCTCGGCACACACGGCGGGATCGAGCTGACGGAGCGAGCCTGCCGCCGCGTTTCGCGGGTTGGCCAGCAGCTGTTGATTGTTCTTCTCACGCTCGGCGTTGAGGCGCTCAAATACCGCGCGGGGCATATATACCTCACCGCGCACGCACAGCGTCAGCGGCTCGGGGAGCGTCAGCGGAATGGAGAAGATGGTCTTGATATTCTGCGTTACGTCCTCACCCGTCGTGCCGTCGCCGCGCGTAGCACCGCGCACCAGCACGCCGTTTTCGTATTGAAGCGACACGGACAGGCCGTCGATCTTGGGCTCGACTGAATAGAGCGGACGGGCATCCTCGCCCAGCGTCTGCTCGACGCGGGTAAGAAAATCGCGCAGCTCGTCGAAGGAAAACACGTCCGAGAGCGAGTTCATGGTCACCGTATGCGTGACCTTTTCAAATTTGTCCAGCGGTGCGCCGCCGATTCTCTTGGTGGGCGAGGCGGGATCGTCCAGCTCGGGATGAGCCTCCTCCAGCTTGAGCAGTTCGGCGTACATGCGGTCGTATTCAAAATCCGAAATTTCGGGATCGTCGTCAACGTAATAGCGCTTGGCGTGATATAACAGTGTTTTACGCAGCTCGCTGATATAATTCTCCAGCGCCTCGCCGCGCAATTCAAACGGATCGATATGGTCAGACATGGAACTATCCCCCTTGTCAAATCTTCATATATATTATTGTACCAATCCTTGGCCCGTTTGTCAATGCGCAAGTCTTCTTTTTTTAAACTCTTCCATCTTTGGGATATACAAATTGCACAAACTTTACCAACACGTGCAAATTTTTCATGGAACTTATTTACAAATCGTAAAATTTGTGATATAATCATACTGTAATCAGAGCATGATTACAACTGCCGGACGCTCCGCGACTCGTACGCATATGGTTGCGCGGGATTTTGCGGACGGAAGGAAAACACAAAACAAGGAGGAAACACCATGAAATTGAACGTAATCGGCAGACAGATGAACGTGTTTGAAGAAACCAAGCAGCAGATCGCCAAAAAGATCGCCAAGCTGGATAAGTTCTTTCCCGTTGAAGGCGAGGCAACGGTCACGTTGTCCCGCAAGCATGGCGCTTCCAGAGTGGAGATCACCATCAACGCCGCGGGTACCTTGTACCGCAGCGAGCAGGATGCGGATGATTTCCGCGAGGCCATTGACCGCTGTGTGACCATCATTGAGCGCCAGATCCGCAAAAACAAGACGAGACTAGCAAGAAGACTGCGCGAGACCATTCCCGAGGATGATTTCTTCGCACCCGAGGATGAGGATCAGGAGCTGGTCATCCGCACCAAGGAGTTTGTGTTCAAGCCCATGTCGGTGGAGGAGGCCATTTTGCAGATGAATCTGCTTGGCCACAGCTTTTTCGTCTTCCGCGACGATAGCGACGAAAAGGGAAGAGTGTGCGTCGTTTACGCCCGCCGCGACGGCGACTACGGTCTGATCGTTCCGCAGGATGAATAAAAATGACTGATTTTCAGTAAATATACCCATGGCTGTCGGTGTTTTGCGCCGACAGCCATCTATTTTTACTGAAAAATGAAATTTTTATCAACGGGACTTGCATTTTCGCATATGATATGATATAATGAAGCATCATTTTAGAGGATACGTGTATTCGGAAAGGAAGGCAATCCTATGAACAAGAAAAGAGTTGGTATCGTCGGTGCGACCGGTATGGTCGGTCAGCGCTTTTTGACGCTGCTGGAAAATCACCCTTACTTTGAAGTAACCGCCCTTGCGGCATCCGCCCGCAGTGCAGGCAAGACATATAAAGAGGCCGTTGGTGAAAGATGGAAGATGACCACGCCCATGCCCGAGGCGTTTGCCGATATGATGGTCATGGACGCCGCCGAGATCGAAAAGGTCGGCGCGCTGGTCGATTTCGTTTTCTGTGCCGTCGACATGAAGAAGGACGAAGTCAAGGCGCTCGAGGAGGCTTACGCCAAGGCCGAGATCCCCGTCGTTTCCAACAACTCGGCGCACCGCTGGACGCCCGATGTTCCCATGGTCATTCCCGAGATCAACAACGCACACTACGAGGTCATCGAGGCGCAGAAGAAGAGACTGGGCACCAAGCGCGGCTTTATCGCCGTCAAGCCCAACTGCTCCATTCAGTCCTACGTACCCGCGCTGACCCCTCTGCTCAAGTATAAGCCCACCATGATCGTTGCCACCACCTACCAGGCAATTTCGGGTGCGGGCAAGACCTTCAAGGATTGGCCCGAGATGGTCGATAACATCATCCCCTACATCGGCGGCGAGGAAGAGAAGAGCGAGCAGGAGCCGCTTCGCGTTTGGGGTACGGTGGAAAACGGCGAGATCGTCAAGGCTGACGCGCCCGTGATCACCACCCAGTGCATCCGCGTGCCCGTTTCCGACGGTCACACCGCGGCTGTGTTCGTAAAATTCGAGACCAAACCCACCAAGGAAGAAATTCTCGACGCATGGAAGAACTTTGAGGGCCTGCCCCAGAAGCTGGCTCTGCCTCACGCGCCCGAGCAGTTCATCACCTATTTTGAGGAAGACAATCGCCCGCAGGCCAAGCTCGACCGCGACATCTACGGCGGTATGGGCGTGACGATCGGCAGACTTCGCGAGGACGTGCTGTTTGACTATAAGTTCGTGTGCCTGTCGCACAATACGCTGCGCGGTGCCGCCGGCGGCGCTGTGCTCAACGCAGAGCTTCTGTATAAGCTGGGTTATTTTGACTAATTAGATGCTTTGAATATGGGGAAAGAGGGAAACTTTTTGAAAAAAGTTTCCCTCTTTCCCCATACCCCTATCTCCCATCAAAAACTTTGATGGAAAAGGGAATTATTCGGCAAAGCACTCGGCGTATTTGGGATTTTTGCGGAGTTCTGTGATCATACTTTCGGGGAAAAACTGCATACGGTCTTTCCAAAAGATGTTTCCGATTGGCGTTTTAGGGCCAAGGATAGTAGCGTCGGCTTTGGAAATCAAAGGCGCGGAATAATGGTATTCTCCCTTAAGACTTTCATTATAAGACTTATGGTGCTCAAATCCTTTGTCAAAATAAGCAAGTGCTACTTGAATATTGCTGTCCTTGGCTTCCATTTCCGCCAAGTCTAAATAGCGAAGAGCCATGCTATAATGTCCATGCCCATAGTGCTCGTCATGGAAGATAGCTTCTGTTAGATCCACAACGGCTTTCTTTACTTGTTTGCCATATTCTGTTGTATAGCCCGATGGTTTATAGGATATGGCTAAACTGATGGAAACATCGAGCCAGGAGAGAAGCGAGAGAATACATTCGCCCCAAAAACGTTCTGCTTCTTCGCCTACGGTGGCTTGGGGCAACAATAATTCCCGACAAACGGCGATTCCGCTTTGCTTGTATGCCAACGTCTTGGCTTTTTCGTATTCTCCCATTTCTCGATAGAGTGAGATTATGTTGTGGATTGCCGTCTCGTGCATGGGGTTGATCTTCAAAAGTTTTTCATACGTTTGAATTGCCTCTTGCCAGTAGATATTTTGTGAGTTATACTCGCTGTCTTCGCACTTGCCCGTTTCATTCCATTTTCCGCCGTATTTGTGCCACCCCCATTTATAAAGTGCCCGAGCCAGTTGCAGAAGGATTTGAGGTTCACACGGAAATTCTTCTGCGGCCGAGCGAAGCATTTGCACGCATTCGCCCACCTTTTCTGACATACTGCCTTTCTGACGGATGTATCTTTCATTAGATAGCATATCACGGGCTTTGTTTAGTATTTCCTTGATCCTCTCCTCCCGATCGCCATGATAGCCGTACAATTCGTCGATGGTCACGTGAAAATAATTGGCGATGGCGGGGATGATCTCCATATCGGGATATCCGCCGTTTGCCTCCCAGCGTGAAACGGCTTGGCAGGACACGCCGACGGCTGTGGCAAGGTCGTTTTGCGTCCGTCCGTCGCGCGCGCGAAGCTCTTTGATTTTTTCTCCTATTTTTATTTGCATGGTAGTTCCTCCATTACTTGATTCACCGGTGTGATTTCATTATAGCATGGGCATATACGAAAATCAATCATCAATTCGTTGTTGATATATCAAGTGTTGTTTGATTTCAAATGGCGCAAAAAGATCATGAAAAAGACTTCCTTTTTCTCTCCGAATGTGATATACTAAAATCAAAGAAGGGAGGCGAGCGCATGGATCAAAACGAGGATCGCGTGATTTTTCACTGCGACTGCAATAGCTTTTTCGCGTCGGTCGAAACGCTCGACCATCCCGAGTGGGCGAGCGTGCCCATGGCGGTGACGGGCGATCCCGAGAGCCGTCACGGTATTATTTTGGCCAAGAACGAGCTGGCCAAGAGATACGGCGTGCAGACGGCCGAGACCATCTGGAGCGCCAAGCAAAAATGCCCGCAGCTTTTGTGCGTGCCGTCACATCACCGCAAATACAGCGAGATCTCCAAAAAGATCAATCGGATCTATCTCGACTACACCGACCTTGTCGAGCCCTTCAGCGTGGACGAGTCGTATCTGGACGTGACGGGAAGCCTTACGCTGTTTGGACAGACACCGCGCGAGCTGGCTGATACCATCCGCGAGCGGATACACAAGGAGATCGGCAT
The DNA here is from genome assembly GCA_015064805.1 of Oscillospiraceae bacterium. Lineage (GTDB taxonomy): Bacteria > Bacillota > Clostridia > Oscillospirales > CAG-272 > SIG644. The sequence continues at coordinate 36,346 of SVRN01000020.1, forward strand.
CACCATTTCGGTCGGCGTCAGCTTTTGCAAGGTGTTTGCCAAGCTCGGCAGCGACTATAAAAAGCCCAACGCCACGACGGTGTTTGATCGCGAGGCGGTGGAAAAGATCGTCTATTCACTACCCGTGTCGGACATGATGTTCGTGGGCAAAAAGACCGCCCAGCACCTCGCCCACATGGGCATCACCACTATCGGTGCGCTGGCACGGACCGACGAGGCGACCTTGCGCCACGCTTTGGGTGAGCAGGGCGGTATGCTCTGGAAATATGCCAACGGTCTTGACGACGAGCCGGTGCATTCCTATTATGACAAGTATGAGGTCAAGTCCATCGGCAACGGCACGACCTTCCGCCGCGACGTCTATACCCACGAGGAAATGCGCGCCTGCATCACCATGCTGTGCGACGAGGTGGTGTGGCGACTGCGTATTGTATTCTATAGAGGGTAATGTGTGTACGTCACGCAGAACCTAATAAATACATAGCTGTGACGGCTCATTTGTGGTGAATAGAACGGCAGTTATGAGGAAAGGAGCAATAAAAGCTATTCTCA
>SVRN01000075.1 GCA_015064805.1 Oscillospiraceae bacterium
GTTGAGCCCCGACAAGATGCCGTTCTAATCTCCGACCAGGACGCCGCGCAGATCATTGTCTATTTCCAAGATTTGTCCGACGGCCGCGACCATCTTTGCGACTGCACGAGTGATGTTTGCATTGTAATCGGTGAGCAGACCTTCTATTACCATTCCCACTCGGGCGTTTTGACCGAGGAAGGGGACAAAACCAACATCTATTACGTTGGCGACAACCGCGAGGCCATCAACGAAATCCTCAGGCAATACATTACCCTCGGCCATCATTGACCGAGCTTTAAGGAGACAACCATGAAGCTTCTCATTCTCAACGGCCCCAATCTCAACCTCCTCGGCATCCGTGAGCCCGCCATCTACGGCCACGAGACCTTTGCCGATCTGTGCGAGCGCATCAAAGCCTATGCAAAAGAAAAAGGCATCGAGGTGCGCCTTGTCCAATCCAATCACGAGGGAGACCTGGTCGATGCCATCCAACAGGCATATTTTGACGGCCTTGACGGCATCGTCATGAATCCTGGTGCCTATACCCACACCAGCATCGCCCTGCTCGATGCGCTCAAGGGCGTGGGGCTTCCCGCCGTTGAGGTGCATATTTCCGATCCCGACACGCGCGAGGACTTCCGTAAGATCAGCTTTGTCCGCGCCGCCTGCGTGGCAACGATCAAGGGACACGGCACGCAGGGATATTTTGAAGCGATCGATCTGCTGATCGACCGTTTGAGCGAGGCATGAGCATGAACGTAACCGATATCGTAACCATCACGCCCGGTGTCGCACGCGGTCGGGTGGTCATTCCCCCCTCCAAAAGCGTCGCGCACCGTGCACTCATCTGTGCCGCGCTGGCGAGCCGGGGCTGTGTCAGCCGCCTTGGCGGCATGCCCTATAATCAGGATATCGACGCAACGATGGACTGCCTGCGTGCGTTGGGCGTTCGCATGACGGACGAGCGCGAGGCGAGCGGCGAGACGCGACGCGTGACGGTCTTTGGCTGTGGCGGTCAGTGGACAAAAAACGATGAGCCGCTCTCTTGCCGTGAAAGCGGAAGCACGCTTCGCTTTTTGTTGCCGCTGTGCCTGTTGTCCGACGCTCCCCGCACCCTCAAGGGAAGTGAGCGCCTGCTGGCCCGTCCGCTGGACGACTACCGCTCTTTGTTTGAGGGCAGGGAATGGACAAGCGTCGAGGGAGGCCTGCGCATTGGCGGCGGCTCGGTTTTGCGCGGACAGACCTTCTCTCTGTCGGGCAAGTCGAGCAGTCAGTTCATCACGGGTCTGCTCTTCGTCCTGCCGCTATTGGGCGAGGACAGCGTGATCGAACTGCCAAGCGCCCCCGAGAGTAAATCCTATATTGACATGACCATTGCCATGCAAGCGCGCTTTGGCGTGATCGCCACCTGGCAGGACGACACCCATCTGATCGTCAAGGGTGGTCAAACCTACCGCGCGGCTGACATGACCGTCGACGGTGACGCCTCGGGTGCGGCCTTCTTTTACGCGCTTGATACGCTGAAGCCGGGCGGCGATCCGCTGGAAATTGTTTGTGTGGGTAGTGACGACGTGCGTCAGGGCGACGCGGTATGCCCCTCGCTTCTGGCGCAGATCGCGGCGGCATCGACCGATCGGTTGCCCGTGATCTCTCTTGCCGATTGCCCAGATCTTGGCCCCATTCTCTTTACGGCCGCGGCGGCGAGATGCGGTGCGATCTTCACCCACACCGACCGCCTGCGCCTGAAGGAGAGCGATCGCATTTCCGCCATGGTGCAGGAGCTGGAAAAATTCGGCACGCGCTTTGAGGTGATCGACGGCGTCGACGGCGGCAGAGTGACGGTACTGCCCCCCGAGGGCGGTCTGCACACGCCGACGGGCGTACTGCGCGGTCACAACGACCACCGCGTCGTGATGAGTCTGGCTGTTCTATCCGCCTGCATGAGTGATCCCACGCCCATCTGCATCGACGACGCCCACGCCGTCACCAAGAGCTTTCCCGATTTCTTCGATCGCCTGCGGAAACTGGGAGTTGTGTGTGAGTAAAGTTATGAGTCAAGGGGTCTAATCCCCCTTGGCACCCCGCAAGCTTTTTTGCTCTCTGCGACTGCCGCTCGTGGTGTCTGCCGGCGAGCGATGCACCTAAAGCTTATAGGTCTTTCTCCTCTGTCTTCTTTGCAGAGCGGCAGGGAAAGGGAGATCCAAGAGGGAACGTCTTGGTTCACTTTCTTGGTTACTTCTTTCTTGAATGAGAAAGAAGTAACATAATACCTACGCCGCCGCGTTGTGGCGGCGACAAGCTGTAGAAGAAGTCGCTCAAAATTTCAAAACATCTTAAAACCACTCCAAGGAGGTCACTATGCCCCCCCTGTATCCCCCCCGCGGCTGGGAGCCGCTGTTCCGTTCCCATTTGTGGGACGACACGACCCACCAAGCACCAAACGCTTCGGCCGCCGCGCTGATTGATTTTGTCAAGCAAGAATACCAAGCACACGAGTGCTATCCTGCCCCCGAAAACGTCCTGCGCGCCTTTGACGCTCTGCCTATGAGCGAGGTGCGGGTGGTCATTCTCGGTCAGGACCCTTATCACGAGCCGGGGCAGGCGCACGGGCTGAGCTTTTCCGTTCCCGCGGGAACCAAGCTCCCCCCATCGTTGCGTAACATATATAAGGAGATGTACGCCGATCTCGGCGTCGCGCACGATACGCCGCTACCGACCACGGGAGATCTTTCCCACCTGGCAGAGCAGGGCGTGTTGCTGCTTAACAGCGTGCTGACCGTCCGTCGCGGTGAGGCGGCAAGCCACCGCGGGCAGGGCTGGGAGGCCTTTACCGACGCGGTGCTATGCGCGCTGGATGCCTCTAATGCTCCCATCGCCTTCATTCTTTGGGGCAAGGACGCCCGTGCCAAGCGCAAATATCTGCAAAATCCCAAGCATCTGATCATCGAGTCCGACCACCCAAGTCCGCTGTCGGCCTGGCGTGGATTTTTCGGCTCGTGCCCCTTCAGCCGCGTCAACGATTATCTCGCGGCCAACGGCGCGCGCCCGATCAAATGGCTGTGAGAGCAAAAAAGGAACCATCCGAAGGCGTGCAAAATTAGCGGTAAAATTATTACAACCGAATAAGCAGCCTGAACGGCAAAACACCACGGAAGAAAAATCCGTGGTGTTTTGCTTTACAAGACACAATCTGTCAAGGCTCAATATTTGACTCGCTGAAATCAAAGATAACGCCCGACAAGAATAGTATTTTTATTTTCGAAAAAGGTCTGGACTTTCTCTCTCTTCTGTGGTATTGTTGTGTGCTGACAGGAGGTAGAAACAATATGGATATCATTAACGAACTCTGGTACGGAAACGTATCCCCCTTCGAGCAATGCACTCGTGGCGACAAACGGCTGAAGGAGCTCTTAAAGCTGGTTGCTCGGAACCGTGAGGAACTGGACGGAACGCTCACAGACAAGCAGAAAGAAACACTTGAAAAATTTGAGGACTGCATGAACGAGATGCACAGCATTACCGAGCGCGACGCCCTCTCCTACGGCTTCCGACTCGGAGTGCAGCTGATGGCTGAAGCCTTCCTTCTGCCATTGGGTGAGGATGAAAATCGGTGAGTAAGAGGGATGGGTATCAAGTGCCCACCCCTCTTTGTGTTTTTTAACATCCATAAAATTCCGAACGCATTGGGCAAATATAAGCAATGCGATTGAAATATTCACAAAAATATGATATAATGTCTTTATCGACAAAATAATCATTCATTGCTAATATATCAGAGCATTAAGGAAACATATATGAAAACAAAAAAACTAACCTTTATAGAATCCGTTATGCTGGTTGCCGGCGCGGGTATCGGAACAGGCATACTGACAATTCCGTATGCCATCAGCAAAATCGGCGTATTTGGAACACTTGTAGCTCTTGCACTTGCCTATGCCGTCAGCGCGGTTATGTATCTGATCATCGCAGACCTCACGCGAAACTCCGAAAAGCCGGAGGATCTATTGGCTATACTCGACGAGCATCTGTTCAGCGGAAAAGGAAAAAAGGCACTTAACATTACCTTTCTTGTTCTGCTCGTATTGCTGTTGCTTGAAAACTTGGTAGTATATATTCTTTGTGCCGGAAACGTTCTCACCGATCTCCTCGGAATTAACAGTACGGCAACTCAGATCATCTTTTATGCGCTTGCATCTGTTGTGATTATTTTCGGAGTCAAGGGCATGGGTGTCGGCGAAAAGCTCTCTATGATCTTGATTGGCTCTGCCGTACTTGTACTTATGGTTCTGTCCTTCCTCAACGTGAAGGGATCACTCAGCTTCTCCTTTGGCGCGCCAAGTACCGTCTTTGCGGTATACGGACTATTTATGTTCGCGTTTTCCGCCATCTTTTCCATCATTCAGGTGTGTAACCATATTGAAAAGAAAGAACTGACAGGCAAAGCAGTTATCGGCGGTCTTTCACTTAACGCATTGATCACAGTTGCATTTACCGTGGCAGTTATTCTCGGCTCAGATACTGTTACGGAGATCGCAACCATAGGTCTTTCCGAGAGCATTGGTATCCCGTTTGTCAAGATACTCTGCTCGGTTCTTGTATTACTTGCAATGTTTACTTCCTTCTGGTCAAGCGGCTTTGCGTTTGCCGACGTGGTCGGTGGACAGTTCGGTTTATCCACAAGAATCTCTTGGTTTATTGCTACCATTCCTGCGCTTTTAATTGCTGTCCTTCTGC
>SVRN01000021.1 GCA_015064805.1 Oscillospiraceae bacterium
TCAGGTAAGAGCGGCAACGGACGATATCATCCACCATGTAGATCGATTTTTCGTACCTTGTCGTGCCGCCAATCGCCTCGGTGGTGTTGCCGTACGAGGAGAACAGCGCCGTCAACGAAGGACACTCGTCTGCAAAGCGCTCGGCCATTTCATCCGAAATATTATGCAGCGCGCGCAGGGCGTGGATGTCGGTTTTGCTTGCGACGTACTCCGTCAGCTCCAGCATGCGATCGACGATGTCCTCGCGGTCGTCCTCGTTGTAAAGCGCGCCAAAGTCATCGGGCGACGAAAGATTGGAAATACCGCCGCCATCAAGGAAAAAGTGGTCGTTGGGCGTGGCCTTTTCATAGTAGCGCTCCAGGATGGCGGGGGCGATGTAGTACAACGCGCCACAGATGGAGTAGCCCTTGGCGATCTTGGCACGAGCCTCCTCGTCGGCAAAGTTGTGCATCCACAAATGGTAGTCCCAGGAAAGGTTGTCGCCCTCGGAAATATCGAAGGTAACGTAAACAGTATCGGACTCCAGCTCGGTCACCTCGGCGGGGGCCTTTTGCTTGAGTTCCCCTACCTCAAGGCTGTTGAACAGTGACATATTGGGCGTGGAGAAACCGTAGGTAAAATACTTAGCGAATTGACCGCAGATCTGGAACATTTCGAATTCCGGGAAGCAGCCGCCGCCACGGCCAATGACAGCTGTATTGGGGGCGCAGGCCGCGAAAATGCTCATGTAGAAATCGTAGTCCTCCAGCGTTTCCACGTCGGTGGTGCAGAAGGCAAAGCCGCGGGACATGACCGCATAATCGCGGCAAGCGCGGGTAACGTGACCCTCGCTCTCTGCGGCCGCAGAGGTGTGGAACAGAACGGTACGCGAGAACTGATCTCCGTAGGTGTTCCACAGCCACATATAGGCGTCGATCGAGGACTCGAAGCGATTGTCCAGACGGAACAGCACGTCCTTCTTGATCTCGTGCTTCATCTTGTTGTAGCGCGCCTCGGTCATATACACGCCGTCCAGCACGCCTGCCAGCGAGGTAGCTACGTTTTCACTATAGTTGGTGGCAAAGCAATCGCCTACGATAACGCCCTTGTAGTAATCAACGAACTTGACAAGCAGCTCATCCAGCGTGGTGCGGACGAGAGTTCGTCCCTTGTCCTCCAGCAATTCCAGATATTCGACCTCGTCGTCGATATTGCTGTAGCGCGGGTCCTCGTTATAGGCACGGTAATCCAGGAAGATCTGGGGCGTGGTGCGATTGACCAGGCCCTGCAACGTCGTCGCCGTCATGATATCCACATTCGTCATGCTCATAGCGTCCAAAACGTAAATGGTCTTGGCAGGTGCGTTTTCCGATTTGGGATACACGCCCTCATCCTCGATCTCAATATCGGGCGCGTCGTAGCGACGGGGCTCCAGCGGATCGATCTCCTCAATATAGAGATCCTTGACGGCAACGGTATAGTCGCTGCCCACAGCGCTGATTCCCACACCGCTGTTTTCGATCAAGGGTGAATCGCTCTCGGCAACGTTCATTTCACCAAGAAAGATACCGTTCATATAATAAAGCATACGCCCTGCCTCGGGGTGAACCTCGGCACGGAAGGTATAATTGTTCGCATCTCCTTTGAAGGTCATGCCCCCGCGCTCATACGTACCGCGACCTATGCGAACAAAATTACCCTGAATGCCAATGCAAATATGCTCCGCCGCAGAGGAGCCTGTATTGATGAACAACTGCATGATGGGCATATTGCCCTCGCGGTGCTCGACCGTAAACTGGACGCGATAGCTACCGTCGGGCGTTTTGTACTTCCAACGGGATACGGAAATCACGTCCTTGAACAAGACCTCTTCTTCCGTAACGGTAACCATTCCGCCTTCGGCCGTATAGTCCGCAACCAGATCTACGGGATCGGACCAGCATTCCTCAAGTTCGGTGACAACGCGTCCCGAATCCAAAATCTGTCCCATGGTCTTTCCCTCCTCATTCTTCACAGTCACGAGCGCACTCTCTCGTTTGGGCGTCTCATAGCGGTCAGGACTATAACCCACCGTCATATCCAAAAAACGGTTGACGGCATAGACCGTATCCTCGTCGCTGTAACCGACAATGATGATCTTCGTGCCGCTGACGGCAATGGCGTACTCGCCCTTGGACAGCGTTTCTCGGATCGCTTTTTCCTCTGGAATGTTGGTATGTCCTACGATGATCTCGTATTCCGCGCGATTGTTGACGTACTCGTCTACGTAATCCGTACCGACTTCCAGCTTGACACCGCACACTTCTTTTAAGATCTTGCCGATCTGAACGAAGGCCGTTCGCACCTCGGAGGACGCATCCTCCGAGCGCATTAGCGTATACACCGACAGATCGATCTCTACGCCCTCGACCTCTTGCTCGGGCGGTTTTCCGTCGTCGGGCGGGGTGGGTTTTTGTTCGTCGTCCGGCGTTTGAGGGCGGCAAGCAACCGCAAGCGTCAATACGAACGACAGGGCCAAAATCAGACAAAAGAGCCGCGATAATTGTCGTTTCATGGATGAATCCTCCATTTACATTTCGTTATGATTTAAGTCTACCACACCGGCAGGCAAAAGTCAAGGGCGACGGAAGCATCCGCCGCCCGTTATTCTTATCTTTTTCCATCCCATTCGCTCAAAAACTCGGCGACGTATTCTTTCATATACGCCTCGCGCGCCCGAGCAATCCCGATTGCCGTTTGGGTATTCATCATGGCAGTCAGCTTGAACAGCTTTTCGTAAAAATGATTGATCGTTGTCGACTGACTATTGACGTATTCCTCACGGCTCATATTCAAATTGGGTTTTACATCGGGGTGATACATAAGGCGTTGATGATTACCTCCGTAGGCAAACGCGCGAGCAATTCCGATTGCTCCAATCGCATCCAATCGGTCAGCATCCTGCACACATTTTCCTTCCGGCGTCGTAGGCGTAACAGACGCGTTACCCGCAAAAGAAACCTCGCGGATCATCTTACATATCGCCTCAGTCGTCGCTTCGTCCACGCCGTGTGCCGTCAGGAAGCTCCTCGCATTGGTCTGCTGCTCGTACGTTTCGGGAGATATCTTTCGGTCATCCACGTCATGTAACAGCGCCGCAAGCTGTACCAGCTCAAGATCTGCTCTCTCTGCCTTGGCAATGCGCGTTGCCATATTGAAAACGCGAAGCGTGTGAAAATAGTCATGACCACTGTACTCGCGCTCAAAGCGCTCCTTCACGTATGCCATCGCCTGATCTATAATTTCCATTTGTATGTTTAACCTCAGTTCATTCTTAATTTTAAGCAAAGCACGTTTGACCTTTTCAGATCCCGCGTGCACTGTCACCTCAATGCTCTCGCAGACTCATATTTCCAACAGCTTTTCAGCATTTCCATAAGTAATTTCCTTCGCATAATCCTCATCTGCATGATCAAGGACGTACTGCACACCCGAGGCCACATCAGGGGGTCTGTGACTCAAGCGATGCGCGTCTGAGCCAAGAAAATGGATATACCGATTGCGAAGCAAGCGGCGAGCTCGCTCGCGAATTTGCATGTCACGCTCGACAACGAAGCTGTGCGCGTTAACCTGAATCAAGGCACCCGCCCCGATCAGCGTCGACACCATCGCGCCCGTCATATTGTAGTTGCGCTCCATATGAGCAATGATGGGATGATAGCCACGCTCGCATAGGGTCCGTACGATAGTCAGCGCTTCGCTCGGGCGGGTGTCGGGATACAGCTCGGTCAGAACGTAGTCGGTTTTCCCCAACGTGGGAAAGGCTCCGCACTTCAGACCGTAAATAATGTCCTCCATATAGTCACCCGTGCAAAGAACCTCACAGCCTTCGTACAATCGAATCGGAAGGCTCTCCGCCTTTACCGCCTCTGCAAGCGCTTGAAATGCCGCGCGATACTTCTCGCCGTCCTTTTGGGAATAACCGTTATGCGACGTGCAAAAGACGTCCGTCACGCCCTGGCTTATTGACAGGCGCAACAGCTCCAGCGACTCCTCTATGCTTTTTGAACCGTCGTCAATGCCGGGCACCACGTGCATATGCAGATCAACGATACGAAGACCTTTCATATCAAGGAGCTTTTTATTTTCTTCGCACCAGCCCTCGGCCGCGCGCTCGCACATCTCCTCGATCATATCGCGGCGGATCAGCGTATCCAGCCATTCGGCAGGAATGGCTTCGTAGCCGTACAAGGCTCCTGCCAATCCTCCCGCTACAGCCGCGACGGTGTCGGTATCTTCTCCGAGATTGACCGCGCGGAGCACGCATTCCTCGTAGCTTTCAGTCGTCAGAAGACACCAGACCGCTGCCTCCAGCGTGTCCACCACGTAGCCACTACTGTAGATCTCGCCAACGCTGAGAGCGGCAAAATCCTCCTCAAACAAACGACCGTAATGCTCAATCTCTGTGCTGTCTGCGTATTCGTCGACAGCTTGCTGCAAGGCAAGACGCACGGATTTCTTGTCAGCATGATCCAAAAGATGAAACAGAATCAAGGTGTAAATTTTGCAGGCAAGACAGGATCGTTCGTGCGCGTGAGTAAGTGCACTTGCCTGCACGATCATATCTTCCCAAGCCCCATCATTCCGATACCGCGCATAAGCCATCAAAGAAAACGGATGGATACGCATCAGCGAACCGTTACCGTTGGAATTTTCATCCGAAAGGCCGCACGTTTTCATCGTCTCTCCATGAACGAAATAGGCTTCAATCGCACGTGCGCAGGTACCGCCCACGTCAAACGTCAGATCAGTCGGGGTGTATTTGCCATCATAGTACCAGCGACCGAAATTCTCCATGACAGCTTGCCAATTCACCGAGCCGCCCGCAATATGATCCAGAGCGGCAACGGACATACTGGTATCGTCCGACCACGAGCCCGCAGGCACGCCGTACGTACCAAAGCCCCTCATTCCGCATACGGGATCGTCCATCAGCTCTCCACGCGAGCGAAATTCCACCGGCACACCCAGCGCATCCGCTACAGCATGTCCTAAGACGACTGCCTTGATGCTCGTCGCTTCCAAATTTTTCATCGTGTGCCTCCTTATCTTAGTCTGTTTTTCATTAAGTATAACATAATTTTCACGATAAATCAAGGTGCTTGCAAAACGAATCCAACGCAACTGACAGCTGACAAAAGGCAAGCGCGACAGATCAGGGCTCTCTTGTTTGCGGGTTCTTGTCTTTTTTATCAAAAAGCATTGACATTTTGGGCATTTTGATGTATTATTTACTAAATAAATGCGGAAATAATGTACGAGTTGCATAAAAATAATTAATACGCCGCATTACTTTATCTTATAGTTACGAGGTTATGCTTATGAACAACTGTAAAGACGACCGCCAATTTACCGTAAGGGGGACTGTGAAAAAAATCGCAAAATATCTGACGGTTTTTTCGATTTTACTTCTCGCCTGCCTTCTCTTAGGTGCTTGCACGAAAACGCCACCGGAAATCGTTGATCCCGGAACAACCCCCGAAACGCCCGAGGAGCCCGATGAACCCAAGGTGTTCGCTCCTAAGAACGTGATCATGATCAGCGTGCAGGATCTGGGCGACGGTATGATCGGCGGTGATTACTATGGCACGCCGCTGACCCCGGGCTTGAACGCACTTCTTACAGATTTTTCCTTTTATAAGAACAACATTTCTTCAAGCGCGTATGCGTCAGGTCTTGACGTGATCATGTCCTCCTCGGTGTACGCGCCGCAGTATAACGAGCCCATCGCAGGATTGCGCGGCGAGGATATTCATACGCTTGGAAAGATCCTGACGGAGAAAGGCTTTTATACTCTTGCCGTAACCTCGGGACCCAAGGGCGCGTACGGTGGATCCAAAACGTATAAGAGCTTTGGCTATCAGGATTTCATCACCGTTTCAATCGATGACCTCCCCAAGAAGAGCGTTTACGACGCGGCCATCAACGCCATAAAGAAAAACGAAAGCGATCACTTCTTCCTCTCTATCACGGATCTCGGCCTTTACACGGGGCTCTCCGATATCACGGCAACGGAGGTCGCAGGCAGCGAGGACGTTGCGGCCTACGCAAGACGCATGGCATACGTGGACAAGACGATCGCCAAGTTTATCGAGGATCTGAAGGCCGAGGGGCTTTACGATGATACCGTGATCGTCATTACGGGAACGGGAGCGGCCTTTGATCTGCAGGACAGCACCGCCGTCGCCGGCATGAAAAAGCTCATCGGCGGATACACGCTGGAAAATTACATCAAAGCTCCCCTGCTCGTCAAGATTCCCGGCGAGGAGGTCAAGGAGTCCGAGCTTCTCGTTTCGCACAATGACGTGTTCGTCACCCTTGCCGATTGCCTTGGTATTGACGATGATAATCTTTGGCTCAACGGCAAGTCGCTGGACAAAGGACACGACAAGATCTTCATCCAATCTGTCTTGAACAGAGGCTCCTATATTGACGCTACCTCCATTGTCAGCGCGGACGGCACTGCAAGCGCAGCCTCGTCTGCTCTGTACGACAGAGCGACAAAGATGACGGGAAGCGCGACCGCCAGGGCAAATGAAATCCAAGAAAGCGTTGCACATTTTGAGGATTACTATCTCAAGCTGACCTACGGTCTGTCCGCCAAGTGCTACGAAAGCGGCACGGCCGAGGCGATGAAAGCATTTGAAGCAAGCAAGGACAGCCTAACTGTGACACCCGAGCAAAACGTTGCAGACGAGATGCCCAAGGATGGCGATCTGTATAAAAACGACGTCAAGCTTTTCAACGAATCCATCATGTTCTCCGCCAACGAATTCAAAGGCGAGTTCGTTTCCCTCATTTATAAGAACGGAGGTCTGATGCTCATGCCCGGCTCAACCGAGGGCACCTTCATCTCGGATGAGGTCTATCTCGGTGGCAGCTTCAAGCAAATGCTGGCATCCTGGAACTCCGACACCTCGGGCGGTACGGTTGAAGTATCCGTTGCCATTATGCTGGACGACGGAAGCTACACGGATTGGTTCTCCTGGGGCGTCTGGAGCGCAATCAAGGGGCTTTCCGGTAGTGCCTCTACCGAAAACGAGCACGGTGAAGTAGGTATTGATATTCTGGATCTCAAAGAAGAATGCGAAGGAGTCGTCAAATACAGAATTGACATCAAGCAGAAAAAAGACCATTCTCCCATCGTCTATAACGTAACGCTGGCCAGCGATAAGGAGGACTCTCTTCTGAAGGCTCCTACGGATACTTATAAAAAGCTCGACGTGCCCTACAGACGGCAGGCCGACGTCCCCGAGATCGGCGGTCAGATCTGCTCAGCCACCTCCCTTTCCATGATCCTTCTGTACCTGGGCGAGGACGGTCTTGAGGTGGAAGACGTTGCATGGGGCGTACGCGACTACGGCGCCCAAAAATTCGGAAACTGGGCGTACAACGTTGCGTACGCAGGTGAGCTTGGATATAACGCGTACATCGACTACTTCGACATTGACGCGATCAAATGGGCCGTCTATACCGGTCATCCTCTTGCCTGCTCGATCCGCGTCAAGGAAGGTCAGCTGTCCGCCAGCGGTTATCCCGGCTACAAGACCAACGGACACCTGCTCTGCGTCGTCGGATACGAGGAGCGTAACGGCAAAAAGTGGCTGCTCATCAACGACCCCGCACACCCCGAGGTTGACGCCATTTTGGAGTCCGACTTTGTGAATATCTACCGCGGCGTATCCTATATCGTTCAAGTGAGACCTGAAAATTGAACCCAACGTAAAGCATGCCCCCTGTCAAGCGACAGGGGGCAATTCTTTGTTCAGACGACTGTGTTATTCCGCCGCCTTAAAATTGTAGATCGGCTTGATTCTGCCGACGATCTCCGCGGTAGGACCGATGTTCTCAACGATCTCGTCTATGCTCTTGTAGGCCATCGGCGACTCGTCCAGCGTATCGGGAACGACGCATGTCGAGTAGATGCCTGCCATCTGCGCCTCGTACTCAGCCATGGTCAGCCGCTCGAACGCGACTGAACGAGACATCAGCCGCCCTGCACCGTGGGGCGCGGAGCAGTTCCAATCCTCGTTTCCCTTGCCGATACAGATGAGAGAACCGTCGCGCATATTGATGGGAATGAGAAGCTTTTCGCCCGCCTTGGCAGATACTGCCCCCTTTCGCAGGATCATCTCGTCCACGTCAATATAATTATGAATGGTCTGGAAGGTCTCAACGGCAGTCCAGCCGCAACGCTCAAGCATGATCTCGGCCATCTTCGCGCGGTTTCTCTCTGCAAACTTCTGGCAGATGTCTACGTCATGGAGATAATCCTCCATAAACGTGCCGTACAGATAGCACAAGTCACGGGCAAGCGTGGGCTCCTTGGCCTTAAACTCCTTCTCAAGCATCTTGAGTGTGCCCTGGATCTCAGCGCGTCTGCCCTGCTCCTTGTAGGTGCGGATGATCTCCTCGCGCGCCTTGAAGTACTCCTCCTTGCCGACGTTCAGATCAACGGCGATCTGCTGATAGAACTCAGCAACCTGCGTGCCGAGATTACGAGAGCCCGAGTGGATGACCAGGTACTTGCCCCCCTCATCGTCCACGTCGATCTCGATAAAGTGGTTACCGCCGCCAAGCGTTCCAATCGATCTCTCCAGTCGTCTGGTGTCCTTAAGGTATCTGTAGCAGCGCAGTTGTGTCAAGTCAAACCGCTCCTGTCTTCCCTCCCAGACGCTCTTGCCGCAAGGTATGTAGTGGGCTGCCTCATCAACCTTCTCAAAGTCAACGTCAATGTTGCCGAGGTACACGGTGTACATACCGCAGCCGATATCCACGCCGACCATCGAGGGAACGATCTTGTCGGTGATGGTCATAGTCGTACCGATGGTACACCCCTTGCCCGCGTGAACGTCGGGCATAATTCTGATCTTCGAGGACGCAAACGCCTCGGTATCGCACACCGCCTTGATCTGCTCACGTGCGCCGTCCTCAAGGGTAGTGGCAAAGCACTTTGCGGTGTTAAAATTTCCTATGATCTCTATCATGATTTGTTTCTCCTTTTCAAAACGTAAAGGGAGCGTTTCCGCCCCCTTTTTTTCTTATATTTATGCCACGATATCGGCATATCTCTCGTCCTCGACGACCTCCAGCATAAATGCGTAGGGGTTCATCGTTCCGCTCGCCACCATCTCGAAAAGACGAGGCGTACAACCGGAAACAAGAGCAACTCCCTGCTCATTTTTGGTAACGGGCTGTTGTCTTACGCGACTTGCCACGTTCCAGAAAACGATGTCAGGCAATTTGTAACCGTACGCTTCAAATTTCGCTTTCGCGCTTTGGAAGTTCGTACAGTCGGCATGGCTTACGCATTGATCAAACTCCATATCGGAGATGATGATCAGCTTTGCGGGAAGCTCACTTGCGGCAACCTTGTTCTTTACGGCGCTCTTCAGGATCAGGTCGAATACCGCCTCCAGGTTGGTATTTGCCACCTCGTTGAAGGACGTGACGTAACGGAGTTTGTCCGCAAAGGTATTTCCCTTGATTTCGATAAGCTGAGGTCTTGCAGAGAACTCAATGAAGTGGTTCTTGTAGATCCCCGTATTATGCTCTGCGAAATACAAGCCGAGAGACAGAGCAACTGCTGCCGGCATGGGCTTGGCAGCCCAGTACATCGAACCGGAGGTATCAATGACAGCAATGGCATTTTCCTCACAACCAAAGTCGGGCAAGGACGCCCAAGTCGCGTTCAGAACTTCTTTTTCCTGCTCGCTGATCTTGCGCATAAAGGTTCTTGAATCCCAGGAGAATTCAAGATAAGGCTCAACAAGCTCATAGGGGGCGAGCGTGTCTGCGTGGAGCCTTGCTTCACCGGAGGATACCTTGTTGATGAACTCGCGGTATCGTTCGGCGTCGTTTCGCATAAATGCCTTGCGGTACTTATACATAGCCTTTGAGGGCTGTTTGGAATAATCGAAGGAATAATCCTTCTCTCGAAGGTTATTCTCAATGATGCGGATGCGTGCACGCAGGGCTACGAGCGCCTTGCGATAGCTTGCATCGCTCATTTTGAAATGACGAGCGATTCTCTTGGCGCGCTGAACCGTCTCCTTATTCGATGCGTTGACCGAAGGAAGCCACTTAGCCAGCAAGGAAACCTCGCCGCCCTCTTCAAGCGCCTGATTATCCGCGTTAAATTGCTTTTTCAGCACGTCAAGCATATCCTTTTCACAAGGCGTGCCCATCAGCACGAGCAGATCGTCATATCTTCCGTATTCTGCCACGCGTCCGATATTCTTTCGCACGCTCTCGGACTCGTTATTGGCAAGCCAACGAAGGATAACCCTGAACACGCGACGCTCGCCAAGACCGCCGCGGATATCTCTGGCGAAAAACAAGAGCTTCATGGCGATATCTCTGTTTTCGCTGAAGGCGCGGATAAAACGTGCTTCGATCTCGCTGTCGCTTTCGCGGCGCAAAGCACCGATGGTTGCGAACAGGTCAAGACAGTCGGATTCGGTCGTGACGTGGGTGTTGGCTCCGTTTTCGGTCACCGTGCTATTAACTTCCTGCTTCAAATATTCTAACATGAAACTCACTCCTTTTCGTGATAAATTTTTAAATGACAAGGCACCGTTTGATGCGAGATTCGAACTCGCGTCGGGTGTTTTGCACCCTGCTTTAACCACTTAGCTAATCGAATTTGCTGTTGGTGCCTTTTGGATTTTCAAGGCGCATTTTTCACTGACAAGCATCAAATTTCTCCAATGCTCCTCAGCCCAATTGATTTGCTGTATGCGCCTTTTGCAGTCGTTTTTTCATCGCCAGCTTGCGCTTGTGCAATGATCAAACGACCGCTACACCGTAAGTGAATCCCCAACTGCATAAGTGGTTGGCAATTATTAACGGTGTATAACAAGATACGAGATTGTGTAGCCTGATCGAATACAATCATGCAAAATGCTACCGTTCAAGCTTGCCTGCTTACGACAGGGGCCGAAAAGGCAGCGTGCAAAACCTTATAAATAAGGTCAGCCTGTTTAGATACTTTCGGCTGCTGTTCGTATCTTTATATCGTACAGCGTCTATGACGCATATACTCGGTCAAGGCGCGCTTTCACACGCCTTGTGTTAAAAACAAGATGCCGTTTTCACCATGCGAAGCCTTTCACTCCGCTCGTAGCTGCTTGCTATGAGCAGCTGCTCCTATGGGGCCAATAGCGCACTATAAGTTGCTGTAGGCATCTTTCAAGGCACGTATCTCGGGTTATGAGCCCGCCGCTCTTTAGGATTAACAGTCCTATGCTATGTGAAGCGATTGCTGTCCGTGCCTTTCTCTCGGCCGTTTGCTCAAAAAGATTATAACGACCAATTTACCTACAGTGAACCCTCACCTGAAATCGACCTAATAGTCTGTGATGAACGTTATGTCGGTAAAATCAAGGCACGTATAAGCTAAAGGAATCTAACTCCTATGTCCAGCCTTTTGCTGTCCGTGCCTTTCGTGACCTCATTTTACCAGCTTTTTCTTTCTTTTTCACGGAAAAAAAGCTGCGAAATCCCAATTTTCAAGGTTTTTGGCAGCTTTTTTGACATATTTTTTTCAAAAATCGGTGTTTCTAATAAAAACTGCGAACTCTTATTTGAGTCCGCAGCTTTTTTGTTTTTTCAGCTTTTCGATGACCAGCTTTCGAAAGGCCTCCGAGTCTACGACCTCAACCAAGGGGCCAAAGGACAACATTCGGATGACCATTTCGGGCTCGTCATCGTGAGCGTATTTGATCTTGACGAGATAATGCTTCTTGTCCAGCTTCTCGGCCTGCTTTTCAAAATGGGCAAAATGAAGCATGAACCGCTCCAGCGCGTTGCGCTCGTCCAGCACCTTGACCGTTACAACGTCGTGTCGGACCTCGCGCTCCTCACCGTCCAGCTGCTTCTCGCCCGTGTAGGGGACGCAGGATCGGATCTTGGCAAGATTGACCGTCGATACCGACCGCCAGCCTGCGGTGACCAGACGGAACTTGTCGTCCTTCTCGGAGTATTCGAGCCTTTTGGGATGGCACCGAATAAACATCGTATTTCCCTTGCGATTGGTCATTTCAAATTTGATCTGCCCGCCCGTTCGGATCGCCTCAAGGATCACCCTGAACTGTCTGATATATTCCGCATCCTCAAAGGGATCACCGTCGCTGTACCGGTCGTAGACGTGATAGTCCTCGGGAGTGAACAGCGGCTCTACGTCATCCAGATCCGGGAACGTTACGTCAAACAGCTTGACACGCGGATCCAACGAGATGGCCTTAAGCCACTGCTTTTGCAGCATGGTCAAGGGCATCGTAGGTTGATAGCGGAGCGGCGTGGTCATATCGGAATGAACCAGTTGCCATTTTTCACTTTTGAGCGATGGTATAATGGTCAGTGCACTCTCGCCAAACGCCCGCTCGGTAACGATCTTTTGCAGTTCTTTTTCAGACTGCTCACCGTCGATGATACGAGCGATAATGGCGGCAATCGTGTTGTAATAGGCGGAATAAAGCTCGCTGAATATCATTCTGCCGCCTCCTCTCCGATGCCGTAGATACGGTACATGGATTCCAGATCCCGTTTGAACTGGTTTTCAATGGTTCGGTTGGAGAAGTTCATCTGAACAATGCGGCAGATGAAGGTACGGATCCACGGAACCATCTCGCTCGTGTCGTACACGTCAGCCACGAAACGATAGGTATGCTCGTCGATCTTTTCTACCGTACCGACGCGCTTTTCCCGCTCAAGTCGCCGCACGATAAAATCTTCTCCATCCTCAATTTTGATGGTGAACTCCACGTGCTCCAGATGCTCGTTTCCCCACTTGTTCCGCTTGACGCTGACGCCCCACATTTTGCTCTGCATTCCATCGAGTGCCGCGCGAAGCTCGTCAAAGCGAGGCGTGACCTCCTCGAGCTTGATATTGGAAAGATAATCCACGCGATAGGATTGGAAAATATTATATTCGGGATAGTAAGCAACGAGATGCTGCCTACCCGTCTGCACGCTGATGAAAATGCGAAGCGGTATGACGCGGTTGCGGCGCGGCAGATCCCGCCTACGGCTGAGATTGGACAGCTCCACTGCACGCTTTTCTCGCATGGCAGTAAACAAGGCCGCCAAAACACCGCTGTCGATCGCGCTCGTGATGTAATGATGCTTAAAGGTAAAGGCATCCGTATCAGCTTCCTCTTTATCCAGAATAAACGATCCGATCACGCCGCAGGGGGCAGCCTCAGAAAAAAAGTGTAGTACGTCGTCAAGGTCCGTCACGTCGGTGCTTTCGGTGCGACGGTAATACACCTTGCGTCCTTCCTTTTCTGCCGCAATAATGCCCGCCTCGCAATACTCCTTGAGCTTTTTGCGGACGGTGGACTCGTCGAACATCATGGGCGATTCAAAGCCTGACAGATATGTTTCGTCGATCTCCAAAAGTAGTTCGGATATGGTCTTTCTGACCGACGGATCGTGGAGGATATCGAAAAGGATGAAGTGCAGCGTCACGTCGCCGTCGGTAAAGCTTTTGGCCTTCCAAGCGTTATACAGAGGATTGTGTCTGATCGTTCGGCTGTCGATCGAGATGAAAATACTCTTTCCCTCGGGCGTTCGCACAAAGCTCATGTGGTCGCCCAGCCAGCTCTCAAGTCTGCGCCGCTCGTCGTCGTAAGACCGTGCGCTTTTGGTGCTGTATCCGTCACGGCTCTTAAAACCGTAAACATAAAACTCGCGCATATACGCTCTGATTTTCTCAAAGTTTTTGATCAGCTCGCTGTACGAAGACATTCTATCACTCCCCTCCGATTTTATTGTTCTCATTATAGCACATCTGCTTGCATATTGCAACAGTGAATCATTCCGCCCGTAAAATCAAAACAATTCACCGGCACCCTCTTGATTATGCCGATTTTTTTTGATATAATTATTTTAGCATATATGCTCAACGAGCAAAAATACGTTTTGCATGTATTAAAGAAAGGAAAGCTCCGATATGTCAATCAGATTTATCAAGGACAAAAAGCGGTTTATCATCAACACCAAGCACACGACCTATGCTTTTGATGTCGTTCTCGACCACTATCTTTACCATACGTATTACGGAAAGAGGACGAGCTCCTTGCCCGATCCCTCCTTTCATACCGTCTCCTTTTCACCTTATCTCCCCGGGCTGAGTGAGGCACAGTCTCCCGACGTTTTCCCGCAGGAATGCTCTTTCTACGGCTCGGGTGATTTTCGCCCTAACGCCCTTCGACTGAGTACAGACGGCACCGGAGTCAGTGATTTCGTCTATCATTCCTACCGTATTTTCAAAGGGCGCATGGCGCTTGACGGTCTTCCCGCCGCGCGCGCCGACGAACGGACGCAAACGTTGGAGATCACGTTGCTCGACTCGGTGAGCGGATGCCGCTTGATGCTGTATTACACCGTTTTCTCCGACGTTGACGTGATCAGCAGATATATGATCGTGGAAAACAACGGCGGCGCGTGTGCAACTATTGAAAAATGTATGTCTTTAATGCTGGATCTGAATCGTTCGGATCTCGATATGATCTCTCTGTACGGCTCACACTGTAACGAGCTGAATTTTCAGCGTGCTGCTCTGCACCACGGCACGCAATCCGTCTACTCCAAGCGCGGTGCGTCCTCTCACCAATATAACCCCTTTATCGCGCTGTGCGATCATAGCGCTAATGAGGAGCGCGGCGAGGTCTACGGCTTCAACTTCGTGTATTCCGGTTCCTTTTTAAACGAGGTTGACGTTGATCAGCTCGGACATACGCGCGTGCTGGTCGGATTGGGCAGCGATTGCTTCACCTGGCGCCTGCAACCGGGAGAGGTGTTCTGCTCGCCTGAGGCGATCATGACCTATTCGCCTGCAGGCATCGGAGCTATGACGCGCAATCTGCATCGCTTCGCCCGCGAGCACATCCTTCCCAAGGCGGCGCATGTGCCACATCCCGTCGTGCTTAATACGTGGGAGGCTTGCTACTTTGATATCGATCAGGATAAGCTGATCCGCTTTGCCAAGGAGGCCGGGGAAACCGGCTTTGATATGCTTGTTATGGACGACGGCTGGTTTGGCCTGCGCAATCACGACCGCGCCGGGCTCGGTGACTGGTATGAAAATCCTGCGAAATTCCCCGACGGATTGGCAAGCTTCGTTGAAAAGATCAAAGCGCAGGGCGTCAAATTCGGCATCTGGGTCGAGCCTGAAATGGTAAATCCCGACTCCGAGCTTTACCGTGCACATCCTGATTGGGCACTTCAAACAGAAGGACGTGAGCCCTTGCGTTCCCGTCATCAGCTGGTGCTGGATATGTCCAATCCCGCAGTTATTGAGTATTTGATCGACCGTTTTGATCGGACCTTCCAAGGGATCGAAATCGACTATTTCAAATGGGATATGAACCGCCACATGAGTAACGTCGGCTCCTGCCGTCTGCCCGCAGACAAACAGGGGGAGATATTCTTCCGCTACATGAAGGGCGTTTATCGCTTGTTTGATTGGTTTGCCGCACGCTTCCCGAACGCGGTGATCGAGACCTGCTCGGGCGGTGGCGGTCGCTACGACCTCGGTATGATGCCGTACGGTATTCAGATCTGGACGAGCGACAATACCGATCCCTACGCCCGCACGATGATACAGTCTTCGGCACTGATCGCCTATCCTGCCATGACCATGTCCTGCCACGTCTCCAACCCACACGAGAATTTGGGCTCGCTTGATTATCGCTACAAGGTAGCCTTGGGCGGTATGCTGGGCTACGAGCTGAATATTCTCAACATGAGTGAAGAGGTCAAGCAAACGATCGCCGCGCAGATCGCGCAGTATAAGAGTCTTGAGCACATTATCCGCCTGGGCGATTATTACAGTCTCGCTTCCCCGACGAAATACGATTATTCTGCTTATTACTATGCCTCCTCCGATACCCGTGAGCTGCTTCTTACCGTCATTGAGAAGCGAGGCTGCCCCGCGGGATCGACTAAGCGCCTGCGCATAAAGGCGGCGCGCACGGATGCGTTGTACACCAACGTTATCACGGGAAAAACGTATTCCGGAGAGGAGCTTCGCGCGGGCATTCGCATCGATTTGAACGGAACCGATGACAGCGCGCATCTACTCTATCTGAAGATGCTCTGAGCTCTCGCTGCCGCTTTTAGAAACTTGAATTTTCAAAAGAACAGACAAGCCGCCCTTAGAACAAGGGCGGCTTGTCTTACTTTGCACGATTATTTACAGCGAAATGTCAATTCCATACTGACTGTTCTCGCCTGCTTGAATTGCGGTGTGGTAGAATGCCGTTGCCGCATGGATCATGTGAACGACGTCCTGTGCACCTGCTGTTTCATAGGCTGAATGCATAGCAAGCTGAGCAAGACCGATATCCAACGTGAGCATGGGAATCTGCGAGACCACGATATTACCAAGCGTCGAGCCGCCACGAATGTCGGAGCGATTCAGATAGGTCTGGGTCGGAACGCCTGCGGTATTGCAGATGCGATTAAAAATCGCACCGCTGATGGCGTCAGTCGCATAGCGTTGCTCGGACTGGTGCTTGATGACGATGCCCTCATTCATATGAGGTGCGTTCTGCGCGTCGGCGTATTCGGGATGGTTGGGATGCTGTGCGTGAGCGTTGTCGGCCGACAAAATGCAGCTGCTCATAAAGCGGCGGTACAGCCCTTGCGTGTCAGCGTCGGTCACACCGACGGCCTCATCTATGCGGGAAAGAATATCACCAAGCAAGGACGAGCCTGCGCCCTGACGCGAGCTGCTGCCAATCTCCTCGTTGTCAAACACGGCCAGCACTGGCACGACGCTCTCGTGCGCACCGCCAAGGAAGCCCTTGAGCGCACCAAAGGTGCACATAAGGTCGTCCAGTCGAGGTGCCGAGATGAATTCGTTCTGCAAGCCCCAGAGGCGTCCCTCGTCACGAACGTAAAGGAACAGATCGTGGCTGACGATGGCCTCTTTGTCACAGCCGAGCTGTGCGGCAATGCGATCCAGAAGATGGGTCTCACTATCGGCCGCACCGACCAAAGGAAGCATATCCACCTGAATATTGTACTTCTTGCCGTCGTTTGCCGTGCGATCCATGTGAATGGCCACGTTAGGGATCAGAGCAATATCCTCGGTCAAGTGGACGGGTAGCGAGCGGATGCCCGATTCGTCAGTCACAACGGCACGGCCCGCAACGGACAGCGGTCTGTCCATCCAAGAGGAGCAGATCATACCACCGTAGCGCTCAACGTTCCACTTGGCGCACTTGGCCGCCGATTGCTCGAACTCGGCCTTGATCTTGAACGAGGGCGAATCTCCGTGGGTAGCAATGATCTGATATCCCGTCGTTTTTTCAAGATCCGTGGGCATAACGAAGGCGATCAGCGAGGACTGATTGCGAGTTGCAAAATATTTTCCGCCTGCGACGAGATTCCAGCTCTCACCCTCTTCCAGAGCGGTAAAGCCATGTTCAGTAAGAACGGATGCCAAAGTTGCGGTTGTCTGATAAGCCGTCGGGCAACGGCCGATAAAGTCAAACAGCTCCTGTGCGACTGCTTTGATGTCAAGGTTTGTGTTCATATTTTTTGGTTCCTTTCCCTTTTATTTCCGCGGAAATGATAATTAAGCTTTAGCGTTCAGCTTTGCCTTTCGCGCTTTCCAATCGGGCATGAGCGCCGTCATAAGGGCGTGGTAGGCGGGCGAATGATCGGGCTGAATCAAGTGAGCAAACTCGTGCATCACAACGTATTCGATGCATTCGACGGGCTGATCGATCAGGTACAAGTTAAAGTTGAGCGTTCCCTTTTTGACGTTACAGCTGCCCCAGCGGCTCTTCATGGGATGGATGCGAATGGCTTTTGGCGAGGCGATAAACTGCCGTTGCTCGTCTGTCATAGGCAAATTGAGCGCGGTGACGCGCGGCAGGACCAAGTTTTTGTGACAGTCCAGAATGATAGCAAGCAGGCGTTCCTTTTTCTCTGCTTGCTCGTCGGCAGACAACTGTGCTTTTGGGGAGGGCTTGTTTGCTTGTATCCGTGCAACCGCCTCGGCAATCCTGTCACCGCAACGTGCCAGAAATGCGTCGATCTGTCGCTGTGAGGTCATGCGCGGAACGGACAGTCGAATGCTTCCATCGGGGCGAACGCGAAGATTGAGCCGCTTGACGCCACCGATATGAAGCTCATACGGATAGTCAATACCGCCGTAGCGATAGCATTTTTGTTTTACTTGTTGCTTCATGGTTACTCCCGCGCATCCACGCCGCGCAAGCGGCAATCCAACTCATACAGTGCCGTTTTGTTGGAGTCCCAGCGAAGCACGTCGCGCGCCTTTTCATACGTCAGCCAAACATATTCTTTATGCTCGTGTGAGAGCGTGATTTCAGCCGAACACTCAAACGCGAAGGAATACTCGGGTATGATATACGCATCCTTATCCCAGTGCTGTCGATGCGTTTGGGCAAAGCAAGTATTCGGAACGTAGGCCATATTTTTCAAGGCAAACAATTGCTCCGTGCGAATACCGATCTCCTCGAAGACCTCACGCTTGGCGGCATCGAGCGGCGTTTCGTCATCCTCACCGCCTCCTGCCACAAACTGCCATTGGTCATGGTCGGAACGATGAAAAACACAATAATACGGTACGCCGTCCATGATTTTATACGGCAGAGCCAAAATTTGAAACGGTGCGCGCATATACTCTCCTCTCAATCTTGGATGACGATAGAATCATCGTCTGTCAATGCGTATACGTTGTATCTTCCCTCTTGATTAAGTTGATCAAAATGCATTTGGCGATCAGGCGTATAATGACACAGTAAAATTCCATCAAACAATCCCAAGGCATTAAAATCGGTCATATCCATCGGCACCTCATCATAAACAGACACATGAGAAATATTTTGTGTAACAATATGCGCTCCTGCGCTTCCGCCGATATAGGTAACGCCCGCATGGATGTATCGAATGATCTCAACGTCAAAATGACAGTTTCTAATACGATTTAGCGTTTTAAATGTATTTCCACCGCTAATATAGAGGAGATCAATATCCAAATTAAAATATGGCTTGGGATCATAATAATCCAATACATAAATATTTTCTTTCAAAAATCCAAATTCTTGTAAGCGCCGATAAAACTTTTCACTATGTATGGATTCATAAGTTGCTTTTTCATTGGGAATATATAGCACTCGACATCGATCAATAGACTTAGGAATGTTCTCCAAAATAACTTGCCGTGAATGATCATTCCTAAAATCACAGGACGATAAAATTAGTTTCACAATCTTTCCTCCTGATGTAAAGTCAAGATATTATACCACACCCCGCCCCTTTTTGTAAAGTCTTTCCCCTCGCTTTATCAAAATATTTCTTAAAGCCCTTGACAATATTTTCGTTTTCGTATATAATAACAACGTATATAAATGTTGTCCAAAAGCATTGATGAGGAAGAGTAAGGATGTGTGCTTGGCAAAGAGAGCGGACGGTTGGTGTAAGTCCGTGCAAGCCTTCTCCCGAAGGTCGCCTTTGAGCTGTCCGTGCCAACCGCTACGCGTAGTAGTGCGGATCGGCGCCCGCCGTTATCGGGTGAAGATCGTTGATCTTAGTGAGTGCGCGCCTTGTGCGCGAAATCAGGTGGTACCGCGTCCATCGTCCTGATATTCAGGGTGATGGGCTTTTTTCTTTTCATCACGCTATGGCAACGTTTCAATTATCACAGTACACAGTATACGGAGGACTTTTTTATGGCACAATCTTATCATGAACTGCCAAAAACCTACAACCCCGCCGATTTTGAGGAGCGAATCTATCAGAATTGGTGCGACAAGGGCTATTTTACGCCCGATCCCACATCCGACGCCGAGCACTTCTCCGTCGTCATTCCCCCGCCCAACGTCACGGGTCAGCTCCACATGGGACACGCCCTTGACGAAACGCTGCAGGACATTCTGGTCCGCCACAAGAGAATGCAGGGCTATAACACTCTCTGGGTTCCCGGCACCGACCACGCAGGTATTGCTACGCAGATCAAGGTTGAGGAGCAGCTTCGTGTCAACGAGGGTCTGACCCGCTACGATCTCGGTCGCGAAAAGTTCCTTGAGCGCGTTTGGGATTGGAAGAACAGATACGGAGATCGAATCATCAGCCAGCTCAAAAAGCTGGGTGCCTCCTGCGACTGGACGCGCGAGAGATTTACCATGGACGAGGGCTGCTCGAGAGCCGTTCGCGAGGTTTTCGTTAACCTTTACGACAAGGGCCTGATCTACCGCGGTCACCGCATCATCAACTGGTGCCCCCACTGTCTGACCGCGCTGTCCGACGCCGAGGTTGAGTACAAGGATCAGCCCGGTCACTTCTGGCATATCAAATATCCCATCAAGGGTGAGGACGGCTACGTTGTCGTCGCTACTACCCGTCCTGAGACCATGTTCGGTGACACGGCCGTTGCCGTCAACCCCGAGGACGAGGACATGAAGCACCTGATCGGCAAGACGCTGATCCTGCCCGCCGTTGGCCGCGAGATCCCCGTCATCGCCGACGATTACGTTGAGATCGGCTTTGGTACGGGCTGCGTGAAGATCACCCCCGCCCACGACCCCAACGACTTCCTCGTCGGTCAAAGACACAACCTTGAGCAGATCAAGGTCATGAACGACGACGCGACCATGAACGCATACGCCGGCAAGTACGAGGGTATGGACCGTTACGAATGCCGCAAGGCGCTCGTGGCCGATCTGGAGGCAGACGGCTTCCTGATCAAGGCCGAGCCTCACGACCACAACGTCGGTACCTGCTACCGTTGCGGCACGACGGTTGAGCCCATGACGAGCGATCAGTGGTTCGTTAAGATGAAGCCTCTGGCTGAGCCCGCCATCGAGGCCGTTGAGAACGGCTCGATCAACTTCATCCCCGAGCGCTTCTCCAAGAACTATTTCAACTGGATGAACAACATCCTTGACTGGTGTATCTCCCGTCAGCTTTGGTGGGGTCACCGCATTCCCGCCTTCTACTGCGACGATTGCGGAGAGATGACCGTTTCCAAGGAAGACATCACCGTCTGCCCCAAGTGCGGTAAGCCCGTTCGTCAGGAAGAAGACGTACTGGATACCTGGTTCTCCTCTGCTCTGTGGCCCTTCTCAACGCTGGGCTGGCCCGATCAGACGGAGGATCTTGCCAAGTACTATCCCACGAGCGTTCTCGTTACCGGCTACGACATCATCACCTTCTGGGTTTCCCGTATGATCTTCTCCGGTCTTGAGCACATGGGAGAAAAGCCCTTCTCTACCGTCTTCATTCACGGTCTGGTTCGCGACGCGCAGGGCCGCAAGATGTCCAAGTCTCTGGGCAACGGTATCGATCCCCTGGAGATCATCGCCAAGTACGGTGCTGACGCGCTTCGCTTTGCTCTCGCTACCGGTAACAGCCCCGGAAACGATATGCGTTTCTCAGATGAAAAGATCGAGGCTGCCCGTAACTTTGCCAACAAGCTGTGGAACGCATCGAGATTCGTTCGCATGAATCTGACCATTGACGACGCAACCCTGCCCCCCATCGAGGATATGGCAACCGAGGACAAGTGGATCCTCACCCGCTACAACGAAACGGTCAAGGCCGTCAACGATTCGCTTGAGAGCTTTGAGGTCGGCGTTGCACTGAGCACGCTGTACGACTTTACCTGGGACGTTTTCTGCGACTGGTATATCGAGCTTGCCAAGGCAAGACTCAATGACAAGGAAAGCGAAGCGAACGTCGTCGCGCAGAAGGTCATCTGCCACGTTCTGACGGGCATTCTCAAGCTGCTTCACCCCTTCATGCCCTTCATTACCGAGGAGATCTATCAGTCTCTGCCGCATGATGAGAGCGAGGAAAGCATCATGATCGCTCGCTACCCCGCATTTGACGAGACCCTTCTGTTCCCCGAGGACACCGAGCGCATGAACGTCATCATTGACGCCATTCGTGCCATCCGTAACCGCCGCAGCGAGATGAACATCGTTCCCTCCCGCCGCGCCAAGGTCTATATTGCAACCGCGCATCCCGAGTATTTCCCCGCGAGCAGTGCCGTCTTCTTCCAGCGCTTGGCTTCTGCCAGCGAGGTTGAGGTCGCCGAAGGCTTCGAGAGCCGTCTGAGCGCCGACGAAACGGTTCAGATCGTTACCGCCGCCGCAACCATTCTGCTCCCCCTGTCCGACATCATCGACGTCGAGAAGGAAAAGGCCAGATTGTCTGCCGAGCAGAAAAAACTGGAGGGTGAGATCGCTCGCCTCTCTGCCAAGCTGTCCAACGAGGGTTTTGTTGCCAAGGCTCCTGCGGCTGTCGTCGAGGGCGAGCGCGCAAAGCTCGAGAAATACCGTGAAAATCTCGCGGGCGTTATCTCGGCTCTTGAAAAATTGAATTAATTTCACAAAATGTGTAACCTTTGTAAGATTTCCTCCGTCTATATAAGTAGAGACCCTTTACTCATATGACGAAGGTATTCTTACCAAACCAAAACAAAGGAGGACTTGTTTTATGATGAACAAAAAACTGACACTCATGCTGGCCGTGGTTCTGATGCTCTGCTTTGTTTTCACCTCGTGCGCAGCAAAAAATGATTACAGCAGCGATGCAATGGCTCCCTCCATGCCAGAGGTTGACAGCGACTACGGCTACGGCAACGTTGAGCTGCCCGAGAAAAACGAGTCTGCCGATAACGGTAACGTGCAGGAGCTCGCGCAAAAGATCATCCGCACCGTTACCATGGACGCGCAAACCAAGGAGTTTGACAAGGCCGTCACCGCCATTCGCACGGCGCTGAAGGCAGCAGGCGGTTTTGAGGAAACCTTCCGCACGACCAACCGCTCCTACGGCAGCACCGAATACTATGCACGCAACGCCTACATGGTCTTGCGTATCCCCGCAGAAAAGCTGGACGCCTTTTTGAATGAGGTAGGCGGTATGGTGCACGTTACGTCGCAGAATGCGAACGTGCAGAACGTGACCGGTGAATATTACGACATCGAGGCTCGCCTGAACGTACTGGAAAGCGAGCGCGCGGTCTATGAGAAAATGCTGGCAAACGCCAAGACGACCTCCGAAATGCTCAGCATTCAGGACCGTCTGTACAACGTCATCAGCGAGATCGAGGCGTTCAAGACCAGACTCCGCGTGCTGGATAGTCAGGTATCCTATTCCACCGTCACCATGAATCTGTCCGAGGTCGTTGAGTACTCCAAGATCAATGAGCCCAGCCCCTACTTCAGTGATCGCGTTTACGATGCCTTTGTAACCAGTTGGGAAAAATTTGCGGAAAACGCGCAGGACTTCGCCGTTTGGTTCATCCGTGCCTTCCCCACGCTGCTCATCCTGGCTATGCCCGGTATCATCGTTTGGATTGTCATCGGCTCGATCAAAGCAAAGCGCAGAAGAAAGCAAAAGAAGCTGGAGCAGGCCACTGCTACGGAAGCAAAATCCGAATAAACTAAAACGGCTGTATTCGCTTGAATACAGCCGTTTCCTTATAATTTTATACTGACTTCCCCGCTATCAAGATGCTCTTCTTTGCCATCCTCGTAGCGCACGAGCAAGCGGTAATCATCGTCAACGTCCAGCGCTGTGGCGAGGCTTGTCGACCCATCAGCGCGATGTACGGTGATCTCTCTGTTTTGCAAAATAGATCGACGTCGATATTCGTCAAGGCATGCCTTCCGATCGTCCAGATCAAGCAGAGTCATCAGGCGGTTCAGTATGCCTGCGGCGAGTGACGATCGCGCGCGTTCAGCATCGTCTGCGCTCGGCAGGATCGCCCCTGCGATATGCGCGATCTCGGGTGGGAAGCCTCCCTCGGGTGGCGTGATATTGACACCGATGCCGATGACTGCGTATTGTAATTTCTTTTCGCCAGGCAAAATGGAACCCTCGGTTAAAATGCCGCATACCTTTTTACCGTCAAGATAGATGTCGTTGACCCATTTGATGCCGGCCTTGCGGCCGATCATCTCTTCAATGGCCTGCGCCGTTGCTACGGCGGCCATGGTGGTCAAACGGAGCGCATCGGTCGCGGGCAGGTCTCGTCGCACAATAACGCTCATATACAGCCCCGTGCCCTCGGGGGAAAAGAACGTGCGCTGTAATCTTCCCCGCCCGGCGCTTTGCTTGTGTGCAATGATGACCGTACCGTCGGGGGCGCCGTCCTTGGCAAGCTCGCGCGCGGTCGTGTTGGTGGACGGGAGATGCTCGTATGATACGATGCGACAGCATCGTGCCGTTCCCGTCAGGCGTTGTTCAATTTCAGATCGCATAGACGCACCTCCAATCTTTTATAAGTATATCACGCTATTCGCTGCTTGTCAACGCTCAACGGTCAATCCTCCTCAAAACCGTATACACCTCTTGACAAAA
The DNA here is from genome assembly GCA_015064805.1 of Oscillospiraceae bacterium. Taxonomy (GTDB): domain Bacteria; phylum Bacillota; class Clostridia; order Oscillospirales; family CAG-272; genus SIG644. The sequence goes on from SVRN01000021.1 coordinate 24,367, forward strand.
CAAGATTTTCATGATAAAATATAAAGAGTAAATTATCACATCCCAAAGGAGTGTATCCTATGAAAACATCTCTTGTCATTCTCGCAGCAGGTATCGGCTCTCGCTTTGGTGGCGGCATCAAACAGCTCGAGCACATGGGTCCGAACGGCGAGATCATTATGCATTATTCCATCTACGACGCTCTTCAGGCGGGCTTTGACGAGGTCGTATTCATCATCCGTAAGGATCTGGAGGCTGACTTCCGTGAGATCATCGGCAACGACATGGAAAAGGTCTGCCCTTGCAAATACGTCTTCCAGGAGCTTGACGATCTGCCCGAAGGCTTCTCTCTTCCCGAAGGCCGCACCAAGCCTTGGGGTACGGGCCAGGCACTGCTTGCCTGCCGCGGCACGGTCAACAATCCCTTCATCGTTATCAACGCCGACGACTATTACGGCAAAGAGGGCTTCCGCCTGATCCACGATTATCTGGTTGCCAACTGCGAAAACAAGCCCTTTGATTTCTGCATGGCAGGCTACATTCTCGACCACACCCTCAGCGACAACGGCGGCGTATCCCGCGGTGTTTGCACGGTCAACGAAAACTACGACCTGGTCAAGGTCACCGAAACCCACAACATCACCAAGACCGAGGGCGGCGCGGCCGTTCCTTACGGCGATGCCGATTGGAAGGCGCTGGATCCCAAGTCCTTCGTTTCGATGAATATGTGGGGCTTGACGCCTGCCTTCATCGAGGTTCTTGCAGAGCGCTTCCCCGTTTTCCTTTCCAACGTAAAGGAGGGTGACATCAAAGCGGAGTATCTGCTGCCTGCCATCGTAGACGATCTGCTTCAGGAAGGCAAAGCAACCGTTAAGGTTCTGCCCACCGAGGATCACTGGTTTGGCGTTACCTACAAGGAAGATAAGCCCGCGGTCGTTGCAGCTATCAAAAAGCTCATCGCAGACGGCGTTTATCCTTCGCCTCTGTTCTGATATTGCAATCAAAAAACACGGTACAATGAAAACGTTGTGCCGTGTTTTTTCTATTCCATTATTTCATCAGCTCGTCCGTAAGTCGGATGATCTCGGGCGCAATCTTGGCTCGCTCGCGCTTGATGACCGCGTGATACGAGGGATATGCCAGCGCGGCAAGAGCGCCGCCGACGATACCGACGGCAACACCGATCACCATGGCCATCGTCTGTGGCAAACCGAGCGCGCCGCCAAGACTTGACATGAACAAACTCATACCAAAGCCGAGGATCAGCGTGCCGATAATACCAAGACACAGCGCTACGACCTCTGCCTTTTGGGTAACGCCGCGGTCAAGGCGACGCAAGCGTTGCATCTTGTCCTCGCTCTCAGTGTTGGGCATATATTTCGCACGGATCTTTTTAAGTTCTAACTGTTCCTTTGCGGAATAGGTATAGCTGAATCCGTTGTTTTCGTTATTGTTCTCCATTTGATTTAACCTCTGATTTTATAGATTTCATTTTCTTATTGCTCTGTACGATCATATAGACCGCCATTGCTACGATAACGGCTGAGATGACACCACCCGATGCACCGAGCATGATCTTGCGCGTCAGGACGTCCATTCCTTCACCTCCGAACGTGGTCAGCATGGTTGACTCCAGCGTCAGCATGGACACACAAGCAGCGGCCATGTTGATGGCCTTGGAGGCTGAATAGACGGGGCTGTTGTATTTTCTGTACTTGACCATATTGACAATGGCGATCGTAAAGGCGAAAAAGGTATAAGCCGCCATCATAATGGTCGTGATCTCGTGGTGGTGGAAGGTCCGATTCCAGTATACCATGAAAAAGACCATCAGCGACAGCGCCAGGTTCATGGTAAGGAATACCCACCCGCAAGCGCGGTAGCGTATCAGCTCGGCGCGAAGATCCTCCCCTGCCTTGTGGCGTCGCGTGTAGCGCACCAAGAAAAAGCGCATCACGCCAAGCGAAATATAATATCCCGCCATGGAGTAAAACCAGAACGAGCCGTGATACACACCGAGCCAAAGCTGAAACACGGCGTAGGCACAGTTCCAGATCATCGAGCCGTAGAGGGACACGTTCATACGAAGTCTGTCATCATCCAGCCAACGTCTGGCGTATTTATTTTCGGCTTTGAAGGCCTTGAACCACCGGATAAGATTCGGGATCCGCACGCACCAAACCGTCAAGGTGTAGGCCGCTACCACGTAGGAAGCGATGGCGATCGTAGACTGTGAGCCTAGGCACGCCATCGAATAGACGAGAAAAAAGGTAGCGACGGGAAGGAGCAACACCATCAAAGCCATGGGCGGAAACAGCAAGGCCTTGAAAAGCTTATTCCACCGCATGCTCATTCCTCCTGATCTTTACGGTAAAGGTCGTACCAACGCCAACAGTGCTTTCCACCGCGATCTCGCCCTGCATAATGTCCACCACACGCTTGACGAGTGCCAGACCGAGACCGTTGCCCTGCGTGGCGTGCGAGGTATCGCCCTGATAGAATTTTTCAAAGATATGCGCGCCGACCTCGGGCGACATGCCGCATCCCGTGTCCTTGACCCTGACCACGGCATACGCACCTTCAACGGACAAGGAAACGCCGACCTTTCCTCCCTGCTCGGTGAACTTGAAGGCGTTGGAGAACAAATTGTTCCACACCAGCGACAACAACTCCGCATCGGCAGAGACGAGCACGTTCTCCTCTATGTCGGTATCAATCTCGATCCCGCGGCGCTCCCATACGCTTTCATACTGCAAAAAGCACTCACAAAGCTGCTCACCAAGATCGTACGTATCGCTTTTGGGATATATCTGCTGATTTTCCAGGCGATTGAGCTTGAGAATGTTGGTCATCATATCGGCCAGTCGACGCGAGGCATCCGTGACAGCCTGCGCATATTCCAGCCGCGTCTGCTCGGGCAGATCGGGCGTTTGCAGAAGCGTGCCGTAGTTTTGAATGACAGCCAAGGGCGTTTTCATCTCGTGGGAGACGTTAGCAACAAAATCGGTGCGCAGTGTCTCCACGCTCGCCAATTCCTCGGCGATCTTGTTGATGCATTCGATGATCTCATTGAACGTATCGTCCGTGGCGAATTTTGCAATGGGCGTTACGCGGACGCTGAAATCGCCCTGCGCGATCTTCTCCGCCGCCTCGGAAATGTGCTGTACGGGGCGCTCAACCGTCCATTTGCGACGTAAGCCGTCAATAACAGTAAAGATCAGGCTGATCAGTACCACGTTCCAAAAGGTCAGCTTGGCGGCTGCCGCCAGATTTTCGCTCGTCAGAGTAATGCCCAGTTCCTCGGCGAGCGTAGATACGAACAGCATCGTACAGCAGGTGATCACGAACGCAACGAGCAAAAAGAAGATAAGATAGTGGTTAATCGCTTTTAATACCCACCGCAGACATCTTCCCTCTTTCATTTGATCACCGCCTTGTATCCCAGACCGTGAACGGTCTGTATTTCAAAATCGTCGCAATCGGCGAGCTTTGCGCGCAGCTTTGTCATATACACGTCGACCGTACGCGTGCTCGTCTGCGTATCCACGTCCCAGAATTCGTCCATCAGCTGGGTGCGGGTGAACGTCTTTTTGGGATAGGACAACAGCTTATACAGCAGATCAAATTCCCTGACTGTCAAAGAAATTTCCTCATCACCCAGCATAGCGGTACGCTCATCCGCGTCCATAACGAAGCGCCCCACCTCAAGGCGGCGGCTGGACGCGATCTTCGAGCGGCGCAGCAGCGCGCCAATGCGTAAAAACAGCTCGTCGAGGTCAATCGGCTTGGTCATATAATCGTCAATGCCAATGCGATAGCCCCGTTGCTTGGAGGCAAAATCGTCGCGGGCGGTCATAAACAAAATCGGAATGTCCTGATTGAGCGAGCGTACCGTTTTGGCAAATTCAAAGCCGTCAATATTTGGCATCATGATATCGGACACGATCAGATCAAAGGTCGTCTTATACATTTCGTCGTATGCCGCCTCCGCGCCAAGACAGCCGACGGCCTCGTAGCCGCTTTGGTTCAAAAAGGAACACACGCTGCGATTCAGATCGCGGTCGTCCTCAACCACCAAAATCTTAAACATATATAGGCACCTCCATGGCATAATTTCACATTTACACGTTTATTATAGCACGGAATTGTTAAAGTTTTGTTTACGTTTCGACCTTTTTTCAAAGAAAATGCAAGGCAACGGTAAAAAATGTTGCCCTGCCTACGGTATTCTATTACTTTTTTGCCTCTTCGTAACGAGCGTTTGCCTGCGCGGTTCTCTCTTTTGCCGCGGCAATTCTTTCGTCGCGCGCTTCTTGCTCCTTAGCGGCTCTCTCGGCGGGACTCATGTGAGCATCATCCCAGCTCTTCTTTCCTTCGGCCTTTGCCTTAGCAAAGGTATTGCGTCCACGGTTTTCCTCAAAATTGGCCTTAGACTCGGCCTTGACAGCCGCAAACTCGGCCTTATCTACCTCGTGCTGTGCCTTGGCGCTCTGTTTCATGTCGCTGAATGCCTTTTTGAAAAAATTTTTGATACCCATTGTCTTATTCTCCTTTCTTATACGTTCATGATCTTGTCGCTGAGGGCGAGGATTTCGTCTGCATACTTGCTCTTACGAGACTTGAGCATAGCCTTGTGGATGGGATAGTTGACCAGTGCCATGGCGAGGCCGACAACACCGATGATAATGCCGGGCACCATACCGCTTGCAATGCCGAGCACAGCACCGATCTCGGTCATAACAAGGCTCATGCCTGCGCCCATGATCAGAGCGCTGACGCTTCCGAAAATATAAGAGAACACGTTAACGGGACGCTTGACCTTGGCGTCAAGGGCGCGGAGGGCGTCCAGTTCGGTGGACTGCTTCTCCATATACTGGGTGCGGATCTTCTGTGCGATGAATTGCTGATCGTTCTTGTTCATGATAAATTACCTCGTTTCTTGTTTTGATGTGTTGTTGTTTTCTGATTACGTGCATAAGTATAGCCCCGAGATGTTGGGGATTTTTTTATGAAATGTTTGCAAAATGTTATTAATAACGTTTTTTCATTGGTTTCCATAAAAAAGACCGCCTTTTTTCAAAGGCGGTCTTCATCGGCCACGCATCAGCGTTCTTTTACCACGTTGATGCTTTCATAGCCATAATATTTCATTGCTTTTGTATGCGCTTCCGTAATTCTCTCGCCGCTGATAACGACGGGAACGGCGGGGGGACAGGCGACCGTCGGGGCGGCACAAATTCTGCCGACGGCATCGTCAAGCGCGACCATCTCACTTCGCCCAAGCACTGCTTGGCGCAGATCGAGGACGAGGTCTGCCGCTGTCAAAGCGGGCAGTTCACTCGAAATGGGCATTCGCGGCTCGATCGCATCAAACGCGGTCTTCAGGCGGTCGAAATCCGACGGATCGTTTTCGGGCGTTGCCATCAGCACGACGAAATCGGGATCGGAAAATTCACATTCGATGCCCTGAGATTTCAAGGCGCTTGCAAGCTCTGTGCCGGTGTATCCGCTCTTCTTCGCATCAATCACGATCTTCAGCGGCTCACCGTTGATCGTATGAAAGCCACGCTTTTGCAGATGCGTCTTCGCGTCACTGACTCGTTGCACGCAGTCGGTCAGTCTTGCCTTGTAGCCGTCCGCGATATACGCGTTGCATAGATCGAGCGATTGCAAAATCAGATACGAGGGGCTGGTTGATGCGAAAAGCGAAAGCGCTTTTCTTGCGTTTTCAGCATATACCTTTGGTGCTTTGGAAGAAACGTGCAGATAGGCGCCGCCCGTCAGCACGGGAAGCGTTTTATGCGCCGAGTCACAGCAAAGCGTCGCGCCAAGCGTGATGGGATGAAGCGAGGGCTCCAAAAATCCGAGATACGCGCCGTGGGCGTTATCAACCAGAAGCGGTACGCCATACGCATCGCAAACGGCCGACAGACCTGCAATGTCCGAGATGTTGCCCAGATAGTCGGGTGATGTGACGTAAACCGCGCTCGGCTTTTCCTTCTGCTCTGCCAAGCGCTTTTGAAGCTGAGAGGGCGTGATGGTCGCGTCGCAAACGTGGTGCGACTGCTGAGGATATAGCCATTCCACCCGCAGATCCAGCAAGGCACAGCCGTACACGAAGGCCTTGTGTGCGTTTCGTGCGGCAAGGATCAAAGGACGATCGTCCGCACTCTGTTCTCTTACAAGAGCCAGCATGGCGCGAATGGCGAGCGACGATCCCTCCGTGGAATAGAACGTGTGGGCAGTATGGAACAGATCACTCGCGTTGCGCTCACTCTCGTCAATGATACCGCAAGCGCTGTAAAGCACGTCTGCACCGTCGATTTCCGTAATATCGCCGGCTTCACAGCCGAGATGCGGCTTTCCCTTGTGCCCCGGCATATGAAAGCGCGCGGTATGCGATTGTATATAGGATTGAACGAAATCGTATATCGGCGTTTTCATCGTTTTGACCTCTTGGCAAATAGTTTTAGCTTATTCCTCGCTCTCGGCGACCTGCATCATCACAGCACATTCAATGCGCTTTTTGAACAGCTCACAGCCATATTCGTAAATACCGTTGATGCTACCCGTAGCGTGGTAAGCGTTGGCGGCACAGCCGCCCGAGCAATACAGACGAGCCCAGCAATCGCGGCACTCGGGGCGCGCGTAAGCGTTGCAATGTCTGAACTGATCCTGCGCCTCGATATTCTTGACACCGTTCCAGATGTCGCCAAGGCTGTACTTGGTATCGCCGACGAACTGGTGGCAGGGATACAGCTCACCCCAAGGGGTGACGGCCATATACTCGGTGCCCGAGCCACAGCCCGTGATGCGCTTGTAAATGCAAGGACCGTTTTTCAGATCCAACATGTAGTGGTAGAAGGTAAAAGGACGGCCTTCCTTTTTGCGCTTGATCATTTCCTTGGCAAGAATCTCGTACTGCTCCTTGATGACGGGCAGATCCTCTGCCGTCAGCGCGCAGGGATCGTCGGGGGCGCAAACAACGGGCTCCATCGACAGCTCGGTAAAGCCGAGGTCCGCCATATGGAAGATATCGTTGGTAAAGTCCGTGTTATGATGCGTAAAGGTGCCGCGAACGTAATAGCCCTTTCCGCCGCGCTTTTCAACCAGACGCTTGAAATTGGGAACGATCACGTCGTAGCTGCCTCGTCCCGTGTAATCCACGCGGAAGCGGTCGTTGACCTCCTTACGGCCGTCGAGCGACAGAACGACGTTATGACATTCTTTGTTGAGAAAATCGATCATATCGTCCGTCAGCACCATACCGTTGGTCGTATAGGTAAAACGGAAGTTCTTATTGTGCTCCTTTTCAACGCTGCGAGCATACTCGACCAGCTGCTTGACTACGTCAAAGTTCAGCGCAGGCTCACCGCCGAAAAAGTCCACCTCAAGGTTTTTGCGGCTACCCGAATTTGCAATCAGGAAGTCGAGCGCCTGCTTACCGACCTCAAAGGACATCAGCGCGCGATCGCCCTGATACTTACCCTGGCTGGCAAAACAATACGCGCAGTTCAGATTACAGGTGTGCGACACGTGAAGACACAACGCCTTGATGACCTTGCTGTTGTTTTTGTAGGTAGTCGCAAGGTTTTCGTACTTGTCCTCCGAATAGAGCTTGCCGCTTTGCTCCAGCTCACGGATGTCGTCAAGGCAATCGAGAATATCCTCGCGCGTGACGTCGGGCATATCCTTATATTTCTCCAGGATCATCGAAACGATCTCATCTTCCGTGTGCGTTTTGAACAGCTCGATGATATCGTACGCTACCTCGTCCACGACGTGAACCGAGCCTGAGCAGGTGTCAAGCACGATGTTATAGCCGTTTAATTGATATTGATGTACCATTTTGTTGTATTCCCTTTCTATACAAACGATCTTCACTCAAAAATAAAACGCTGTCACCGTGTGCGGGACAGCGTTTTATCATGTAGCGAAAATCACTTATTGTTCTCGCACTGCTGATTTGCAACGCCGCAAGAGGTCTTGCAAGCGGACTGGCAAGAGGTCTGGCACTCACCGCAACCACCGTTCTCAACGGTCTTTGCAATGTTCTTGGTCTCGACAGTTTTGATTCTCTTCATAGTAAAACCCTCCATGTGGATATAAATATTACTTACTCGATTATTTTATCACAAAAAAATCCATATGTCAATATTTTTTGCGGAATTTGAATTGTTTTTATTGACAAATGCCCTCGCACATAGTATAATATCCGTAACAGCTATGAGAAAAAGGAGTAACACGGAGAAGTCCTTTGCAGAGACGAAGCGGTTGGTGAAAGCTTCGAGGGTGGCCGTGTGAAGCAGTTTTTGAGCTTTGAACCGAGTGGCGTGCCATAAGGCTTCAACGGGTTCCCTCCGTTAGCGGGGATCGGCATGATTGTGTCGGCTAAGTGCGGTTGGTCACAAAGTGATCGACCGAATTCAGGTGGTAACGCGGAAACATTTCGCCCTGAGCATAGCACGTGCTATGTCGGGGGCTTTTTTATTTCACAAATCGGAGGAACGAACCATGAACATGAAGCTTTTGAAGCTGCTCAGTAAAAACGCTCGCTACAGCGTACAAGACCTCGCCGTTATGACGGGTATGGAGGAAGAAGCCGTCAAGCAGGAGATGGCACAGATGGAAAAGGACGGTCTCATCCGCGGCTATAAGGCCGTTGTTGACTGGGAACGAATGGACAGCTCTACCGTATCGGCCATCATCGAGCTCAAGGTCACGCCCAAGGCGGGACTGGGCTTTGAGGAGGTTGCGCAGCGCGTGATGAAATATCCCGAGGTCGAGTCGGTCTATCTGATGTCGGGCGGTTACGATCTGTCCGTCGTCGTCAAGGGCAAGACCTTCCAGGAGGTCGCGCTGTTCGTGGCCAAAGAGCTGTCTACCATTGACTCGGTGCTCTCCACCTCCACCCATTTCGTACTGCGTCGCTACAAGGAGCTGGACGTTGAGCTGTTCGGCGAAGACGGCGACGATCGGGGGAACTTCTCGCTGTGAGTACCGTAAATTATGATCGCATTTTAAATCCCTGCGTAAAGGACATCAAGCCCTCGGGTATTCGTAAATTCTTCGATATTGCCGAGACCATGCAGGACGTCATTTCCCTGGGCGTGGGCGAGCCCGACTTCCCCACCCCTTGGAAGATCCGTCGCGCAGGCATCGCGTCGCTGGAGCACAGCCAGACGCGCTACACCTCCAACTCGGGCTTGGAGCATCTGCGCCGTGAGGTGGCGCACTACGTCAAGGATAAATATAACCTGACGTACGACTACAAAAGCGAGATCCTCATCACCGTCGGCGGCAGTGAGGCCATAGACGCCGCGATTCGCGCCGTTGTGTGCCCGGGTGACGAGGTCATCATCCCCCAGCCCAGCTACGTCTGCTACGAGCCTATGACGGCGCTGGCAGGTGGTGTGCCCGTGATCATCCAAACGGATGCCGAGCATGAGTTCAAGCTCACGCCTGAGGCACTGCTTGCCCATCTGACGCCCAAGACCAAGGTGCTCATTCTTCCCTATCCCTGCAACCCGACGGGCGGCATCATGGAAAAAGAAGACCTTGAAAAGATCGCCGACATTCTGCGCGAACGCGACATTCTCGTCATCTCGGACGAAATCTACGCCGAGCTGACCTACGGCGGCAAGCGCCACGTGTCCATCGCCTCGATCGACGGCATGGCCGAGCGTACCGTCGTCGTCAACGGCTTTTCCAAGTCCTTCTCCATGACGGGCTGGCGTATGGGCTACGCTTGCGGCCCCGCTCCTATCATGCAGGAGATCCGCAAGATCCATCAGTACGCCATCATGTGCGCTCCCACGACCTCGCAGTACGCCGCCATTGAGGCGCTCCGCAGCTGTGACACCAACGTCCAGGAGATGCGCGAGGAATACGATATGCGCCGCAGATTGATCGTATCTGGCTTCAATAAGCTGGGACTGACCTGCCGCGAGCCCAAGGGCGCGTTTTACGCTTTCCCCTCGATTGCCTCGACGGGCATGACCTCGGAGGAATTCTGCGAAAAGCTGCTGTATTCCAAAAAGGTCGCCGTTGTTCCCGGGCCTGCCTTTGGTCAGGGCGGCGAAGGCTTCATCCGCGCGTCGTATTGCTACTCGGTTGAGCATATCAACGAGGCGCTAAAGCGGATTGGGGAGTTTTTGGAGGAAATTAAATAACGAACAGCCCTCCGCAAATTGCGGAGGGCTACTGTTTTTATTCAAAAGCATCCGGATTGAAAAGTTCAGGGAGGAAGTTAGAAGCAAATTTAGTCGCTTCCCATTCCATCTCTTCTGTATAGCCATATTCAAAAGACATGACATAATATAATACACTTTATTTTTAATTTGTAAAGATATCTATCTCCCAAATTATTTAAGTTTTAAAAAAAAGGGGCGCGGGGGAAAAACTTTTCCCAAAAAAGTTTTTCCCCCGCACACATTTATTCTCTTACATTCTTTCTCTGATCGCCTTCAAAAATCCCATGCTATTGACGGGCGTGACGGCGGATTTATCCTCGACAAGACCTGCAAGGTCCTTGGTCATGATACCGTCATTGAGCGTCTGAATGCAAGCAGCCTCCAGCTTGTCAGCAAAGGCCACAAGATCGGGCAGCTCATCCAGCTCGCCGCGCTTGCGAAGCGCCCCCGTCCAGGCAAAGATGGTTGCCATGGGGTTGGTCGAGGTTTCCTCGCCCTTGAGGTAGCGGTAGTAGTGGCGCGTAACCGTGCCGTGTGCCGCCTCGTATTCGTAGTTACCATCGGGAGAAACGAGCACCGAGGTCATCATGGCGAGCGAGCCAAACGCCGTCGATACCATATCGCTCATGACGTCGCCGTCGTAGTTCTTGCAGGCCCAGATGAAGCCACCCTCGCTACGGATGACGCGCGCGACCGCGTCGTCGATCAGCGTGTAGAAATATTCGATCCCCAGCTTCTCAAACTCGTCCTTATATTCGTTCTGGTATATCTCTTCAAAGATGAGCTTGAAGGTCTGGTCGTACTGCTTGGAGATGGTGTCCTTGGTCGAGAACCACAGATCCTGCTTGGTATCAATTGCATATTGGAAGCAGGAATGGGCAAACGAACGGATGGAGCTGTCCTTGTTGTACTGCCCCTGCAAGACGCCCGCGCATTCGAAATCGTAGATGGTCTGGCGCATTTCGGTACCGTCCTTGGCAGTGAACAGCAGCTCGGCCTTACCCTCGCCCGGGATGCGGTACTCGGTGGCCTTATACACGTCGCCGTAAGCGTGACGGGCAATGGTGATGGGCTTTTTCCAGTTGCGCACGGCAGGCTTGATGGAGTCGATCAGAATGGGCGCGCGGAAGACCGTGCCGTCAAGAACGGCGCGGATGGTTCCGTTGGGGCTCTTCCACATTTCGGACAGATTATATTCCTCGACGCGTTGCTTGTTGGGCGTGATGGTCGCGCACTTGACGGCAACGCCGTATTTCTTATTGGCCAACGCCGCCTCCATGGTGACGGCATCCTTGGTCCGCTCGCGCTCGACAAGACCAAGATCGTAATATTCGGTCTTGAGGTCGACGAACGGAAGGATGAGCTCGTCCTTGATCTGTTGCCAGAGAATACGGGTCATTT
>SVRN01000076.1 GCA_015064805.1 Oscillospiraceae bacterium
TCCAGCTTTTGATGAAACAGAATGGACTTTTGTGCCAGATCCTTCATCAAATTAAAGATGAGCTGCTGGTGAAAGCCGCAGTTGTTTGAGCAGGTATGCAGAATGTGGGCGCTGTCGATGAGCATGATCTCGCTGGGCTCACCCGCGATCACGGAGACGGGCAAGGCGGGCGTTTCGGCGCAGGCAAAAGCCTCGGCAAACACCCCCGATCGTCCGACGTTGCCGAGAATGCTCCGATTGCCGTAATAATCCACCTGAATGATCTGCACCGAGCCCGAGAGCACGATGCCGATATACCTTGCCACGTTGCCCTCGGCCATAACGGTGTATTTTTTATCGAAAAATTCGATCTTTGCCCCAAGACAGTTCAGCATGCGCAGAAGATTCTCCTGCGCGATATGCTCAAACAGCGGGCATTTTTTTAAAATTTCCAGATATTTTTTCAAAAATTATCTCCTTTTGTTGAAAATTCAACAGACTTGATGCCTTTATTATAGTACAATGGTGTCACAAAAGCAAGAGGAAAGTCGTTAATTTTTCACTTGGAGGCGCATATGATCAGAAAAATCATCAGGATAGACCGAGAAAAATGCAACGGATGCGGTGCCTGCGCGGCGGCCTGCCATGAAGGCGCGATCGAAATGATCGACGGCAAAGCGACACTCACCCGTGAGGACTACTGTGACGGTCTGGGCGATTGTCTCCCCGCTTGCCCGACGGGGGCGATCACCTTTGAGGAGCGCGAGGCTCCCGCTTACGACGAGGAGGCGGTGCGTCAGGCGAAAATGAAAAAGCAGGGCGTCAAGCTTCCCTGCGGTTGTCCCGGAACGCAGTCCAAGGCCATCCGACGCGATGCGTCTGCATCAATCTGCAAGCCGCAGAGTAGTTCGAGCCAGCTTTCCCAATGGCCCTGCCAGATCAAGCTGGTGCCCGTTCACGCCCCCTATTTTGACGGTGCCAATCTGCTCGTCGCCGCCGACTGTACCGCCTACGCCTACGGCAACTTTCACAACGAGTTCATCCGCAATCGTATCACGCTGATCGGCTGTCCCAAGCTGGACGAGGGTGACTACGCCGAAAAGCTGACCCGCATCATTGCGGAAAACAATATCAAGAGCGTGACCGTCGTCCGCATGGAGGTCCCCTGCTGCGGCGGCATCGAAAACGCAGTCAAGCGCGCTTTGCAGGCCAGTGGGAAGTTCATTCCCTGGCAGGTCGTTACCATTTCCACCGACGGCAAAATTTTGGATTGATTTTTTGAAATCTCGCTTGAAAATCATTCGAAATATGCTATAATAATGGTATCAAAAACAAACAGAGGTATTCAGATATGATTATCACAAACGACATTAAGTATATCGGTGTCAACGACCACGCCATCGACCTGTTTGAGGGACAGTACGTCGTGCCGAACGGCATGTCCTATAACTCCTACGCCATCATGGACGAAAAGATCGCCATTATGGACACGGTCGACGTCAACTTCACCCACGAATGGCTGGACAACATTCAGAACGCACTGGGCAGCCGCACCCCCGACTATCTCATCGTTCAGCACATGGAGCCCGACCACTCGGCCAACATCGTCAATTTCGTCAAGGCCTATCCTTCCGCGACCATCGTTTCGTCGACTAAGGCCTTTACCATGATGAAGAACTTTTTCGGCAACGATTTCTCCGACAAGCGCATCGTCGTCGGTGAGGGCGATACCCTTTCGCTTGGCAAGCACACGCTGACCTTCGTTACCGCCCCCATGGTGCATTGGCCCGAGGTCATCGTCACCTACGACAGCTTTGACAAGGTGCTCTTCTCTGCGGACGGCTTCGGCAAGTTCGGGGCGCTCGACGCCCCGGAGGATTGGGCCTGCGAGGCTCGCCGCTATTATTTCGGCATCGTCGGCAAATACGGCGCGCAGGTGCAAAATCTGCTCAAAAAGGCAGCCGGACTTGACATCGAGATCATCTGCCCCTTGCACGGTCCCGTGCTGAACGAAAATCTCGGCTATTATCTGAACCTTTACAATACCTGGTCGAGCTATCAGCCCGAGGAGGAAGGCATCGTCATCGCCTACACCTCGGTCTACGGCAACACCAAAAAAGCGGTCATGCAGCTGGCAGAAAAGCTCAAGGCCAACGGCTGTCCCAAGGTCGTCGTCAACGATCTGGCCCGCTGTGATATGGCCGAGGCCGTCGAGGACGCCTTCCGCTACAGCAAACTGGTGCTGGCCACCACGACCTACAACGCCGATATCTTCCCCTTCATGAAGGAATTTATCCACCACCTGACCGAGCGTAACTACAGCAACCGCACCGTCGCGCTGATCGAAAACGGCAGCTGGGCGCCCATGGCCGCCAAGGTCATGAAAGGCATGCTGGAGGGCAGCAAAAATCTGACCTTTGCAGAGACCACGGTCAAGATCCTGTCCGCGCTGAACGAGGACAGCACCGCCCAGCTCAACGCGCTGGCGGACGAGCTGTGCCGCGAGTATCTGGCACAGCAGGATGCGACGGCCAACAAGAACGATCTGAGTGCGCTGTTCAACATCGGCTACGGTCTGTACGTCATCACCTCGAACGACGGCAAAAAGGACAACGGCCTGATCGTCAACACCGTCACCCAGGTGACCAACACCCCTAACCGCATCGCTGTTACCATCAACAAGGTCAACTATTCCCACCACGTCATCAAGCAGACGGGCAAAATGAACATCAACTGCCTGACGGTGGACGCTCCCTTCAAGGTATTTGAGACCTTCGGCTTCCAGAGCGGACGCAACGTCGACAAATTCGCCGACTGCACGCCGCTTCGCTCGGACAACGGCCTGGTCTTCCTGCCCCGCTATATCAACTCGTTTATGTCGCTTAAGGTCGAGCAGTACGTTGACCTTGACACGCACGGTATGTTCATCTGCTCCATCACCGAGGCCAGAGTGCTGGGTGACCGCGAGACCATGACCTACACCTACTATCAGAACAACGTCAAGCCCAAGCCCGAAACAGACGGCAAAAAAGGCTACGTCTGCAAGATCTGCGGCTACGTTTACGAGGGCGACGAGCTGCCCGAGGATTTCATCTGCCCGCTGTGCAAGCACGGCGCATCCGATTTCGAGGAAATCAAATAAATATAAATAAAAAGGAGATACTATCATGTTGAACGCCAAAGTACACGAGCTGCTCAATCAGCAGATCAACAAAGAATTCTATTCCGCCTATCTCTATCTGGATTTTTCCAACTACTTCAAGGCACAAGGCCTTGACGGCTTCGCCAACTGGTACATGGTGCAGGCGCAGGAGGAGCGTGATCACGCGATGCTGTTCTACACCTATCTGCAAAACGAAAATATGCCCGTGACCCTTGAGGCGATCGCCAAGCCCGACAAGGTATTCGAGAGCCACATGGACGTTCTCAAGGCAGGGCTGGAGCATGAGGAATACGTCACCTCGCTCATCAACGACATCTATGGCGCGGCTTACGACGTCCGCGATTTCCGCACCATGCAGTTCCTCGACTGGTTCGTCAAGGAACAGGGCGAGGAGGAGACCAACGCCAACGATATGATCTCCAAAATGGAGCTGTTCGGCTCGGATCCCAAGAGCCTGTATATGCTCAATCAGGAGCTGGCCGCCAGAGTTTACACGGCCCCCTCGCTGGTACTTTAATCTATCATCAAACACAAAAACACGGAGGTAATTGATTATGAAAAAATACGTATGTGACGCTTGCGGTTGGGAATACGATGAGGCAGTCGGCGATCCCGACAACGGCATCGCTCCCGGCACGAAGTTTGAGGATCTTCCCGAGGATTTTGAATGCCCCTTGTGCGGTGTCGGCAAGGACGGATTTTCCGAAGCGGAATAAGTTACAAAAAGGCGCGATTTTTGCAAGTCGCGCCTTTTTCTCTGCCATTTTTTTGCGTTTTCACGCGTCATACTATTGACGAACGGCGGGAAAAATGATACAATAAACCATATTAATTCAGGAGGACGTATTATGTCTAAAAGTGTAAAGGATATTCTCAAGCTGATCGAAGAAAACGGTATCAAGATGGTCGATTTCAAAATGGTCGATATCAACGGTCAATACCGTCACGTTACCATTCCCGCTGAAAACTTTTCCGAGGACACCATGCGTAGCGGCATCGGCTTTGACGCCTCCAACTACGGCTATGCCGTCGTGGAAAAGAGCGATATGGTCTTCATTCCCGACCCCGACACGGCCGTGATCGATCCCTTCTGCTCCATTCCCACGCTGTCCATGACGGGTAACGCCATGATCATCGACACGCCCGAAAACCGCCCCCTGCCCCAGTACCCCAGAAACATCATCAAGGCGGCTGTCGAGCATATGAAGGCGAGCGGCGTGGCCGACACCATGCTCATTCTGCCCGAGTTTGAGTTTTATCTGTTTGACGACGTGACCTGGGAGGTCAGCGGCCGCGAGATCAGCTCGACCGTCGACGCCGTTCAGTCCTACTGGAACAGCGGCATTGAGGGACACGGCGTGGTCGTTCCCAAGCAGAAAAACTACCACATCGCCAAGCCCTTTGATATCTCCTACGA
>SVRN01000077.1 GCA_015064805.1 Oscillospiraceae bacterium
GGCTCACTCGCTGGGCTACATGATCTATTTCTTCGAGCTTGCATGCGCCATCTCCGGCTACGTCCTGGGTGTTAACCCCTTCGACCAGCCCGGCGTTGAGGCTTACAAGAAGAATATGTTTGCTCTTCTGGGCAAACCCGGCTACGAGGATCAAAAGGCTGCGCTGGAAGCACGTTTGTAATGCTTACGTCATTTGTGAAAAGTAAACAATTTTAATCAAAATTGATAAATTGATATTGACAATATATCGCAAACAGTTTATAATATAGTAAATCCCAAAGGGATAACCCACACAAGACCGACATATGCAGGAGGAAAAAAATATGGTTAAACTCATTATCGGCATCAAAGGCACAGGTAAAACGAAAACTCTGATTCAAATGGTCAACTCAGCTCTGGAAACCACGGGCGGCAACGTTGTCGTTCTCGAAAAGGGCGAAAAGTTGAGATATGATATTAAATATCAAGCACGTCTGGTCAACACCGACGAATATTACGTAAACGACGCACAGTCCCTCTATGGTTTTGTGGCAGGCCTTCTTGCAAGCAATCACGATGTAACTGAGTTGTTCATCGACTCCGCACTCAAGATCTGCGGCAACGATCTTCCCTCTTTCGAAAAGCTGGTTGAAGAACTCGACGTTCTCACCGTTAAGAGAGATGTTAACGTTACCATCACGGCATCCATGCCCGAAGAAGACGCAACCGACGTCATCAAAAAATATCTGTAATCAATATCATGAACCCCGAGATTCAAAATCTCGGGGTTCACTTTTTTATTCTTCTTTAGTCAGAACTTTTTTCTGCCATGATTTTTTGCCGCATTCGGGACATCTCATATATCTCGTTCTGCCCATATGCATTGCCAAATTAACCGCCTTATACGTCGGTACATATCTGTGCTTACAGTACTTACACTCATAATAGCCTGCAATTTGCTCAATTTTCAAAGCAAAGAAGAAACCAACGAAGCATGGAATAAATCCTGAAAATACCAAAACAATCCTCATCCAATCTTCCATCGGCAAAAGTGAGCCGATAATGATGGGAACAATTAAGACAATAATTGAAAGGATACCGATCACCCATTCAAGTACAAGAAGATGTTTGTCCGCTCTTTCCTTGGCTTTTGCCATGTCAAGTAAATTCTTTTCCAATTCTTTGTTGTAGTTTTCCATACTGACTACCTCCCCACATAGTAAATCGTTAACTGTGATTTTGAGTTGCTCGCACAGCTCGAGCATGATTGAGGAATCCGGCATAGCTCTACCGTTTTCCCATTTGGATACCGCGCGATCGGTCACACCTAAACGCTCGGCCAGCTGCATTTGCGTCAGTCCATTATCTTTACGGCGCTGCGCGATGAATCTTCCAATTTTGATTTGATCCATTGGAACTCCCTCCTTTCACTCGCATTTTATCAACTTTGAAAATGAAAGTCTACACACCGACGGTTGAGTGGGGATGTATCAACCGACGGTTGAGTCGTTTTTTTTGAAGAAACAAACAGGGCTTCGTTTGACGGAAGCCCTTATAATCTTTGTTAAACCGTGACGAAACGATAAATGGTAGTATAGTCGTAAACCTCGCCCGGGTGGAGCATAACGTTGGTAAAGCCCTCGTGATGCATGCTGTCGGGCATTTTTTGCGTCTCCAGGCACAGTGCCATCTGCTTATGCTTGACAACGCCTGCCTTGAGCAAATTGCCGTCGTCAACAAGGAAATTGCCGGAATAGAACTGAACGCAGGGTTGATTGGTATACAGCTCCATGCGACGGCCGCTGGCAGGATGCTCCAGATAACCGCGCAACGGCACGCTTCCGTCGGTCGCTTCGCCGCTAGTGAAATTTAAGCAGTGATCGTAGCCGCCTGCCAGCTGCATATCGCGGCAGCGCTCGTCGGAAGTGAAATCCTGTCCGACACGCTTGGGATGACGGAAATCAAAGGGCGTTCCTTCTACGGAAACGCGCTCACCCGTGGGGATCAGCTGCTCGTCCGTCGACAGATAGTCGGACGCGTCAAGGCACAGCACGTGGTCAAAGATGGTTCCCGACGCATAGCCGCCCAAATTGAAGTAAGCGTGGTTGGTCAGGTTGATGGGCGTGGTCTTGTCCGTCGTAGCGTGATAATGCAGAACAAGCGCGTTGTCGCGGCGCAACGTATAGGTGACCGCGACGTTCACGGTGCCGGGATAACCTTCCTCACCATCGGGAGAGACCAAGGACAATACCAGCTGAGGCTCATCGCCCTCGCGGGTCTGCACGCGCCAGCTTCGACGGTCGTAACCGGATTTACCTCCGTGTAAGTGATTATCGTTATCGTTGGCATAAAGCGGATACTGCTTGCCGTCGATCTCAAACGCTGCACCGCCGATACGGTTGCCAAAGCGACCGATCAGCGCACCGATATAGCCTTCGCTTGCCTCCAGAGCTTTGGGATCGTCATAGCCGCACACCACGTCGGCAAAATTACCGTCACGGTCGGGCGCATGCAATTGCCAGATGGTGCCGCCAAGATCCGAGATCAGAACGCGCATACCTGCATCGTTTTCAAGCCAGTAGCCCGTCACATGACGTCCATCGGACAGCGAACCTAACGAACAAATTTCAATCTGCTTCATGTCGTTAAACCTCGTCAGGATAACCGTCAGGATTCTGAGACTGCCAACGGTGTGCGTCGCGGCACATATCATCAAGGTCAAACTCGGCCTTCCAGCCCAGCATCTCTTCAGCCAGCGCAGGATCGGCATAGCACTCGTCGATGTCACCCGGACGACGCTCGACGATTTGATACGGGATCTCAAGCCCCGTCACGCGCTCATAAGCGTGGACCATGTCCAGAACGGAGTAGCCGTTGCCCGTACCGACGTTGTAATACTCAACGCCCGTTACTTTTCTCGCGCGCTCCAGCGCCTTAAGGTGGGCACGTGCTAAGTCGACGACGTGAATATAGTCGCGGACTCCCGTGCCGTCGTGAGTGGCATAATCATTACCAAACACGCGAAGGAACGGCAGCTTGCCCTCACCTACCTGGGTGATATACGGGAACAAATTGTTGGGGATGCCCTTGGGGTCCTCACCGATCAAGCCGCTCTCATGCGCGCCGATAGGATTGAAATAGCGCAGGATGGACACGCTGAACTCGGGATCGGAGGTGTGCAGGTCCTTCAGAATGCGCTCGATCATCAGCTTCGTCTCACCGTAGGGGTTGGTGGTCGACAGCGGGAAATCCTCGCGGATCGGCACGGTCTCGGGCTTGCCGTAAACCGTAGCAGACGAGCTGAATACGATTCTCTTTGCGCCGTACTTCTGCAGCATCTCGCAAAGGATCAGCGTACCCGTAATATTATTATGGTAGTAACGCAGCGGCATCATGCAAGACTCACCGACAGCCTTCAAGCCAGCAAAGTGAATGCAGCTTTCGATGTCGTAGGTTTTGAACACCTCTTCCACTGCCTCGCGGTCAAGCAGATCAACGCGGCAAAGCGTGACCTCCTTGCCGGTAATGGTGCGGATGCGGTCGACAACGCAGGGCTTACTGTTACAGAAATTATCAAGGATAACGATATCCTCGCCTGCGTTCAAAAACTCAACGACGGTATGCGAGCCGATAAAGCCTGCACCGCCCGTGATCAAAATTGCCATGATTCTATATCCTCCTTATATCAAAGATAGCTTTCAATGATCTCATTCATCTGCGACATTTTCGCTTCCATGTCCTCAACCAGCTTCATTTGATTACGTGCGCGGTCAAGGTTGTGCGTCGGATGCTTGATGCGGAAATAGGTGTCACCGTTCAGATAGTCGGTCAGGAAGCGCAGACCGCACTCCAGCGTCATCATATAAGCGCCCATGGGAAGTGCTCTGACCTCGTTTTCGGTCAGCGAGCCCTCAAGACCACCGACGAAGCCCTTGGCAAAGGCCGAGAACTTATCGATATCCATATAGACGAGAGACAGATCGGTCTCATCCTCGGCGGCAGTCGATGCACCGAAGCGAATGGCGTCTCCGAAGTCTGCCAGAACCGAGCCGGGCATGACGGTATCAAGGTCGAGAATGCAAACTCCCTTGCCCGTTTCATCGTCGATCATGATATTGTTGAGCTTGGTGTCATTGTGAGTCACGCGCAATGGGAAACGTCCCTCGCGGATGCCGTCAACGATAAAGCCCGCGTGCTTTTTTCTTTCCATAAAGAAGGTGATTTCCGCCTCCACCTCGGCGCGGCGAGCGACAACGTCACGTGCTACGACCTCTTCAAAATAAGCATAGCGCTGAACCGTGTCGTGGAATGCGGGAATGGTTTCGCAGAGCTGCGAAGCATCAAAATCTGCAAGCTCACGCTGGAACGCTCCAAACGCACGGCCAACTTCGCAGAACATATCGTTCGAGGTGGCGCGATCATACGTACGCGCATTTTCGATGGTCAGATACATACGCCACGCCTCGTCGCCAAGCATAAGATAGATGTCTCCCTGCTTGGTCGGAA
>SVRN01000022.1 GCA_015064805.1 Oscillospiraceae bacterium
TGGATCTATGAAACTTTGAAAAAAAGAAGGCGCGAAAAAACGGGAGAAATCTCTCGAAATCTCCCGTTTTCTCTTGTTTTCTCGGTCGGATCTTTTTTGACCGATAATGATGGCAGGGGCAGGAGGACTCGAACCCGCGACCCACGGTTTTGGAGACCGGTACTCTACCAACTGAGCTATACCCCTGTATTGTGTTTTTCACACAACAGCAGTATTATATCACAACTCAAAAAGAATTGCAAGAGGTTTTTGAAAAATTCTTTGATTTCTTTTTTTGCTTTTTTCAAAGTGCAAAGAGTTGACTTCAAAACAACCTGATTGGCTTGCTTTTCGCAAATGGGGACGCCACGCCAAGACAAGATTAAGCGACAAGTTTTCTTTTCGTTTGGAATGGTATAATATTGACTTCACAATCGCTTTATGATAAAATTAAAAATAGTATATAAACCGCTCACTTTCTTTCAATGGAGGTATGTTTATGTTCCGTATCCACAAAACAAATAAGCCTGCAACAGACGCTCGAGGCCCTCTCAACGGCTGGGAACATTGGGAGGATTCCCACGGTGTAATTTATGAAGGAGAATGGATTGATGGCATCCCCCACGGAAATATGGTCCTTACCTTCCCCGATGGTACACGTATGGTCACCTGCTACTACCTTGGCACGATTCAGGGCCATACCACCGTGAAAAATTCTGACGGCTACTACTGCGAAGGTGAATTCCGCAACGGCAAATTAAATGGCACAGGGACCGAGCGATGGCCAGACGGCCGCACCTATGAGGGCAACTATATTGAAGGCGTGCGAAAAGGCTTCGGAACCATGCGCTACCCGGATGGCAGCATTTACACCGGCTATTGGTACAATGATCTGCGTAGCGGTAACGGCTCCTATACCAGTCCTGACGGCACCTCTTATCAGGGTACGTTTCAAGATGACCAGCCACACGGACAAGGAACGTTTTCCTTTGGCGACGGTCGAAGCTATGAAGGTGAGTTCCGTAATGGCAATAAAAATGGCCAAGGGGTTTTTATTTGGCCGGACGGATCGCGTTATGAGGGCGCTTTTAGAAACGATGTGCGCGACGGCTATGGGGTTTACTTCGAATTCAATGGCAGCCGTTACGAGGGTCAGTGGAAGAAGGACATGAAATGGGGCAAGGGACGCCAGGTATATCACGATTTTTCCACCTACGATGGCTTATGGCGCCATGGATATTCTCACGGAAAAGGTGTGACTACCTGGCCCAACGGAGAATCCTATGTAGGCTGTCGCCGCAAAGGCAACTTTACGGGATGGGGGACGTATACAGACAGCACCGGCAAACAGTACCGTGGCCTTTGGCACAACGGCCGTCTGCTTTTTAACAAAAATGCACCCGTGCCCGGTAGTCAGTTTTATTTCACCGGTCAGGGAAAACGAGAATATGCCAATTACCGTTACGAGGGTGGTTTCCGCAACGGACTGTGGGAAGGCTATGGCATAGCGGATTGGAACAACGGTGATCATTACGAGGGTGAATGGAAAAATGATCTGCGGCACGGCTACGGCATCATGATCCAGTCAAACGGTGTTCGTTACGAAGGAGAGTGGCTGTTCGGGATACAGCACGGCCACGGCCGCTATATCTGTTCCTCTCACGATTTTGAAGGTGAATTTGTGAACGGAAAGCGGCACGGTCCGGGCATCACCCGCTTTAAAAGCGGCAACGTATATGAGGGACCTTACGAAAATGACAAAATGCACGGCAAGGGTGTCTATACCTTTGCCGACGGCACACGAATGATCTGCACGCGTGACCGAGGCGAGATCGTAGGCGAAGGAGAAAAATACTATTCTGACGGCGGCGTTTATAAGGGCGCATTGAGCGGCAATGGCCTTCCTCACGGCAAAGGCGTGTGGGATCTCCCGGACGGCAGCCGCTACGAGGGCGAGCACGACATGGGCTGCCGCCACGGAAAAGGCGTGCTGATTCTGCCCGATGGGAGTTGCCAATCCGGATGGTTTGAAAAAGACGTCTACGTTGGTTCTGGGAAAGAGCAGACCACATCAACTGTCGCGCCGGATGCTGAACGGAAGGCAGAAAAAACCTGATGTTTTCCAAAGTTATTGATTTTCGATAATGGAGAAAAGAAAGACTGTGTTTCTACTGTGAAAAAGAAAGGACGGTGATATTGTGTTTGAGGTTACCGGAAAATATAACAAGGCAAAAATATATGCCACGACGGTTGATAATGCGTCCTATGCGCAGGTTCTTCGCATGTGTAACATGGAAAAGCTCAAGGACAGCAACATTGCCATGATGCCCGATATGCACGCGGCTGAGGGGTGTACCGTCGGAACTTCATTGACGATCGGTGAATACGTAAACCCCGCTTTTGTCGGTGGTGATATCGGTTGCGGCATGCAGGTGTTCAAGCTGGCAGACCGTTCGGTTGATTTTGTCAAGCTGGATGCTTGTATCCGAGAAAAAATTCCATCGGGCGCCAGAATTCATGAGCGAAGTCTGTCCGACGTAAAAGCGATACCGCTTGAATCCCTGCACTGCTACGAGTACATCCGTCACGAGACGGTTCTGAAATCCTTCGGAACGCTTGGCGGAGGAAATCATTTTATTGAAATGGCAAAAGGAACGGACGGCTTGCTGTATCTGATTTTGCATTCGGGAAGCAGAAGGCTGGGCCGCGACGTAGCGCAATACCATCAAGTACAGGCCTTTTTCGAGCAAAACGGAATTGACAGCGAGCAAGCACGCAAGAAAAAAATACAGGTATCCGCCATTAAATCTCCCCTGCGCCCGGACGATTGCTTTTTGTCTGGCGAAAATTTGAAAAGATATCTGGAGGACATGGATATTGCCGTTGATTACGCACGGAAGAGCCGCATAGCGATGGGTGAGATGATCGTCAACACCCTTGGGCTTACCGTGGTGGATTACTTTGCTACGATTCACAATTATATCGACGTTGCAGCGGGAGTTCTTCGCAAAGGTGCCGTTTCCGCACAGTTGGGCGAGCGACTGTTGATTCCCATCAATATGCGTGACGGCAGCTTACTTTGCATCGGTAAGGGCAACGCCGAATGGAACTACACCGCCCCTCACGGCTCGGGTAGAATCATGAAGCGTTCCGAAGCCAAGGAAAGCATTTCTCTGGACGAATACCAAAAGGAAATGGAAGGGATTTTCACAACCTCGGTTGGCGAGTCTACTCTCGACGAGTCTCCCATGGCATACCGTCGGATTGACGAGATAATGGACGCTATTGATCCGACTGCCGATGTGATCGATATTTTAACTCCGGTCTACAATTTCAAGGCGAGCAAGCCCATAACCGACGAGGAAGTTATGGACGGAGAAGATTGATTCCTGCTATAACGCAAAACAACTACCACATTCAGGAGGTGTATCATGTCCCATATTACCGAACATAAGCTCCCACCCGTCATCCGCGTATTTATTTCATCAACGTTTTCAGACATGGATCACGAACGAAGCTACTTCAACGAGGTTCTCTCTCCCAAGCTGAGCCGCATCTGCGCTGAGCATGGTGTTTCCTTCTTCTGCGTTGACTTGCGCTGGGGCATCACGGAGGAACAGCAAATCGGCGGTCGCGTCCTTCCGATTTGTCTGAGCGAGATCGATCGTTGCCGCCCCTATTTTATCGGCATCCTCGGAAACCGATACGGAACGATCATGGAAACGGTTCCCTCTTCCGTTGTCTCCTCCATCCCTTGGCTGAGAGGTAAGGAAGGAAAAAGCATCACCGAGCTGGAGATGCTTTACGCTGTTCTTGATGACGAGCAGGGGGATCCTGCCTCACATTCTTCGTTTTATTTTCGGGATCCCGCGCTTACGGAATCCTGGTACGGCCCTTCCGAGGAAGACCCGCACATCCGCACCCTCAAGAATCGCATTGCCCAAAGCCCGGCAGCAACTCACTCCTCTTACCGTAGCGTAGAGGAATTTGGCGAATTGGTAATGCGGGACATTCTCGCATGGTGCGACAAGGAGTTCCCCGTTCCCGAAAAAGCGACACAGATACGCAGAACATGGTATGACAGTGAGCTTTTGCGCAACTACGTTCCGATCAAGGCAAACCACGATTTTCTTGACGCATATATTCGCGAAAGCCATAGATCGCTTTTGCTGCACGGTACGTCTGAGCGAGGAAAAACGACCCTGCTCAGTGCGTGGAATCCACCCGATGGTAATAAGATATTAATCAACTGCGGCTCCGACGACACGTTTCGTTATTGGCCTATGACTCTCCTGACTCTGATTCGTGAATTGGAAACGATTCCGGAGGAATCGATTTCACCTGACTCCCATTTAACCGATGCCATGTCCAAGGGCATGGCATCCTCAGCGGACGAAAAGGAATTAGACGACGGAAACTTATACTTCAGCAAGAATCGCGATCTGGAAGATTTTCGCATAGCCTTTTTGCAATGGATTATTAATTTGAAGACGCGTAAGCCTGTTTACGTAGTCATCAACGATCTGAATCTGGACAGCGACGAGCGAACCATGATGCTGTCATGGATTCCCGTTGAAACGAACGGAAGCGTTCAATTCATATGCTCCACCAATCAAGAGGAATCGGTTGAATTTGCTGAAATCGTCGGTTGGAACTGCAAGGAAATGCCTCCGTTCACCCGCGAGCACGCAGCAACATATCTTACCAATTATCTGAATATTTTCGGAAAAAGCCTGTCGGACACACAGACCGAGCTTTTGCTGAACTCCCCTATCAGCAGTCATGCGGGGCATCTGCGCGCCGTTGCGGATTTTCTTATCAACCACGGTCGCTTTCATAATCTGGATAGGCTCATTTGCGATTTGAAGGAGCTTCCTGATCATACAGCATTATATCCGTATCTGTTGGAATATTTTCTTAATGACGTGGACGAGAAAACAGCAGCTATCACCCATTTTGTTCTTGCACTTCTTTTGGAGTCTCCCATCTCCTTGACCGAGCAGGAGTGTTATACACTTACCAGCCGCTTCGTTGAGATCACTCCGTTGGAATGGGCGTCGGTAAGCAGCATTCTGGAGCAACTGCGGGTCAATAAGGGCGACTATTGGAATCTGACCGGCTATAGTCTCCGCGCCGCCGTTTCCGATTGCACCTCGCCTGAAATCTCAGCCATAATTCTTGAGGTTTTAGCCGATCATTTTGCTCAAAAGGTAAAAGAAGCGGATGAAAACGAATCCTTCCGCACCTCGCACCGTCAGCATGCTGCCTGGGCTAAGGCTTCTCTTTCGCTGTACGCCAAAGCAGATAAGAATGACAAGCTGCTGGAAGCCTTACAATCACGCGACATCATGCTCTCTTTGTGCACTATGGAGCAGCCCGCGCTCCGCGCTGCTTGGCTTCATCTGATCATTGACGGAAACATTGACGTTGAAGAAGAGCTTAACCGTCTGTTCCGATCCGTAATTAGCGAATACGGCAAGGAGCATATATTGACCCACACACTCGCATCCTTCTTTGAGGACCTGGAGCTGACCGATCACGTTTCAGACACAGAAAGACTCTCGGACGGAACCATTCCCGGAATCAACCGCGATGATTCTGATTTTTTCAGCCCTGAATTCAATCAATTCATGCGAGTGCTCTTGGCCAAGCTGGATCGGCTCGATATGCGAAGTAAGATCAACCTCCTTTCCGAGACGCTGACGGCATGCGATAATTTCTCTCCTATAGAAAGCTGTCAATTACTCGGCTACAAGGCCGATCTGGAATACCGTAATGGCAATATAACCGATATGCTCTCTACGGTGAACCACTACTTTGAGCTGGCACTTCGTTCAGGAAATCTCAACGAGTTTCTGCAGTCAATGGAGCTCAGATCCCGCGCCCTGCACAAGCTTGATCGGAATCAGGAGGCTCTGCACCTCGTAGATAAGCTATGCTCCTTGTACCTCTCACGCGGTGAGACTCGCCCTTATCTGGCTTGCCTCAACAGTAAAGGAAACGTCCTGACCGCACTCTACCGATACAGAGACGCACAGCGTTGCTTTGAGCAAGCACACTCTATCTGGATCAAATTAGGCAAAAACAATGAAGCAAACAAGGTTTGCGTCAATCTGTGCAACTCCATGCATTTGCAAGGAAAGGATAAGATCGCACTGGGCATTGCCTGTGCTTTATATGAAAAATTAAATGATGGCGATGGGAGCTCTTCTCTTCGGGCTGAGTTGGCCGGAAACATCGGACTGTATGCCTTGGGCGTTAAGGAATACGAAACAGCCAAATCCTACCTCAGAATCGCAATGGATCTGGCAGAAGCTGAGGATCGCGGGCAGACCTTCATAAATGCCGCCATGACCTTTGGAACGGTATGCGAAAAAACAGGCACTCATATGGCAGGCTATCTCGTCATGGAACGCCTGATGAACGCGATGTGGGAGCGAGGCAAATACGCTACCGTCCTCGACGCGCTGAATAAAGCCTGCGCATTTCTTCGCCACTGCAGCCACGCCCGTCAGGCCAAAAAGGTTCATCAGGAGTGGCGCAAGCGATTCTCCACCATAGAAGGCGGCACGGAAATGTTTGACAGTCAGATGGACCAGGATACGTTCGACAGCCGAGAGACCGATCGCTGTCGTGAAGCACTCGCCATGGCCAAAAGCACAGGAGACCCGCTTGAAATCGCTCGTGCAAACGTTGCTTTGGCCGCAACGCTTCACGATGAGGATCCCGAAGAGTTTCGTGCTTGTATGTACGTTGCCGCAGAGCTCTTTGCGGCAAACGGATCGGACAGTCAACTTCTGGAAGCCATCGTCTCCCTGCTGTCGGATTGCTTCAGCCACGGCAAGGCTGATGACGCCTATTTGAAAAAGATCCTTTCCTATGCAAAGGATCCAGTCGTTCTGACGGTGTCTGACATCTGGCTGAAGCTCGGCTCATGGGACAGTGAAGACGAGGACAAGGTCAATAGAACGTCAGGGCAATCGTACGAGGAGATCCTTTCAGAAACCCTGCCCTTGGCCTCTACGCACATGAGCCTTGTCTACGCTTGCTGGAAAGATCTCGTGCCCTCCATTGCGAAGGAGGTATCGGTCCAGACGCTGCAGCGTATGCTCCACGCGCTTCCTCGCGAGGAATCCTTCTTTCTCGAGTACGCATTTGAGGAAGCCTTTACCAAGGACATGCTTCTTAACATTGAAAATATGAAAGTGGATTACCAAGGTCCTCAGACGCTTCGTCTACTTGCCTATTACGAAAAAGCAATTGAATTTTTGTCCGAGATAGGCTCGGCGAACACCGGTGTATTGGCAGGAAATATTGCGATCATTTATCGCCGCCGCAAGGACGAAGAAAAGGCTTTGCATTATCACAAGATTTCAATGGACGATTATTTGCGTCAGGGGATTCCCTACGACGCGCTCGTCGAAAAAATGAATCTTTCTACGGCATATCGAGAATTCGGGCGCAAAGACGAAGCCATATCCGTCCTTCGCGAGGCGCTTTCCGAGGCAAAGGAAAAAGGGATCACCGCCCTTGTCGCAGCAATCGCCGGTAATCTTGCCGCCAATCTGCGAGACCGCGGTAATACGGCAGACCACGAGGAAATCATGGATTGCTTTGCCATAGAAGAAAACTATTACCGCGAGCAACTGGCGGCACGAGATCTCGCCATCTCCCTTCTCAACCAGACTGCCTACGGTCTGATGCGCGAGGATGCTGCTTCCGTTTCCGACAAATTGGCTGAGGCAAGGAAAATCGTTCGTGAAAACAACTACACCGAATTCTATCAGGCGCTTGCCGCTATGGAAGCAACATCTGCCAGATTGAATTCCACCAACCGTTCTACGGACGGTCTTGACGAAGAAACGGCGCGCGCCTTTTTTGAAGAGCTTCTTGCCACGAACGGCCAGTTCACGGTGAATCGGCTTTACGTTGAAGACGACCGTTGGAACGCCGATTGTTTTCCTTTGGAGCAAAATCAAATCTTTTTCACCAAACTCAGGCTTATTCTTATGGGATCGGACAACGAGGTTGTCTTTGGTGCTATGTTTGCCCCTGCGCAGTACAACGAAGCGGCAAAAGAAAATCTCAAGGCGTACGTTGAATGGAGTAATACCTTAACCTTCTACGAAATGACGATAATTGAAGGTTTCACCGTGCAGGGGGTCTATCTCGTCCGTGCGGCGAGCCGAGAGGATCTGATGGAAAGATTCCTTTTCTACCTCCGTCTTTGGATGGCAGACTGTTATGCAATGAGCATGCTTTCCATCGGAATGGATCTGGCCTTTTGTCAAGGACTAAAGCTCCAGATTTTGAACATGGACGCCGATGATACAGAGACTACCGACGACGAAGCTGCCGAGGATGAGGAAAATTAACGCAACTGTCATAAAAAACTGCAAAATTATGAAGGACAAAGCCATGTACAGATTTAACAGCGATTATCTTGAAGGAGCGCATCCAAACATCATTAACCGCTTGGTAGAGACCAATTCGATCCAGACACCCGGATACGGCCTGGATCCCATCAGCGATAGCGCAAAGGCTAAAATACGTGCCGCGTGCAACGCACCTGACGCCAAGGTATATTTTATGGTCGGGGGAACGCAAGTCAATTATACCGTCCTTGATTCTATCCTCAAACGATACGAAGGCGTCCTGGCAGCAGACACGGGACACGTTGCCGTTCACGAAGCCGGGGCGATCGAGTATTCGGGACATAAGGTCATCACCATACCCGAAAGCAACGGAAAGGTCGATTGTGCCGTGGCCAAGGCCTACCTTGAGCGTTTTTATGCCGACGGTGCATGGGAACACATGGTGCGCCCGGGAGCGATCTATATTTCACATCCCTCGGAGTATGGTACTCTTTATTCCAAAGCTGAGCTGACCGCCCTGCGTTCGCTTTGCGATAACTATGGCATGCGCTTGTTTCTTGACGGTGCAAGACTGGGATATGCCTTGGCATCCGACGGGTCTGACCTGACGCTTGCCGATATCGCCGCGCTTTGCGACGTCTTTTATATCGGCGGAACGAAGGTAGGAGCTTTGTTTGGCGAGGCAGTAGTATTTACCAATCCCCATCTCGGAGAGGCTTTTTTCACAGAGATCAAGCAGCACGGCGCACTTCTCGCCAAGGGACGTCTGCTCGGCATACAGTTTGACGAGCTGTTCACAGACGGTCTTTACGTAAAGATCGCAGGTCACGCAGTCAAGCACGCCATGCAGATCAAAAGCGAGCTGAAAGCCAAGGGCTACCGCTTTTACAATGATTCCTATACCAATCAACTTTTTCCTATCATTTCAAAGCAGAGGTTGGATTCTCTCAAGGATCAAGTCATCCTTGACGATTGGGGACCGTATGGGGACGCAAGCGACGGAATGAGAATCGTAAGAATCACCACAAGTTGGGCAACGACAAAAGAAGCTGTCAATACCCTTCTTTCCCTGCTTTGAAATCCAATCCAAACGCCCATATGCGACAAAGGTATTGACAAACATTATTAATTACGCTATAATCATATCATAACATATTAAATGGATGTTGCTTCACGATTAATTCTTTCATAAACGAAGCGCATCCAAAAGGAGAAAAATCATGAAAAACACGAGAAGAATCCTGAGCGTGATCCTGACGCTGGCAATGGTACTTGCCTTTGCCGTCACGGTCGCAGCGGACGACGTACTCAAGTCTGATCCTTGGGTCGCTCCCGAAAACGGAACCAACATCATCGCCGGCAAAAACTGCACCGTCAAAACCGACAGAGGCGATATGCCTGAAATGACCAACGGTTTCATTGGCGACAAACCAAGTGATGACTACTGGTCCGCAGGCCACGGTGGCCATAGTGAACCCGTACAGAATCCTATCGGCTACCAGTGCCCCAAATGCTCCAATGCCGACTGTGGCGCTTGGTTCCAGGTTGATTTGGACGAACTTTCCGAAATCGACGGTATCCGTATCTGCACGCTTGTGAATGAGGCGGCCATCTATCACTGGGAAGCATACGCTACCGACGATACCGCGAAGCCTCTGACCGAGTGGGTCAAGATCGCTGAAAAGACCACCGACGAGATCTCCAACACGGATGGCTACGCCGTCTTCTTCGACGAACCCATTCAGGTGAAGTCCGTCCGTATCTACGGTACTTACTGCAACTTGACCGGCGGCGACAATCGTTTCCGCGTAACCGAGATCGAGCTTTGGGACATCGAAGAGGTAGTTGAAACTCCTCCTACCGACGATCCCACCGATGATCCTACGGACGATCCCACCGATGATCCTACCGATGATCCTACGGACGATCCCACCAATGATCCTACCGATGATCCTACGGACGATCCCACCGATGATCCTACCGACGATCCCACCGACGACCCCACCGATGATCCCACGGACGATCCTACCGACGATCCCACCGACGACCCCACCGATGATCCCACGGACGATCCTACGGACGATCCCACGGACGATCCTACGGACGATCCCACGGACGATCCTACGGACGATCCCACGGACGATCCTACGGACGACAAGCCTACGGACGACAAGCCTACGGACGACAAGCCTACGGACGACAAGCCTACGGACGACAAGCCTACCGAGCCTGAAGACGGTTGCAAGAGCGTCCTTTCCATCGGTGCTACCCTGTCGATGATCCTGGCAGGCGCATGGGTTGCGATCACCGCTCGCAAGAAGAACGACTAATACTAAAATCGAACAGCCATGCTTCACAAGAGCGTGGCTGTTTTTTCACATTATTCTCACTTATTCCTCAAAAATTATGCGAATATGAATTGACTTTTTGTTAATGAGTGTGTTATAATGGAAATTAATATAAGAACGTGTCAAAAAAAGAGACTTGTTCGGGAAAAGGAGAAAGAAATGGCTAAAAATCTTGTTTACGACATCAAAGACAAACCCCAATTCAGCAAACTAATCGTTTTCGCCTTCCAGCAGCTCTTAGCGATCATCGCTGCGACCATCGCCGTTCCCGGTATCGTCGGTAACGGAATGTCGGCATCTGCCGCCTTGCTTGGCGCCGGTGTCGGTACACTCGTTTACCAGCTGTTCACTAAGTTCCGCAGTCCCGTGTTTCTTGGTTCTTCCTTTGCCTTTATCGGTTCGATGTCTGCCGCATTTGCGGGAGCCGTTTCGATGAGCAGCCAGAGCCTCGGCTATCTGGGCCTTATCATCGGTGCCGTTTGCGCCGGCCTTGTTTACACCGTAATTGCTATCGTGGTCAAGTTTGCCGGTGTTGCTTGGATCAACAAGCTGATGCCCGCAGCCGTCATTGGGCCGACCGTTGCTCTTATCGGTCTTTCCTTGGCAAGCGCTGCCGTCAATGACGTATTCTCCTACGGAGAAACGATTAAGTTCGGCCTTAACAATTACTTCGTTATGAAGCCCTTTACCTGGGTATCCTTGATCTGCGCGCTGGTTACCCTGACTGTCGTTATCGTTTGCTCCGTCTACGGCAAGAAGATGGCCAAACTCATTCCCTTTATTATCGGTGTTCTCTCGGGCTATGCCGTAGCTCTGATCTTCACTCTGATCGGTGTAGCTACCAATAACGCTAACCTCATGATCCTTGACTTTGCTCCCTTCAAGGCTCTGGTTGCTGACGGCGTAACGCTCTCCACCTTTCTCTCCGTTCCCAAGTTCTCCTTCGTTGAGGCTATCAAGGGCGTGAAGGACTTCGAGTGGAGCTATCTGGCAACCGTTGCCGTTGCGTACGTTCCCGTTGCCTTCGTCGTTTTCGCCGAGCACATTGCCGACCACAAGAACCTCTCCTCCATCATTGACGAGGATCTTCTGGAGAACCCCGGTCTGCACCGCACGCTGCTTGGCGACGGTATCGGCTCCATGGCAGGTGCCTTCTTCGGCGGTTGCCCCAACACCACCTACGGTGAGTCCGTCGGTTGCGTTGCTATCACCCGTAACGCCTCCGTCGCTACCATTACCACCACAGCGATCATGGCGATCCTCATTTCCTTCGTATCTCCCTTCGTCGCTTTCCTGGATTCCATTCCCGGTTGCGTCATGGGCGGCGTTTGCATCACGCTGTACGGCTTCATCGCCGTTTCGGGTCTGAAGATGATCCAGAAGGTTGACCTTGAGGACAACGCCAACCTGTTCACCGTTTCCGTTATTCTTATCCCCGGTATCGGCGTCATGGCTATGTCTATCGGTAAGGTCGTTGTTACCCCCGTTGCTTGCGCTCTGATCCTGGGTATCGTCGTCAACATTCTTCTCAACAAGTTCAAGAAAAACAAGGCGGAATAATCTTACAAATAACAACCTGCTGCCCCCGATTCTTCCTGAATCGGGGGCAGCTTTTTTTGATTGACAGCGAAAGGTCTTAGTGATATAATAAAAACAGAAAGGCGGTGCGACATATGATATTTGAAAAATACGTTCCCGGGCAAGAGAAAAACGCCGCATTTGCGGCCATATCCGATATGGTAGGCGGCATTACCGACGGTCGATCCTACGCCAGCATGATGGCACGTCGCATCAGCGGTGCGGTGGCTCATGAGTGCCATGACACCTTTTACGTCGCGCACGAGGACGGCAAGGCTGCCTCTCGACTGTGGATGGGCTGGGGGCGTCATAAGGATGCCATTGGCAACTGGGGCAATTTCTATACCGTCGAGGCATACCGCCGCCGCGGCATCGGAGGCGGACTGCTCAGGCTGTGGTATGAGGATTTTCAAAGCGTGCAAGAGCCGCCGCTTTGCTTCTTATGTACCACGGGCAGTAAGGATATCACCGATCTGTACGGCCGCTTTGGCTTCAGCCCTGCAATTGTTGGACGGGAATACGGCCCTCTTTACCGCCCCAACGGCAACAGCCCCGCTACCTTCCGCGAGTTCTACACGGCGTATTATCAACCCTCGGACGTTCTCTATCTGCGCCCCGCTATCGTCGAATATCGCCATGAGATCGACTGTCTGTTGCGCTTTGTTTACGTTGACATGGGGCTTTCCTTTGGCCTTGGAACCCTTTCCAGCATCGAGGAGGGGCTGCTACGCGAGCCACATCGCACGAAAATGCTGTTTTCCGAGGACGGGCATTGCGTCGGCTGGCAGTTGGACGACCAACGGCAGATGCATCCCATGTATGAGCATTGTCAAATCATATAGGGTTGGGAATACTACCGTTTGCAAATATCAATCAAATCTCAAAAATCCAGCTTGTCCTAAAAACGGCGGGCTTTTTTATAAAAAAATTCAGAAACGGTATTGATTCTCTAACCACTTAATGCTATAATAAAACATTATATGTGCACATGGAGCTTGAATATGAAAAAACAAATTTTTATCAGTTACCGTCGAGATGGTGGAGAAGCACTGGCACAGCTTTTGAATGACCGACTGAAGGCTATGGGGTACGGTGTTTTCTATGACATTGAATCGCTGAAGTCCGGACCGTTTGACACCAAATTATACGGTCAGATTGAAGAATGTGAGGATTTTCTTCTGGTATTACCACCACAAGCCTTAGATCGATGCATTTATAAGGAAGATTGGGTTCGATGCGAGATACGACACGCATTGGAACACCAAAAGAATATCATCCCTATCATGATGAGAGGCTTTGTTTTCCCCAAGGAACTGCCGGATGATATCAGTAAGGTAAGTAAAATGAATGGTGTCGAGTTTGAGACCATGGAATACTTTGACGCGAAAATCGACAAAATCGTATCCATGCTTAAATCCAAGCCCGGAAAGCAAATCAGAAAACTTGAAAATTCTGACGCCCCTTCCCTCATCCGGAATGTATGCACCCTTGGTTCATGTGATTTTGATAACGCCTTCCCGAAGGATGGCACATACACGGAAGTCATAAATCGAGACCTGTACAACATCATTTATTTTCATCTGAAAACTGTGCCCATTACGGATAAAAAAACAGTCAGAACTGAGATAGTAATTTATGACTCAAAAAATCATATCGTATACAATGACAATTCGGAATTCAATTGGCAGCCCACATACGATATGTTGTCCCTCTCATGGATCATAAAAGGCAGAGACGGCTCCTTTATTAAATCTGGCGTGTATAGAGCAGAATTTCGTATGGAAAATTCCGCTGTTTACGAATACTATTTCAA
Organism: Oscillospiraceae bacterium; assembly: GCA_015064805.1. GTDB lineage: Bacteria > Bacillota > Clostridia > Oscillospirales > CAG-272 > SIG644. The sequence goes on from SVRN01000022.1 coordinate 14,094, forward strand.
GATTACCTCTGCTAACGAATCTTTACTGAAAAAAGAATTCTCCGAGGCAACAGAAGAGCTCGAGCAACCCTCGAAAAATCAATCTCAGGATTCACTGAGCGATGACGAAAAACTCCGCACACGTCCCAAGGGATTGCTTTTACATATCGCAACGTTCGTGGGCTTTATTCTTTTCATTAGCATGTTGCATTCCGGTGAAGATCCCCTTCCTTTGTTTTTCGGCGCCGGCGCATTAGTATTATATATTTTAATGATTATATATACGAGAAAATACGTCTGCAAAAGTCTAATTCTTGCTATGCTCTTACCTTCGATTTTTCATTTTGGCTATGGAATATATCTTCTAGTCACAACCATTGTCTTCTGGGTTCGCTCTTCGCAAAAAAAACAGTCATGAAAAATCAATTTTAATTCAACATTTCAACATTGTGACATTGTATTGACAACAAGATAAATAAGCAAATCCTATGACCAAAAAGCGCGGCAACTGCTGAAGGAAAAAATTAGCATCCTTCTTTCATTCTCGTTGACATCCCACCCCGATTGTGATACAATGTATGCAAGCGAAGCCAATACCAAAGGAGCGTTTGCATGAACTCGTTTTTGTTCGCAATTTCGGCCGTTGCCCCCATCATGATCATGGTTGCGATCGGCTATCTATTGAAAAAAATCAAGCTTGCAAACGCGGATATCGCCAAGGCGCTCAATCGCTTGGTGTTCCGCGTTTTCTTGCCGTGTATGCTGTTTTTGAACGTATATAAAATGGACAGCATTGGCGAGATCGACCTCGGTTACGTCGCCTACGCGCTGATCGTATTACTCGTCATCTTTGCGCTCGGCATCCCCTGCGTGATGCTCGTGACCAAGCAGGGCGCGCGGCGCGGCGTGCTGCTGCAGGCCGTCTTTCGCTCCAACTACGCCTTGATCGGCATACCGCTTGCACAGTCGCTGTTTGGCGAGGAGGGCCTGGCCATCGCCACGCTACTCTCGGCCGCGGCCATTCCCGCCTTCAATGTTCTGGCCGTCATTTCCCTTTCCGTTTTTGGCGATGAGCAAAAGGTAAACGTCAAGAAGATCCTGCTCGGCATCGTCAAAAATCCGCTGATTTTGAGTGTGCTTGCCGGTGTTGCGGCACTTGGCGTCCGTGCTTTTTTCATCCGCACGGGCATTTCCTTCCGTCTTGCCGACGTCAAGCCCGTTTATACCGTACTTGGTTATCTTTCAAATTTAGCAACACCGCTGGCGTTGCTTGTACTGGGCGTACAATTTGAATTTTCCGCCGTCAAGGAAATGAAAAAGGAGATCATCTTCGGTACGTTGGCACGAACGGTCCTCGCGCCCGCGCTTGCGATTGGCGTTGCGTTTCTTTTCTTGAAGGAACAGTTTAGCGGAGCGCATTTTGCGGCCTTCGTTGCCATGTTTGCCACGCCCGTGGCCGTATCCAGCGTACCGATGGCGCAGGAAATGAAGGGCGACGCTTCCCTTGCGGGACAGCTCGTCGTCTGGACGACGCTTGCCTCGGCCCTCTCGGTGTTTTTCGCTTCGTGGCTACTCAAGTTCGCAGGCGTTTTTTGACATATTTTTTTGATAATCTTCTTGTAATTTTCCCAATCGTGCGTTATAATATAGCCGATAAATTTTTAGTGAAGGAACGATCAATTATGAACATTAGAATTGGAATCATGGGATACGGAAACCTTGGACGCGGCATTGAGTGCGCCATCCGTCAAAATCCCGATATGGAGCTGGTGGCCGTCTTCACCCGCCGTCCGCCCGAAAGCGTCAAAATTCTGACGCCCGGCGTCAAGGTTTATCACGCAGATGAAGCCGTAGCCAAAAAGGACGAGATCGACGTTCTCATTCTGTGTGGCGGCAGTGCGACCGATCTGCCCACGCAGACACCCGAATACGCCAAATACTTCAACGTCATCGACAGCTTTGATACCCACGCCAAGATCCCCGAGCATTTTGCCGCAGTCGATGCCGTTGCCAAGCAAAGCGGCAACGTAGCCGTCATTTCCTGTGGCTGGGATCCCGGTATGTTTTCGATCAACCGCTTGTATGCGAGCGCCATTTTGCCCGAGGGCAAGGACTACACCTTCTGGGGCAAGGGCGTCAGCCAGGGACACTCGGATGCCATTCGCCGCATCGAGGGTGTTCTGGACGCCAAGCAGTACACCATCCCGATCGACGAGGCGTTGAACGCCGTCAGAAGCGGCGAGACGCCCGAGTTTACCGCAAGACAAAAGCATCTGCGCGAGTGCTTCGTCGTAGCCGCCGAGGGTGCGGACAAAGCCCGCATTGAAAACGAAATCAAGACCATGCCCAACTATTTTGCCGACTACGATACCATCGTTCATTTCATCTCGCAGGACGAGCTGAAGCGCGACCACAGCGGCATTCCGCACGGTGGCTTCGTCATCCGCTCGGGCAAAACGGGCGCTGACAAGGAGCACACTCACATCATTGAATACAGCCTGAAGCTCGACTCCAATCCCGAGTTCACCGCCAGCGTCATCGTTGCCTGCGCTCGCGCGGTCTATCGCATGAGACGCGAGGGTATGACGGGCTGTAAGACCATCTTCGACCTCCCGCCCTCCTACCTCTCTCCCATGTCGGGCGAGGAGCTTCGCAAGCATCTGCTATGATCATTCGTCAAGCCAACGTCAACGATATTGACGCGCTCATGGCCTTGTTCGCCGAGGCAAGAGCGACCATCGCCGCGCTGGGCATTGACCAATGGCAAAACGGCTATCCTTCCCTCGCCGTCGTCAGCGAGGACGTTACTCTTAACCGCTCGTACGTCGTTGAGATCAACGGTGCCGTCGTCGGCACGTTCGTGCTGATTTTGGACGGCGAGCCAACCTACGACCGTATCTATGACGGTCAATGGGGCACGGGAGATACGGATCACTACGTTGCCATTCATCGCGTGGCTGTCGCGGTTGCCTGTCGCGGTAGCGGTATCTCAACTTCGATCATCAAATACGCCGCCGAGGTCGCGTGCTCGATGGGGCGCTCTTCCCTGCGCATCGACACGCATCGCGGCAACGCCGTTATGTGTCGGATGCTCGAAAAGCACGGCTTTGTCCTTTGCGGCAGCATCTACTTGGAAAACGGCGATCACCGCGTTGCCTATGAAAAAATCCTGAATCCTTGAGGTGATACCATGAACAAGCAAGTATTCAATTACATCGTTTGCCCCTCCGTCGTTCGCGCGGACGAGGTCAGCACCGTCCGTATCCGTCCTCTGGGCGAAAATACGGCCTTTATGGCGGGGGAAACGTATACCGTGGTCATACGTGAGGTGCAGACCGCACACGGCGATTACAGCGTATTTACGGGCGTTACGTACGAATTGACGCCCGACGAGCAAGGCGATCTCGTTCTCACCCACCGCTTTGCGGGCGAACAGCAACATGTGATGACCATCACTCGCCCCGAGGCTGATCTCCGCTCGCCCCATTACGACATCACTCACCGCACCAAATACAGAGAAAACGTCACCGCTGTCCTGAACGTCTATTCCCTGCGGCCTGATCTGTACGGTCTGCGCGCCTTTAAGGGTGAGGTCCATTGCCATACCTACGAATCGGACGGCACGCAGGACGTTTGCCATACGATTGGTAACTATCGCGGCGCGGGCTATGATTTCATGGCCATCACCGACCACTATATCAGTATGTCCTCCGAAAAGAGCATGCGCTTGTATGCCGACGCCCCCGTCGATATGACGTTGATGCTGGGCGAGGAGGTTCATATGCCCACCGAGCATATCCACATCGTGCATCTGGGCGGTCGCGAGAGCGTCAACGCCTATTTCCGCGCCCGCAAGGAGGAGGTTCGCGCCGAGGTCGATGAGATCAAAAAGACGCTAAATCTGCCCGAGGGTGTCTCCGTCGAGGACTACGCATGGCGCATCTGGATCGCCAACAAATCGCACGAGTTCGGAGGCCTGTCCATTCTCGCGCATCCTCATTGGATCTGGAACGACGTATATTTCATGGGCGAGGCAACCACCATGCAGCTGCTCCGCGACGGTGTGCACGACGCGCTGGATCTTTGCGACAGTGACCTTGACACCAGCGTCGCGCTTTGGAACGAAATGCGTCTGCAGGGCGCGCGCATTCCCGTCGTCGCCTCAACCGACTCGCACTACACCGATGCAAACGACCCCCAGCGCCCTGCCATCGGCGGCTACACGATTGTGTTCGCCCCCGACCGTCAGCCCGCGTCGATCATGCAGGCCGTGCGCGACGAAAAATCGCTTGCGGTGTTCAACCATTGCAAGCCCGAGGCCATCCACGGCCCTTATCGCTTGGTTAAATTTGCCCGCTTCCTGCTTGATCACTACTACCCCGTCTACGTTCGCCTTTGCCACGGTCAGGGCGTCTTGATGGCGGATTGGCCGCTGGATGCGGACGAAATGCAGGCGCTGGCTACCCTCAACCGCCGTAGCGAAGCGTTTGCAAAAGAGTTTTACGGATATTGATCAAAAAGAATAACCGACCATCCTGATGGATGGTCGGTTATTTGTTATTTTCCAAAGTCAATCGCGTAGGACGGCTCGACCGTAAAGTATTCGATCGAGACATACTGATAGCGATACAGAGACAAGGCAAGATATTCATTTTCTCCGATACGAGTGATCGACTGATAAGACGTCAGGTCAACTACGTCAAACATTTTGGCGAGTGATCCGTCCTTCCCACGCTCGTACATAACAGTCGGCTGTTCGCCGGAATTCTCGTCATTCTCCTTCGTAACGATGATATTTTCGTCCCAATAAAGAAGCTCGTCTCCTTTATCAAAATCATCGAACGGTTGTCTCAGAGCAAGAATGTCCTCGGTATAGGTCAACGTTCCGTCTGCCGAATAATGATGATTGCCAAAGCAATAAAAGCTCGTGCCGTCAAAGGCGAATGGAACGCTGTACGGCAGATATTTCTTTACATCAGCCGTCCAGACCCATGCACCCGTTTTGGAATCGTAGAGAGAAAAGGTGCATTCCGTGCTGTTGTTCTCAACGATGCCGATTACGTGATTTGGGCGGTCAATGGCAATCTCAGGAGCGGAATACAGTTCCGTTATCCCAATCACATCCTGCTCATTGATATCAAGGAAAATCAGTTGTCGCTTGCCCTCGCCCGTGAGGCACGTAAGCGTGGTGCCATCAAGTATTATTTCCTCACAATACAAATGCTGATCTTCTATACCGCTCATACCATTAAGTGGCATGGTCTTGATATTTTGCATGTTTTTAGCATCCAGAACGACGACCTCAAAATCCATGCCGGGATTTACTACCGAGCGAAGACCGTATACCAGGTAACCGTTGTCTGCATCCATGAGCACCATCCCGCCGACTTGAATCTTCTTAAGCTCCGTCATGGTCTTGGTATCGTACATCTTGATATAGTATTGATAATTCTGGTTTGGCGGCAATTCCATGACGGCAACAAAAAGGTGTCCAGTCTTAGCGTCGTAGGCATAGTCGTATATGTTTTCAAACGCGGTCTGTGCTTGAATACGGTGCGCCGCCTTTTCGTAGATCAGATCGTACCCAACAGAGCGGTTAAGGTCATTCTTGAACTGTAAAAAGTTCTGTTCTATTGTGTCAAACAGAACGTCCATATCCGCTGCTTTTATTGAAAGAAGATCCGTATTGGATGAGTGACGCTTCACTTCTTTTGCCCCGCTTTGAATCGTCAGAGCAAGCTTGGACTTTGATACCGCAAGCAGGCTTTCCTCGCCCTGCTTCAGATCAACACCGTCCAGAATCACCTCTGCTTTGCGACGGCTTGTGCGATGCTCTCCTTTGAGCGTCAGGGCGATTTCATCACTGCCGCTCAGTTCCTTTGCGATATCGACATGCAAAGAAAAACGCGTCTTTCCCTCTTGACGGTAAGAAAAGGTGAATAACTCCGTTTTCTGCTCGTCCACCGTAGCACTCATCGTTATAATGTATGAGCGATCCTTACCGGGATCGGAGGAAAACTTCCAATCCAAATGTGATACACTGGTCATCTTGGACGTTCCTTTGCCGACGGGAAGCTCTTGCTTTGCTTCTGCCTCCATATATACCACGTATCCGTCATTCAGCGCATAGGTGATCTTGAGTTCGTACGCCGTATCTTTCCAATTTTTGATGATGGCGTCAACGTTGCTTTTGAGCTGATCCTTAAACGATTTGAGAGCCTCCTCGGCTTCGAGGCTCTCCTCCTGACCATCCATTACGTACAGCTCCATATAGGCATCCATAAAAGATAGCAGCTCCTCGTGAAAGGCTGTGTTATTCTTCCATTCATCAAATAATACGTCGGTTGCGGCGCGAAGGGCCTTGGAGTCAAAGCACATGACGCGAAGCGTCAATTCCTGCGCCCCATCTGCGAGAATGATAGATTTTTTCTCCTCCGTTACCGTCGCCTCTTGCATTGCTGCATCCAGCATCGCACGTACTACCTTCTCCGTTTCCACCAAAGAAGGCAGTTCCTCTTCTTCCTTGGATGATTCCATATACTTACGCAAAGCGTCGTACATTTCCTGCGGGATCGCATAGTCCGTTCCGCTGTTCGGCGCAAAGATAGATTGGTCAATCGCCCCCATCAGCCCCTCAAAAGCAACGGAATAGCCGCCACTTAGCAGGCGATCCGAGACAATTTGCGTTCCCTCGCTATCTACGATCAAGGACAGGTCCATTTTCTCCTGCTCTGTTCCCGCATCGACCGCAAATAACAGACCCTTTTCGCCCAATACAACCTTAGCGTTCAAAAGGATCGGCTGATCCGTAATTTTTTCGCCCAGGTCGGAATCAAGACGCCCCTGCAAAGAAATCGAACCACCCGAATGCGCGATATTTTCCCAAAGATCAATATCGGGAAAGACAGCCTCTATCGTTTTTTCCAAGGGGGATTTCGCAGTAAACAATCCCATCGCCATACATACGAGAAGCACAACGGAAACAACGATAACCGCACTCGCCGCGATAACGGACGTCAAAATAATTCTCTTCTTTTTCTTTTGGGAGGCAGGAGGCTCGCTGCTTTCACTTTCGCTCTCATTCGAAGGCTCGACTTCGGTCGTCTCTCCAATCAGCGCCCCGACCGTCGTATCCAGCGCGGCTGCGAGCTTTACGAGCATTTCCGAATCGGGAAAGGACAATCCCTTTTCCCATTTAGACACCGTCTGTCTGACCACGTGAATCTGCTCTGCCAATTCCTCTTGCGATAGCCCTTTTTCTTTCCTCAATCTTTTTAGGTTTTCATTCAACATACCCAGTGCCTCCTGTTCTTTACTGACTTCATTATAGCATCATATCGTCTTTTTGGCAAGCAACAGAAATTAACATTTGGCCATTCAGGCAAATATCACTCTATTTTTAGCTATACAAAGCAAATAACCCCATCAAAATTGTGATGGGGTTATTAAGCCGCTCGGTTCAGTCATTAAAAGCCAATATCAACCGTCTCTTCAATGGTGAAATACTCAATCTGTGGATATATCCCCATCAAATAGGACAGCGCAATATAGGTGCCGTCGCCGAGCTTAATGATCTCGGTATAAACAACATTCGAGAGCTTTTCAAATAGAGGCGCGCCTTGATTTTGACCGTTGAGCTCGTAAAACATCGTATAGGTCACGCCGTTTTTATCCTGCTCCAGCGTAACGAGAATATCCGAGTCTTTATAGACCATCGCAAGGAATTTATCCTCGCGGTCTTCGAGCTTTCTGTCGGTGATCAGCTTGGTCGTTGCGATTTCCGTACCGTCGGACATAAAGTGATACCCATAGCTGAAAAAGGAGATTCCATCAAAATATACGGGATCGCTGTTGTAGCTGTCTTTTTTGTTTCCCTTTCTGATCAGCGCCCCCGTCGTTGAATCGAACATATAGAACTCACACGTGGAAAGGCCCCGCTCGTTGGCGGCAACGACGTGATTTTCGCGGTCGATCGCCAACGAACAATGATAGACCGTTCGATCTGCCTTGGCAATCAGCTCTTCCGTTTCTATATCAACGAAAAGGATCTCACAATGTTGATTTCCTGTCGCGTAGATCAGTCGCGTTTCGTCCACGATCAGATCGCCCGAATATTCGTAGGAAAGATAGCCATACGCGTTCATATCAAGCGTTTTAATATGCTCCAGCGTGGCGGCGTCAAATATCTGTACCTCCAGCGTGCTTTTCGCATCGTCGTCAGGCATTACTTGATCCGTGGTCGCAAGATAGCCGCCGTCGGCATCCATGGCACAGATCTCGCGGCTGATTCTGACCTCGGAGATCGGTTGCATCGTTTCGATATCGTACATGACGATATAATGCTTGTTATTCCTCTCGGTGGCTAAGAACAGATGGCCGCTTTCGCGGTCGTAAGCGTAATCATACGCACCTTCCTCCAGCATCAAAGAGCCCTGCACGTCTTGCATCAGCGTGTCACGGAAGAAATCAAAGCCAAGCTCACGGTTGATATCCCGTTGGAAGCGCTCCAGCTCGGTTTCCAAAGTTTCGCCTAAGTCGTCCATCTCTTCAGCCGTCATCGTCAAAAGATTGGTATCGGGCTTGGCGCGGTGAACCTTCTGCTTGCCGCTCTCGACCGACAGAGTAAACGAAGACTCCTTCATCTCAAACTGTGTTTCATCCCCGTTCGTCACTACAATGGTATCCAGCGTCAGCTCGATAGCATTGGACTTCGCGCTTCGTCTGCCCTGCAACGTCAAGACGGCGTTGTCCGTTTCCGTCAAAGCCTCGCCAAGCTGGGCGGTCAAGGTGAAGCGATCACCCTCCATGCGGTGCGAAATTCGGAAAATATCCCGGATTTCGTCGTCAAGACGGGCGGTTGCAACGATATCGTAGGAGGGATCCTTTGAAGGATTAGAGGTAAACGTCCAGCCCATATGCATCGAAAAATCAGCGCGTGCTTTGCTTGTATCCACCTCAATGCTCATGTCAACGTCGGCGCACATATACACCAGATAGCCCGAGTGAACGGCATAAGCTACGCAGACGTTAATATCACTATCGTCAAGATATTTGGACGCTTCGTCAAGAGCCGTCTTCAGCTCGTCGTAAAGCGCGTCCATTGCGTCATCCACGTCCATGGGCGCATCGGTCGTCTCTTCCAGCATATACAGCTCAAGCAAGGAGGACAGCTCGTCGTAAAAGGCTTCGTTATGCTTCCATTCGTCCAAAAGGACGTCAAAGGCGGCATTGAAAGCCCGCACGTCAAGGCTGACGGCGTACAGCGTTGCCTTGGTCGTGCCATCCAGAAGCGCAATGCGCTTTTCCTCCTCTACAAACGTGGCCTCTTGCCTTGCGGCGTCAAGCATTGAAAGCAGTACGCCCTCGATCGCTTCATACTCGACGGAATCCTCGGGATCGTCGAGCGAATCGATATACTCGTCGAGCATATCGTACAGCTCTTGCGGCAACGCGTAATCGGTGCCGCTGTCAGGAGCGAAAATAGACTGATCGATCGCTTCCATCAACCCTTCAAAGGGAATGGAATAGCCACCGCCGACCAGGCGCTTGGAATAGATTTGGGCGCCTTCGCCGTCGATCAGCAGACCAACGTCCAGCTCCTCCTGCCCTCCGCCCAGCGCACCGCCCAGCAGTACGCCGTTGCTACCAAGCACAAAATCGGCTTGCAGCTTCACGGGGTCTCCCTTCACCTGATCGCTCAGATCGGGGCCGATGCTCGCGTCAAAGGAAACCGAGCCGCCCTTGACCGCAATCTCATCCAACAATGCAACCTCAGGGAAAACGGCGTCCATCGTCCTATCTATGGGATTTTTTATAGAAAACATACCCACCGCCACGCAAACGAGCAGTACGGTGGAAACAACGATCGAAGCGATCGCCCCGCCGATCATCAGCCCTTTGCGGCCACGTGCTTTTTTAGGCGGTTGCTCGGGGACAGTTTCCGACTCCGCGATATCAGACTCAACCTCACCGCTCGATATTAGTTCGCAACGCTCTTGCTCCGTCGGCTCGCTCGCTTCGTTTACCGATTGGTTCAGCTCTTCATTCGTTGTTTCGATTTTATTTTCATCCATAGCCAATCTCCTTTCATTTGTTCGCCTTGCACATATTTATCAAATATATGATATCATATTTTTACCAGTTTGTCAATACGATGATCAAATATATGTCCGTCGCGTCGAAGGTTGCTTGACTTCCCCATTTGCTTATGATATAATATCTGCAAGACTATTATTTGCCTTTGCTTATATATACGAATCGGCAAGCAAAAAGGCAACAAATCAAGATAAGTTTTTCAAGGAGACAAAACACCATGAAGGTTTTAATGATCAACGGCAGTCCCCATGCAAACGGCAACACCGCGCTGGCGCTCAAAGAGATGCAGACGGTGTTTGAAGCGGAGGGCGTCGAGGTCGAAGTCGTTCACGTCGGACAGTTGACGATCCAGGGCTGCACGGGATGCGCCGCTTGCTTTAAGTTGGGCAAATGCGTCATGGATGATATCGTTTGCGAGATTTCCGAGAAGTTCAAGGAGTGCGACGGCATGGTCATCGCCAGCCCCGTGTATTACGCTTCAGCTAACGGCACGCTGATTTCCCTGCTTGACCGTCTGTTTTACAGTTCCCGCTTTGACAAGCGCATGAAGGTCGGCGCGTCGGTCGCGGTTGCGCGCCGCGGCGGTTGCTCGGCAACGTTTGATCAGCTCAACAAGTACTTCACCATCAGCGGTATGCCCGTCGCGTCCAGCCAGTACTGGAACAGCGTTCACGGAGCGCTCCCCGGCCAGGCCGCCGAGGACGGCGAGGGCCTGCAGACCATGCGCACGCTTGCCCGCAACATGACCTTTTTGATGAAGAGCATCGCTCTTGGCAAAGAGGTGTACGGCCTTCCCGAGAAGGAAAAATCCGTTTGGACGAATTTTGTAAGATAAAAGTAAGGCAGAGCCACAAAACGTGACTCTGCCTTTTTGTTTTTCGGCGACCGTAATCGTCACCAATACCACCATCTTTCGCCAACATTATACTCATAGAAGGTCGAAAGGATATTGTCCTCACCAATATAGGTGATTAATTCTTCAATTTCCATGATTTGATACGTTCCGTCGGGCATGACAAGATAATACAAATCGTCATAGTATATATATTGATCCCTGTTTACTTGTTGCAACAGTTGCCAGTGAACCCGAACCACACCGTATACCGTTCCCTCGTTCTTTACGTATTTGCCAAACGCAAAGCGGCGATAGACTTGCATCTGCTCGTGATTTTCCGTATGCGGCGGAACAAGGGCCGTCATATCGAGTGATGATATAAAAGCTCCCAAATCTGGAACATGCGAAATCTCCTCAGGAGTAAATTTCACGCCCCAATACACGATCTCGCCATCCTGCCTCAAGGCAATTCTCTCGTTGGCAGGAAAACCGCCGATGTTGCGTTCATAGTACGTTGAGGTATCATAATAGGCAGTATCACAATCCTGCATAAACAGCCCGTTTTCCTGCGATTTGACGTATTCGAGAACGCTTTGCTGTTGTTCAGTGGCAAATGTCTCTTCGTATCGCACAGACTTCGCCCGAATATGCGCCCAACGTTTTAACTCCTCTTGAATGGATTGAACCGTATCCTCAACGGTGCATCCTTCCCATGCCGGAAAGTAATCCGAGCCCCATCCGCTTGACGATGATACCTGTTCTCGAAAGTCCTCCCAATCCCAGTCGATTCTGAAGCTCAGCCATCCGTCCTTTTTCCAATGCTCCAAGCAGAGTACACCATCCTTGAAGGGTAAGATTGCCCCTTGATTCTCGTAATTCCAGCATTCGAACAGAAAAGAGAACTTCTCTGCTCTTTTTTGATCCATATTGATCATGCCATAATTCTCAAAGCCCACCTGTCTCAATCCTCCGATAACAAGACTGTCGTACTCATCCAAGGATGGATCCAAATTGGCATTCAAGCGAAGATATATCTCGCTCGGCATGTTTTCCCCGCGTATCGTCTCAAGGACTTGGAGCTTTACAACGTGGTATTGCCGTTCAAACGTATTGATATAAGGGGAACTGGGTGCATCCACGTATACGGACGGAAGAACCTCGATCACCTTTGCTACTACAATCATGTAATCCGGGCCATACGCAGAAACCGGCGGTGGGATGTCCTCGACTGCATCCTCCTTTTCACTGCTACCGACCCACATATCTGAAGCCGGCACCCATAAATTCTCCCACGGGTCTACCGAATAGTCGATGAAATCTACAACCGGTGATTTTTCAAACAGAGGCAACAGCAATGCCCCCGCCAAAACCAGACACACACACGCCGCGACCGCTGACCACCGTTTCCATGCGGCGATCTTTTTATACTTATGCTCGCCCTGCATGGTTTTGTGTGCGCGCTCTGTCAGCTCGTCGTCTACGAAGGACAACGCGGAAAACAAATCATCTCGCTTCATATCGAATATCCCTCCTTTTCAAGATAAGCTTTGAGCTTTCGTCTTGTACGGGAGAGAATGTTGCGGACGTAAGCTTCGCTGAATTTCAGTTGCTTGGCAATTTGCTCGACGGGATAGACGAAATAATAACGGCACAGGAAAATGTCGCAATCCCGCGCCGACACGCGCGTGTGCAAAAAGCGGTTGATGCACTCGCCCAGCGCACGAAGATCGTATTCGCGCTCAACGTCACTCGGTGCCGCAATGATCTCATCCAGTTCTTCAAGCGCAAGTGGCATGTCCCCACCTCCTCGCTTTTCTCGCGTCTTTTCCCGATAACGGTCAAGCGACAGATGACGGGTGATGGCACCAAGATAAGAGCGCAGCTGCTCGGGTTGTTCGGGCGGAATGGTATTCCAAGCGCGCAGATAGGTATCGTTGACGCACTCCTCGCTGTCCAGCCGATCTGCCAGAATGTTGTAGGCGATGGTCATACAATACGCGCCGTACTTGTCCTGCGTCTCGGCAATGGCCCGCTCGTCTCTTTTGTTGTATAGCTCAATAATCACACTGTCTTGCATACGTTCTCTCCTTTCCAAAGATTGAGGCCCTCACCCTTATAGACGACAAATAGGCGCAAACGCACCATGAAAAAGAAAATTTTTTCTGTTTCTATTTTATCACACAATTCGCCATCATGCAAGAACTAAAAACACATCCCGACGAGCATGATCGCCCGTCGGGATGTGTTATTATGTAAAATTACTTCAAAACGACCTCATGGCCGGTTCTGCCCGACTCGTAGATCGCGTCAAGGATACGCATGACGACTACGCCGTCCTCGGCGGGGTTACGGCACTCACAGCCGGTGCGGACGCACTCGACGAAGTGGTGCATTTCCTTATCGAACATACCCTCAAAGGTGTTTTTGGGCATATCGGTGAACTTGAGGTCGGTCAGGTGGCCAAACTCATCGACCAGCACGCGAAGCGGATCGGTGATGCAGCCTGCCTTGGTGCCGTACAGCTCGATGCGGCAGTAGGGCTCAGGGGTGTTGAGGGCGTAGCTGGTCTCAAGCATCATGATGCCGCCGTTGTCAAAACGGACGGTTGCCTGAACGAAATCCTCAACGTCGTCGATATTGCCTGCGTCGGACGCAACGTAGCCCACGTTGCCGCGGTGCGCGGAGCGGTCCAGCTTCTTCATGACGGCCGCGTAGACGGAAACGGGCTGGGGATTGCCCATCAGGTAGCGCGCCTCGTCGATGACGTGGACGCCAAGGTCAATGCCGGGGCCGCCGCCACTGCGCTTCTTATCCGAGAACCAACCGCCGGGGTTGCCGTTCTGGCGCAGATAGGTTGCCTTGGTGTAATACATTTCGCCGAAAAAGTTTTCGTCGGTCAATCTCTTCAGCTCCTCGGTCTCATACATGAAACGACGGACAAAACCAACCATGAGCAGCTTGCCCTGGGCCTTAGCGAAATCGCACATTTCTTTTGCCTGTGCCTCGTTCATTGCCAGAGGCTTCTCGCACAGAACGTGCTTGCCTGCACGCAGAGCAGCCATGGTACATTCGTAGTGGTTGCAGTTCCAGACGCAAACGCTGACGGCATCCAGCTCGGGCAGCGAGTTGACCATCTCCTCAACGCTGGTGTACAGACGGGTCACGCCGTGGCGAGCGCCCTTGGCTTTCAATCTCTCCTCGTTGATGTCGCAGAATGCGTACAGCTCGGCGTTGGGGTCCTTCTTATAGCCTGCGATGTGGCTCTCGGAAATATTACCGACACCGATGATACCAATTTTTACTTTTGCCATGATTTTTTACCATCCTTTCACTAAAAAACGCGAAATTTATAAAAATGGGTTGACGATTGTCAATTTTATTATATAATAATACTATAGTATTGTCAATGCTGAAATTTGCGTTATTTTTGAACGATATTGCGAACGGAGGTCGTCATGCTCTCACAGATCCATGAAACACACAGCTACTCCTCGCCTCTGCTGCCCTTCATTTTCCATCGGGATATGAGGCCGTCGCCGCTGTACGGCATGGTCAACTGGCACACCAATATTGAACTCCTGTACGTCCGCTCGGGATGTGGCTTCGTTCTTTACGAGGGCGAGGAAATTCCCATGCGCGAAGGCGATACCGTGATCGTTAACACCAACTGTCTGCACAGCTTTCGTGCCGATCCTGCGGCGGCCAACGACGCACCTATCTTTTCGTACGATTGTCTGATCATCGACCACGACTTCTGCCTGCAAAACGGCGTTGACACCAACGCCTGCCACTTCATTCAGCATTTTCACGATGTTGCTATCACCCCTAAAATGGACGAGCTGCGAGCTTCATGGCAACCGGGTACGCCGAATATCGTTGCCGTCCGCGCCGCCGTTCTCTCGATTCTTGCGTATATGCTGCAAAAAACCAGCGGTATCGCTACGCCTCCATCCTCGGACGCGTCGTACAAAAACCGCCACATAAAAAAGGCCATCCGCCACATGGAGGAGCATCTGGCTGAGCCGCTTTCGCTGACCTCAACCGCCGATGCCATCGGCATCAGCCGCTGTCATCTGGCGCACCTCTTCCGCAAGTCGACGGGCATGAGCGTGGTGGCATACATACAGATGCTTCGCTGTCGCCACGCAGTCGTGTTGCTTGGGCAATCCGATCTTTCCATCGCCGAGATCGCGCACGAATGCGGCTTTGAGTCGGTTTCCTATTTTGACCGTTGCTTTGCTCGCTTGTACGGGCAAACACCTCGACAGATCCGCGCCAAAAGAACGTAATCGTAAAGACCGCTCGCGAAAAATCGCGGGCGGTCTTTTGTTATTCATCGCTTGGATTGAGTTCTCTTAAGTACAGACATCCACACGAGCAATGCGTTTCGTTATCCGCGCCGAAATGTCCGCAGTTGGGACAATACGGGCGGTCGGGAGCGATCTCGTGGTTCCAAGGATATCGTGCGCCAAACGCATAGCGGACGCGGCTTCCCTTTTTCAAATATTCGCGGGCATAATCAGAGATTTTCCCTGAGGGGAAGGAAAAGTTCTGCGGGTGACCGCGGTCGGTTCGCACGCCGATGGAATAAATCTCCACCTTGCGCATTTCATAGGGCACGTCCACTACACCCGTGTTCAGCTCCTTACGCGTTTCCAGCGCGCTGCTGTTTTTCGCGGTTTCGACAATGCCCTCAAAGGAAGGACGGGTAAAAACGCGATAAAGCCGATACCGCAAAATGGGAATGAGCAGCAAAAGAAGCACGACTGTGAAAAAGGGCACGGGACGAACGGCCGGGTGAAGAATGTCACTGCTTTTCGCAGTGATAACGAGGGCAGCGGCAGCAGCCGCGTAAAAGATGGCTGTCTTGACTAATGAAAGGATGTACTTCTTTCGATTGATCTCGACGATCGATTTTGCGACTTGGTCGGAATTTAACATAGTTTTCTCTCCTTTTTGTCACTACTTTCTTGTAAATACAAACACCCGCACGAGCAATGCGTCTCGTTTATCGCGCCGAACGCTCCGCAATTGGGGCAAAACGGATATTCGGGTGGAGTTTCTTCGCTCCATGGATAGCGGCCGCCAAAGGCGTAACGGACACGCGTTCCCTTTTTCATACATTCGCGAGCATAGTTGGACTGCATACCCGCGGAAAATATAAACCGATACGATCGATTGCGATTCGATATCACAGAAAGCGTATAAATAGCGACCTTTTCAAGCCCACCGTGTATACCAATGAGTATGTCCGTTCTCTGCGCCATCGTACTGCCGTTTTTTCCACCGTCTGCCACACCGATAAAGGATGGACGCGTGAACACGCGATAGAGCCGATAACGAAACACAGGAATAAGAACAAGCAAAAGCCCTACGCTGTAAAACGGAACCGGTCTTGTATGCGGACCGAAAACATCGTTATCTCTGCCCGAAAAGTACAACGCCGTCAGCGCAACTGCCCAAAAGATCACGGTCTTGATCAGCGAAACGATATATTTCTTTCGATTGATCTCGACGATCGATTTTGCAACTTGGTCGGAATTTAACATAAGATCTTCCCTTTCTCATTGATTTGCTTTGCGTTCCCGCTCCAGCTCCGCTCGAACGATCTCGCACAGCGCGACCAGCTCGTTTATGGTAGGTGCCGGTGCCTCGGGCGCGTAGGCCGACGCATAGAAAAGCGCGGTGATGCGGTCAATATCGTGGATATTGGTACGGTTTTTGACGATCTGAGCGATTTCTTGGGGCGTGCTATGTGCGTCGATGCCGATGTACTTTCGGATCAGGCAGGCGACCAGCGTGCGGTAGGCGTAACAATACTGCGCCTTGGCATCGGGCAAAGATACCAGGCGGCGGGAAAAGCTACCGTAGCGCATAACCTCTTTCCTTTGCGCCTTGCGAGGACGCAGGATCACCGTGTCCTCATAGACCGTTTGCGTCTGTCGCGTATCCTCCTGCTCGGCCTTGGGCTTAGTCTTGCGCAGGCGGCGCAATTCGCTCGGTGCGGATGCCACCAAAAGACGAATACTCAGCCAGATGCGACGGAAAAAGGTCTTGATCTTGGACAAATAACGATCAATATCGGGATCCTTGGCACGCAGGCAAATATAAACGACTATGGCGATCAAGGTGATCCAAGCGCAAATAAAAATCGTCAGATTGATCACGGGATGGGACGCAAACGGAAAAGCGAATATCCAGAAAAAAGCATTCATTTGCGCGCCACAGGTAAGAACGCGCCACGGAAAAACGAGCAGCGACATCCCCGCAACAAGCAACCATAGATATTTCAGACAGGTGCCGAACATCCCCAACACCGCCTTAAGCCCTGCGTGACGCAGCTCGTCGGTTGCGTGGCAGGTAGGCGAGAAATAGGACGGCTGAATCACGTACATCTGGTTCATGATAACCGCGACGCAAATCATATAAACAACGATGCAGGCGACAAAGAACCAACTGACCGTTTGAGATGCGCCATAGATCGACTGTATCGCGCCGACGAAGGCAAACACCGCCACGCATTCGATCAGCGAGCGAAGTCCTACGATCTGATAAAAGGCACAGGGACGCAGATAACAGCCAATACAGCCCGCAACGGAGAGCAGCGCAGCGAGCAGGATCTGATACGCAACGAGCACCTTGCGCTCCAAGGGTGTACCAAGCAGACGGATGCGAAGCCGATTGATCAGCGTCACCAAGGCACTGGCCAAGAGAACCATGAGCACTATGGTGATCAGCCAACAAACGAAGGTCAGCCTACGCGGAATCCTGATCTTGCTTTCATAGGAAAAATCGATCTCGTCCGATTCTTTTGCGCGGGTCAGGCGCAGGGCCAGATGCTCAACGAGATAACCCGTTCCGATCCCAAGAGGACAGAAGACAAGAGCCAAAAACGCAGATGCATTCCCTGCGGCAAACAAAGTCAGCCACTCCATAACGGTGGCAATAACGGCAGTCATGCCGATGACAGCGACGGATTTATATCGCCGCATCCAGCGGAGGTCGTTTGCGGTATTACGACGCATGGCCAACACCTCCTACCCATTGCGTGACGCGGAAATAGACGGGCACGTCGCTTGGAATTTCGATGGCGTTATTGTTGGTCGTTGCCACGAAGAAAATGACCTGAACGCCCCGCTCGCGCATGGCTTTATGAAAGCCGAGCATACGTTCGTTCAAAAACGAGGTGACCAGAACGATATTGCCTCCGCGCGCATACAAGTGAGGACGGGCGATCATATCGTCCAGCAAATGCTCAACAGGGATGGTCATTTGCATGGGCAATGCGGCCAACATACGGTAAGCGCGAATGACCTGTGCCTGGCGACGGTATTCCTCACTGCAAAAGATCTGCCTCCCTGCCTCGTCCTCCTCGGACAAGGGATGACCGTACTGCTCAACGGTCGGTACGTTGGCGATCAGCGCGACGGGAATGTCGCGTCGCACCGCGCTATCGAGGAGCGAGGCACAGACCGAGATGCAGTCCTCAATATACTGCGGCGTGCTGATCTCGGGCGGATTATTCTCAATGATCGCCGATTGCATATTCAATACGATATTATAGCTGTCGTTATATTGATATTCGGTCTCGCGCACGACGGTGCGGCCAAGGCGCGCCGACTGCTTCCAGTCGATGGTGTTGAGCGGATCACGCATTTCGTAATCACGCACGCCGCAAAAGGCCATGGGATCGTGGATCAGACCGCGAGGCAAAATGCGGTCCCCCGCATACGTCGGGCTGAGGGCCATGTGGGTGATCCACTCCTTGACACGCGGCAAAACGACCAGATGGCCGTGTCCCGCGCTCTCGGGCTCCAGGCGATACGAGGTCGCCATCATGCCAAGCGGGTCGTTATAAATGGCGATCATTTGCACGGCCTGTGCCGTATAAACGCCGCGCTTGCTCGCCAGAACACGCCATTTACGGCGGACGGTGGAATGCGGCTGCATGGTAAACACGCTTTGCACCGAAAAGCATTCGGTATCGTTTCCCGAGTACAGCACGCCGTCCTCGACCAGCACGATCGTCAGACCCTCGGGCATGAGCGTTTCGGTTTTGAGAAACGAGATCGACTCGTCGCTCTCGTTGGTGATCTGCTGGATCAGATACAGATACTCCCCTTCAAACACCTCGTCCGTGCTGAATTCAAAATGATAGTGCAACGCCTGCTTGGTTTCTTTTTTCATCTTGCGCCGCATCTCAAGGCAGGTGATGGTGACGGCGACCGCCAATAATAGGGCGATCCAATGCATAAGCTCCCTCCTTTCCTTTTACGATCGACCGGTCGTTACTGCAACGGCGCGGGGATCTTAGAAAGGAGATATTCGATAATGGCTTCATTGGAGCCGCTGAGATGGATACTGCTCTGCGACTGGGAAATGATGCGGTGGGCAAGCACGGGAACGGCCAGCTCGTTGACGTCGTCGGGAAGAACGAAATCACGGCCCTGCATAGCGGCCAGCGCACGCGCGGCGCATGTAAGAGCGACCGTGCCGCGAGGGCTGACGCCGAGCTTCACTTTATCGCTCTCGCGTGTCGCGCGAACGATACGCACGATATAGTCGCGAATGGCATCGCTGACCTGAACTTGTGCGATCTCCTCGCGGGCGGCAAGGACGTCTGCAGGCGTTGCCACGGGCGAAAGCTGCGCGATTGCCCCGCCTGCGCAGGTTCGCTCAACGATCTGCTTTTCGTCTGCCTCGTCGGGATAACCCGGGTGTAGCTTCATCATAAAGCGGTCGATCTGCGCCTCGGGAAGCGGAAATGTTCCCTGAAATTCGATGGGGTTCATGGTTGCCAGCACCATAAAGACCTCGGGCAACGGCAAAGATTCTCCGTCAATGGTCGCCTGGCGCTCTTCCATGCACTCAAGCAGCGCGGCTTGGGTGCGTGGCGTGGCGCGGTTGATCTCGTCCGCCAAAAACAGATTGGTGAAGATCGGGCCGCGGCGCAACACGAAATCTCCCGTTTGCTGGCGGTAGAAATTGATGCCAGTAATATCGGACGGCAACAGGTCAGGCGTGAACTGCACGCGCTTATCCTGCGCGTCGAGCGACGCGGCAAGAGCACGCACAAGACTGGTCTTGCCCGTACCGGGAACGTCCTCGAGCAGAACGTGTCCACCCGCCAACAGCGAACACAGCATCAGGCGGATGGTCTTTTGCTTACCGTACAGCACACGGCTGACGTTGTCCTCAATGTTTCGATAAAGTGTAGCGCTTTTGGTGGTTGTCATGATGATGCCTCCCCATCTGTTTTATATAT
>SVRN01000078.1 GCA_015064805.1 Oscillospiraceae bacterium
CGGCTGAAGGCTTTCTATGAATATTGGAATTTGGCACAGTGCAAAACCGAAAAAGGACGCCAGGCGATCTTGGAGCGATACCCGCTGACCGAGCTTGGAAACGTATATGCGCTGGACGCTACCGCCAGCGACGTTGAAAAGGCGTTTCTTTTGGAGCAGCTTCGCTCCATCGGCTTTACACAGGATGACCTGATCGAGTGCTACGAGCGCATGTACGAGCTGGTTGAGAACAGCGACGTGGAAAACAAGGAGGAAATTCTGGCCTCGCTGCCCGAAATTCCCGAGCGTCCGGGAGAAGAATAAACGAACAGTTGACCAAAAGCCCGAGGATTTCCTCGGGCTTTTGCTATATGGATAAAACGTACTGCCATGACCGACACTATAAGTAAAACCATCAAGGAAGGGAATTTATCATGCGAAAAATCAAGGTCATGCACGTTTTGACCGACACCAACATCGGCGGCGCGGGAACACTACTGTATAATACGATTTGCTGTGGCGATACGGAGCGGTTTGACTATATCGTCGTCTTGCCCAGGGGAAGCCGCCTCATCGACCGCTTTATGACGCTGCCTTGCCGCATCGCTCTCGTCGCGTGCGGACAGGACAGGTCTTTTGAAGTAGGAGCGCTTGCGGAGTACGTCCGTTTGATCCGCCGCGAGCGTCCCGATATTCTTCACACCCACGCCGCTCTGACGGCACGGATCGCAGGACGGCTGTGCCGCGTGCCCGTTTGCATCCAGACTCGCCATTGCGTCTTTCCCATGACGGCGTGGCAGAAATCGTCCGCGTTTCGCCTTTTGTTCCGCGTCGGCAGTCGGATGCTCTCCGACCGTGTGGTCGCGGTAGCGGACGCGGCACGGGATAATCTGATCGCGCTGGGCATGGACGAGCATCAGATCGAGGTCATCATCAACGGCGTCTTGCCTTTGCGCGCATGTGGCGACGACGAGGTGGACGCCGTGCGGGCGCGCTGGGGCCTTGAGGAGTCGCATTTCGTCGTTGGTATGAGCGCGCGACTGGAGGAGTACAAGGGGCAAAAGACGCTGCTTCGTGCGGCGGCGCTGTGCAAAAACGCGGCGCCCGATATGCGCTTTGTGTTCATGGGCGACGGCTCGCAGATTGATCGCTACAGCGAGCTTGCGCGCGATCTGGATATCGAGGATCGGGTGATTTTTACGGGCTTTGTCGACGACGTCGCGCCCTATTACGCGTTGATGGATCTCAACGTCAACGCGTCGTTCGGAACGGAGACCTCAAGCCTTGCCTTGTCCGAGGGCATGAGCGTCGGCGTGCCCGCGCTGGCGTCGAATTACGGCGGCAATCCCCGCATGATCGAAAGCGGTGTCAACGGATTTTTGTTCCCGCCCCGCGACGAGCAGGCGCTGGCCTCGCTGTTGCTGCGGTTGCACGACGACCGCGCGCTGTTGAGGGAGCTATCAGAAGGGGCTCGTCGGCTGTATCAGGAAAAATTCACCGCCCCTGCCATGGTGGCGCGCCTTGAGGGACTGTATACGCGGGTGATGCTCGACAAAGGGCGCAGGGAAGCGCTCCGCGTATAAAAAGCAGGCAAGCATTACACGTGCTTGCCTGCTTGATGCTGTTACTCTCCCTCGTGAGACTTGAGGTATTCGTAAAGTGAGTCATAAATAGCGTTATGCCCTATATGCTGGTTGGACGATGCTTGTTGCCATGTCATATCGTCTGTCTTATGAGCACCGCGAATCTGTTGCTCGGATGCTTCAAAAATGATCAAGTCCTTTCCCTGAAGAACCGAAGCCCAAGCCTTGGGACCCTTCGTCCAAGGATCGCTTTCATCGCGCCCAACGTTGTTATAGTAGATCTGCGTCACCTCTCCTACACCGTATTCGTTTATGTAGTGAACGACGGAGTGCGCGGCAGATCCACCTTGAATGAGTACGTTCATCCCGGTGGTGTTTTCGTTGGTGACGACGATCTCCGGCGAATAGTAGGCGTCGTCCTTGATGGCGTTTTGTTTGTGTATAGGATCTACTCTGCTATAAAGAATATTGAAAACGTCCTGCTCGTTATTGAATCTGCTGGGCGCGTAATCGGTCGACAGCACGCCGCGCGCAGACAGTTCAACCGTTTGCTTACCCGTCAACTCGCCGTACATACGGATCAGTTTGGCGGTGGATTCAAAGGCGGCCAAAGCGTTCCAGTGAGTTCCCGTCTTAGGAAAGGTGACCAGCAGACCAATCTCCTTATAATATTCGGCGCTGTCCAGATAATTGATCTCGCTTGCCGCCAACATGGGACGCAGACGGTCAATGGGGCGGACGTATTCGGGGGCGGTAGTAACCGAGTTTGTGTAATGTTCAGGAATATAATCGGCGTAGGCACTGGCCTTGCTGGGCGTGATGAGCAGAATCATAGTGATGCCGCGTTTTTCCAATTCCTTCTGAATATATTCCAGTTTGTTGACAGTTTCCTGCAAGCCATCGTCCGACACTTGCGTGTACATCGTATCGGAAACGCCGAGATACTCTTGTAGATAGGCGCTCTCATACAGATATCCGGATTTTCCAATGATGATGCTGAAGTCTCCCTTGAAGCCCTGGGGCTCCGTGGGAACCTGAAGAAGCTGTTGGCGGTTGATTTCCGCATAGATATTGTTGGGATCAAGATAAACGTTGACAGGGGGCTCTTCAGAAGACCCGGGATCATCAGTAGGATCGTCGGTAGGATCATCGGTAGGATCATCAGTAGGATCATCAGTAGGATCGTCAGTAGGATCGTCAGTAGGATCATCAGTAGGATCGTCAGTAGGATCGTCGGGAAGAGAGTCTTCCTGGTTGGTAAGACCGCATACCGTGCATATCCGATCATCGTCCCACGTATGCTCCTGCTTGTTTGAAGTCGCGGCACATCCGTAGATCGTACAAGGATTCCAATGGTGAGTTTTGTTGCAGATCCATTCGGATGAAAAGACGTGCTCGTGATCTTCAACACAGCTTGTCAGAATGATGGTGAAAAGCAAAGCCAAGGTGAACAGCAATAAAAAAGAACGACGCTTCATAAAGACCTCCTGGGTATACTTGATAATCTTATTTTAGCATAACGATCCGGATGTGTCAAGGGTTGCTTTTTGCGAGGAATCAAAGATATTTTTTTGTTTAATATCCTTGCTTTTCGCCGCGCGCTGTGATATAATAAACCATCATCCCACCGCGGTGGAATGGAATACTAAAACTATCAGCTGAGCGCGAGGTACTACTATGCAGAAACAGTATCGTGTATGTGTCATCGGTTGCGGCGTGATCGCCCCGAACCATATCAAGGCTTTAATGGAAAATGAAAAGACCGAGCTTGTCGGCGTGTGCGATATCATCGAGGAGCGTGCTCGCTCCCGCGCCGCGATCGCAGGCTGTCCGTATTATACCGACTATCACAAAATGCTCGACGAGCTTCATCCCGACGCGGTGCATCTGTGTCTGCCGCACGCGCTCCACGCTCCCGTGGCCATCGATTGTATGCGCGCGGGCGTTGACGTTCTGTGCGAAAAGCCCATGGACGCCTCGCTTGCCGCCGCTGAGCAAATGAAGGCAGTCTCGATCGAAACGGGACGCCGCCTTGGCGTTATCTTCCAGAATCGCTACAACGCCGAAAACCGCGCCATTCGCGAGGCACTGGACAGCGGTGAGATGGGCAAGCTGATCTCGCTTCACGGCGAGGTGTGCTGGTGCCGCAACGAGGCCTACTACCGTTCGGGTGATTGGCGCTCACGCTACGAGACCGCGGGTGGCGGCGTTATCATCAATCAGGCCATCCACACGCTTGACCTGCTGCGTTATTTCGCAGGTGCCCCCGTCGTCGACGTCAAGGCGACCGTTTCCCATCATGGTGAAACGAGTGCTGAGGTCGAGGACACGGCTGAGGGCGTCATCTTCTTTGAAAACGGCGTTCGCGCGCTCTTCTATTTCTCCATCAACAATCTGGAGGACGAGGATATCCGCGTGACCATCAAGTGCGAAAACGCACGCGTGGAAAGCAGAGCAGGGGATTGCTGTATCTTTTACCGCGACGGTCGCTCGGTCCGTGCCGCCGATGAGGAGAGAACCAAGGACTGCGGTGCCAAAGTCTGCTACGGCTCGTCGCACGCCATTCAGATCGCCGACTTTTACAACGATCCCGACGGCAGCCGCGCTCGCTGGATGATGGAGGAAGCCCTCAAAACTCAGGCGCTGGTCGACGCTATTTTGCGCGCGGGCGGCGTGTACGCGTAAAGCATCATGAGCAATCTTTATATCACCTTCGTTGCCGTGGCGCAGATGCTGGCCTTTGCCGCGCC
>SVRN01000079.1 GCA_015064805.1 Oscillospiraceae bacterium
CGCACTCCTGCATGATCTCCAGCATGACGGCAGTTCTGACCTTTTCGTTGACACCGCAATCCTTCAGATCGAAGCCCAGCAGGTGCTCGGGCTCGATGGTGTTGTTGGAAACGACGCGCAGCTTGTCACCATTGTCCAGCTGCAGCGTAACCTCGTTGACGGCCGCATACTGAGCCTGCAGTGCCATCTCCTCAGTCAGAACCGTGCCCGCCTCGAACAGCACCTCGCCCGTGATGGGGCTGATGACGTCCTCTGCCAGGCGGTGGTTTGCGATACGGGGACCGATGGCCATCTTCTTATCGAAGCGGAAACGGCCAACGGGCGCGATGTCGTATCTCTTGGCGTCAAAGAAATAGTTATTGATCAGCGTCTGCGCCGACTCAACCAAAGGAGGCTCGCCGGGACGTAGCTTCTTGTAGATCTCCTTGAGAGCCTCGACGCCGACCGTCGAATGGTCACGGTCTGCCAGCGCTTCACTCTCGTCCTTTTCCAGCGTTGCCAACAGATGATCGTCTTCGCCGAACATAGCGAAAATATCCTCGCGGGACTCAATGCCCAGCGCGCGGATGAACATCGTCAGCGGCAGCTTACGGTTTTTATCGATACGGACGTACATAACGCCATTGATATCCGTCTCGTACTCCAGCCATGCACCGCGGTAGGGGATGATCTGGGTGGCATAGGTACGCTTACCCGTCTTGTCGATATCGGACGCGTAATACATACCGGGGGAACGGATGATCTGCGAAACGATAACACGCTCCGCGCCGTTGATGACGAAGGTACCCGTCTTGGTCATGATGGGGAATTCGCCCATGAAAATATCGGTCTGCTTGACCTCGCCGGTCTGGCGGTTGGTCAGGCGAACGTTCACCTTCAGGGGGGCAGCATAGTTCGCATCGCGCTCCTTGCACTCCTCGATGCTGTACTTGGGCTTGCTGTCCAGCGAATAATCGATGAAATCGATCTGCAGGTTGCCCGAATAGTCGGTAATGGGCGATACGTCGCGCAATACCTCTCCCAAGCCCTCGTTGATGAACCACTCAAACGACTTGGTCTGGATCTCTACCAGATTGGGCAGCTCGAGCGTCGCGTTCGACTTGGAGAAGCTCATACGGACGTTCTGGCCGAGTTTTTGCTCTCTTACATTAATCATTTAATCCAATCACTCCATTCAAAGTAATGCTTTGCCCGTCCGCCGACGCGGATGACGGTAAAAATTTGTAAAAGTTACAGAAATTTAACCGAAATTCCATAAAATATTTACATTTTAGGTGTGGTCAAATCGACGAAATTTTTGCCTTGCAGAAAACAAAAATACTGCACTTTCACCAATTCTTTCCGAAAACAGGCGATTGTAATGCAGTTTACTATTGTATCATAGAGTTGGCGATTTGTCAAGCATTTTTCGCAAAATTTTCCTTTTCTCACCGCTTTTTTCTCCATTTTTGTTAAAACGCGCTGTTTCGGGCCGTTTTTTTGACGAACGGGCAATTTTCTTTTTCAAAAATTTTCAAAAACCTCTTGCATTTATGGAAACACTGTGGTATAATGTCGGAGTATATGGGTACATCCGCGTGCGAACCCTCTCAGTCGTGTGCGGAATACGATCATTTAATTATAATGCTGACAAAAGGGAGGTAACGAAAAATGGCAAACATTAAGTCCGCAAAGAAGCGTATCAAGGTTACGGCTGCTAAGACCATGCGTAACAAGGCTGTCAAGACCCAGCTCAAGACCGAGATCAAGAAGTACGAGGCTGCTCTCGAGTCCGGCGACGTAGCTGCTGCACAGGCTGCTTACAAGAGCGCTGTCAAGAAGCTCGACCAGGCTGCTGCTTACGGCATCATCCACAAGAACGAAGTTGCTCACAAGAAGAGCCAGTTCACCAAGAAGCTCAACGCTATGCAGTAATGCATAACAAAATAGAAAAGACCGACTCAACTTGCGGAGTCGGTTTTTTCTTTTTCCCTATTGCGCGCCGTGCAAAAGTGTGCTATACTTATACATATAATGAAAGGAAGGTGCGCTTATGCGTTACGTACTTGACCACGACCTGCACATTCACACCCACCTGTCCCCCTGCTCTGCCGACGACCGCCAGACGCCTGTGGCCATTTTGACTTACGGTCTGAGCTCGGGCTTCCGCCTCTTGTGTGCGACCGACCATCTCTGGCCTCAGACGCCGCTCTCACTGTTGCGCACCCATCAGCCTCTTCCACAAAGCAAGCATTGCCGTTTTTTGTTCGGTGCCGAGGTCGATATGGACAAGACGGACACGCTCAGTGCCACCAAGGAAGAGATCGAGTCTCTGGATTTTGCCATTATCTCGACCGACCACCTCAACCTGCGCGGCTATTCCATTGACCCTGCCGTCACGCCGGGCGACGCGCTCTCGCGCAAAACGCGCTACAAGGAGCGTCTGCACACCATGCTCTCCATGGATCTTCCCTTCTATAAGACCGGACTTCCCCACTTCACCGACGCGCTGGCCTGCGGTGACGAGCCGATCCGTTTTCTGACGCTGTTCTCCGACGCCGAGCTGACCGACATTTTCACCAAGGTGCGAGACCGCGGCATGGGCGTGGAATTGAATTTCATGCCGAGCCGCTACAACGCCGAGGATCTCAAGGAGGTCCTGCGGCCTTACTTCATCGCCAAAAATCTCGGCTGTAAGTTTTTTTTCGCGGGCGACGCCCATCACCCCGAGGACTTCCGCGGCGTGATTGCGCGCAAGATGGAGCCCGTGATCGATCTTTTGGATCTGACCGAGGACGATAAGTTCCCCTTCGTCAAGCAGATGATCGCGGAGATGGAGAAGTAAATCGATGTTTCAAGCTCCTTCTCCTTTTGACGCGCACACAGCCTTGCGCGTGCGCTGTGCAGCACGTTTTATGCTACTTCTTGGCGCGCCCCAAGAAGTAGCCAAGAAAGACGCCAAAGGCTGCCGCCTTTGGAAACCGCCGCGTGCCGCTCTTCAAAGAGAAATAGGAGAAAGACATAAAAGCTGATCCTGCATCGCTCGACGGAATGCCACCACGAGCGGCAGATATGCCCAAGCAAGAAATCTTGCGGGTTTCTTAAGGACATTCGGCCCTTAAGCTGACTTTCTTTGGTACTTTCTTTGTTCAGTGACAAAGAAAGTACATCATCGTGATCCGCGCAGCGCGAAGCTGTATGCGCGTCCGTAGAAAAAGTTGTTACATATTCAGATACCATAAATAAAATCCAAAGGAGATCCCCCCAATGGCCACCATGCAACCCAAACGCGATTTCCGCTCCCTCAACCGCGCCATCATCCGCGGCGAGGCAGGCAAAAAAGTTCTGTTCCAGCCCAGAATCGACTGCTGGTATACCGACCGTATGTTCCGCGACGGCGCCCTCCCCGCGCCCTACGATAAGCTCGACCGCCACGATCTGTACTGCACCCTCGACGTGTCTCCCCGCGTCTACGAGTACAACGGCTGCGTACAAGCCTACGACAAGGTTCCTGTCAAGCGCTATCACAAAAAAATCTCCGATCTTGAAACCGAGGTACATATCGAAACGCCCGTAGGTAACATTTGCTATCTGTGGCACAGCAACGACTCCAACGGCGGTTCCTATTTCAAAACCTGGCCAGCCGAAACCGAAGAACAGCTCAAGACCATGATCTGGCTGGAAAATAACACCATGTGGCGTTGGAATCAGGATCACTACGACAAAATGCAGGAGTACTGGGGCGATCTCGGTCTTCCCTCCATCTTCGTTCCCCGCGTCACCATTCAGAAGACCATTGTCGAGGTCATGGGCGTCGAGGGCACCATTTACGGACTGACCGATTTTCCCGAAACCATGGAGGAATACTTCGAGGCGGCCGAGAACAGCGTCATGCGCATGATCGAGGTCATTAACGAGTCTCCGCTGGAATGGATCAACTTCGGCGACAACGTCCACGGCGGCGTGCTCTCGCCCCGTCTGTTCGAAAAGTACGTCCTGCCCGCCTACCTGCGCCGCAACGAAGCGCTCCACAAGGCAGGCAAGTTCACCTTTGCTCACTGGGACGGCGACTGCAAGCCTCTGCTCAAATTCGCCAATAAGTGCGGCCTGGACGGCATTGAGGCCATCACCCCCGTCCCCCAGGGCGACGTCACCATCGACGAGATCAAGGAGGCGCTGGGCGACGAGGTCTTCCTCGTTGACGGCATCCCCGCCATTCTGTTTGACGATATTTACCCCGAACAGCAGCTGCTTGACACCGTCAAGGAGCTCATCGACAAATTCGCGCCCCGCCTGATCCTCGGCATTTCGGACGAAATGTC
>SVRN01000023.1 GCA_015064805.1 Oscillospiraceae bacterium
CATTGATCTCGAATATCCCCGTATCCGTCACTATCGCCGCGCCTACCTGAACGTCGACCGCGCGGCGTTTGACCGCTATTTGCTTGACCTTGTTCCCGCCTCCGTCGATCGATTGAACGCACGCTGCGCGCAGATCGAAAAGGCCGACGGCATCTACACTCTGCAGCTTCAACACGTCAACGGCGACCAAACACAGGTACGCACTCGTCTTGTCGTCGGCGCGGACGGCGCGTCGTCCATTGTCCGCTCGTCATTGTTTGCTGACCGGACGATACAAAAGTACGTCTCCATTCAGCAATGGTTCGCAGCGGAGGAGATCGACCCGTACTACTCCTGCGTGTTCGACCCTGCCACCTCCGAAAGCTGCTCCTGGATCTTTTTCAAAAACGGGCAGTTGGTCTTCGGCGGCGCCTTTACCCCTCGCGGCTGCCGCGCGGCCTTTGAGGAGCAAAAGCGAAAGTTGATCGAACGAGGCATCGTTCCCGCCACCGTCTTCTCGCATCCGCTGAAGACCGAGGCCTGCCGCGTCAGCCGACCGCATATGGGCAAAGGGATATTTCACGGTGCTGATGGAGCCTATCTGATCGGCGAGGCGGCGGGATTTATCAGCCCCAGCTCGTTCGAGGGCATCAGCTACGCGCTTGCAAGCGGTGAGGCGTTGGCAACGGCCTTTAATACAAGTAAAAGCGCAACGGACATGCTCCGCGCATATCGAAAAAGAACGGCAAGACTGTGTCGCAAGGTGCGCGTCAAATGCCTCAAGCGCCCCTTCATGTATCTTCCCTTCCTCCGCAGGCTCATTCTTACGTTGGGAATTGGTTCACATAAGCCAACCAAATAAAGCAAGGTGAGGATTGTGAGACTTCTCATAAGGAAGTTTACCTAACGCACGGTAGGGGCGAACTATGTTCGCCCGCGGGAGACCGCAGGTCTCCCCTACGGATACACATATTAATTTCGGCAGAGATATTGTTTTCTCTGCCGATTTGTGATATAATGAAGTATGTCGTAGGGCAGGCTTTGCCCGATGCCCGCGTTGCAAGCAACGCTGTAATACATAGGTGAAACTTGCGATAAATAAGATTTACGGAGCGATGTGATGCAACATAAAGGAACCGTTACAATAGAAACAAAGCGACTACGCTTAAGGGCTTTTGAATTAAGTGATGCAGAAGCAGCATACAAAAATTGGACTTCTGATGAAAAAGTCACGGAGTTTCTTCGTTGGCCAGCACATACTGACATCTCAACAACAGAAAAAGTCATTTGTTATTGGGTTGAAGAAAGCAAAAAGGCAGATTTTTATCAATGGGCAATTGTGTTAAAGGAAATCAATGAACCGATTGGTACAATCAGTGTCGTAGGCAAAAATGATGATTTGAATATTCTGCATATTGGGTATTGTATCGGCAGTAAATGGTGGCACCAAGGCATAACAAGTGAAGCTTTTTCTTCGATTATTCCATATTTGTTTGAAGAAGTTGGAGCAAACAGAATCGAATCACAACATGATCCAAACAATCCGCATTCGGGAAACGTCATGAAAAAATGCGGATTGCTATACGAAGGGACTTTAAGGCAAGCTGATTTCAGCAATAAAGGAATCGTGGATGCTTGTATGTATAGTTTACTAAAAAACGAATGGAAAAAACGGTAAGAGAACTAATTTTCAGTTTATAGATGCGATAATCCCCCAACAGACAAAAATCTGTCGGGGGATTTATCATCCTTATGAGGAGTAACCTTTCCCCGCCCTATTTTTTCTTTCGCTCACCGATCATCCCTCGCAAAGCGGTAAGCGCCGCCTCCAGCCCTCCAACCTCGTCGATCAGCCCGACGCTCACCGCCTCGCTTCCCTCCACGATGCTGCCCACGTCGGTCGCCAGCTCGTCGGGGCGAAGCATCAGCTCGGTCAGCTTGGCCTCCTCAATGTTGGAATGCTCCACGATGAACCTCACGATTCGCTGTTGCATATCGGTGAAATAGCGGAAGGTCTGGGGCGCGCCCAGCACCGTCCCCGAAATGCGGACGGGGTGGATGGTCATGGTCGCGCTGGGCACGATGAAGGACCGATCGGCCGCCACCGCCAGCGGCACGCCGATGGAATGTCCTCCACCCAGCACGAGAGATACCGTCGGCTTGGACATGGAGGCGATCATCTCGGCCATGGCCAACCCCGCCTCGACGTCACCGCCCATGGTGTGGAGAATGATCAGCACCCCTTCGACGTCGTCGCTCTCCTCAAGCGAGACCAGCAGTGGGATCACGTGCTCGTATTTGGTCGCCTTTTGGTTGTCCGACAGCACGAAATGCCCCTCGATCTGCCCGATCACGCACAGCGCGTGAATGTGGCCGTCCGAGGAGACGACCACCTCGCATTTTTGCGCAACCGACAGCGCGCCGTCTCCGTTTTTTTCGTTTTCCATTTTCATCCTCCCGAAAAGCTCAAATTTTCTTTCAATTATTGTTGAAAAATGTTGCTTTTGTTCTTTACATTTTTCTTTTTTTATGTTATAATATATTGGTGTGTGAAAATTTTCACACTGTACTCTATTATTTAATCCCAAGAAAGGAAATATACGCAACATGGAAAACAAAATTCTCGTTGAAACCTCTGCCCGTCACGTTCACCTGACCGCCGAGGCCGTTGAGATCCTGTTCGGCGCGGGCCACACCCTGACCAACAAAAAGGATCTGTCCCAGCCCGGTCAGTTTGCCTGCGAGGAAAAGGTTACTGTTATCGGTCCCAAGGGTGCCATCAAGGCAAGCGTTCTTGGCCCCACCCGCCCTGCCAATCAGGTAGAGCTGTCCTTCACCGACGCTCGTACGGTCGGTCTGGTCGCTCCCATCCGTGAAAGCGGTGACGTTGCCGGTACGCCCGGTTGCACGCTGGAGGGTCCCTGCGGTAAGATCGAGATCGCTGAAGGCGTTATGATCGCCAAGCGCCACATCCACATGACTCCCGAAGACGCTGAGGCTCTGGGCGTCGCTGACAAGGAGATCGTTTCCGTCAAGGTTGACACCGTTCGTCCCGTGGTTTTCGGTGACGTCGTTGTCCGCGTTTCCCCCAAGTTCGCTCTGGCTATGCACATCGACACCGATGAGTCCAACGCCGCTGCCGCTTCGGGCACCGTTTACGGCTCCATCGTAAAATAATCTTACATAAAGGTGGATCACATGAAAATTTTGTTTCAGGGAGATAGCGTGACCGATGCCGGTCGCGATCGTAACGATTTCCACGACATGGGTAACGGCTATCCGAAATATGCCTCTGCCATGATCGCTGATGCTTACCCCGAGATCGAATTTGAGTTTGTTAACCTCGGTATCAGCGGCCATCGCACCGAAAATCTGGTTGCTCGTCTGCAATCCGATTTCGTAGACGTCGCTCCCGACGTCGTCGTTCTGCTCATCGGTGTTAACGACGTTTGGCATCACTTCAGCCACAACATCGAAACGACGCCCGAATACTTTGAGAGTAACCTGCGCAAGATCCTGACGACCATCAAGGAAACGATGGGCGCGAAGCTGCTCATGATCGAACCTTTCCTGCTCTACGGCTCCGATAAGGTCAACATGCTCGAGGAGCTGGACGAAAAGATCCGCATCGAGCGCGCGCTGGCTCAGGAGTTTGCCGACGCTTATCTGCCCATGCAGGCCATTTTCGCGTCTGAAACCATTCATACGCCCTACACCGAGTTCTCGAACGACGGTGTCCATCCCAACGCAGGCGGTGCCGGCTTCATCGCGCAGTACGTGCTGAACGCCATCGAGCCCTTGCTCGCCGATCAGTAATCCCGGGCTTTGCCCAAACAGTTACCCCGATATCAAAAAATAAAAGGAGATAAATCAAATGAACGATCACATCATTTATTCTGCCGAAGTGCAGAACATGTGTACCGTGGCAAAGGGCCCCAAGCACGGCCCCGCCCCCATTCCCGAAGAGGGTAAATGGATCCAGGCTAAGGAGATCACCGACATCTCCGCGTACACCCACGGTGTGGGCTGGTGCGCTCCCCAGCAGGGTGCCTGCAAGCTGTCCCTGAACGTCAAGGACGGTATCATCGAGGAGGCTCTCGTTGAGACCATCGGTTGCTCGGGTATGACCCACTCCGCCGCTATGGCCGCTGAGATCCTGCCCGGTAAGACGCTGCTCGAGGCTCTGAACACTGACCTCGTTTGCGACGCAATCAACACCGCTATGCGCGAGCTGTTCCTGCAGATCGTATACGGCCGCAGCCAGTCTGCCTTCTCCGAGGGCGGTCTGACCATCGGTGCCGGTATGGAAGACCTGGGTAAGGGCGAGCGTTCCATGGTCGGTACCATGTACGGCACCAAGGCCAAGGGCGTACGTTACCTCGAGATGACCGAGGGCTACTGCACCAGAATGGCACTGGATGAAGACGATCAGGTAATCGGCTACGAGTTCGTATCTCTTGGCAAGATGACCGACTTCATCAAGAAGGGTATGGAGCCCAACGAAGCATACGAGAAGTCCAAGGGTACTTACGGCAGATTCAATGACGCGGTCAAGTACATTGACCCCCGCAAAGAATAATTGAAGGAGGAAGATATCAAAATGGCAAAATTTGAAGGTTACGAAAGACGCGAAGCGAAGATCCTCGCCGTCTTGAATGAATACGGTATTTCCTCCATCGATGAATGTAAGGAAATCTGCGATGCCAAGGGCATCAACCCCTATAAGATCGTTGAAGAAACCCAGCCCATCGCGTTCGAGAACGCAAAGTGGGCTTACACCGTCGGCGCTGCCATCGCAATCAAGAAGGGCTGCACCAAGGCTGCTGACGCCGCTGCCGCTATCGGTATCGGTCTGCAGAGCTTCTGCATCCCCGGCTCGGTTGCTGAGAACCGTAAGGTCGGTCTCGGCCACGGTAACCTGGGCAAGATGCTGCTCTCCGAGGAGACCGAGTGCTTCTGCTTCCTGGCAGGTCACGAGTCCTTCGCAGCGGCTGAAGGCGCAATCAAGATCGCTCTGAACGCAAACAAGGTTCGCGTAAAGCCCCTTCGCGTTATTCTGAACGGTCTGGGTAAGGACGCCGCTATGATCATCTCCCGTATCAACGGCTTTACCTACGTTGAGACCGAGTTTGATCCCTACACCGAGGAAGTCAAGATCGTTTACGAGAAGGCTTACTCCAAGGGTCCCCGCGCTGACGTTCGTTGCTACGGCTCCGATAACGTTCCCGAGGGCGTTGCTATCATGAAGCTGGAGAACGTTGGCGTTTCCATCACCGGTAACTCCACCAACCCCACCCGCTTCCAGCACCCCGTTGCAGGTACCTACAAGAAGTGGTGCCAGGAGAACGGCGTGAACTACTTCTCCGTTGCTTCCGGCGGCGGTACCGGCCGTACCCTGCACCCCGATAACATGGCTGCTGGTCCTTCCTCTTACGGTATGACCGACACCATGGGCCGTATGCACTCCGACGCACAGTTCGCAGGCTCCTCCTCCGTCCCTGCCCATGTCGAAATGATGGGCTTGATCGGCGCAGGTAACAACCCCATGGTTGGTATGACTGTTGCAGTGGCTGTAGCGATCGAAGAGGCGAGCAAGTAATCAATAAAAGCAAGGCTTTTCGCCAAATTATGGGACTCCTGAACTTCGGTTTGGGAGTCTTTTTTACGTTCTGCTTTTCCCTTTTATCCACGTTTTTCCCACAAAAATAAAAAAGCAGATACATCTTCTTTAATGTATCTGCTATTTTTTAGGATATGGTTTTTTTATATCTGTCAATTCCAAAATATAATCCGTAGATGTTTTATAATATTGGGCCAAAGCTATCAGCAGCTCTATCGGAATTTGCCGCTGCCCATTTTCATATTGGGAATACGTGTTTTGCTTTATATGCAAATAATCCGCAATCGCTTTTTGAGTTATGTCCAAATCCTCGCGCAAATCCTTGAGCCGCATATCAAACCTCCTTACAGATTATATATTTATTATATAAAATCTCGTATTGAGATATTGACATTTATCTCATTTTGTGATATTATAAGTATAAATCATCGCGTTTCACAAAACTTTTTGGCTCGCGATAGATAATTTGATAAGAAAGAAATGAGGGAAAACGAAATGAAAAAGATGATTGCTATGCTTTTGGTACTCGTAATGTGCCTTTCCATTTGCGCTTGTAATAGCGAAAGCGGAACAAATACCGACAACACAAACAACGATGAAACAAATATGGACAACACAAACAACGATGAAACAAATACTGACAACACAAACAACAATGAAACAAATACTTCAAAAATTCCTACTGTTGAAGATGTTGTTAATGGAATCAAATACGAATTTAAAGATCCCGAGTCTGTCCAAATGTCAGATGCCTGCATTGCTCGTGTAAAAAAAGGAGATGTAGAAAGCAATACGGAATTTTATGTTATTGGAACGATTCGTGCAAAAAACAGCTTTGGTGGTTATGGTGATCCACAAGCATATATTATTCATTGCAACAACGGAAAGTATAAGATCGTTGGTGAGTACAATGACGCTTCATACATGATGCAAAAGACTTTCAATGAACTTGGATGTGGAGCGTCTTGGAGCATTGATTAAAACATAATAATAACCGGAATGGAGCGGGCGCAAGTCCCGCTCTTATTTTGCATATCATTTGACGTGTCCTTTTTTATTTCAATCATCCACTTGCCATCCGACTCAATTTATGGTACAATATACGCAGATACGATTGGCGAAAGGAGGTGCGGCCATGCTTGACAAGATTTATCTGGAGATCACCAACGTGTGCAATCTGGATTGCACGTTTTGCCACAAGACGGCGCGGGCAAAAAAGCTGATGAGCGCGCAGGAATTTGATCTGCTGATCGGCAAGCTTGCGGGAAAAGCAAAATATTTGTACTTTCACCTGATGGGCGAGCCGACGCTGCACCCTCTCTTGCCTCACTTTATCAAGACGGCACGTGACAAAGGCTTCTTGCCGATGATCACGACCAACGGCTCGCTTCTGCGCGAAAAGGGTGAGGCGCTGCTTGCTTCCCTCCCCTACAAGATCAGCATTTCGCTACACGCGCCTGAGGCCAACGCCGCTTTTTCCGCCGATGGGTATCTGGAATCCTGCGTTTCCTTCGCCAAGGAGGCCGCGGCTCGTGGCTGTATCGTGGCGTTGCGCTTGTGGAATCTCGGCTCGGAGGCGGACAATTCAAACATACTGGAGCATTTGCACGCATCCTTCCCCGGTGAGTGGGGCAAGGTTCGCCGCGGCAGCAGCCTGCGACTTGCCGACAAGCTGTTTTTGGAATGGGGCGAGCGCTTCGACTGGCCCGATCCCGCCCTGCCCGAGTGTCCACCCGACACAGATCTTTTCTGCTACGGCTTACGCGATCAGATCGGCGTCCTCGTTGATGGCACGGTAGTTCCCTGCTGTCTGGACGCGGAGGGCACCCTTGCGCTCGGCAATCTTTTCCTGTCCGAGCTGGAGGACGTCCTGACCTCGCCGCGTGCCAAGACCATCTACGAAGGCTTTACACACCGTCGCGCGGTGGAATCCTTATGCAGAAAGTGCGGATACGCCAGACGGTTTTCAAGGTGAATCAGTGCTTGAATCTGAATGACCATAATGCAAAAAGGCAAAGACACCGTATGATAAATCCCAACGTTTACAAGGAGAAAAAACATGGACAATCAAGCAACACAGACTATGCTTCAGGCAGTTGAGGCAGCAAAAGCAAGCGCCAGAAAGGCAGAAAGTACATACAGCGCAGGAGTATCGAAGATCAATCGACTCGCCTCACAGCAGATCCGGCTTGGCGTGGGTACTGCCGTCAGTCAGGTTTCGGACATTGCGAGCACGGTGAGACGTGTCAACGACGACTACTTTGCCGCCTTTCAGACGTTGGTAGCGATGCTGGACAGCCAGTGCCGTCCTCTTCTTGCCTATAATCCCGAAGTTTTTGCCATTCGTGAGGTGCGTGATACCATAAAATGGCTGAACGATGAATCCGAGATCAAGACTACCTTTTCTGCATCCGTGAACGATTCCAGCCGTGGTGATGTTGCAGCTGTCAGTTACGTCCCGACGATGGAAAACAAAATGATTCAAAAATTTTGGGAAACCGTCTACGATACTCATCCGGGCAAAGACAAGTTTGAACAAGCAGAGCGCCAAAAGGCGCAAATGCAAAAGGAATCGATTGAAAATCGGGTGAAAGCCGAAAACGATGCCTATAAAAAAAGCTATGAGACCGCGCTTGCCGCATGGAGCGAAAAGCGTGCCGAAATTCAAAAAAAGCGAGAAGCTGAGGTCAAAAGAGAGCTTGAACAACTGAAAAAAGATCGCAAGCAAGACATTGAAAAACGCTACGCGCAGTCGCTGAAAAACGGACAAAACCACAAAACTTTCTGCGAAAACAAGAAAAAAGGGCACGAAAGAGCGCTGGCAAAGCTCGGTTTCTTCAATTTCGCTAAAAAAAGAGAAGCCAAGGAAGGAATCAAAATATCAATCTGCGGCATCGCTGAGGCAGAGAGAATGATTGAAACTGCTGAAAGAGTTTATCAGAAAGAGACGGCAGAGCTTGACGCCTGGATACGGGCTCAAAAAGCAGTGCTTGAGGAAAAAGTAAGAAAAAAATATCCCATGCCCAAAAAGCCCAGAAAGCAGACCGCGTATACCGTCCCTCAAAAGATCGTTGACGAAAGCACTAGACAAGAGATTTATGAAGCGATGGAGCCCGGTAGAAAATACACCATGGCAGAGCTGATGGATACAGTTCCTGCTCTGGCAGATATGACCCAGACACGCGTCTCGGGCCATCTGCGCCAGATGATCGACGTTGACATTGAACGTATTGAAGAAGACCGCACCGTTTACTTCCGTCTGATCGAAGTCTGATGATCTGTAAGTATATTTTCCCACAATAAAAATTCAGGCAGGAACAAATTTTCCTGCCTGAATTTTTAATTCTCTATTTTGTTTAAATTTTTGATTTCCTATTCTTTTCATTGACATTTTCCGAAAAACGTGATATACTATTTTGAATACATTACGTACGGAGGGCACCATGAAGCATTTTATTTCTTTGCTTTTAGCCATTCTTTTGATTCTTACCCTTGTAGGCTGTACCATACCGCCCAGCGTCACTCCCCCCGACGACACGGAAGATCCCGGGCAATCGGATCCTACGCCAACCAAGCCCTTTCTTACCAGCGAGTTTTTCACAACCTCACAAAGCAGTCTTCAGCTTTCGCTGACGACACTACAGGAGCCCCATTGGGATACACGCCTTGACGTATCTGCTCACAGCGTCTACGGTACGGGACCTCTTTTTTTGATCCCGACTCTGCTCAAGCTTGAGGAAGATGGAAAGATTCCCGGCGAGAGCATCCTGAAGGCACCAATATACAAAGCCAATGGAAAAATATCTCAGTATGCCAACACCGTTTGCGGAACATATCATGAAATTCTCAATACGTTCGTCGCCTCCCCCGATTTCGGTGTGCGCGCCGTCGGCCTTTCCTCCGGTGTAACCGACCGCGAAAAAGACTACAAAAACGCGGTAAAAACAGCAATTGAGCTCTCCGTCAAGGCCAAGAACTCCGCCATCGTTTCTATGACCACACACGGTTCGACGCTGGCCAGCATCGTCTTTAAAAAAGCAACGGATCCCAAATCCATCTATAACCAAGCCGAAATCAATACGCTCAAAGCAATGGTCAGTGAGTTACTTGCCGCCGACGGTGCTCTGATGTATATCGAGCAAGCGTATATGTACCATATCCTCGGATACGTGGCAAGTGCCGACGTCCAAATCGGCATTGAGGCAAAAAAAGAAGAGGCAGCCGGCCTTTGGAGCAAAATCCACACGCTGATCAACACCGAAGGCTCTACCCTTTCCGATATCAAGGCTGTTCTTACCGCCGCCGACGTTGCACTTCCCTCGGATCTCGAGTCTTATATTGCCAAGTTTGAAGCCACCAAAGCAAACGCCCTCTCGGCTCAAGCAAAGCTTGATGCCATCCAGACCAAAGAAAGCTACGTTTGGGACGATATCAGCAGCGCCGTTCTTGATCTTGCCAACGTTGACACCGCCAATATCAACGGCTATGCGGCAACAGAGGTAATGGCAAATCTGGACGCCCTCATTCAATCCATGATGGACGGCGGCTTGAGCATTATAACGCAGAGTGGCGGTGGCGTATATGCGGATATAGCCGATCACTGCGGCAATTACAAGACCGACGTCACGATCAACGAGCTCTACTATAAGGGGCTGACGCTGAATAATATCATTGCCGTGATGCAAGTGAACACTTCGGCTTCCACCACTCATCTTGCCGCCTGTGAAGCGATATTTGATCAGGTCGAACCCCCGATTGGCAGTAACGCGATTGAAGAGGTTCGCGCTTACGTATTCGATCTTTCCTTCCGCGCAGCGACTCCTGACACAAAGGTGTATCTGAAAACAGGTGCTATCTCATCCGTTCAGAGCGGTGAGCCTGCTGATATGCCAAGCACTATGACCTTCTCCGCAAAAGGGGTTAACGCCGCTACCATGCAGTCTATTCTCGGCTGTGTTCGTATCGTCTTCTTTGACACAGAAGAACGAACCATTCTGGGCAAGGCTACCCTTGACGCAAAGAATGCGCTTATGACGGAAGAAGGCATCGTTGCTCCTCTTGCCATTCAGGAAAGCAGCGCGCCTTTGTTCGAGCTTTCTTCCGACTCAATCGCCAAGGTCTCCGTCCTGGTCTATATCGACAGCGACGCTGCCACCACCGCCTATATCCCCTACGATGCCTTCTCCTCCGTTCAAAGCGCAATTCAACTTGCGTTTTCGGATGCGGAGCCGCAGTAAATAACAAATCCCCGAGAGTTGCGTAAAACATCTCTCGGGGATTGTTTTTTAGTTTCTGAAAATCAACTAATTATATTTGCTTATCACTGAGAACAAGGGTGTACGACGTGCCATCCTCGGGCAACTGATTGGAGTAGATATTAAGTTCAAGTTTGAATTTGTCCCCAACCATCAAACCGCTCTTTTGTAATGCGCCGGAGCAAATTACAATACCATCGCTATCCAAAAGCTTCCAATCAAACATAATATTTTGCGTGGCCGTCGAACCATTCCAATCGTATGTTTTTTCACCAACAAATGTAAATAACAGAACATTGTATTGATTAAATTCATATTTGATCTCCGTAAGCTGCACCTTTGAATACACCAATTTGGTAAAAGAAACAACCCCAAATTCAAGTTCCATCGGCGTCGAAGGAATTTCAATTGTCGGCTCATTCGACCAACCGCAACGTTCGCAGGTTCCGATCTTACAGGTGTGTCCCAAGGCGACACCGTAGGTTTCGTTGCAGCTGGAGCAAGTTTTCGGCTCCGTACAGGTTGCTTCCTGCCACTTATGCCCCGTGGCAGCGATGTCTTGCGTTTCT
This sequence comes from Oscillospiraceae bacterium, assembly GCA_015064805.1. GTDB lineage: Bacteria > Bacillota > Clostridia > Oscillospirales > CAG-272 > SIG644. The sequence goes on from SVRN01000023.1 coordinate 11,424, forward strand.
TTTACGCCGCATGCACAATATCTTTCCTTTTTACCGACCGTCTTGCATCCGGGCTCCTCCGTTGTCACCCATTCTCCAAACTTGTGACCGGTGGCAGATACGGACTGTTGTGTTACAATCACCGTGTCACATACGGAGCAATGCTTACCTTCCGTTAAGCCACTTTCGGTACAAGTGGGGGCAACAGCCGCGTCAATGACCTCGGTGTGACCAAGAGCCGCAACCGTTTGCTGTGCGACGAGAACCTCGTCACACACAGAACAATGTTTACCTTCGCTCAAGCCCGTCCGGGTGCATGTGGGGGCTTGGGCTTTATCAACAACCTCGGTGTGACCAAGAGCCGCAACCGTTTGCTGTGCGATGAGAACCTCGTTACACGTAGAGCAATGCTTGCCTTCGCTCAAGCCCGTCTGGGTGCAGGTGGGGGCTTGGGCTTTATCAACAACCTCAGTGTGACCAAGAGCCGCAACCGTTTGCTGTGCGACGAGAACCTCGTTACACGTAGAGCAATGCTTGCCTTCGCTCAAGCCCGCTTCGGTGCAAGTAGCCTCAATCTCCGCGTCAATGACCTCGGTATGACCGAGTGCATCAAGCACTTGCTGGTCAATAAGAACCTTGTTACAAGCAGAGCAATGCATGCCTTCACTCAAGCCCGTCTCGGTACAAGTCGGCTCAACTGCCGCATCGACAACCTCGGTATGAGAAAGTGCAGCTACCGTCTCCGTCTGCTTCTCTCCGCACGAGCAGTAACGCGCCTTTTCGCCGTCCTGCGCGCAAGTGGGTTCCTTCGTCGTTTGCCATTCTTCAAATGCATGAACGTGCTCGCTTTGCGGTTCCTCACCCATATCGCACGCCGTGAACAGCAACGCGCACACAAGCAAGGCAAGCCCGAATAGCAAGCTGATTTTTATTGTTTTTTTCATGTTATTATCTCCTTTTTTATATTCATGTGCACTAACCAAAATCACCTATTAAACGCAGACTTCGGTTTACAGGTGTTTCTGATCAGGAAAGCCATCAAAGACCAAGCAATTCCTTTTTCTTTGCGTCATATTCTTCTTGAGTAATCGCACCGCTGTCAAGAAGGTCTTTGTATTTTTTAAGCTCGTCAGCAGGTGAAGATTGCTGAGCAGTTGTTTGCTGAGCAGGAGCACTCTCCGCATTTTTCGCTTTGTTTCTTTTGGTAGAAGGATTCATACTGTTACCTATGATATAGAAAACGATAGCGGCAATAATCAGGATAATATACCCCTGCCAAAAATAACGGAATATCCAAGTGATCGTTGCAACATTCGTGCTTGCGCTGATAAAGCTTGCAATAAGCAACAATACTACAACGCAAGCGGCGGATATCAAATAAAAGACGCGCGCCTTTTTTTGCTTAGGATCAACAAGCTTGTCAGAATCCTCTTCAGGATTCTTCTTCAAATACAAAATATCGGAAATGCCACAGGTCAAAAAAGCAATCGCCGGAATAGCAATCAGAGCGCTGTTAATCGTGGCTGAAAGTGTATTGATAACCGGATAGGCAAGATTGACCTCAACCTTCTCATAATACAGTAAATCCGCAACCGATTCGATGATCTCGATGTTGTTGATTACGTTTCCTGCAATCGCACAGAAAAGATTAAAAATAACGATCAATAGCAACACGCATCCCGGCAGCATCGTTACTTTACGCTTGGATGAGTTGCGCAGTATGTATATAGCAGCAACAATACAGAATGGGATGATCAATGCCTCAAAGAATTTTGCAAAGCCTGCGATAGAAGCCAGAAATCTTCCTGCATTATATACTTCATCAAACTCGAATAACTGCATATCAAGCTTTGCATCTACCATGTTGGAGAACTCCAGATAGTTATCGAAGCTCATAATGTTTCTGATTCCCATTTGAAATAACCAGATAGGAAGAGTCAAAACCAAGAGTACAATCGCGAATGTTTTTTTTGCCGTTTTCATATCTTACTCCTACAAATATATTTTTGGTGAAAATAAAAAAGTGCGCCAACCGAAGCTGACGCACCAAAAACGCAACCCCCGATTGTCGCCAAACAAATTTCAAGCAATCATACGGATATTTCACCATACAAAAATAACCTGCGGAGATTTGCGTTTTTATCAAATCAACGTGATTATTTTTGTATGCGAAAAAAAGGCATCATTCACCCTTTTCGAAAAAGAGAAAAATATCCCTATCATTGCGTATGAAATTTGTTTGGCATCTTCATTATAGCACAATCATTTGCGTTTGTAAATAAAAAATTATGATTTTTCCAAGGATCACATCCCCGCCCGCCTCAGCTCCGCCAAAATGCTCTCTCTGCGATGGGCGTCGATGCGGGAGTATTTTCCCTCCTCGCCGATCTTGAGCAGATTGCCGACATGAAAGTAGCCCAGCGCGCGGGGCGGCAGATGGGTGATAAGATCGTCAAGATTGCGGACAACGGTAAACCGCTCCCAGCGAGACAAAATATCCTCCGTTCGTTTGCCCCACAGCACGCGAGGGCCGCCAAAGCTGTACCCTCCGATGCGATAGCGCAGATCGGGACGGTGATACCAAACGTACTCGTGGCAAAAAACGGCCAATGCGCCCCCGTGCGAATATCCGACGGTGACGACGCCCTGAAGGCGTGGATCGGCGATCAGCGGTGCAAGGTGAGGCTCGATCGCCCGCCAAACCTTGACAAAGCCGCGATGGGCGTACCAGACCGTCTTCCCCATACGGCGATAGGGGCGCGCCGGAAAATCCAAATTATTCTTCCAATCCTCGCCCCCATCCGAGCTTTGCAGATAGATATACAACAGCCCGCCGATCCGTTCGGCATAATAGTTGGCCGACTCCGCCGCCTGCAGATACGGCGCGTCCAGGCACCGCTCAAAGAGTTGTGTCAGCATCATAGTATTCCTTATCGACCGAACAGCTTTTCGCAAAGCGCCCCCGTATAGCGCTCCTTGGCCTCAAAATCCATGGCCGCGCTGTAGATGCTTTCAAGCTCAAAATGCGCCCTTGACACCTTTTTCAGCTCATCCTGCGCACCGCCGATCAGCGCCTCACGCAGCCGATAGGTTTGGCGGATGCTCTCTCGTCTTCCCCGCATAATCGTAGGCTCGATCAGCCGCCGCATACTGACGACGCGGCCGTGCGGTGCAACTGCCCGCAAATCTTCGATCTTTTCGGCCTCGCACACGAGAAACACGGTTTTGCTGTCCTCGAGCATCAGCGCGTCGATGCGATCGGGCAAGATGGGATGATAGGAAATGCGCACGTCTATCCCCTGCTCCGTCGCCCGTTGCCCCAGCTCGCGGGTGAGAAGATAGGCTGTGTCCAGATAATCCTCGATCAGACAAACACGCGCGGCTTGGCGCAGATAGGTATCCAGCCGAATACGCCCTCTCATACCGATCGAGTCGCACAGCCCGATGCTGACGTTTCCCCTTCCCTCGCGCTTAGTCGTTCCCTTCAGCAGGCGTGCCACTGTGCGAGAGAGTTTGGTCATGTCAACGCAGGGCGCGACAGCATCCCATAAAACGTCCGAGACCTCACCCGCGCCCGCAAGGTAGCAGTACGCCGCGCGGTAGCCGTCCGATTTTTCCTTATTCAGCCGCGTCACGTCCTCTTGCCGTACGGCAAGTGCATCTGCATTCCAAAACTGCCCGAGATCGATCCATTCCTCCGCCACGCCGGGTAACGTCGGCTCCATCGCGTGCGGTGCGGTCGCGTCCAAAAGGCCGACGCTTCCCTGCTTGCCGTACAGCAGGACGGCATCGAGCGAATCCGCGTCCGAGGAGCAGTAATAATACTCTGCCCGATAGCCCCTCGCCTCGCCGTAGCGCGCCACCCGACGCATCAGCGTGCTTTTGCCCGTCCCCGGGCCGCCCTTGATATAAAGCAGGCGGTCAACCTTGTGGCGGAAGCATTGCTCGTAATAGGAATGAAAGCCGTCTCGGCTGTTGGACGCGGCAAAATAGGCTTGTTCCTTGCTTGCTCTGTACTCTGTTGCCATAATAACGCTCCTTTTTATGTTATTCAAAAACAGAATATGGAGCACTTGCACGCGATGTGCAAAAAAAGGGGAAAATGCAGTGCATTTTCCCCTTTTTTCTTAGTTTTTATGAACGATCACGACGTTGATGGGCTCAATACCCGTCTGCTCGTAGACGACGGTGTTGATCTTGGCGATCTGGGCGGTCTGAAGCTCGCCCTCGGATTTGACGATGACGTTGATCTGGTTGCCATTCATCACGGCAACGCAATCCTCAAAGCCGCCCGAAAGCAGCAGCGCCTCAATATTGGCTTCCTTTTCAATCTCGTCAGCGATGGCGTTCATCTCAGCAAGCGCTTCGTTCTTGACCTCCTCGGTGGCATCGGGGTTGTCGATAACGCTCTGCAATACCGCCATAGACTCGTCTCTGGCGCGCTTGCGATTGACCTGCGCCGTGGCAAAATAATCATCGGACGTGGTGCTCGACGTGTCGCCTACGTCACCTGCGTCGTCCGTCATACCCGAGGAGTTACCGTAATCGGCGTAACCTCCTGCCCCGACGCTGTCCGAAAAGAACATCCAGTTGAGCCAAACGGCAAGGCCAATGAGTAGCACCGCGCCCACGATAATCCAGTTGCGACGCCCCACACGGTTGACCCACTCGATGATCTTGTTCTTCTTTTTGCTCTCTTGCACCGTCTCGTCCATCTCTACCATAGCACCTGCATGTTCCTTTTGCCCGATGCGACTGATCTTCTTGCTTTCCATCTTTGCTTCCTCCTTTATATCCCGTAGGATTGTTTTCTTGTTACACCGCCATTGTATGATGCCCGCATCTCAAATAGAACTCTTTTTTACTCATTTGCCTCGGTAATGTAAATGTGATTGCTGGAAATACCGTAGGCCGCCTCGAGCAGGGCGATCAACTCGCGCCTGACCCGCGCGTCGCCACCTCCGCGACACACCACGCCAATGCCACTGACGCGGGGATAAATGCGCGTCAGCAGGACCGTCTGCTCGTTGGCACCACTCCCGACCGTCACGTAGCTGGTGTGGCTCTCGCTCACACCGTCCTTTTGAACCGTTTCATTCTCAGTCGCGTAAACGTACGTAAAATCGCCCTCCAACGTCACAACCACCTGCACCTCGCTCACCCCCATCACCCCGGTGCAAAGCGAAGCGATTTTTTGCTCCGTCTGGGCGGCGTAGGCAAGCAGCGGATCGCTCTGTTCGACCTGCTCGCTTGCTTGCCCCTTCTGATTGGAAAACAGATGTCCGTTGCCGATCAAAATCAACAGCACGCCAACCACCGCCCCCAGAAGCAACAGCCATCCGCGACGAAAAAGTTGCAGGCCGCCTTCCTTTTTTTGCTTTTCTCCCATGTTCTTCTCCTTCATTCAATATAAATAGTGCATTCGCATCCAAACGTTTCTATTATAAATCGCTCGATCTCGTGCGTGTTTTGCCAGATAGCGCGTCCCGACAACCCCACGCGAACGTGCGAGATACGCGTTTGGTCCGCGTTCGGCATGACCTCAACACAAACGTCGCCCTCCGCGATTGAAAATTCATCCCGCAACATCACCGCGATGGTCTGCGATGCAAACGCGGCATCCATTTGCTCATATTCTTCCTGCCAGCGGTCGGAAAAATCCTTGTCTGCCTGATCTCGGATCGCCAGCCAATCCGACAGCGCCGCCTCCAACCGCCCGGGCAGATCGATTCCCGAACGCAACAGCGACACAACGGGTGTGACGAGCACGCAAAGCAGGCAAAGCCCCGTCATCAGCTTGATATGACGGGCGATCCCGCCCCCCTCCCCTTCGGGGGAAAGCAGTTCGACCACGGCACAGCAAAGTGCCAGCGCGAACAGTCCGATGATATACTCCTTCATACCTCACCCTCCGTACGCCGAACCACATTTCAGAAGTAGCAACAGCGCGCACAAAAAGGTTACCACACTCAAAGAAACCACAGCCACGAGGTACCCGAACAGACTCGCGATCTCCCCCAGGAGCTTGGCCTCGCCGTCACACCCCAGCCAGCCCGCAATGTCACCCGCAAGGGCGTAGACCGTTCGCGTCAGGAGCAGCGAGATGATCTGCGGCAAGAGCAGCCAGAGGAGCAAAACGATGCCGCCGACGCCCACTACGCCGCGTAGCCAGCTCACACCCGCCGCGGCCGTTTTGAGCATTTCGGCAACACCTCCCCCAACGACAGGGAGCGACGAGCTGACCGCAAAGCGCACCGTACGAAATCCCAGCGTGTCGGCCCGCGCGCTGAGCGTCGTCTGCGCCCCCAGTGCCGCGCTGAGCAGAAGCATAGTCAGTGACAGCGCTGTAGTGTACCACTTCTTCATCTTGCCCGTCGCCACCTGCATGCGTCCCGCTACCGAGGGTCCGAACGCGCCAAGCAGACTGAAAGCCAGGCAAATTGAAAACAGCGGAACGATGGTTTTACCGCCCAGCCATTCGACCAGCGAAAGCGACAGCACCAGCGTGCCGTGATTGACCACGGCCGTGCTGACGTTACCACCCAGCGCGTACATTGCCCCCATAAGCGGCAAAAAGGCTGCCGTCAGGCCGTTGAGCTGACGGTAAAATTCCACCACCCCCGCAAGCCCCTGCATGGCTTGGGTGACGATCGCCCCAAACAGCCCCACGCGGCAAAGCAGCTGTGCACCTGCCGACAGCGTTGGCGTTCGTAAGGAGCTCGCGACACAGCCTAGCACACCTCGCAAAAGCAAAATGCCGCACAGCAAAAACAGCAGACGCACGTAGTCCTGCCAATGGGCGGACAATTGCGCTATAAGCAAACGAAAGAGTCCCTCGGGCGAGGCAAGCGATTCCCACGCCCGTGCTGCCTCTTCGGCATCCTTTGAGAAAATATCCTCGGGGAGGCTGTCCCGCAGGGCTTCAGGAAGTGCGTCAAGCATTTCTGCATATTCTTCCGGAAGCGCGTAAGCCCCGCCGCTCTGCTCCTCGCGTGCAAAGGCCGTCAAGGAGAACGTCATGACCATGCAAAGCAAGGCCAATGCCCCTGCGATAACGCGCTTTACATACCATCGAGCATTCCCTGCGACAGGTCGATCAAATCGCGCAGCATGGGTAGACACAATAGCAAAAGCTCGGCTTTGCCCGCCAGTTCCACGCTGTTGGCCAAGGATGCTTCGCCGCTTTGCCGACACAGATCGGCGCAAAATTGCGTCAGCATCGCCACGCCCAGACCCTTGATCATCAACCCTGTCAGTTCGCTTACCCCCTGCCCCTCGCACAGCTCGCCCACCCAAGTGATGACGGGGGAAAGCATGAGCAGCGCCGCGCCCGTCAGCACGATCGTCCCCGTCCATTGAAGCGGCAAGACGCTCCCCCCTGCACTTTTGAGTAAGACGATGGCGACCGCGCAAAGCAAGGCGCCGCCACACAACCGAAGCCACATCCCACCACCTCATAGCCCGAAGAGCGACATGATCTCGGAAAACAATTCTCCGATCCTGCCGATCAAAAGCCCCAGCGCCACAAGAATGCCTGCCAGCGTTACCATCATGGACTGTTCATCCCGCCCGGATTTACTGAGCAACTGCGTTGCAACCGAAATAAGCAAGCCGATGCCTGCAACCTTGACGATCAACGTAATATCCATGCTTTTTTCTCCCTCATGACATTTCCTTTCTTTTCACCAGATCAGCAACAGCACGCAAAGCGTTCCACACACGCACAGCGTATTGCGCAAGCGCAACCGCTCACTCATTCGGGCGGCGTACGCCTGATGCTCCTTTTCCAACGCCGAAATATAATAGTCCAGTCGCTCAATCTGCTCGCGCCGCCAGACCGTTCCCACTTCATCCGCCAACGATCGCATCAGCGCTCCGCTTTCGCCCGGAAGTATTGACGCGTCGGCGCGACACCGCTCCGCAAGCCCGCTTTCGTTTTCCGACGCCGCATCCAACGCCAGCACCGACAGCACCGTCGGGGCAGAACGCTCCAGAATTTCCCGTAACGGCGTTCCAAAGCAAGCAATATGAGAACGAATATGAACCAACAAGGCGATCCACGCCTCCAGGCGTTGCTTCGTTCCCCGAAGATGACGGTTGCTTTGCATACAGTAGGTTACGCAGATTGCAACAAGCAGGCCTGCACCAACGTATTTGATCCACATATCAAGCATCCTCCCACGCGGTAACGTCGTAACGATATTCTCGTTCTCCTGCCCGCCGCGATATACCAACGTACACCCCAAAAACGGCGGCGCGATGCAATGTATCGAATCCGGGGCGAGACAACAGCTGTCCTACGCTCGCCGCGTGTGCCGTGGCGATCACGGGAACCCCGCAATTGGCCGCGCCAAGAACCGCCTGCGCCTCCTCCTCGTTGCCGATCTCATCGCATAAAATGACCTGCGCGCTCATAGAACGCGCCGCAATTTCAATACCGTCCCCCTTGGGATATCCGGAAAGAAACGATAACAGCGCACTCTCCGGAAAGGCGCCGTCATTCAGCTCACAACGGCTGTCAACGACGGCGGTACGTATTGCCTGCACTCCGCCCGCAAGCTGCTGTGCAAGAGACCGAAGCAAGGTCGTCTTTCCAACACCCGGGGGCGCATAGATCAAAGCCCCTCGGGGAAATTCAGCCCGTAGGCGCGGCAATATGGGCGCCCCGACGGAGCGCAATGGTCGTGGGAAACGAAAGCAAAGCGAGTCAACGTTGCGCACACCAAGCAGCTCCGTCCCCCCTTCCTGCCTTTCAACGAAGGCGCGGCCACAGACACCGACACGGATTCCATCCCCGGGCGCAATGTATCCACGGTTGATGCTCTCGCGATGAGCGTACAGCGACCCATCGCAAAGACGCACGACCAAGGCGTCCATTTCTTCTCTGCTCAAGGCAATATCCACACGGCGATTCTCACCCGCAACCGTCACCGAGCATGACCGTCCCACGCGCAAGTGAAGCTCTTCCCACTCGCCGCCAACACGTGATAAGGCAAAGCATATCTGCTCCGGCAACCACCGCTTCAGAATCAGAGGCATTCCGCCTGTCGCTTCCGCAATTCTTTGCGTATGCAGCATATCCCCCTCCTTGTCCTTCTCTGCTTTATCTTATGTAGCCAAGCCCTCGTTTAGAACGCGTCACGGCATACAAAAAGCGCACCGACGCATGTGCGTCGGTGCGCTTTGATTATGTTTTTGTTCGATAATTATTCTTCCATGTCGCTGATCATCTTATTGATATCCTTGACACACTCTTCGATCTTACCTTCATACATCTTCCAGACGCTCATAATATCCGAGCTGTCTCTGGAGGTCAGACGGAGCAGACCTGCTGCGTGCTGCAGACCCGTCGTGGTATCCCAGTACTGACCGGGGTCATAGATACGAGTCTGGAAGATCAATTGCAACATTCTCTTGGAGTCGGCGTCCTTAGCGGCGCGGTCCAGCAGAATGGTATCGTAGAAAATGGGATATACGCTGTAATAGGATTCCCAGCTCAACGCTTCAAGAATGACGGCACACATTTCAGCATCCGCTACGTCAGCGGGAATGCCGAGAATACTGTCGTGGTGGATCCATACCAGGGAGGAATAGTCATCCTGATCCTCGTCATACTTGGGATAAGGAAGAATACCGTACATCTCCTGCATCTCATTCAAATCGTTGACAGACTTGACCATGCCGCCCGAGAACAGTGCGTGACCGTCGGGGAAAACCTTACCCTCGTAGGGCTCCAGAATGGCCTTGTCAACTGCCGTATTAAGATACCAGTCCGCATACATGAAGTCCTCAAAAATCTCCTGCATAACGGTAATCGAGTCCTCGTCATAGCCGAAGTCATACTCCATATAGCCGCCCTCATCAATGTGAGCAAACTGTCTGCCCGTGGAGGCATACAGGAAGAATACGGGATCATCACCGCCGATGCATCCCCACATATCCGTGGCCGAGTTCATCAAATCGTCGCCGTCTGCCGAGGTGGATACGATCTCACATGCCGCGATCATGTTGGCAAACGTCCATTGATGATCGTCAACCAGATCAAAGAAGTTGGGCAGATCAGAGTCTTCTGCGATGGCCTGGTTGAAATACAGCGCCGCCGTTGCGCCCTTATCACGCAACAGCATTTCGGTAGAAGCCACGTACAGATGCGCACCGAGCGTATAAGAATCAATCGAGTTCTGCACCCACCAAGGTTGGTCGGTGTGCAGAATCGTGCCCGCCAACGTGTTCATGTCAAACATCAGATTTTCCTGTACCATGGTGATCAGGTTACGAGAACGCTGCGTTACAAGCTGGAACTCATTAGCGGAGGTATCACGGTTCTGGCGCATGCGGTAGATATGGCTAATTTTTACTTCAACGGAGACGTATTCTTTGGTAATGGAAACGCCAAATTCTTCTTCTACCCAAGCGTTACGGGCAAATACAGCTCCGGACAGCATACCGCCATCCAACTGGTCTACGTCGCCCTCTTCCCAAGGAATCCAACTATCGCCGGCTGTGTCCTGACCGCCGCACGCCCATTCCAGAATATTGTAAGATGCATTCTGAAAATCATACGATTTCTGGGGGAAGGTCAGCGGAATACGCTCTTGTCCACCCTCGTTCGGTTTTTCCGTCGTACCGGGATCGGTCGTTGGATCTTTCGGCGTTTCTGGAATATCATCCGGATTACTGCAAGCAATCAAGCTAAGCAGTGCCGTCAGGACCATCAGAGTTGCCAAAAGCATAGACAAATACTTTTTCATTCTTCTACCTCCTGCGACGCCGTGCCTACACATAAGAAAGCACGACGACTATTAATATATAATTTTAACATGATATATGATTTCTGTCAAGAAAAATCATCCACTTTTGTTTTTTTCGCCCTTTTGCACAAAAAGGCAGCAACCAACGAAGGACTGCCACCTTTTTGTTTATTTGTATCGCACAGAAACGCTTATTCCTTATCTGCGATCCAGTTATTGACCTCTTGGATATTCTCCTCTACCCTATCCTCGTAGATTTCCCACAAGCTGGCGATATCCGAGCTGTTCGTTCTACTCAAGCGAAGCAGACCGCTGCTGTCGTGCAGACCGGATGCGTTGTCCCAATACAGACCGGGGTCATAGGAACGAGTTTCCATAATGATCTCCAGCATCGCCTTGGACTCGCTGTCCTTGGCGGCGCGGCTCAGAAGGATGGTCTCAAAAACATCGGATAAACAGTGTAGTAGGACTCCCAACTCAGTGCCTCGAGAATAACTGCACACATTTCTTTATTCGCTGCAAACTCAGGAATACCCAGAATACTGTCATGATGCTCCCAAACGAGGGAGGAATAATCATCCTGCTCCAGATCGATCCTCGGATGAGGAAGGATACCGTACAGCTCGGGCATGTACTTGAGGACGTTGGTCGTATCCTTGATCATGCCGCTCTTGAACAGCGAGGCACCGTCAACAAACAGATCCTGATCCTTTTCAAGGAAGGAAGATCCGACCGTCATCTTGTTCATATACCAATCTGCGTAGATGAAATCGTCAAAGATGCGCTTCATGACTTTGATGCTGTCTTCATCATAGCCGAAATCATACTCCAGATATCCGCCCTCGTCAATGTGAGCAAACTTATGTCCGGAGGCGTTGAACAGATAGTACACGGGATCATCACCGCCACAGCATCCCCAGACGTCTTCTGCCGAGTTCATCAGCTCGTCGTGGTCATTAGAGTGAGCAGTAACCTCGCAGGACAAAACCATATTCTCCAGCGTCCACTCCCCTGCCTCTGCCAGCTCGAAGAAATCGGGCAGATCGACATAATCCTTTGCCATGGCCTGGTTGAAGAATAAGGCCGCAGTCGCACCCTTGTCGCGCAACAGCATTTCGCTTGCAGCTACGTACAGATGCGAGCCCAGCGTGAAAGATTCGATGGAATCCTTTACCCACCAGGGCTGATCGGTGTGAATATACTGCTCATATTCGTTCATATCAGCGAACAAGCCCTCTTCGACCAGCTCAACGATATTGACCGTACGAAGAATATACAGCTGATAAGTATCGCCCGACGTTAAAGAGTCACTACGAACGACAGCCATATACGATGGTGCACCGTTGACCTCGTCAACCGACCAGTATTCTCTGGTGATGTTAACGCCGTAGTTTTCCTCAACCCAGGCATTTCTGTCAAACACTGCGGATCCCAGCATATCGCCGTCCTCGCGCTCCACGTCACCCTCTTCCCACGGAACCCAGGAGTATCCAACGTCCGTCAGGCCGCCGGCCGTCCATTGAAGGATGTTAAAGGACGCGCCCTGATAACCATCCGTTGGCAGATAGTTCAGCGGGATACGCTCAGGCTTACCCTCGGTAGGAGGTGTAACGGTGGGGGGATTATTGTCATCATTCGTCGTCGGATCCTCGGGTTCGCCGGGGTGTTCGGGATTCTGACAAGCAACGACGGTAAACAGCACCGTCAGAAGCATCAGCATTGCCAAAAGCATAGCTAAAAACTTTTTCATTGATATATCTCCGATCAATATTTTATATATGGTAATTATAACAAATATTTATCCTCTTGTCAAGCATTCTGCTGACTTTGGTTGGTTTTTGTCCTTTTGCATAAAAAGACAGCGATCGAAAGCCGATCGCTGTCTTTTTTTATTGACATCGCACTACAAGAGATTATTCCTTATTCGCGATCCAGTTATTGACCTCTTGGATATTCTCCTCTACCCTATCCTCGTAGATTGCCCACAAGCTGGCGATATCGGAGGTTCCCTTCATACTCAGACGCAGAAGGCCATCGCCACCGTGCAGACCCGAGCCGCCGTCCCAGTACAGACCGGGATCGTAAGAACGGGTAGCAAAGATGATCTCCAGCATTTCCTTGGACTCCTGATCCTTGGCCGCACGGTTGAGCAGGATGGTATCATAGAACAGCGGATATACGCTATAGTAGGACTCCCAGCTCAGCGCCTCAAGAATAACTGCGCACATTTCCTTATTCGCTGCAAACTGAGGAATACCCAGAACGCTGTCGTGGTGCTCCCAAACGAGAGAGGAATAATCACCCTGGTCAAGGGTATACTTCGGATACGGCAGAATACCGTACAGATCGTTCATATTCTTCAGGCGGTTGGTGGTATCCTTTACCATACCGGTCTTGAACAGCGAAACACCGTCGACGAACAGGTCCTGATCCTTTTCAAGGAACTCACCCTCAGTAGTGGAGTTCATATACCAATCGGTGTAAAGGAAGTCGTCAAAGATCGACTTGATTACCGTGACGCTATCCTCGTCATAACCGAAGTCGTAAGCAATATAACCGTCCTCATCGATATGAGCGAACTTATAGCCTGCCGCGTTGAACAGGTAGTATATAGGGTCATCGCCGCCGATACAGCCCCATATATCCTGCGCAGAGTTCATTTCCTCGTCGTTGTCGTTAGAATGAGCAACGATTTCAGAAGCATAAATCAATTCCTCCAGCGTCCACTCGCCTTCCGCCGCCAACTCAAAGAAGTTGGGCAGATCGGTGTAGTCCTTCGTCATAACCTGGTTGAAGAACAAGGCTGCCGTTGCGCCCTTGTCACGCAACAACATTTCGCTGGCACACACGTACAGATGCGAGCCCAACGCAAAGGACTCTACCGCATCCTGAACCCACCAAGGCTGGTCAGTACGCAGATACTGCTCATACTCATTCATATCAGCAAAATAGCCTTCTTCGATCAAAGAAACGATCCCAACCGTACGCATCGTAAACAGCTGATAGGTATTGCTCGAGGTTTCCGAATCGTTACGAACTCTCGTCGTATACGTAGGCTCATACTCGATCTGAGCATATTCCTTGGAAATGATAACGCCGTAGGTCTCCTCAACCCACGCGTTACGGTCGAATACAGCGGAAGCCAGCATATCGCCGTCTTCCTCTTCTACGTCACCCTCTTCCCACGGGATCCAGCTCACACCAACGTCAACGACGTTGTTGCAGGACCACTCAAGAATGTGGAACTGTGCGTCGTTGAAGCCGTCCGTCGGCAGATAGTTCAGCGGAATACGCTCAACCTCACCACCTCCGGTGGGGGGAGTGACAACGGGGGGCTTATCTCCGCCTTCTGTCACCGGATCCTTGGGGTCGTCCGGCTGTTCAGGGTCATTGCATGCAACGATAGTAAACAGTGCTGTCAGGATCATCAGTATTGCCAAAAACAAAGACAAATACTTTTTCATTGTTTTCCTCCTTAAAAACTTTGCACCATCGGCCATCGTCCAAAAGTGCATAATATTGTATTTTATTCTACCATATTTTTTCCCTTTCGTCAAGCAAAAGCACCTCCCTGCTCAAATTTTTCCCTTTTGCACAAAAAAAGGCGGCGCTGTTATTGCAACAACGCCAAAGCCTTTTTCGCTCATCCTCCCAACGCATGGCGCAGCTTTTCCAACGCGCCCTTTTCGAGTCGGCTGACGTACGATCGGGAAATGCCCAGCAGCGTCGCCACCTCGCGTTGTGCCAGCGGCTCGCGGCCGTCCAGGCCGTAACGAAGACGGATGATCTGCTGCTCCCTCTCCTCCAGCACCTGTCCAACCAACTGCACCGCCCGACGGCTGCACAGCATGGTATCGACCTCCTCGGTCATGTTCTCCTCGCTGGCGATGACGTCCATGTAGGTCAGCGGATTGCCCTCGCGGTCAACGTCGATGGTGTCGTACATAGAAACCTCGGCGCTCTGATGCTTGAGACGGCGAAAGTGCATGAGGATCTCGTTCTGCACGCACTTAGCGCCGTAGGTAGCAAACTTGGTGCCGTTGTCCACGCGGAAGGTATCGACCGCCTTGATCAGCCCAATCGAGCCGACCGACACCAGATCCTCCTGATTGCGGCAGGTGCCGTAATATTTGCGGACGATGTGGGAGACCAAGCGAAGATTGTGCAAAATGAGTTTTTGACGAGCCTCCTCATCCCCGTTCGCAGCAGCCACGAAGCAGTCGTGCTCCTCGGCAGGTGAGAGCGGCGGCGGAAACTGGGAGGGCGTTCCGATCCCAAGCGAAATGTGAAAAAAACGTGTGAGCAGCGCGATGAGTGCGGCAAGCATATTCATTCTCCTTTCACGGCGTAAGATGCTGCATTATATGGTGAAAAAAGAAAAAATTTGCCTGTCCTATCTCACTTGCGCGTTTTTTTCGCAAATGCCGCGATGTATCTTGAAAAAAAGCGAAAAACGGTGTATAATAACACCAGTCCGACAGAGAGGAAAACGCATATGAAATATTTGATTTTTTTGGATATAGACGGCACGCTGCTCGCCCGCGGCGGTGTGCCTGCTCGCACCAAAGAGGCGATCGACGAAGCGATCCGTCGCGGCCATTTGGTCTTTATCAACACGGGGCGCTCCAAGGGCAACGTTCCTTTTGAGGCGCTCAAGGGCGTGAATTTGACGGGCATCGTCGCAGGTCTTGGCTCGTATATCGAAATGGAGGGCGAGGTTCTGTTCTCACACGCCATGATGAAAGAGGAGATCGCGTACGCCATGCAGGTAGCGGACGAAGTCGAGATCGGGCTGATCTTAGAGGGCGAGCAGATGCTTTTGAACTACCACTCCGAGCTCGTTCATCCGCTTTGGGGACAAAATCGCCCCGCCGTGAAGAACGCCGAGGATATGGCGCAGCGCTACCCCGAGCTACGCGTCAGTAAGATCAGCTTCACCAAGCCCCTTACCCCCGAGGCGGTTGAAAAACTCGCCACGCACCTTGGCGTGATCAGCCATCCCACCTACGCCGAGGTATTCTCCAAGGGGTTGAGCAAAGCGACCGCCATGGATTTTCTCAGGGACCGTTTGGACATTGCAAACGACCATGTGATCGCCATGGGCGACAGCCTCAACGACGTGGAGATGCTGCGCGCGGCTGGCATTGCCGTCGTCATGGGTGACGGACATCCTGACGTTTTGCCGCTGGCAGATTTCGTTTCCATCGCCGCGCACGAGGGCGGCGTCGGACAGGCGATTGAGAAATTGGTGCTGAAAGAAAAAGGACGGTAAAGACAGGTTCTCATAAGGATGTTTGATTCAACTTGATTCGCAGAAAACAAAGATTAACCCCGACAGATTAAAAATCTGTCGGGGTTAATCTTATTAGCCAATATCAAAAAAGCAAGGAACTAAATGATGCGGCTTATACTTATCAATAGTTTCTACAATATGGGCTCTGATTTCTTCTAAAGAACAATGTTTCATATTTCTGTCATATATCATTGTTTCAGCCCACATATATTCGGGATTTTCTTTATCACCGTATCCTCCACCACCTAATGAATCCTTTTGCTTGTCTATCAAGACGTATTCAAACCAGAGGATCTCGTTTACAAAACCTCCACACTCAAAAAGCAATTCTACAAACTCGCTCCAGTTTCTAAATATCAAATCCGAACAAACTTTATTTTCTTCTATGTATTTTTTTATTTTGCCGTCCATAATTACACCTCGTTTATTATCGTTAATCGCCAGTTTCGCATCTGTATTACAAATACTTCGGGCAAAGCCCATACCCCTATGGTTGCATGCATCCTAAGGCTCCCTCCGGGAGGGAGCTGGCGCCGTAGGCGACTGAGGGAGAATGCGTTACACGAAGGTTTTCACAAATCGAAAGTTGCGCAGGCTCCTTCCACCGCTAACGCGGTCCCCCTCCCTCTCGGAGGGAGGCTTTTCGTTAGTCTCATTATAACACAAATCGGCAGAGAAAACAAGTTCTCTGCCGAAATTTATGTGTCACGGACCGTCGAGGACGCCGGTCCCTACAATTTGTAAACATCCTTATGAGAACCAGCCTAACACCGTCCTTTTTTCGTTACGACGTCAGCTCCTCGCGCAGATACGCCACGATCTTTTTTTCCTCGCGCGAGATCTTGACCTGCGTCAGGCCCAGCTGCTCGGCGACCTGCTGTTGGGTGTGGTTGCGATAGTAGCGCAACAGCACGATCTTTTGCCAGAGCGGTTGCATCCGAGAGATAGCCTGCGTCAGCGCCAGACGGTCGTGCATGCGCTCCAGCTCGTCCGCGCTCTCCTCGTCGGGCAAGACCGCCTCGTAGGTCTGCGTGCTCTCACCGTTTCCCGTCCCCGGGAGCGTGTCGCACAGCGAGCGCACGGGTGAGATGGCGTCCAGCGCCATGGCCGCCTCCTCCATATCCACGCCGCACCGCTCGGCCAGCTCGCGCACCGAGGGCTCGCGCTCCTCAAACATCAAAATCTCGCTGCGTACCCGCATCAGCTGGGCGCCCAGCTTTTTGTAGCTTCGGCTGACCTTGATCATACCGTCGTCGCGCAAATGTCTGCGGATCTCACCTACGATCAGCGGCACGGCGTAGGTCGAAAAGGCCGTTCCCCGCTCGAGCGAAAAGCTGCGAACCGCCTTGATCATGCCAATGGTACCGATCTGAATGAGATCCTCAAATTCCGTCCCCCGCCCGCAAAATCGCTGAGCGAGCGAGCGCACGAGCCCCGCGTTTTCAATGACCAACTGCTCCATGGCGGCATCGTCGTCCTGCTGGGCACGCTCGATCAAGGCGCGGTTGCGCTCACTTCGCGCGCGGTCAAAGCCCGCGTTCTCACAGGCGGCTTCTTCGGTCGGTATATCGTTTGCTTGGATGGTTTGCTCTTTTGTTTGCGTCGTGTCCAAATCCTTCACCTCCGGCTGGCGCTTATGCGCTTATGTAGCCGAAAACCGATCCTGCAGCCGCTTGATCAGCGTCACCGTCGTGCCCTTGCCCGGGCGGGACACCACCCGCACGCCATCGCAGAAATTTTCCATGACGGTAAAGCCCATGCCGCTTCGCTCGCCCTCGGCGTCCGTCGTATATAGCGGCTCACGGGCGCGGCGCACGTCCTCAATACCGCATCCGCGGTCCTTGATCTCAATTTTCACCAGCCCCTCGTTGTAGATGCGGACGCGAAGCTGTATTTCGCCGATCGTATCGCGATAGGCGTGCACGATGCAGTTGGTGACCGCCTCACTGACGGCACATTTGATGTCAGCCAACTCGGTCGCGCTGGGATCGGCTTGCACGCAAAAAGCCGCCACCGCCGCTCGTGCCATACCCTCGTTGACCGACAGCGAGGGCAGCTTGATGTTGATTTCATTGCGGACGGTCAGCCCCCGACGGGGGTAATCGCCCACGGAATAGCTTGCCATGTTGTATCTCCTCTCTTTTTACGTTTGATCTTGCTCAATTTTTATCATTCGTTCCATTCCCGCCAGGCGCACCATGCGCAACACGCTTGGCGATGGGCGGCACAGAATCAATGCCCCCTTGAGCTTTTTCATCAGCGCCAGTCGCCCCATCAGCAACCCCAGCCCCGAGCTATCCATAAATTCCACGCCCGACGCGTCGATGCGGAGCAGATGCGGACGGTGGGCGCAAATGGCCTCGTCGATCAGCCGCCGCACCCGCACCGCACTGTGATGGTCGATCTCGCGCGGCAAGCGCACCCTCATAACGCCGTCGACTACGCTCACCGCCATCTCTTGATCCGTTTTGATCACGCTGTTTCCTCCTTTCGCTTGGCTTGTCCGTTTTTCATTGTAGCACGTCGGCACGGCGGAACTTGTCATATCGTGCGCGCCCTGCATTTTCTTTTGCGGCAAATGTAAATTTATTTTTCCCTCTTGCGCCCGCGCGTGAAATATGGTAAAATAAAAGATAATATATCGTAGGCAAGGAGATGCCGTTATGTTAAACACCGTGAAAAATAAAAAAATCCGCCTTGCGGCGGCTTTGCTTTGTATCATATTATTGCTTTCTTCGCTCGCAGGCTGTCGGGATACCACGCCACCCGAGACTCCGCCGAGCGATCAGCCCCCAAAGACGTACGATCCTTATATCCTGCCCGATCCTACCTTCACCGAGGATAACACCGATTACGCCTCGCTTGCGTTGGCGTCCTTTGAGGGCGTCGAGGTTGCTCCCGCGACCGATTTTACATACGAGCTGACCGAGGGCGGCACCGTCCGCCTTTTGACCTACGTAGGCGAGGGTGGCGTCGTCATTCTTCCCGCGGCGATCGACGGTAAGGTCGTCTCTTCTCTCGGCGAGGGGCTGTTCAAGGACAACCAAACCCTCACCGCCCTGTCCATCCCCGTTTGTGTAAATGAGATTGCCCCCGACCTTTTGACAGGCTGTCGCACCATCAAGGTTCTTCGCACCCCTCAGCTGGGCGCAACGCGCGACGCGGACGGATATCTTGCCTACTTCTTCGGCGCTGATACCGCCCAGGGCATGGGCTTTAAGGTATCCTCCTCGCTGGACACCGTCATTCTGCAAAACACGGTTACAAAGATTTCCGATCTGGCCTTTATGGATTGCGATAAGCTGCGCATGGTTCTGCTCCCCGACACGCTGACGAGCATTGGCAGCTTTGCCTTCTCGGGCTGCACCCAGCTGCATTTCGTTCCCCTGCCCGTCTCGCTCAAGACGGTCGGTGACTACGCCTTTGCCGATTGCAAGGCCTTGGTCTCGGTCAGCCTTGGCAGCGCCGTCGAGCGCGTCGGTCTTGGCGCGTATATGGGCTGCACCTCGCTGGAGCAGATCTCTCTGCCCTTTATCGGTGAGAGCCGCGACAGTCAATCCCATCACCTCGGCTATATTTTCGGTGCGCAGGCTTATACCTGGAACGCGGGCTACGTCCCCGAAAAGCTGTCCCGGGCCACGCTGACCGAGGGCAACGTCCCCGATTACGCCTTTTACGAGTGCGACCGTCTGGCGCTGGTCGATCTGCCGTCGGGCTGTGAGAGCATTGGCGTACGCGCCTTCTACGGTTGCGACGTTCTGCGCAGGATCGCCCTGCCAAACACCCTCAAGTCCATCGGTGAGTTGGCCTTTGCCCATTGCACGGTACTTGGCAAGGTGGAGTTCAACTACGGTCTGCAGACCATCGCTCTGCAAGCCTTCTTTGATTGCTTCAGCCTGACCGAGATCACCCTTCCCGACAGTCTGACCACGCTTGGCAATTCCGCCTTTGCCGATTGCCGCTGTCTGAAAAGCGTCGCGCTGGGCAAGAGCGTGAAGACCATTGGCGACATGGCCTTCCGCAACTGCTCCTCGCTCGAGGTGGCAAACGGCGGTGCATCCGACATGACGGTCGGTCTTGGCAACGAAGCGCTGACTGACGTATGGCAATCGGGGCCGAGTGACAAGCAGATCGAGGCGGCCACCCAAGCGGCCGATCACGCCCTGCTCAAGCCCCGCGCCGACGGCTCGACCATTGATATTATCATTGACCTTGCCGACGAGCAAAATCTATTCCCCTCCATCGCTTCACAGCAGTATTACGAGCGTCTTTACGAACGCACGCTGGAGATGGCAAACGAGCGCGGCATCGATCCCTCGGGGCTGATGGACGTTGCCCACATCAAGTGGGAGTACGAGCTCCATCTGTGGGGCTACCGCTCGGGCAACGAGGCCATCCGTGATCGTTGCGAGCGGATCGATCTCAACGTCGAGGAGACCGTCTGGACCATGTTTGAAAAAGGTCTCGGGGTGTCGGCACAATAAGATAAAGAAAACCCGTCCGCGCATCGAGTGCATGGACGGGTTTCGTCTTTATAGATTCAATTCATATTGATCGGCGTTATAATACAGAACGACACGATCGGGCTTGTCCGCAGGCAGTACGAGATAGACCTTATCTCCTCCGCTGTGACCCTTGAGTTGATACCGCTCAACGAGCAGACGCCCTTGCTTTTTGAACACGATGGCATGCTCCAAGATAGGCTCCCAGCGCCATTTGCTCAGCTTTGCCAAGCCGTGATAGACAAGATGCATGCCCTTGATGCCGTTTTCCTCCAAATAGTCGATCTCATCCTCGACCAACAAATACCGATCT
>SVRN01000080.1:0-2336 GCA_015064805.1 Oscillospiraceae bacterium
CGATGCTGGACGGCGCGCAGGGCGAGGTCCTTGCCAAGGTCATGAAAACGCTTGTGATGTACGGTGACGCGTTCGGTGCCGAGAAAATGGTGCCCGTCACCTCGAAGTATAACCACCTCGTTACCTCATTCGGCCTGAAAATGATGACCCCCGTCTTTGATCTGATGCAACAGCTCATTGACGCGGGCGTGGCATCGAGCCAGCAGTTTTCGGTCGACCCCCGACCCGTTGACAAGAACGTTCCCGCGAACTTCCTGCAAAATCTGATCTTCAACAAGATCATGTACGCAACGCAGGATTTCTACGAGGGTCAGCTGGAAAAGCTGGGCCTGATGAACGAGGATGCCTTCACCTGCACCTGCTACATGGACGAGGTCGGTAACAAGCCCGGCAAGGGCGACGTGCTCTCTTGGGCGGAGTCCTCGGCCGTTGTTTACGCCAACTCGGTGTTGGGTGCTCGCTGCAACCGCAACTCGGGTATCATCGACCTGATGGGCTCGATCGCAGGCTACGTTCCGTATTTTGGCCTTTTGACCGACGAGGGAAGAAAGGCAACTTGGCTCGTCAAAATCAAGACGACCAAAAAGCCCGAGGCACAGCTCCTTGGCTCTGCCATTGGTATGAAGGTCATGGAAGCCGTCCCTTACGTCGAAGGACTGGACGCATGGCTGGGCAGCGAGCTGGATGATGCCGCTTGCACCTACTTGAAGGATTTTGGCGCGGCAACGGCCTCCAACGGTGCCGTTGGTCTGTACCATATAGAAAATCTCACTCCCGAGGCCAAGGAGCAGGGCAGAGAGTTGCTGGCTGACGGCGCACAGGTTTACGTCATTGACGACGCCGAGCTGGAGCGCGTTTACAAGAGCTATCCCATCATTTGGAAGAATCCCGATGCCAAGCCCAAGCTGTGCTTTATGGGATGCCCCCACATGAGTCTGGAGCAGCTCAAGAGCTGGACGGATAAGGTTGAGGCATCGCTCAAGGAGGCAGGCAACGACAAGGTTCTTATTCCTACGGTCTTTACCGCCTCGCCCGCTGTGCTCAAGGAGTTTGAAAAAACGCCGTATGCTGCAAGACTGAAGGCGACCGGTGTCATCACCTCGTACATTTGCCCGCTGATGTATATGAACAATCCCTTGTGCGGCAAAATGCCCGTCATTACCTCGTCCAACAAGCTGCGCACCTACACCACGGCGCGCTACTATACCGACGATGAAATTCTTGCCCAAATTACCAAAGGAGGTGCAAACGCATGAAAACGTTCAAAGGACGTGTCGTATCTCCCGGCAGAGTAACCGCGCCTGCTCTTGTGTCTCACGGCGGTCTGAACACGCTGGCCTCCTTCCAGAAGGCGTTGCAGTTTGGTGACAAAAAGGCGACCTGCGGTGACCAGAACAACCCCGATCTGTACGGCAAGCAGATGCTGGGCAAGGCGTTGTGCCTGCCCATGACTATCGGCTCGACCACGGGCGGCTTGGTTCTGTACTGTGCCTGCGCTATGAAGCGTCAGCCCGCTTGCATGCTGTTCTCGAAGCCCATCGACTCGCTGGCGGCCGCCGGTGCGATCTTGGCCGACGTGTGGCTGGACGACGTTTCCATGCCCGTCGTTGATAGCCTTGGCGACGAGTTTTTGGACTACGTCAAGGACGGTATGACCATCACCGTTTCCGAGGACGGAACGGTAGTTGTGGATTGATCCGATATCAAACAAAGCGCTCTCCTGCATTTTCGGGAGGGCGCTTTTGATATATATGAAGAAAAAAATGAATAAGATAGAATAAAAACTGAAAAAAACTATTGCCAAAACGAGCATCTTGTGATACAATTACTATAAAGAAGCAAAAAACATTTCGCTTTTATGGACATTTTAACAAGAAGTAACTCTGCTGAGGAGAGAAACGTCATAGCGTCAACATCAAGCAAGGAGGATATCAGAATGGATATTATTTCGATTATCGTAGGTAGCATTGAAGCGATTACAGCAGTGGCTGTCACCAGCTTTGGGGCCTCCATTTTTTCCAGTTTTTTTGGACGTGAAAAAGGTATGGCTGATGCGGAAAATGCCGCGGCGGCGCAAGAAGAGCGGACGTCAGATGACGAGGTACTGAAAAACACTACGGACGAAAATGAATTTACGGACCTCGAAAGAAAAGCAGGCGATTCCGGGCAAGAGAAATCCGAGGACGAGGCTGAAAAGGCTGATGCCGAGGATGAAGATAAGGATTCCGACAAGGATTCTGACTCCAAGCGCGGCGTGTTCGTCGCGGCCGTTCCCGTAGGTGGCAAGGATAAGGACGAAGACGAGGACGAGGAAGACGAGAAGTCCGAGGACGAGG
>SVRN01000080.1:2346-4169 GCA_015064805.1 Oscillospiraceae bacterium
GATGAAGATAAGGATTCCGACAAGGATTCTGACTCCAAGCGCGGCGTGTTCGTCGCGGCCGTTCCCGTAGGTGGCAAGGATAAGGACGAAGACGAGGACGAGGAAGACGAGAAGTCCGAGGACGAGGATGAAAAGGCTGATGCCGAGGGTGAAGATAAGGACTCCGATTCCGACAAGGATTCCGACTCCAAGCGCGGCGGCGTGTTCGTCGCGGCCGTTCCCGTAGGTGGCAAGGATAAGGACGATGACGAGAAAGAGGATGAGGAAGAGGATCCCGAAGAGCCTCACGTGCCCGTGATCGTTGACCATATTAACGCGATTGAAGCAGATGAGCTGATGAGCGACGAGCTGGCGTTGGCACTGGTCGTTGAAGAAGACGAAGATGAGCAGACCGCGGAAGAACAAATTGAGTTGAATGCCGAAGGTGCTTTTGTTGAAGGTTCGGATATTGACATACAAAAGGATGTAGTGGCGTCAGGCGACGCTGAGCATATCATGTCTGCGGCAACCTCTCATCCCAAGACGGAAGGTCAGAAGGGGCACATCAACCTTGGTGACGTAGATGCCGCGTTTGAAGCAGGCGATACCGTTACCTTGGATATCCTCAAGCAAAAGGGGTTGGTTCCCAAAAAGATCAAGCGCATTAAGATTCTTGCCGATGGCGAGCTGACCAAGCCTTTGACAGTCAAGGCGCACAGCTTCTCCATTCAGGCCATCAAGATGATCGAGTTGACCGGTGGTATGGTTATCAAGCTCAGATAAGTTTGAAGCGGCGACTGCTCATAGCGGTCGCCGCTTTGCCATTTCCAAAAAGTGAGAAATAAAATGAACGTAAATAAATGGTTAAAGCAAAACGCGAAGGATTTGACTGGACACACGGTGGCCATCACGGGCGCGACCGGCGGGCTGGGCGGTGCGATCTGCCGTCATTTGCTCTCGCTGGGGGCAAATCTGATCCTGCTGGATCGCAATAAGCAAAAGTCTGACGCGCTCAAGGCGGCGCTGTCGCAGGAATATCCGATCTCGACGATCGATCAGATCCCGTTGGATCTCTCGAACATGGCATCCGTCCGTGCGGCCTGCGCGGCGCTTCAAACACGGGAGTTTGACGTGCTGATCCACAACGCAGGCGCCTACAGTATCCCGCGCCGCATCTGCGACACGGGCTACGACAACGTGTTTCAGATCAATTTCGTGTCGCCCTATTACATGACCTGCGCGCTGCTCCCCAAGCTGCGGGCATGCGGCGGACGCGTGGTGGCGGTGGGCAGTATCGCACACAATTATTCTGTGACTGATGCCGCGGACGTGGATTTTCACACGCGCAAACGGGCGAGTCTGGTCT
The DNA here is from genome assembly GCA_015064805.1 of Oscillospiraceae bacterium. Classification (GTDB taxonomy): domain Bacteria; phylum Bacillota; class Clostridia; order Oscillospirales; family CAG-272; genus SIG644. Next base: position 3,692 of record SVRN01000080.1, read on the forward strand.
ATGGCAACGCCAAGCGCTATCTGATGTACGGCTTGCATGAATTGTTCAAGCATGAGACCGGGGTTAGTTTGGCCATCGCCCATCCCGGCATCACCTTTACCAATATCACGTCTCACTATCCGCCCTTGATCTTTGCCGTCATCAAGCACCCCATGAAGGTTATTTTCATGAAGCCGAAAAAGGCGGCGCTGAGCATCGTAAAGGGCGTGTTCGAGGCGAGCGACTACCGTACCTGGATCGGTCCGCGGCTGTTTGACGTGTGGGGACGGCCGAGCGTCAAGCGCTTGCGTACGGCAAAGGACGAGGAAATTGCCCGTATCGATAGCGTGGCACGAGAGATTTACGCGCAGCTGTCAGAACAATAAAAAAGACTGCCCGGGAAGGCAGTCTTGGAAAATGGCTTATGAATCGTCGGCCAAGCAGGCGTCGATGATCAGCACGGCGGCAAGCGCGATGATGCTGTTGCAATTGTCGGCAA
>SVRN01000024.1 GCA_015064805.1 Oscillospiraceae bacterium
GCCCGATCTCTCTTTTTTGCGTCATTCGCATCCGACGGGAAGGGGCTATATTTCCAATTTAATATTGTACCCTTTTTTGTGCTGAATGTCAATAAGTTGATACCGAAAATGATGTCAAATCGTGCGATTTTTTGTGAAATAACATTTTGTTCATATTTTGTTCTTTTTGAGTTAACAAAATTATGATTATATATAAGGGATTGAAAGTATGGATAAAAGGATGGTTTTTTCCATCGCAAAGAGATAGACAGAAAGGAATTTTGATTATGAAGATTGGAGTAATGGTAGAGAGCTTTCGTCTGGGCTTCCGTGCCGGCGTAGAAAAGGCTGCACAGCTGGGAGCAGCAGGTATTCAGGCCTACGCTACGGGCGGTGAGCTCGGCTTTGCCACGATGACGCCTGCCAAGGCGAAAGAAGCACTTGACATCGTCAAGTCCAACGGTATGGTATTTTCTGCGATTTGCGGCGACTTTGGATACGGCTTTGACGATCCTGCCCGCAACCCCGAGATGATTGAAAAGTCCAAGCGCATCATCGACGTGGCTAAAATGCTGGAATGCGACATCGTAACCACGCATATCCACCGCGTTCCCGAGATCGAATGCGAGCAGAAGGAAATTCTGCGTGCCGCTTGCACTGAGCTTGGCAGATACGCCGACTCCATGAATTCTAAATTTGCCCTGGAGACGGGACCCGAGTTCGGTTCTGTTCTCGGCGGCTTCTTGCAGAGCCTTGATACCACGGGCGTGCGCGTCAACTTTGACCCCGCAAACCTGGTCATGGTCGCAGGCGACCGTCCTGAAAACGCACTGAAGGCCCTCGGCCCGTACGTCGTACATACCCACGCCAAGGACGGTATCAAGCTGCGCAAGCCCGCTGAGGGTGAGCTGATCGTCGGTGAGGAGGCGTTGCACCATGCCGAGCTTGCCAAGATGGGTCACACCTATCTGGAGCTGCCGCTGGGCAAGGGCGACGTTGATTTTGATATTTACCTGCCTGCATTGCACGCCGCCGGCTTCGATGGCTTCCTGACCATCGAGCGCGAGGTAGGCGCTTCGCCCGAGGCAGACATTGCTATGGCCGTTGACTTCCTGCGCGAGAAGCTGGCCAAATTCTCTCTTTGATTTTTTCGCCGTTGCAAAGGAAATGGAACGGGAGAGATGGGGATGCGTGATCTCGCAGAGCGCGCAAGAAACGCTTGATGCTGACGGAGGAACTGCGAGCCGATGAAAGCGTGAAGTGAGACGAGCGTGAGCTGCAGTAGCGATCCCGCGCCCGCAAAGTGACCCGAGTGATGCGAAAAGAACGCCGCAGACCCTTTCAGCCCAACAATAACGTTCGTATCTTTGACCTGCGAGCGGCATTGTCCGGCTGACTGCCCAAACGGTCGTTGATTTCGTTTTTCCATCGCCCTGCGCTGGAAAAGCGGTGTGGCCGTGGTCTGCGGGGCGCCCCATAGATCCTAATAAAAAAGAAGCGAGCATGATTTTTCATGTGTCGCTTCTTTTGTATTTGTATTCAGACGGACAGCGGCGTGCCGTTCAGAACGGCCTCGGTCAGCGTGTCGCCGCGGTAGACCAGCTTGAGCGAGAAGAAGGGAACGTCCTCGTCGAGCAGCCGCAGAAAAATGCGGTCGCCCTCCCACATGGGAAGCGCGAGCAGAGCCTTTTTGTCGATCCAATCCAGCACGCCCTCGTCGCAGTCCTCGCGCAGCTCGCCCTCAAAGCCGGTGGCCGTGAACAGATGCATGTATTCGGTTGGCCACACGTCGGAAACGAAGGTCACGATGCCGCGGTAGTGGTAGTCCGTCAAGGTCAGCCCCGTTTCCTCCCGTGCCTCGCGCAGCACGCAATCCTCGGGGCTCTCGCCCGCTTCGAATTTGCCGCCGATGCCGATCCATTTGTCACGGTTTTCGTCGTTTTCCTTGCGGATGCGGTGAAGCATCAGATATTTTCCATCCTTTTCTATATAGCAGAGCGTGGTGTTTTTCATGATCCTACTCCCGATTCGTCCTTTTTTTCTTATTGTAGCACAGAAAATCCGCTTCGTCAAGCAGAGAAGAGAAGGGAAAGTAATAAAAAAACAGCGATTATTCGTTCAAAATGAATAATATTCATGAAAATATGCGAAAATCGCGCATATTTTGGGGATGGCTGAATAAATTTTTGAAAAAACTTGAATATTTTTTCAAAAAGGTATTGACAGATGAAAAAAAATGTGTTATAATCCTGCCATCGTAAAAAAAATCACCGCCGAGAGCGGTAAAAAAGAGAGGTATTTATCATGAAGAAAATTCTTGCTGTTATGCTGGCCGTATTGATGCTGGCCACGATGCTGTGCTTTACGTCCTGCGGCGCCAAGGGTAACACCCTGGACGAAGTCAAAGAGGCAGGCAAACTGACTGTTGCTACCAGCCCCGACTTCCCCCCCTTCGAGAGCATTGAAGGCGGCAAGGTTGTCGGCATCGAGGTTGACATTCTGAATCTTATCTGCGAAAAGCTGGGCGTTGAGCTTGAGATCACCCAGATGGACTTTGATTCCGTTTTGGCGGGCGTTCAGTCCGCGAAGTTTGACTGCGGTATGTCGGGTATCACGGCATCCGATGACCGTAAGGAAAATATGCTGTTCACCGTTCCTTACTACGAGGCTGCACAGGTCATCGTCGTCAAAGAGGGCAGTGCTATCAAGGGCAAGGCAGACCTGGAGGGCAAAAAAGTATCCGTTCAGACCGGTACTACGGCTGACGAGGGCTGCACCGAGGCAGGACTGAAGGTAGAGGCATTTGCTGCCAACGCAGATGCGAAGGAAGCACTGAAAGCGGGCAAGGTAGACGCATGGATCGTGGATAATCTGACGGCATTGCAGATGGTGGAAGAGGGTGACGGACTGGTCGTTCTCGAAGAAAAGATGACCGAAGAGCCCTACGCATTCGCTTTTGCTTTCGGTTCTGAGGATCTGGTAGCTGAAATCGATAAGATCCTGAAGGATATGATCGCAGACGGTACCGTCGAGGGCATTTTCGAGAAGTACGGCGAGACCTATTTCAAGCCTTGATTAAAATATCATACCAAAGACATCAGCGGCTCCGCACAAATTTTGCGGAGCTGCTCTTTGAGTTTTCTGCCCTCGTCGGGCAAATGAAAGGAAATTGCTTACATGAGTTGGTTTAACAAGCTATACGAGACCTTTATTGAAGACAATCGCTATATGTGGCTCGTCGAGGGTTTGGGCAACACTCTCTTGATTACCCTGTGCGCCCTCGTCATCGGCGTTTTGATCGGTACCGTCATTGCGGTGGTCAAGTATTTCTGCGAGGACGATAAAAAGCTGCGCGTATTCAGTTGGCTGTGCGACTTGTATACCACGGTGATCCGCGGTATTCCCATTACCGTCCTTCTTTTGGTCTTCTTTTTTATTGTGTTGGCATCAGCGGACGGCATCATCGTTGCCATTGTTGCTTTCGGTATCAACTCGGGTGCGTACATGGCCGAGCTGATCCGCAGCGGCATTAACGCCGTCGATAAGGGACAAATGGAAGCTGCGCGAAGTCTGGGCCTTTCCAAGGGACAGGCTATGGTCAAGATCATTTTCCCTCAGGCCATAAAAAACATTCTTCCTGCTATTGGTAACGAATGTATTGCGCTACTCAAGGAAACGTCGGTTGCAGGCTACGTGGCCATCGTTGACGTGACGAGAGCGGCAACGAATATCAGGAATAAGACGTTTGATGCGTTCAATCCCATCATTCTGCTTGCCTTGATCTACCTTGTGATGGTCGTGATCATGACCAAGCTTTTGTCTATTCTCGAAAGGAGGCTGAAGAAGAGCGATGGAAAATAAGAATATTGTGATCAGTACCAAGGATCTTAAGAAGGATTTTGAGAATCTCCAGGTACTCTGCGGCATCGACGTCGATATTTACAAGGGCGACGTCGTGTGCGTCATTGGTGCATCCGGCTCGGGCAAGTCCACCTTTTTGCGTTGCTTGAACCTGCTCGAAAAGCCCACGTCGGGAAGTATTCTGTTTGACGGCGAGGATCTAACGCAGGCAAAGGTCGACCTCAATCTCCACCGTCAGAAGATGGGCATGGTGTTCCAGCAATTCAATCTGTTCCCCCACCTGACCATCCTGCAAAATTTGACGCTCGCTCCCATGATGCTCAAAAAGATTCCGCGCGCGCAGGCGGAGGAGAAAGCGATGGCGCTGCTTGCCAGAGTCGGTCTGGACGATCGCGCCGCGTCTTACCCCAATCAGCTTTCAGGCGGACAGAAGCAGAGAGTAGCCATTGTGCGGGCTCTTTGCATGGAGCCTGAGGTGATGCTGTTTGACGAACCTACCTCGGCTCTTGACCCCGAGATGGTCGGTGAGGTACTGGACGTTATGAAGGAGCTGGCCGAGGACGGCATGACCATGGTCGTCGTTACCCACGAAATGGGCTTTGCCCGTGAGGTCGCGGACAGAATTCTGTTCATCGATCAGGGCATCATTCTTGAAGAGGGCTCGCCCGAGGAATTCTTCGGCAATCCCAAGATGCCCCGTACCAAGGATTTTCTTTCCAAGGTGCTGTAATGAATATGGCAAAGAAGCTGTCGATGCTTGTCGTCGTCAGCTTCTTTTTTTATTGTAAATAATTTGCAAAGTGTATTGCAATTGTAGCGAAAATTTGATACAATATGTAATAGCTATGGATACGTCGCAAAGACGGAAAGGAAGGTGCCTATGACACAGGATATGCAAGTGCTGGCATTGGTAAAGGAACGTTACACGCAGCTGCTTTGGCAGGGATGCGTTCGTGAATATATCAACATTGGCTACGACGACAGCCTGACGACGGAGCGGCTGGTGCCGGGCGAGGAGCCTGGTACGTATTATTGGTCGGATATCGACTATGCCGACATGTCGCGCAGCTGCTGGGGCTCGGCCGATCACTACAACCGCGTGCTTCGCATGCTGTGTCAGGACGGCAGAGAGCGTATAGAGAGCGACGCTGACTACCGTGAGCGCGTGCTGGGCTCGATCCGCTACTGGCTGGTCAAGGATCCCATCAATCCCAACTGGTGGCACAACGACATCGGCACCCCCAACCACATGACGGCGCTGGGTCTGATGCTCTGGGATCTCATGCCCGAGGATATGCGAGAGGGCATGGCAGCGCTTGCCGCACGCGGCTCTATGAAAACGAGAACGGACATTCCCAAGTGGACGGGCGCCAATCTGATCTGGGGCGTCAGCAACTCGCTTCGTCACGCGCTGATGACGGACGATATGGAACTGCTGTACGCGGCCGCCAAGCGCGCCGAGGACGAGATCTATGCGGGACATACCGAGGGCATTCAGGAGGACGGCTCCTTCTGTCAGCACGGTCCGCGCTGGTATTCGGGCGGATACGGCTCGAACTTCACCTTCGATCTGTCGCAGCTGGCCTACGTGCTTTCAGGCACCCCTTGCGCCTTCTCCGAGGAGAAGATCAACATTCTGCTTACTCACGTGCTGGACGGTCAGCACAACATGATGCATCACGGATATTTCGATTATAACGGCGTGGGACGCGAATTCACCCGCCGCCGCGCGGTGCATTCCCGCATCATCCACTTTGGCGTGGATCTGCTGTGCCGCATTGAGGGCATTGCCCGTCGTGACGAGCTGATTGCCTTCCGCGACGACAACGCACGCGGTGCGGTCGTTTGTGAGCAAGGAAACAGAGCTACCCGCCACTATCCCAAGGTGTCCTACCTTGCACATAATCTGAACGGCACGCACATTGGCGTCAAGTGCCACGCACCGGGGCAGTATGACATGGAGGTGTGCAACGCCGAGGGACATCTGTGCTACAATATGTCCTACGGTACGCGTACCTGCTTTATGCGTCGCGGTGATGAATATCTGGACGTCAACCCCATTTACGATTTTGCCCACATGCCCGGCACGACAGCGCGTCTGGAAACGGACGACCAGCTTAAGGTCCGCATGGACTGGTGGTGCGTGCCGCTGCCCAACGATCACACGGGTGGCATGACCCGAGGCGATCGCGGTATCATCTTTGAGCGACCTGAGCACGACGGCATTACGGCAATCGTCAGCTTCTTTGCGTTCGACGGCAAGCTGGTTGCCCTTGGCACCGATATCCGCGACGAGGCTCCCGAAAAGGGCGCACTCACGACGACGCTGGATCAGTGCCGCGCACGTGAGATGCAGTGGAGCGAGGACGGTCAAAGCGTCCATCACGGTGAATTTACTTATCATAATCTGGACGAGAACACGCACCTTTGCGCCGAGATCACCCATCGCACCGGCTCCTGGAAGCGCAACAGCTACGAAGAGCCGCTGACGCGCGAGGAGGGAGATCTGTTCTGCGCCTATATTCCTGCCGAGCAGGATTCCTACGCTTACGCGGTCACGCCGCGCGGCGAGGGCGCCGGCGCGCGCGTGGTGAGCAATACGAGCGCATGTCAGGCGATTTTGCTGGACGACGGCACGCTGATGGCGGTGTTCCATGAGGAGAGCACTTTGACTGTTGACGGACGCACCGTAACGGGAAGCGCCAAGGAATGCGTGATCCTTGAGGCATAAGTCCGATGAAACAACGAAAGGAATGGATATGAAAAAGGGAACAGGATATTACCTGAAAAGCTATATAAAAAACAACGTCGCGGTGTTGATCTTTGAATTGATCATTATCGTGCTGCTGGCATCGATCTGCACGGTGCTGCTCGGCGGTCAGCCTGTCTGGCTGGGGCCCGTGTTGGCGCTGTGTGCCTACCTGCTGGCAGAGCTTCGCTTCATGATGGCATACGTAGCCTCCACGGCGCGAAAGGATGCCGAGGCGGCCGAGACGGAAAACGATGCTGAGGATGAAGCGGATGACGAAGCGGAGGACGAGGCACTCGGGATTGTGACTCCTGCCGTTGTGATGCCCGCAAGGGAAGAACCCGCAGTTGAAGAACCTGCGGAGGGAGAGACTGTGGTTGAAGAACCTGCGGAGGAAGCGTCCGCGGAGGAAGAGTCCGCGGGGGAAGAGCCTGCAGTTGAAGAACCTGCAGTCGAAGTGCCTGCAGTCGAAGAACCTGCAGTTGAAGAACCTGCAGTTGAAGAACCTGTGGTTGAAGACCCCGAATTCGCGGAGCCCGAGGAAACGCAGGAAGACGACTTTGACGATGACGATTTTGACGATGACTTTGATCTGCCCGCGCGAAGCACGTTGGATCTCGGAGACGAATAAAGCTCGGATAATAGCAAAATTGATATAAAAACAAAAAGGAGAATGATCGTGAAAAAATTAATTACTCTTATTTTGCTGCTTTGCTGCTTTGCCATGGTATTTGGCCTGGTAGCATGTACGCCCACTGACACGCCTCCCGCGGACGAGGAAAACCCCGGTGAAGATACTCCCGGTGACGTTACCCCGCCCGACGATGGAAACAAGCTGACGCTGTTCAACGAGGACGGCACCTTCCGTTATACGGTAATCCGTCCCGAACGGAATGACGTCAAGATCAACAAGGCTGCCGCTCAACTGCGTGTTACCATGCAAGAGATCTTCAACACCGAGGTTGAAATCAGCGACGACTGGGTGAGTCGTGACATCGCGGAGGAGGAGATTGCAGGCTATTATGAAATTTTGATCGGTAATACCAATCGCCCCGAGAGCAAGCAGGTGCTCGAGTCCCTTGAGGACTATACCTACAAGATCCAGGTTGTGGGCAACAAGATCGTTCTGGCCGGTAAGAGCGAAAAAGCAATTTTGCTGGCAGTTGAACATTTCACGAATACATATTTGAAGGACACGAGCCTGATCACCGAAACGCTGGATTATCTGGGCACGTACGAGATTCAACCCTTTGACGTCGTGCTCAAGGATAATTCCAACGGTCGAGTCAAGCCTCGCGTCGTACAGACCAAGTATCCCACGGATGACGTCGTCATTGCCGACATCGTCGTTACCGAGGACGGTTATGCCGTCAGCACTGACGGTATCGGCGACAGCACGGCCGGTATTCAGAAGGCTCTGAACGACTGTGCCAAGAACGGCGGCGGTACGGTTTATCTGCCTGCCGGTGTATATACGATCTCGGGTAAGATCGCGATTCCTCCCTACGTAACGCTGCGCGGTGACTGGCAGGATCCCGACGAGGGCAATGAATACGGTACCGTTATCTGCATTTACGGTGAGAGCCAGGATAAGTATGCGCCCGGTCAAGAGGTCATCGAAGGTACCTTCATGCTTGGCGGTTCGGGCGGTGTCATCGGTCTGACCGTTTACTATCCCGAGCAGTCGCTGGATGCCATCAGATATTATCCCTTTACCTTCTATACCGACGGTATCGGTAACAACTACATGCTTTCCACCGTCAAGAACGTTACCGTTCTTAACGGCTTCCGCGGTATCGGCGCTTGCTGTAACTCGAGCGGCGGTGCGCACGAGCAGCTGACGGTTGAAAACTTCAAGGGCACCTTCCTTTACACCGGTGCCGAGGTATACAATCAGGCTGACGTTGGTACCTGGCAGGACGTTGTGATCAGCAACAAGTACTGGAAAGAAGCTACGGCTCCTAAGTATATCGTTGCTGCCGACGCGGCTAAGCTCGACGCTTATACCAAGGAAAACGCCGTTGGTCTGAAGCTGGGTGACCTCGAGTGGACCGAGTTTGAGTCGCTCAAGGTCAGCGATTGCAGCATCGGTATCGAGATCATGGTTGGTAAGAGAATTCAGTTTGCAGGTTCTCTGCTTGACATTGAGATTCTGAACTGCGGTAAGGGTATGCTGATCCATCAGCTTGACCGCCGTTGGGGTATGGTCATCGCCCGCAGCACCATTGAAAACGGTATCTACAACTATAGCTTCCAGAACAATGCGGGACAAGTGCCCGGTATGGTCAAGCTGTGCGACGTTAAGGTCACGGGCGATATCAAGGGCGAATACATCACGGACGAGAGCGATCTGTCTGCCTTTGTCGTGGATTTCAAGAGAACTTACGTCAAGCCCGTTGAGATTCTTTACGTCGCTGATCTGGACAAGACGGGTAATACCGACGTATCCGATGCGCTGCAGGCGAAGCTGAACGAAGCAGCGGCTACCGGCGGTGTCGTTTACCTGCCCGGCGGTATGTATCGCTTTGACGGTCCGGTCACAGTTCCCGCAGGCGTTGAGCTACGCGGTGCGTCCGCAGTTGCACAGCGCGATCAGGGCGGCAATTACAGCGGAACGCTGTTGCTCTGCTATTATGGCGACGGATTAGAGTATGATGCCGAGACGGATGCCGCTTTCATTACCCTTGATGGGGATCATGCGGGTCTGAACGGTGTTCGTATCGTTTATCCTCAAAACGGTCCTCGCGATGAAGATCTCAACACGACCTATGCCGTACGAGGCAAAGGGGATGGCGTGTATATCGTCAACTGCTCGATCGCGGCGGCTGCGTACGGCGTGGATTTCAGAGACTGCGATAACCATTTTATAAAGAAGGTTTCTACCTGCTGCTATTATAATACTTTCCTTCTGGGCGGTAAGAACGGTATGCTGTCGGGCTGCTTGCAAAACGGTACGGTAGTCGTTCGCTGCGCGATCCCGGGTCGTGAAAATTGGATCCAGGAGACGCAGGACGAACTGCATGGTATTCTGTTTGCCGGTATTCTCGGTAAATACGCCGAATATATTGTTTTGAGTGGCGCTGAGAATCAAACCATTTACAACACATTTGCCTACGGTCCGAAAACGCTGATCACCTGCAATGATGATTCTACGGCATTGGTTGCCAATGTCGGTTGCGACAACGTAGGCGGATATGGCCTTTACGGTTCTTCCAAGTCGCCGATGATCGTTATGAATAGCGGAGAAATGACGATCGTTAATATGATGCGTTGGAACGGTACGTCGTTCGCACACAACGGCGGTACTCTGAAGATGTACAATAGAATTACTATCGGTATCAAAAACGAAGAGACGTACGTCGAAAGCAAATAATTACATACATAGCATCCCGCGGAGTAAATTGTGCTCCGCGGGATTCCTTTGAAGAAGATTGCTATTGACAGGGACGATGAAATGTGATATACTTTAGTTACACAAAAGAATAACGCAGATCGTTCCACACTCGTGGAAAATCGGGCCTGCCGCGCGACGGCAACGCTCGGGGATAAGGAAACAACGGTGCAAATCCGTGGCAACAGCCATTGCCGTGATGGAGGCAACTCCTCAGTCGGAATGCTTATCGGTCTGTGATCGACAAAAATCTCTTGGGCAAAATGGGGAGAGGCGGTCAGGACGCGGATACGGCAGGGTATCCTTTTTCGTCATGAGCACGCACCCCGGGGAAGGGGTGCTTTTGTTTTATCCTTTTTGTGGACAAAAACACGAAAGGAAATGAAGAATCATGAAACATCAAATCAAATCTGCCATTGCTCTCTTGCTTTGCGCATTGAGCATTTTCTGCCTGGTCGCCTGCGCGGACAAGGTGGACGCCGTCGGCGTCTGGGAGGATGCAACCTATCGTAGCGACAAGGAATTCGGCGAAGGCAGTAAGACCATCGAGGTTGAAGTCAAGGTCGAGGAGCAGTCCGTCACCTTTACCATCCACACCGACGCCAAAACGTTGGGCGAGGCTCTGCTGGCTCACAAGCTGATCGAGGGCGAGGACGGCCCTTACGGTCTGTACGTCAAAAAGGTCAACGGTATGTTGGCCGATTACGACGTCAATCAGCGCTATTGGTCTTTCTGTAAGGGTGGTACGGCCTTGATGACCGGCGTTGACTCCACTGACATCGCTGACGGAGAGCATTACGAAATTGTCTACGCAAAGTAATGATCTGAATTCTCAAAAGCGCCACAGCCGCCGACGACAGAGCAGGCGCATCTTCGAGATGGTGCTGTTCGCCATGCTTGGTGCGCTGATGTTTTGCTCCGACCTGATCATGGAGGCTCTCCCCAATATTCATATACTGGGCATGCTGATCGTGGTGTATACCATCGTTTTTCGCTGGAAGGCGCTGATTCCGCTCTACGTCTACGTATTGCTTATGGGCATTTTTTCCGGCTTAGCGGAATGGTGGGTGCCATATCTGTATATCTGGACGTTGCTTTGGGGCGCGGTGATGCTGTTACCCAAACGAATGCCTCGGTCGATCGCCTGCGTTGCTTACACGACCGTTTGCGCTTTGCACGGATTGCTGTTCGGTGTGCTGTACGCGCCCTTCTACGCGCTGATTTACCGCACGGGATGGGCGGGAATGATTGCCTGGATCGTCAAGGGCTTTCATTTTGATCTGCTGCATTTTTTTGGCAATCTGGGCGCGGGATTGTTTATCGTCCCCGTGGCGGAGTTGCTTTCGCGCTTGAATCAAAAATATTTAAGATGATGGAAAATCCGGGAGTTCCTGCTAAACTCTCGGATTTTCTTTTTGTTTACTATTGCTTTTTTCGGCAATATCCGTTATAATAGTAGTATCAACCAAATGGAGGTTACTATGAAACGGTTAGCCACTTTTCTTTTGATTCTGACCGCATTGTTTAGCATGCTGCTATGCCTGAATAGCTGCAAGCCGCAGCCCGACGGTCCCGACGTCGAAAATCCGCCGCAGCCTGAGGTCCCCATGGTGGACATCATCAAGGGCGGCGAAACACAGTATGACGTGGTTCGCAGCGAAAAATCCGGCGGCAAGGACGGAGATACTCTGGCCGCCATTAAATTGCGCCGCCTGATCGCTGAGGCGACCGGCAGCAAGATCGATATTATGGACGACTGGGATAAGGATGACGAGAGTAAGCTCTATGAGATCCTGGTCGGCAGAACCAACCGCCCAGAAACGGCACAGCTTCCCGAAACGCTCGCTCGTGACGAGTTCGTGATCATTTTCACGGGCAAGAAGATCCTGATCGACGGTGGTTCTTCGGTCGCTCTGGACCGAGCAGTCGATTATTTCCTTACGACCTATCTTGGCTATAACGTCGAGGACGGCACCTTCGCCAAGAGCGATCTCGCCATCCCCGAGGGACTGGATTACAAGGGCTCGTTTGAGTATCCTTCCGTCGTCTATCTGATCGGCGACATTAAGGTGCTGGGTGGTACGGACCATAGCAGCACCAATCACAACGATATCGTTCGTCTGATTGCCAGCCTGCAGGGCCGTATGAATAAGAACGCCAAGGAAAATGACCTGTATATGTACTGGACCTCCGACCCTCAGGACAAGTTCTGGCTGGATTACATTTCCGGTGAGGGCAAGCTGCTCTCGGGCTGTGTTCAGGAAAATCTGACCACCTGGTCGGCGTTCTGGGACGTATTCGGCCCGTATATCAAGGAAGCAGGCCTTGTCGTCTGGGATCCTAATGCTCCCGCGACTGCAAACGTTGCGGCAACCGTCTGCAGCGTTGACGGCTACCTTCCCGTTCGTTACAATGCGGACTCCAACAGCTTGTATCAGTGGTTGGTGGAGCACGATGTTCCCGTTAAGCTCGATCTGACCAACAAGTTCACGGGTGAGGGCACGATCCCTGATATCAATAAGCCCTCTACCGGCTCCATCAAGTGCGACCCCTATATCTGGGCACTGGAAAAGTACATGGATAAGTGCAACCCCGGTATGATCGCTTACGTTCTGGACGGTGCCTCCTGCGTGCCCGGCAACTATATTTACGAGCATGCTTCCGATCCGTCGCCGGCGAGCAACCAGCTCTTCAGCCACGACTATTACATCTACAACGAGTGCTTCTTCATCGACCTGACCTGCGTGACCGAGGAGGCTCCTTGCGACGATCCCGATCAACCGCTTGGTACGGATGCCGAAACGCTGCATTTGATCCTGCGCACCATGCAGGAGCGAAACAACGGCAAGATGATTCGATTCATGGGCTTCCCCCCCTGGTACATGAAGTACACCACTCACAACAACATGGGTACGGTGCTGAAGCCGACCGAGCTGGAGTGGGCGTTCGTTGAGGTCATTTCGCAGTATAACTGCGTCAAGGAAGCCGATGCGGCCCATCCCGCATGGATGACCAACGCCTCCGTTTACTGCCAGTATCAGAGCACGGTTGACGAGTACGTCAACAACGAGCCCGACGAAAGCTACGTATTTGAAGACGACGTTCGTTACTTCACCATTTACATGGGTGACTACGACTCCTCCGCATGGCTCAAGCAGCACATCCCCGGCTTCTTCCGCGATTCGATGCGTGGCGAGGAGTATCCGCTGATGTGGGGCTTCAACCCCAACCTGTCCGACCGCGTGCCGATGATCTTCGATTACGTTTATGAAAATCTGGGTCACGACTTTATCGTCACGGGCGACAGCGGCGCGGGCTACGTCATTCCTTCCGCTCTCCCCGAGCTTGACACCTGGACCGAGTTCAATATGCCCTATATGGCTAAGTTCGACTTGGATATCGTTGGCTTTATCATCAACGGTAACAATAAAATGACCCAGGAGATCTTCGAAGCTTATGCCAAGATCGCGCCCATCGGCTCGTTCCATAACGACAGCTCCAAAAAGCTGACCATTCTCGACGGTGAAACGGTCTACCTGCACCTGATGAACGGTATCGATCCTACCGACACCTCGGGCAAGGACGACAAGGGCAATCCTGCACCGACGGTATACGATAAGATGTACGATTACGCCAAGAATACGGGCAACAACTTCTCGGCTTACCGTACGGTCGTTCGCTCTCCCGGTGAAGTCATCACCTGCATTCAGAACTTCATTGAGTACGCCAACGCCAAGGATGACGGCTACACCTACGTGTACGTCGATCCCTACACGCTGTTTGAGCTTGCCTTGGAGTCCGGACAGGGTACGCATATTTACTCGGAATAACATTTATTTTTGGCGGGGCTGCGCGAGCAGTCCCGCCTATTTTCGACTTTTTTTGAAAGTTTGCCCTTTGTTTCTTGCAAAAACTCTTGACAAAACACGCACAACGGTATATAATACCAACATAAGATAAACGGTGGCGGAGGAAGCTCCTCTTGCTGCCGCGAGATATGAATTTAAGCTATGATAGTGGAGGAATTTACCATGAAAAATCAATACCTTTTGGACGTTCTTGAAACGGTAAAAAAGCGCAACCCCGGTGAGCCTGAGTTCATTCAGACTGTGACCGAGGTGTTCGAGAGCATCGAGCCCGTCATCGACCGCCGCCCCGACCTGGTGGCAGCAGGCGTCGTTGACCGTATGGTCGAGCCCGAGCGCCAGATCACATTCCGCGTTCCGTGGGTGGACGACCAGGGCAAAACGCAGGTCAACCGCGGCTTCCGCGTACAGTTCAACAGCGCGATCGGTCCGTACAAGGGCGGCTTGCGCTTCCATCCCTCCGTTAACGCGTCTATCATGAAGTTCCTCGGTTTTGAACAGACCTTCAAGAACTCGCTGACCTCGCTGCCCATGGGCGGCGGTAAGGGCGGCTCTGACTTCGATCCCCAGGGCAAGTCGGACGCTGAGGTTATGCGCTTCTGCCAGAGCTTTATGACCGAGCTGTTCCGCCACATCGGCGCGGACACCGACGTTCCTGCCGGCGACATTGGCGTAGGCGCACGTGAGATTGGTTATCTGTTTGGTCAGTACAAGAGACTCGCCAACGAGTTTACCGGCGTTCTGACGGGTAAGGGCATCCCCTACGGAGGCTCGCTCATCCGTCCCGAGGCTACCGGCTTCGGCGCCGTTTATTACACGGTTGAAATGCTCAAGCACTTCAAGGACGACATCAAGGGCAAGACCTTTGCTATCTCGGGCTTCGGTAACGTTGCTTGGGGTGCCGTCAAGAAGATCACCGAGCTGGGCGGTAAGGTCGTGACCATCTCGGGCCCCGACGGTTATATCTACGACGAGGACGGCGTAGCAACCGAGGAGAAGATCAACTACATGCTCGAAATGCGTGCGTCCTGCCGTAACCGAGTTGAGGACTATGCAGATAAGTTCGGCGTACCCTTCTTCAAGGGCGAGAAGCCTTGGGGCGTTAAGGTTGACGTTGTGATGCCTTGCGCAACCCAGAACGAGGTCGGTATGGCAGAGGCAGAGAAGATCGTTGCCAACGGCGTTAAGTACTACGTTGAGGTCTCCAATATGCCCACCACCAACGAGGCTGTGGCTTACTTGAAGGCCAACGGCACCGTCGTTGCTCCCTCCAAGGCAGTCAACGCAGGCGGTGTTTCCGTTTCGGGCCTGGAGATGAGCCAGAACTCGATGCGTTACAGCTGGTCTGCCGAAGAGGTCGACGCTAAGCTCAAGACCATCATGAAGAACATCTTCGACAACTCGGTCAAGGCCGCTTTGGAATACGGCATGGAAGACGACCTGGTCGCAGGTGCGAACATCGCAGGCTTCATCAAGGTTGCCGAGGCGATGAAGGCACAGGGCTGCGTATAATTAACAAACATATAAAAACGAGGAAGACCGATCGGTCTTCCTCGTTTTTTGTTTGTATTATTTCAACGTCCGCATGGCATTGAGAATGGCGATGACGGCCACGCCGACGTCGGCGAATACCGCCGCCCAGAGCGTAGCCAAGCCCAACGCGCCAAGCAGCAGCACGAGCGCCTTGACACCAAGGGCAAATACGATATTTTGCCGCACGATATGTCCCGTGCGGTGGGAGAGGCGCATGGCGGTGGCGATCTTGGATAGCTTGTCGTCCATCAGCACCACGTCGGCGGCCTCAATGGCGGCGTCTGAGCCGAGCGCACCCATGGCAATGCCAACGTCTGCTCGTGTCAGCACGGGGGCGTCGTTGATGCCGTCGCCAACGAAGGCCAATCGTGCGCGCTTGGAACGGGCGTGGCAACGGTCGAGAAGGGGTTCCAGCCGATTGACCTTGTCGCCGGGCAAGCACTCGGCGACGTAGCCGTCCAGCGCCAACTCGTCGGCCACCGCGGCGGCAACGCGCTCGTGGTCGCCAGTCAGCATGACGATGCTCTTGACGCCAGCCTGACGGAGCTGAGCGATGGCGTTCTTAGTATCGGATTTCAACTCGTCTTGAATGACGATATGTCCCAGTAACGTTCCTTCGCGTGCGACGTAGACGATGGTTCCGCCGATCTCGTTGTTGGGGATGGAAACCGTAACGCCGACGCGTGCCATCAGGCGCAGATTGCCAACGGCGACTGCGTGACCGTCCACCTTTGCCGTGACGCCCTCGCCTGCGATCTCCTCAACTGCATCAACGCGGTCGGGGCAGGGGGGCTGCCCGTAGGCGCGGATCAGCGAGTGGGCGATGGGGTGAGAAGAAAATTGCTCGGTCAGCGCGGCGAGCTCGATCAGCGCGCACTCGGTGGATTCGTCGGTCGGGCAAATGCTCGTGACCTCAAACGAGCCCTTGGTCAGCGTGCCCGTTTTGTCCAGCACGACGGTGTCGCAGTCGGCGAGCATTTCCAGATAGTTCGCCCCCTTGAACAGAATGCCTTGGCGCGAGGCACCGCCAATGCCGCCGAAAAAGGACAGCGGCACCGAAATGACCAGCGCGCAGGGGCAGGAGATAACGAGAAAGGTCAAGGCTCGCTCGATCCAAACGAGCCACTCGCCCGTGATAAGCGAGGGAATGAGCGCGAGCAGCGCCGCGCCGATGACGACGGCAGGGGTGTAGAGACGGGCAAAGCGAGTGATAAAGGCCTCGCTTTTGGACTTGCGCGCCGCGCTGTCCTCGACCAACGCGAGGATGCGGGCGACGGTAGAGTCCCCGTAGGCGCGATCCACCCGAATGCGCAGAGTACCGCTTTGATTGATGCAGCCGCTGATGATGGCGTCGCCCTCGCCGATGCGACGGGCAATGGGTTCGCCTGTCAGCGCGGCGGTGTCCAGGTAGGACTCGCCCTCGATCACCGTGCCGTCCAGCGGCACGCGCTCACCCGGGCGAACTTGAATGGTATCTCCGATCGCGATCTCCTCGGGATCGACCTCATCGTAGCGGATGCTTGCGTCATCGAGCGTTCGCTCAACGTGTGCCACGTCGGGGCGAATGTCCATCAGCGCCGCGATCGAGCGGCGGCTTTTGCCCACCGCGATGGATTGGAACAGCTCGCCCACCTGATAAAACAGCATAACGAACACGGCCTCGGCGTACTCTCCGATGCACAGTGCGCCGACGGTCGCCAGCGCCATGAGAAAGTTTTCGTCAAACACCTGCCCGCGCACGATACCGCGAACGGCTTTTGAAAGCACGTCGTAGCCGATGATAGCGTAGGGAAGAAGAAAAACGAGCAAGCGCCACCAGCCCGAAAGGGGCAACAAGGCCGCGCCGACAAAGAGAACGGCGGCCGCAATGATGCGACGGAGCGTCTTTTTTTGCTTGCGTGACATGATGTCTCCTTTATTTTACGATCAAGCGGCAGTCGGGATCGACTTTTCTGATCGCGGCGGCGGCCTTTGCTACGATGTCTTCAAAGCGAGCGTCGTCAGCGTCCAAAATCATCTTCTGGGCGAAGAAATTGACCGAGCAGTCGTTGACGCCGTCGATCTTTTTGATGGCGGCCTCCATTTTTGCGGCGCAGTTGGCGCAGTCGAGGTCTTGCATGGCAAATGATTTTTTCATGATAATACTCCTTTTTCGTAAGTAAATTATTCCCGCACGTGCTCGAGCCCCTGCTCAAGAATGGTGCGAACGTGATCGTCGGACAGCGAATACAGGGCGTTTTTGCCCACGCGGCGATATCGCACCAGATGGGCCTGCTTGAGAATGCGAAGCTGGTGCGACACGGCCGACAGCGTCATGTTCAAGGCTGTCGCGATGTCGTTGACGCATTTTTCATCCTCCGTCAGCGTGTACAGAATGGTGACGCGTGTTTTATCACCGAACACACGGTACAGCTCGGCAACGTCGATCAGCTCTTGCTCGTCTGCAAACATGGATATTCCTCCTCTCAAACGATTGAATGATTGTTCAACTGTTTATATTATAGCACGTTTGATCGAAATGTCAATAGGGAGGACAAAAAATCCGCAAAATTTCTTGACTTATGGGAAGGAATGGTATATAATAATGTTGTTATCTATTGATTTTTTGCAAAAGGAGTACTTGCAATGAAAAAGATTCTTTGTATCGGTTCCGTAACCGTTGACATTATCGTCAAGCCCGCGTCCACCGTTCCCGCGCCCGGCACGCTGCGCGCCGTTGAGTCGGTATCCACGCTGGTTGGCGGCTGTGCGACCAACTGTGCCAACGACCTGGCAAAGCTGGGCGTACCTGTTTCCATCTCCTGCCTCGTCGGCAACGACATGATGGGTGATTTCGTTAAGAAGGAAATGACGGCCTGCGGCGTTGACACCAAGGGCATCGTTCAGCGTGACGACGTTCAGACTACCGTTTCGGTCGTTTGTATCTACGAGTCGGGCGAGCGTTCTTTCCTGTATAACCCTGCATCCTCTGCTGCTTTCACTCTCGAGGATATTTCGGACGAGGTTCTGGCTGACTGTGACATCGTCTTCGTCGGCGGCGCCATGCTTTTGACCAGCTTTGACGGCGAGCCTACCCGCAAGCTGATGAAGCGCGCACGCGAGATGGGCAAGATCACGGTTCTGGATACCGCTTGGGATTTTGACGACGTTTGGCTGCCTAAGATCGAGGCGTGCCTGCCCGAGCTGGACTACTTCATTCCCAGTATCGAGGAAGCTGCCAAGATCACGGGCGAGGAAGATCCTTATAAGATCGCAGAAAAGCTGCACACCATGGGTCCGACCAACATCGTCGTTAAGGTTGGCAAGGACGGCGCACTGGTTTCCCCTCACGGTGAGGAGCCTACGCTCGTTCCCGCATTCCTGGTTGAGCACCCCGTTGATACCACGGGTGCCGGTGACTCCTTCTGCTCGGGCTTTTTGACGGGTCTGGCAAACGATTGGGATATGGTCAAGGCCGCACAGTTCGGTAACGGCGTTGGCGCACATTGCGTACAGGCTTTGGGCGCATCGACCGGTATTCCTTCGATGCAGACGGTTCTCGATTTCATCGCAGAGAAGACGAAGTAATTGCATAGCGATAAAGAAAACGAGGTTGCTTTCGGGCGGCCTCGTTTTTTTATCTGCTTTTCCAACGACTTCTTCCACAGGCTCGCCCAGCTGCGCGCGCTCGCTAAAAGCAAAGATGCCCTTTCTTTGTCGTTTCACAAAGAAAGGGCGAAAGAAAGGAAACCCGGACGTTCCCTCCGGAGCCTCCCTGCATTGCCGCGCTACATAGCGAAACAAGAGAGATTATATGAAAATTTCTTATGCCGTACTTCAAGGCAGTTAACACGCGCGGCAGGCGAGGTTAGCAAGCGCGTTCCTTAGCCAAAGCCATCTTGGGCGTGCGCTTATGTGCCCAAGATGGAGAAGACTTGCAAAGGAAAAAGCCCCGACGGCTATTGAAAGGCCGTCGGGGTGTAGGGGTTCCAAGGGGGGCCTTGGTCCGTTTTCTTGGTTCGTTCTTTGTCGGATGACAAAGAAAGGGCATCTTTGCTTTTACCGAACGCGCGCGGTGCAACCGCGCAGGGTGAGGCCGTAGGAGAAGACGCTAAAATTACTCAGCTAAACCTCTGAGCTCCTCCGCCTTGAAAATATGCTTCTTGTTGCAGAATCGGCAGGCGACCTCAAGCTCTTCCTCCTTGCCCTCTGCTACCTGCTCTGCGAGCATATCCTCAATCTGCTTTTGTCCCAGCGCGGCAATCGCCCCCAGCATTCTTTCGCGGCTGCAGGTGCATTGATACTCGACCTCCAGCTCGTCGAAAATGTCGTACGGAATATCGCGCAGGGCAAGAGACGCGATGGACTCCGGACTGCGGCCCTCGTCAAACAGACGCGAGACGTTGGCAAGCAGGGGAATGTTCTTTTCAATCTGCGTGATAACCTCGTCATCGGCGAAGGGAAGGAGCTGGATCATAACGCCGCCCGCTGCGCGGCAAGTGCCGTCCACGTCGACCAGCACACCGAGCGAAAGCACCGTTGGGATCTGCTCGCTCTGGGCGTAGTAGGAGGCGATGTCCTCAGCCACCTCGCCCGTCACCAACGGAATCGAGCCCGAATAGGGCTCGCCCGTGCCGTTGTCGCGGATGATGGTCAAAAGACCTTTTCCAACGGCACCGCCCACGTTGAGCTTGCCGTCCGAGCGTAACGGAAGATCGACCTCGGGATTTTGGATATACCCGCGCACGTTGCCGTAGTAATCGGCGCTGGCCAGCACGCGACCTGCAGGGCCGTCGCCGCCGAGCGTGACGGTCAGAGAGTCGTTTTTCTCGCCCAGCATACTGCCCATGATGGAGGTGGCGGTGAGCAAGCGGCCGAGCGTGGCGCTTGCAGTGGGGGTGGTATGATGAATTGAAATTGCCTCGTTTACAATGGCGCGGGAGTCGATGACGTGAATACGCGCACTGCCGTCGCGCGTCATGCCGCGCAAAATTTGCGATGTTGCCATGATTGTTATAGCTCCTTATGATTTACTTTTTGGCGCGGGCGACGAAATAGTAGCGCTCGCAATCATCCTTCGGTTCGGAAAAATCCCAGTCGCCAAAGCAGCCGAGAAGCTCAAAGCCCGTTTGTTCCAATAGCTTGCACAGCTCTTCTCGCGAATAGCAGCGCTCGCACTGACTTTCATCCGAGCGGTCGTAGCCGCCGTCCTCGCGTTCTTCAAACAGCGACAGATCAAACGTGCAGACGCCCGTGTGCTCGTCGTAGTGGTTTTGCCAGCCGCAATAAACGGCCTGAATACCACCGTCCTCGTCTGTCAGCTCGTCCTCGAGCACGTAGGCGTTGTCGCCGTAAACGTGCTTGAATTTATAGGGGGAATTGACGTCGAACAAGAACAGCCCATCTGGGTCAAGGTAGTTGTGAACGTTTTTGAAGGTGGCAAGGACGTCCTGCTCGTCGAGCAGATAGTTGATACTGTCCAGGCAACAGGTCACAGCGCCCACGGTGCCGTACAGCTCAAAGCTGCGCATGTCCTGCAGCAAATATAGGATTCCCGAAAGCTCGTTCTCGGCTGCGCGCTCATACGCGACGGACAGCATATCGGGAGAGCCGTCCACGCCGATCATATCGTAGTCCCGACGGCGCAGTGCCATCGTCATGCTGCCCGTGCCGCAGGCAAGGTCAAGCAAAAGCTCGGGCTTTGTTTCAAGATAACGTGAAAAGCACGCCTCGACAAAATCTGCCCAGGCGGCGTAATCAATTTCGGCGTTTAAACGATCGTACACACGTGCGATGGCACCGTACGCGTCAAACGCCTCGTTTTTCTTATGGTTGGCTGACATAGGTTTCTCTTTCTTTGTTTAATGGCGGTTGCGCCAATCTCGTTTTTCTTGCAGATCCAGCGCGTCGAGAACCTTGGCATAGCCGCCCGTGCTATAGCGCAACGAGCGATTGACGCGGCTGATGGTGGCGGTGGAAAGTCCCGTGCGCTCGGCGATCTCGTTGTAGATCAAGCCATCCTTGAGCATTTTTGCTGCCTGCATGCGTTGGGCCATTTCCTGCAGCTCGAACGGGGTGCAAAGATCGCTGAAAAATTGGTAGCAGTCTTCTACCGAGTCTAACGTAAGAATGCCTTTGAAGAGAAATTCCAGGCGGTTGTCGCGGGCGTCGTCCTTCATGGGGCGTACTCCTTCCTTTATTGGCGTTTGCGCCTTGTCATGCGCCTACGTCTTTGTCATATTTTAACACATTTTTTGCGCAAAGTAAAGTCCCTTTTGCGATTTTCGTTCATTTGGGAGCGAATATTTCATATAAAGCGATAAAAATAAGGCTTTGCTTGTTGACTTTATGTGGCAAATCGAGTATAATAAATAGGAACAGAGGTGGGCCGATCGGCCCGTATCAACACATCAAAGGAGAAACTATTATGGTTCGTTTGGGCGTAGACCTTGGCGGTACAAATATCGCCGTTGGTATTGTGGATGAAAATTATCAGGTCATACATAAGGACAGCGTGCCTACGCAGGCATCTCGCGCACCCGAGGCGATCGTCGACGACATCGCCATGCTGTGCCGCCGTGTACTGGAGGACAAGGGGCTGACGCTTGCTGACGTGAGCGGTGTTGGTATTGCCGCGCCCGGTACGATCAACAGCCGCGACGGCTACGTTGAGTACGCAAACAATCTGCCCTTCCATCATTTTCCCATAGTTCCCTTGCTCAAGGAGAGACTGGGTGACCTTCCCACATTTGTAGATAACGACGCCAACGCTGCCGCATGGGGCGAAGCCATCGCAGGAGCGGCCAAGGGAACAACCAACTCCATCATGATCACGCTGGGCACCGGTGTCGGTGGCGGCGTTATCATCGACAATAAGGTATATTCCGGCTTCAACGGCGCAGGTGCGGAGCTTGGTCACATGGTTATCGTGACCGACGGCGTGCCTTGCTCGTGCGGCCGTAAGGGTTGCTGGGAGGCATATTCCTCCGCGACCGCGCTGATCCGCATGACCAAGGAAAAGCTGGACGAGTGTGAGGCACAGGGCCGCAAGACCCTCATGTCTGACATGGTTGCCAAGAAGGGAAGAGTCACGGGACGCACTTCGTTTGATGGCATGCGCGCAGGTGACGAGGCGGCCAAGGAGGTCGTTGACACCTATTTGCAGTATCTGGCATGCGCTATTGCCACTCTGCTCAACATCTTCCATCCTGAGATCTTGTCCATCGGCGGCGGTATATCGGGCGAGGGCCAGGCTCTGTTGGACGCTCTGCTTCCGCTCGTTCGCAAGGAATGCTACGGTGGCAGCACGGCCGAGCAGACCGAGATCCGCATCGCAACGCTGGGCAACGACGCCGGTATCGTCGGTGCGGCCGTTTTAGGACTGTAATTGATTTTGTACGTCGCCCGAAACGCAAGTTTCGGGCGATGTTTATAGGAGAACGATGTGGGGAACTTCTTGAAAGAAGTCCCCCACGCCCCCCAAGAACTTTAAAAGAAGAAGCAGGAGAATAGCCGGGGCAACTTTTCCTATCTCTGTAAAGAAAGGGAGTACGCTACTCCGCAGAATAGCTTCCGCGAGCTCAGGGCACCTCTCCTCGTTTCACTCGGCATCAATTTGCTGCGCAAATTGACTCGTTCCCCTTGCCCCTTTCGCTCCGCTATGTTAGAATTTTTTTAACAAATCTTTTTTCCTATATCTGCCGCTCGTGGTGGCTATGCGGTGGGAGACGCATTAGATTAAATATGTCTTTCTCCTGTTCCTCTTTGAAGAGCGGCAATGCCAAGGGAGGTCTCGGAGGGAACGTCCGAGTCCGCTTTCTTGGTTCGTTCTTTCTCGGATGAGAAAGAATGAACAACAAAAAGTGAACAGCTCAGCGCGCACCGCTGGTGCGCAGTATGAGCGTCCGGCTACGCATCCGCTTAAGATCTATGCCATTCCACACTACATGAGTGCCCGCAGAAACGAACCTTGAAGATGATTTTCACTCAATAAAGGAGCCTTATGCAACAGATCGATCTATCCTCCATCATAGACCCTTTACTCGCCTGGTACGACCAAAATCGCCGTCCGCTACCCTGGCGCGATTCTCCCACTCCCTACCATGTCTGGCTGTCCGAGATCATGCTCCAACAGACGCGCATTGAAGCGGTGATCCCGTATTATCACCGTTTTTTGTCCGTCTGCCCGTCCGTCAAGGCGCTGTCCGAGGTGGATGGCGACCAGCTTATGAAGCTCTGGGAGGGGCTGGGCTACTATAGCCGTGCTCGCAATCTTAAGGCGGCGGCGCGAGTGATCATGGAACGATATGACGGCGAGCTCCCCACCTCGTACGAGGCCTTGCTTTCCCTGCCGGGCATCGGAGCATACACCGCGGGCGCGATCGCGTCGATCGCCTTTGGCTTGCCCGAGCCTGCCGTGGATGGCAATGTTCTGCGGGTGATCACGCGCTTGACTGCCGATGAAAGCGATATTATGAAAGAGACCACCAAGCGCCACGTGACTGCATCCCTCAGAGCGATCTATCCGCGGGACAAGGCTCGAGCCGCCAACATGACGCAAGCACTCATGGAGCTTGGCGAGCAGGTGTGCATCCCCAACGGTGCGCCTCGCTGTGAAGCTTGTCCGCTGGGTGCTACTTGCCGTTCGCGTGCACTGGGGCTGACCGACCGTATTCCTGTCCGTGCGCCCAAAAAGGCACGCAAGATTCAGCTGCGGACCGTCTTCATGCTGATGCACGAGGATAAGGTTGCTCTGCGCAAGCGGGAGGACAAGGGCCTTTTGTCGGGCCTTTGGGAATTCGTCGGTACGGAGGAGGCTCTTGATGCTCCGTCCGCACGAGCGTGGCTGGCAGAGCAGGGGATCATCGCCGACCGTCTGATCGTTGCCCCGGATGCTGTGCATATTTTCACCCATATCGAATGGCATATGAGGGGCTACTTCGTTTTATGTAGTGATGCGCCGCGTGAAGTGATGAGTCAACCGTTGGTCTGGGTGACGCGAGCGGATTTGCGCGAGAGCTATGCCTTGCCCACGGCTTTTCGCTCCTTTGTACGCGCGTTGGATGACTTTTGCTCCGACGAGACTTGACAAGACCGTGCGTCCATGCTATAATATGGTATTATTTTTTGAAAGAAGGAATTCTCATGTCGCAACTCATTATCCCCAAGGGATACCGATCGCTGCTGACCTTGCGTCAGACCCAGATCGCAATTAAAAAGGTAAAGGACTTTTTTCAGCAGAATCTGGCGGTTGAGCTCAATCTGACCCGCGTGTCCGCTCCGCTGTTCGTATCTAACCAAAGCGGTTTGAACGACAACCTCAACGGCGTGGAGCGTCCCGTCAATTTTGATTTGCGCTCGGGAGAAAATCTGGAGATCGTGCACTCGCTTGCCAAATGGAAGCGTATGGCTCTCAAAAATTACAAGTTCGCCATGCACGAGGGTCTGTATACGGATATGAACGCCATTCGCCGCGACGAGGACGTGGACAATCTGCACTCCATGTTCGTCGACCAGTGGGACTGGGAGAAGATCATCGCTCGTGAGGAGCGCACCGAGGAATATCTCAAGCAGACCGTCCGTTACATTTACGAAGCACTCAAGCACACCGAAAACTATATCGCAGACGACTACAACTTCGTCCACAAGCTGTTGCCGGAGCAGATCACCTTCGTGACCACGCAGGAGCTGGAGGACCGCTGGCCCGACGCGACGCCCAAGCAAAGAGAATACAACATCGTGCGAGAGCACGGCGCGGTATTCCTGATGCAGATCGGCGGTGCGCTCAAAAGCGGCAAGGTACACGATGGCCGTGCACCTGACTATGATGACTGGACGCTCAACGGCGATATTCTCGTCTACTATCCCGTGCTTGACGTAGCCCTGGAGCTGTCCTCGATGGGTATCCGCGTGGACGAGGAGGCCATGCGTCGCCAGTTGGCGATCCGCGGCTGTGAGGATCGCGCCGAGCTGCCCTTCCATAAGGCACTGCTCGCGGGCGAATTGCCCTATACGATCGGCGGCGGTATCGGACAGTCACGTATCTGTATGTTCTTCTTGCGCAAGGCGCATATCGGTGAGGTTCAGTCCTCTCACTGGCCCGAGGACGTTCGCAACGCTTGTTGCGCGGCGGGCATTGAATTGCTGTAATTTGAATATAAACAAGAAGAGCACCGCATGCGGTGCTCTTCTTTGTTATTGGTAATGAATTATTCAGTAGCCTTCTTGGGACTCTTTTGAGCGTAAATGTTCTCGAAGTCCTTCAGGTAGTCCTCGTAATTCTTCAGGCTTGCGTCCTTGAAAATGTAGTTTACGTAGTAATTGCTCTTCACACCCTTAACGTCAGAGGAGCTGACGGTTGCGTTCTTGTTGAATACAACGGGGATGATGGGCATTTCCTGCATCAGCAGCTCTTCAGCCTTGTGAAGCAGGGCGATCTTGGCTTCATCGGGTTTGCTTGTGTCAACACCGTATTCTGCATACGTTGCGGCAACGCTGTCCAAAACGGCCTGGAATACCTCGGCGGAATCGTAGATCATGAAGGATTTATAATCTGCGGAGGTGATTTGGTTGTAATAGGGCAGGAAGTAGATGGCCTCGATCAAAGCGTTGTACTTTTCGCTGTTGTAGCCGGTGATGTGGGGGATCATGTTGAAGTCCTTGTCAACCATACCGGAGAAATCTGCAGCGAAGGGAGCCAGCATGGAGTAAGCGTCCGAGGTGTAAGCACAGTAGTCAAGAATGGTGACCTGGAAATCACCGGACATCAGGCTTTCCATGTAAAGATCGTCACAAATATCGTCCGGAACGGAAGCAGTGGGCTTGTAGTAGTCGTTGTTGATGATGGTACCGCGCTCTTCAACCTTGACGTTGAAGCCAAGACCCTCTTCGCCCCATGCGGCGGCAGCGGCCTGAGCAAGTGCAAGCTGAGCATCGTCGTTGGCGTTTACGCGAATGGTGAAGGAGTAATCAGCGGGGTTGACGGGTTGGTCGTTGATGGTTGCACGAGCGAGAGCCTCTTGTGCGGCGGTGGTGCTTGCCGAGGTGGAGATCAGCGCACCGCCCTCTTCACGGAAGGAGCCCTTGTTGCCCTTGTTGTAGATGCCGTTGGGAACCAGACCGGTGGCGGCATCGGCCAGCACCAGTGTGCTTGCGATGGTATCGCGGTCGAGCGCCAGCGAAAGAGCCAGACGAACGTCAGCGTTGGCGAACAGCGCAACCTCTTCTCGGGTGCTTTGATTCTTGATCAGGGCGTTCTCGTTAAGATAGAAGGACATGGTGGACAGTGCGTCGGTGATATCGGCTTTGTCCATCAGCTCGCTGTTGGTACGCAGGGCGAGCGGGATGCTGCCCAGATAGAAGAGATCGCCGCACACGTCGACCTCATCGTCGGTTTCAGGGTCGCCGTCGAGGTCGATCTTATTAACCACGCCACCGTTGAAGGCAGCCAGCAGATCCTCGGGGGATTTGGAACAATAAATGATAATGCGGTAGGGGTTGACTTCCTTGTTCAGATCCAGATCCTTTTCCTTGGGGTCGCGCAGGTAGCAAGCGTTGCGCTCCAGAACCAGGATGGAGTAAGTGGCCTTCTTTTCGTTTTTGTAATCCGCGTAAGGAACACCGCTGTCGTTACTACCGTTGATATCCTTGTAGGTGGTTTTGTCGTCTTCGGTATATCTGGCCTTGCTGAGCTTGAAGGGGCCGCTGGTAACCATAGTACCGGGTTTCTTTGCCCAGTCGTCGCTCTTGGAAACGTAATCCTCGCGAAGAGGAACCAGAGCAAGGCTGGTCAGATTGATCAGGAACTGATCGTAGTTGATGGGCTTTTCAAAGGTGATCTGCAGCGTGGTGTCGTTCAGCGCGCAAACACCCAGGTCGTCAACGGAGCAGTTACCTGCCTTGACGGCGCGTGCGTTCTTCAGATCGAACAAGAGGGGTGCGCAGGAAAACGAGTTCTCGGAGTTGAGAATGCGCTTCCATGCGTAAACGACGTCGTCTGCGGTCAGTTGGATCTTGTCCGACCACCAAGCGTCACGAATGGTGATCGTCATGGTGTATTCCTTGGTCTTGTCGTCTTCGTTGATTTCATATTCCGTGGCCAACTCATACTTCAGCTTGCCGTTGGCGTCCAGTGAGAACAGGCGCGCAAACAACAGACTGACGATGCTCTCGGCCTCCTCATTCATGTATGCCAGCGCGGGGTCGAAGTTGTAAACCTCGTCCGTCAGGTACATGGTGATATATGCCCCCTTGACATCTGCATCCGCTTTGATTCGCTCGGAACACCCAAGCAACGCCGTCATGCACATCAACAGGCACAGAAGCAGAGCTATAACACGCTTGCTCATCATTTGTAAATCCTCCTCGTGGTTTGAAAATCGAATGGCACATAATGCCGCTTTCTACATTATATCACAAAATGTCTTTGGGTTCAATGAATTTTCGGGGCATTCATAACTTTTGGACGTTTGCACAATTTCGGGCATCAAAATATGTGCAAAAAGGACATAAGGTAAAGCCAAAAAAGACGATTGTTCGCCTTATGTTTATCATACAAAAAAACAGGCAAAAATGCAAGAGAAAAAGTGACGAAAAAAATGTACGAACTGTTAATTTTTTATTTGGAGGCGGATATGAAAAAGCAAAGCACCCCGGCGGCGGACGAGCGGTATACGCGAACGGATCTGGCGTGTGAGTGGGGACGCGCGACAGACGAAGGCGAAGAAGGGATTCAACGGACGAGCGAACGGCTGTCATTCGGAATCAGGCACACGTTGCGTATCCTCAATGCGTTAGCCGCGCGACGCATAGGGCGGCCAATGGGAGAATACATCACCCTTTGTTGTGATCCAATGTGGAAGTTGGATCCGACAAAGCAGCAGGCCTTGGAGGGGACGGTCGCTTCGTGTCTTCTGGATCTTCTGGCACGGCAGACGGAAGGGAAGGAGACGAGGGATTTGTCGGTCATGGTGGTTGGGCTGGGTAATCGG
Organism: Oscillospiraceae bacterium; assembly: GCA_015064805.1. GTDB lineage: Bacteria > Bacillota > Clostridia > Oscillospirales > CAG-272 > SIG644. The sequence continues at coordinate 28,348 of SVRN01000024.1, forward strand.
GAGATTACGGCCGATGCCGTCGGCCCGTTGGCCGTGGACGCGTTGATCGTCACGCGGCACTTGAAGGACCACGAGCCCGAGATCTTTCGAGGCATGGCCTGCTGCGCCGTCTCGGCGCTGGCACCGGGGGTGCTTGGGCAGACGGGGATGGAAATCGCCGAGATCGTTGCCGGAGCGGCACGACGTTGCTCCCCCGACGCGATCATTGTCATCGACGCGCTGGCAGCGCGAAGCTGCGACCGTCTGGCCGCAACGGTGCAACTGACCGATACGGGGATTTCACCCGGCTCGGGCGTCGGAAACGATCGATGCGCATTGACGAGTGACACCATGGGCGTTCCTGTGATCGCGCTGGGGGTGCCGACCGTGGTCGATTCCTCCACTCTCGTGTACGATGCGCTTGCGCAGGCGGGTATCGAGCAGGTGGATGAGCGTTTGCGCAAAATACTGGAAAACGGTCGCCGCTTTTACGTGTCGCCCAAGGAGGCGGACGTCATCACTGAGCGGACGGCGAAAATCCTTGCGCACGCCATCAACCGTGCGCTGGTAGGCGTGGCGAGTCTTGGTTGACCGACCGTGGCATGACGAGCGAAGTCGGGGCATATAAATGAGCGTGGGGAGGGATGGGCTTGCGGTATGAAAACGGAGAAGGCGGTGCTTGGCGGCGGGGCTGTGTGAAGGCCTGGCGCGTGCTGTGCTGTGGCGTGACGCTGGCGGTCTTGCTCGTGTTTGCAGGGCGGATGGGGCAGGGAATCGTACGAGTGAGTCAAGGAGAGATCACGCCTGCTCAAATGCTTCAGGAAATGGGCGAATGGCTCAGGGGAAAAGAAGACAAGACCGAAGGAAACGATTGATTTCCTTCGGTCTTGTCGTTATTTCGTTTTATCCTTTGATGGGCAAAGATCGCCAAGCGGACATTCGGCGCATTTGGGCGAACGAGCGGAGCAGACCTCACGTCCAAACCAGACGATGCGGTGACAAAAATCGCTCTGCTCCTCAGGCGCGATGATGGGAATCAGCTCGCGTTCGACCTTTTCGGGATCCTTGCAGCCCGCGGGCACCAAGCCGAGGCGGCCGCTGATGCGGATGCAATGGGTATCCGCTACGATGGCGGGACGATGGTAAATATCGCCGAGCAGTAAATTGGCAATTTTTCTGCCTACGCCGGGAAAGGTCAGCAGCTCGTTCATGTCGTTGGGCAGAACGCCTCCGTAAACGTCGACCAGTCGGGCGCAGGCGTCCTTGATATTGGCGGCTTTGGTGCGGTACAGCCCGCAGGGACGTACGATCGCCTCAATCTCTTCCAGCGGTGCATCCGCCATAGCCTTTGGCGTGGGGAAGCGGGCGAACAGATCGCGGCAGACGATATTGACGCGGGCGTCGGTGCACTGGGCAGACAGTCGGCCCATGACGAGAAGACGCCACGGCTCCCCCTCGTACTGCAGGGCACATTCGGCGTCGGGGTATAAATCCTTTAGCGCCTGCACGATGGCAGCGGCGCGTTGCTTTTTTGCGGTCTTGCTCTCTTTTGCCATGGAAAACCTCCAATGTGGGATGGTTAAAGTATAAAAGAAAAGAGCGCGTTTGTCAAGAGGCGGCGACGGGAGGAGAGTGGGATCTTGAATTTCAAGCGAATTCCACTTCCGTGTTTGCAAGTTTCTTTCACTTGCAAACGCAAAGGCTGAAGTTGTATATTCTCGCGCAAACATGAGTGAAGCGACAGCAAAACGGCGTTTGCGCGTTGCGAGTTTCCAAAGGGCATCAGGCCCTTTGGCGTGTTTCTTGGTCACTTCTTGTCACGCGACAAGAAGTGACCACCACCTACGGCGGCGCACCGTGCCGTCGACGAAGGAGAGGAAGCTGAAATTCCTTGAATTTTTTTGTGCTGTTTTCTCAAAAACTATTGCATTTTCCATTGAAATTTGTTATAATTTGTTAAACTCCCGCGCGGAGTATGATTACGTTATTTCAATCCCAAGCTGCATGCGTGCAGCACGATAAGGAGGAATTTTTATGTCCCTTTACGACAAGCTTTCATCCCTTGCTCCCAAGGCCGGCCAATCCGGTTGGGCAACTCGTATCGTCAGCGAGCTTAACTTTGCCTCTCAACTTTCCACTGCCAAAAAAGGCGCCTACGACGACGTCGTGGAAAAGGCTGCGGATGCTTTGATCGCTGCCGCTGATGCCGAGGGCGGCGTTATCACCAAGAGTGCTGCCGAGAGCGTCGAGCAGATGCTGATGCCGCTGTCCGCCGTTGCCAAATCCTATCGCGTTCACTGCATTTCCCACGCCCATATCGATATGAACTGGATGTGGGGCTTCCAGGAGACCGCCTCCATCACGGTCGATACCTTCCGCACCGTGCTGGACTTGATGAAGGAATATCCCGGCTTCACCTTTGCCCAGTCGCAGGCCTCGACCTATCAGATCATCGAGCAATTCGCGCCCGACATGATCGACGAGATCAAGGCTCGCGTTGCCGAGGGCGTCTGGGAGGTCAGCGCCTCCACGTGGGTCGAAACGGATAAGAATATGCCCAGCGGCGAGTCGCTTGCCCGCCATATTCTTTACACCAAGAGATATCTGTCGAAATTGCTTGACATCAAGCCCGAATCTCTTGAGCTAGATTTTGAGCCCGATACCTTTGGCCATAACGTGAGCGTGCCCGAGATTTGCCGCAAGGGTGGCGTGAAATATTACTATCACTGCCGCGGTAATGACGACCGCACCAACCAGCAGGCCTACGTATGGAAGGCCAGAAGCGGTGCCGAGCTGATCGTCTGGCGTGATCCTCATTGGTATAACGGCACGATCGATGCCAATTCCTTCCATAGGGTTCCCCAACTGTGCGAGCAGAACGGTATCAACAGCTTCTTGTTCGTCTACGGCGTTGGCGACCACGGCGGCGGGCCTACCAGACGCGACCTGGACCGTATCGTTGAGTTGGCCAAGTGGCCCATCATGCCGACGGTCATGTTCAGCACCTATTCCGCCTTCTTCCACGAGCTGGAGACCCAAAAGGCCAATCTGCCCATCCGCGAGGGCGAGATGAACTTCGTCTTTACGGGCTGCTACACCTCCCAGTCGCGCATCAAGATGGCCAACCGCATTGGCGAGGATCGTATCTACGAGTCCGAGTTCCTCGGTGCGGCGGCCAACGTCCTGGGCGGCGGCCCTCGCTACAACAAGTCCTTCGGCAAGGCATGGGAGCAGATCCTGTTCAATCATTTCCACGACATTCTGCCCGGATCGGGCGTGATCGATACCCGCGAGTACGCCATGGGACAGTTCCAGCGCGCGATGGCAGCCATTCAGACCAATGCCAACTGCGCAATGCGTACGCTGGCGGAGGCCATTGACACCACTTCGCTCGGTGCAACCTTGGAATGTGACTCCATTTCGCAGGGCGCGGGCGTTGGCTACAAGCTTGGCCAGAAGGCTCATTATGGTATGCCCAGAACCGAACGCGGCTTGGGCAAAAAGCGTATCTTCC
>SVRN01000081.1 GCA_015064805.1 Oscillospiraceae bacterium
CGGCCAACTTCGCAGAACATATCGTTCGAGGTGGCGCGATCATACGTACGCGCATTTTCGATGGTCAGATACATACGCCACGCCTCGTCGCCAAGCATAAGATAGATGTCTCCCTGCTTGGTCGGAATCAGCTGCAGTGCCTCGCGGTCTGCGTTCTTGCCTGCGGACAAAAGACGCGTTCTCAGATGCTTGGTTACAAGCGAGATATTATTCATCAGTCCTGCCGTGTCCTTGAAAATCACGGTATTGATCTTCTGTAAAATATAAGAGCGAGGCGCGCCTGTGATCAGATGATACGTACGGTTGATGTGACCCGTCGTGATCTCAAATACCTCTTGAATCGTTTCGTCGATGCAAAAGTTGGATGCGACCTCTAAAATATGCTTGGTTTGATTGATGTCCATATTGCTCCTCCGAATGGCAAATTTCGCTTCTTATATTCTATCATGGATGAATCGAAAAATCAAGATGCGACTGAAATTTTATCAATACATTTTTGTTATATTTCTATCAAAAATATATTGACAAGCCGGACACCTTGTGCTATAATAAAATGTCTCAAATGAGACAATGTCAAAGGAGGCGGCGTATGAAACGAGCAACTACTGACGCATCGATACGAAAATTTCATTTATGGGCAAGCTTGCCCGACGAGCTTTGGCAAGAGCTCTCTTGCGTCATGAGTTGGCATGAATTCGGCGCAGGCGAAACGGTCTTTCCCGCACACCAAACAAACGATTGCCTTTGCGTTTTGTGGAGTGGTCGCGCTCGCGTGTTTGCCCGCTCTGCCGATCCTGCACACGCGGCCTTGCTTCGTACCATGGAATCAGGAGCCGTCTTTGGCGTTCATTGCGTGTTCAATGCAGACATGCCGCCGCAGAGCTCTATCGTGGCTGAAAAGCCTTGTCAGGTTCTGCTTATTCCCTCCTCGTGCTGGGAGAAAATACTCGCCTCTCACCCACAGACAATGGCAAGCTACATCCGCTTTTTGACTCAACGCATTGAGTTTCTCAATCGTAAGGTTCAATACCTGACGGCAGGAAGCGCAGAGCGTCGCCTGGCACTGTATTTGCTCTCGCAGATCCCGCAGGACGGCGTTGCGACCCGTCTTACCATCTCAGCCGTTTCGCTGGCAGATCTTTTGGATCTCGGCCGCGCTTCACTTTATCGCGCGATGGATAAGCTGACCTCCGACGGCTTTTTGGAGCGTGACGGGCACGATTATACTCTTCATCACCGCGACGACATGCTTGCACATTACTCCTGATTTCTACGACAGTTGCTGACACAACGACTCAACCGTCGCCTGAATATAAAATATCATTTTGAAAGGTTGGAATTTACCATGAAAAGAAAAAATGTTTTTGTTCGCATGATTGCCCTGTTGCTCGTGCTTGCCACTGCAGCAATGCTCTTTGCTTGTACCCCCGAGCAACCGCAAGATCCCGATAATAGCAATCCCCCCGATGATACTGACAATGAAAACGAACAGCCCTCCGTCGATACCTCGCTTCAGGTAAACGTCACCGTGCTCAGCGGTACGACAGGCTTTAGCATGGCGCCCCTGATGCAGTCGCACGCCGAAGGCAAAGCTACGCTGAACTACAACTTCAAGGTTGAGGCTGACGCGACCAACGTCAACGCCGCCCTGATCAACGGCACGGTTGATATTGCCGCCCTTCCCACCAACGCCGCAAGCGTCGTTTACAATAAGACGGGCGGTGCCATTCAGATCCTGACCATCAACACGCAGGGCGTTCTGTACCTGCTTGACAACGGCAACAATATTACCTCTTTTGAAGACCTCAAGGGCAAGACGGTTGCCGCCCCTGCTCAGAACCCCACCTTTATTTTCCAGTATCTGTGTGAGAAGAACGGCCTGAAGGTTGGTAAGGTCGGAGATACTGACGCGGACGTCATCATCGACAACGGTTTCACCAGCCCCGCCGAGCTGCAGAGCAACGTCGCCGCAGGCAACGTCACCCTCGCCGTTCTCCCCGAGCCGATGGTCACCATCACCAAGAGCGCCAACGCCGACGTCAAGGTTGCAATGGATCTGACTGCTGAATGGAACAAGGTCTCCCCTGAGAACTCGCTCGTTCAGGGCTGCATCGTCGTCCGCAAAGAATTTGCCGAACAGCACCCCGCCGAGGTCGCCGCATTCCTCAAAGAATACGAAGCATCCGTCAATTTCCTGATGAGCAACGTCAGCGAAGCCGCTGAAATGGTTGCCGCGCAAGGCATCTTCGCCAAGGCTGCCGTCGCAGCCAAGGCCATTCCCAACTGCAATATCTGTTACATGACGGGCGAGGAAATGAAGAACGCTATGACCTCCTTCCTCACCATTATGATGGGCGTACAGCCGAATTCGATCGGCGGCAAGCTGCCCGGTGACGACTTCTACTACGTCGTAAAATAATCAATATGAAATCCGCAACCGTCAAATCACAGCTGTTCCATTCTGCGCCTGGTAAGATGATCTTATCTGCGCTGGCCGTTTTGCTGTGGCTGATCGTCTGGCATATCGCCGCCGTTCGCCTCGGCAAGCCGTTGCTGCTTCCCACACCCTTGACCGTCGCCAAGCGGCTGGGCGAGCTGATCGTCACGTCAGATTTCTGGCGCTATACCCTGCGCTCGCTGTTGCGCGTGCTGGGCGGCATCCTGCTGGGCGTTGGCACCGCCGTTATCGTTTCCGCGCTGACCGCCGCTTTCCGCCCCGCGGAGCTGCTGTTCTCGCCCCTCATCACCGTCATTAAAAGCACGCCCGTGGCATCCTTTATCATCCTCGCCATGCTCTGGATCAACGATGATATCCTGCCCGTGTTCATTTCGTTTTTGATGGTCTTTCCCGTCGTGTGGGCCAATTTGCATACGGCTCTGCGCTCCATTCCGCAGCCCTATCACGATCTGGCGCAGGTCTATCGCCTGCCGCTGCTTCGCCGCATCCGACGCATCTATGCGCCGAGCGCACTTCCCTATTTTCTTTCGGCTTGTCGCTCCTCACTCGGCCTTGCTTGGAAAGCGGGCATCGCCGCAGAGGTGCTGGCGCTCCCCGCGCTTTCCATCGGCAAGCAGCTCAATGAATCCAAGCTCTATTTGGAAACGACCGATCTGTTCGCATGGACGGTAGTGGTCATCGTTTTAAGCCTTGCACTGGAGCTTTGTGCCAAGCTATTGTTCCGCCGCCTGCAAAAGAAAACGGATGAACGACAAAAAGCAAAGGAGGATAGCGCATGGTAACCTTGCAAAACGTCACGCTGTCCTTTAGGGACGGCAAAACGGTTAAAACAGTGCTGAACGATCTTTCGCTGACTTTTCCCGAAGGCAAGACGATCGTGGTAATGGGGCCGTCGGGCTGTGGCAAAACAACGTTGCTCCGCATCATCGCAGGACTTGAGTCGCCCGACACGGGAAATGTTACGCGTGAAACGGAGAGTATTTCCTATCTGTTTCAGGACACCGCCCTGCTCCCTTGGCTGACCGCCCAAGAAAACGTCAATCTGGTGCTATCGGACAAGAAAGACACGCTCACAGAGGCTTTAGAATGGCTCTCACGCGTCGAGCTTGCGGACGAGGCAAATACCCACCCCGCATCTCTTTCGGGCGGTATGCGCCAGCGTGTGGCCTTAGCGAGGGCCCTGTCCACCGATGCCGAGCTTCTTTTGCTCGACGAGCCCTTCCGTGGCATGGATGAGGACCTCCACGTCAGGATGCGTGAGCTTATCCGTGAGTGCCGAAAAGGAAAAACCACCGTTCTCGTCACGCATGACGCCGCCGACGCCGAACTGGCGGACGTGCTCGTTGTGTTTGACGAAAATCGAAACGTAACGATAAAATAAGCGAACCGCCGGGCGCAACCAAAAAGGTTACTCTCGGCGGTGTTTTGCAAATTAAACGTGCAGAAAAAATCGGTAACTTAATTTGAGTTGATTGATCGCAATTGCATAGCTACACTTCTTACTTTTTTGGAACATGATCAAACAGATCATCAATCGAGCACCCAAAAACATCCGCAAGACGAGGAAGAAGAAAGGAGTCCGGCATCGTCTTATCCAATTCCCATTTCGAAACGGCTTGATAAGAAACGCCAAGCAATTTGCCAAGTTCAGCCTGTGTCAACCCTTTTTCTTTCCTATA
>SVRN01000082.1 GCA_015064805.1 Oscillospiraceae bacterium
GCAAATACGGGCGGACGCTACACAGCATCAGCTATCAGATTACGGGGAGCCATGAGGATGCCGAGGAGTGTGTCAACGACACCTATCTTGGTGTCTGGCAGGCCATTCCGCCCGAGCGTCCGCGCTCACTATACGCCTTTTCCTGTCGCATCGTGCGCAATCTTTCACTGTCACGCCTGCGCTATCGTACCGCGCAAATGCGCGATCGTGCCAATGAAGTGGCCCTCGAGGAGGTTGCCGATTTTATCGCGGATGACGAGGTGAGCGAGCGCGAGTTTGAAGCGGACGAGCTGACGCGTATGCTGGAGGAGTGGCTGTGGGGCTTGGGCGAGCGCAACCGCTATATCTTTCTGCGGCGCTATTGGTACATGGAGGACGTTACTGCCATTGCACAGAATCTGCACTTGAGTGAGGCGGCGGTATATCTGCGGCTCGACCGTATGAAAAAGAAGCTGAAAGCCTATCTATACAAGAAAGGAGTTCTATTATGAGCAACAAGCAAAAATTAAACGACGCATTTGCCAATATCAATGACGCTCTGATCGAGTCGGCGGCGCGCGCCCCGCAAAGTAAGCACAGCAGATGGGAGCGCTGGGGGGCGGTGGCAGTTTGCGTGGCGTTGCTACTGTCCTTTACGTTGGGCGCATTTTTTATCGCTAAGATGGTAAACGAAGCAGACAACGGCTCCATCAGAAGTGAGTGGGTGATCGTTTCCGGCGATAAAACTTCAGTAGAAAAGAAAACCACAGGCACGGGGGGGATGCAATACGTGTTGCGCATTGATTATACCCCTGTCGCTGACGTATGGGACGTCAAGCCCGCAGAGGATGTTTGCGGGGAGCTGCTGGGACAATGGATGATCTCCAACGTCACGGCGGATTATCCGGGACATTATTCCGTGTTTGCAGAGGAATTCTTGAAAGAGTACGTATACGTTGATTTTTCTGCGATGGGATTGAGTGTTGAGCAAGGGATGCAACGCCTTGCCGCCACTTCCGAAACCGCAGGATTGACACGCTGTGACCTGGAGTATTCTGTTTTGCAGATCACGCAAAGCGATGACGCGGCCTTGCAGACGTATCGGGAGGAGTGGCGAGAGCAATTCAGCTTGGTCGGGCTTGAGGTCGACAAGATCGAGTGCGTGATGGAATATGTGATCGGCGAGATCCGCTTTTGCTTGAACGATGCGTTTTCGATCAACATAGGTGAGCTTCCTGATATTCTGTTTTACCAATACGAGGGAGAATGGTATGCGACACCGCAGATGATGGATATTGAGCATGGCTACGCGTTGCAGTCCGATAAGGAACAGCACAGTGGCTGCTATGAGGTAGAGTGCACGAGCGGTGTTGTGGAGGAAATCTATGAAAACTACGTTCGTCTGCAGGGAAGCAATCACTATTATTTGATGAAAGAGGGAATACCATCGCTCTCTGTCGGCGATACGGTGGAGATCATCCATTATCAGCAGTTTTTGGACTGCAACCGTCTTTCTGACAACGCCGAATGTCACATTTACGTTGCGCGATCGGTTACGCTGACAGAACCAAACGCCCAATCGTAAGTAAATACAAATCATCCCCCGGAGGCGTCGTTGAGATGCCGTTCGGGGGATGACTTTTTTTGCTTTGATCAATTTTGGTATTGATTTTGAATCAAAATTGTGATATGATATTTACATATAGAAGATATACGGGGGAATCATATGGGGTACGCGTTTATCAGCTACAGCACGAAAAATCAGCCGGACGCCGATGCGCTCAAGCAATTATTTAATAAAAAGGGCATTCGCACATGGATGGCCCCCGGGGACATTCCCGTGGGAAGCAAATACGCGCAGGTCATTAACCACGCGATCAAGGAGTGCGATTGCTTTGTTCTTTTGCTGACCGACGCCGCGCAGAATTCACCCTGGGTGGCAAAGGAAGTGGAGCGAGCTGTCAATTACGGTAAGACGATTCTTCCTATCAAGCTGGAAGACCTTGTGCTTAACGAGGAATTTGAATTTTATATCAGTACCGACCAGATCGTCGCCGTGCAAAAAATAGACGAGGATACGGATGCGATCAATAAGATTTTAGCCGGCGTAGCCGCTTTTGCCGGACGCGAGCTTTTATCTCAACCGCAACCGGCGCCTCAACTGCGGCCGGAGCCTCGGACGGATGAGGGAGATGCGGAGGTTCAGGTCTCTAAAAGCCCCCAAGCACAACAACGCTCTAGCACCCCCGAAAAGCGCACGCGCGCCGCTGCATCGAAGGCGTCTGCCACTCCTCGACGCAAAAATGGAAAGCAAGCGCTTACTGCTAAACGAAGAATGAAGCTGGGTATTGTCTTCAACGCCATATTTACCGTTTTGCTTATCTTCGGCTTTATTCTTGGAATATCCGGCGACGAAGAAGCCGGGTTCATCTTTGTTGGTATTTCAGCGGTGCCATTCTTGGTAGCGACTCCTTTATTGATCACGGGTATCATTGGTCGGGTGAAGGAAGGTCACCAAATTGATGGAACAGAACGATTAGAAAGCAAAAAAAGCAACGGCCTAACTAAAGCAAAACAAAGAATGAAACTGGGTATCATATTGGATGCTGTCTCTGCCTTCTTGTTTGTTTTGGGCTTTTTGATTGGTTTTGAAAATACGGATGTCGGAGCCCCAATGATCTTGATTTCCGTATTGCCGTGGTTGGTGGGAACACCGTTTTTGATTGCGGGCATCATCGGTCAAATTAAGGCCGGACGCCGAGCAAAAAATACAGAACAATAACACGTTGCCCCACTTTTGTTGAACAACGATCTCTCGTGTGATGGATATTGCGCGAGAGATCGTTGTTTCATCAAAACAAACAATCGGATTTCCGAAATAGTGGCGCGATCATTGTTGATAGCGCCGAAATATTGAAAATGTGATAAAACAGGCTTGACAAGCCTTCTTTTTATGCATATAATGGTTATGAAATCCGAAATCGAAAGCGGTTGCAAGGGAATGAAAGCCGAATTACTTTCGAATTGGGAGATCGAGAGTGCCCGAAAAAATTAAGGAGGAAAGTGAATGAGAAGAAACGAAATGAAGAATCAAAGAAGAAGGGCGGTGGATGCATGATCAAGGGATTTGTACAGGGACAAACGCTCAAGCTGGCGCAAACGCGCGTGGTGGCAGATACCATTGACTATCTGATTGCAAAATTCCATTTTCAGGGTGAGGATTGGCAAGGCCTTGAAAAGTGGATGCATTTGCAGCAGGGCGAGCAGCTTTACGTCATCAGGTTGACGAACGACCGTACCCGGAAAAACGATCATCTCAATCTTGGAGCAGGAGAGTGGGCGGTCTGGTTACACGGCAATGAACAGGTGGACGGTGCCGTAGCGCAACGCATTACGACCAATATTTGCGCTTTTACAGTTGAGCGGAGCGGCGTGCTTGAGGGCGACGCTATGCCGGAGCTTCCCGCGGGACTTGGTGAGCAATTGGACGCCCGTGTTGCCGTGCTTGAGCAGCAAAGGGGGGCGTTGCCTGCTGTTGGTGAAAGCGATGAGGGCAAGCTGCTGACGGTCGTGGACGGCATATGGCAGGCGGCAGAAGCGCCGAGCGGCGGCTTTGATATCGTGGTAGACACCGAGTTGTCCGAGACGAGTGAGAACCCCGTGCAGAACAAGGTGATCACGCAGGTGATAGTGGAGGCAGGCGCGGCGATGGAAGAGATTTCAAAGGCTCTTCCGCCAAACGTCACGGAGGATGACAACGACAAAATGCTTCAGGTGGTGGACGGCGTATGGACGGTTGTTTCCGTGGCGGATTCTTCCATCAAGACCTACATCGACGACTACATCAACGAAGCGCTTGGAGGTGATTACTAATGGCTAACGTATTGGGGACGCTTTTCGGGAATATCGCGAACGCCATCCGTGAGAAAACGGGCGAGACGGGAACGATGAAGCCGGCCGAGTTTCCCGACAAGATCAAAGAGATCGAAGTGGGCGGCGGTGGCGCGCAGTTTACCGAGTATTTGGCAGAAACGACGTTCACTAATGCCTATCAGGAAGGTGTCGGGGCGTTCGCATATCTTGTGGAGATAGAAGCGGCGGTGGCAGAAGCGTGGTTCG
>SVRN01000025.1 GCA_015064805.1 Oscillospiraceae bacterium
GGTCGGCAAACGTCGAGGGGATACCCTCCTCGTTCATCAGCTCGTTGCCGCCGCTCCAGACCGCCAGCGAGGGATGATTGCGGCGGGTCTTGATGGCCCACTTGGCCGTCGCCTCCTGACGAACGAGAAACTGCTCGATCTTGGAGGGAACGTTGTCAAGGCCGCTGGAGGACTGGATGAACTCCTGCCATACCATAAAGCCCATGCGGTCACACAGACGGTAGAAGGTTTCATCCTCGATAACGCCGCCGCCCCAGACGCGAATGACGTTGATGTGCGCCTTCTTCATCATGGTCAGCAGCTGCTCCATTTTTGCGGGATCGTTATAGCCCGTCATATCGATGGGCGTCAGATTGACACCCTTGGCGTAGACGCGGGTACCGTTGCAGTTGAACACGTAGCCAAGTGCTCCCAAGGGCGCGTTGTCATTTTGCTCCAGCGAGATCTGACGGAAGCCGACCTGCTCGACTCTCGTTTCGACCGCCACGCCGTCCTTGATGATCGACATGGTCAGATCATACAAATTCTGCTCGCCCACGTCCAGAGGATACCACAGCTTAACGTCGTCCACGTGCAGTCTCGCCTTTGCTTCCCTGCCACGGCTGTCCAAGGGGCAGTTGACCAAGCAATTACCAATCAAAACCTCGACCGTACAGCCCTTGGTATCACCGTGTAGCGTGGCGTAAAATTCCGCATCGCCGTTCGTGCCGACGGGCTTGAAGTAGAAGTCCTCAAAACGCACCTCGTTGTAGGCGCGAACGTAGACGGGGCGGTAAAGCCCCACGCTGATCAGGCGGGTACACCAGTCCCACTTATAGCTGAAGCGGGCCTTTTGGGTGAAGGTGCGAGAGGTGTAGCCGATCTGGCCCATCTCGTCGGGGGCATTCTCCAGTACGACCGTAACGGTGTTGCTGCCCTTGCGGGCGATGTCGGTCACGTCGGCAACGAAGGGAACGTACATGTTGTCCGACTGGCCCAGTTTTTTGCCGTTGAAGAAAATATGTCCCATGCAGTCGATGCCCTCGAGCACCAGCTCAAGACGCTCGCCGTCACCCTTGGGGTCAAGGTCGATCTTGCCGTCGAACACCCACCAGTGGTTCGAGACCCACTGGCACTTGAGGCTGTTCATTTCAAAGAAGGGATCCTCAATGATACCTGCTTTTTGCAATGCGTCGTAGATAGAACCAGGAACCTGGCAGGGGATGGGAGGGAGAATGGACTGGTTCTTGACGTCCGTTTCCATATTCTGCACACGGAAGGGGGTGTAGGGATAATGGGGCGTCATCGTCCAATTATAGCTTTCAAAGCGTTTCATGCTGTGTCCTTTCCGCACCACGCGGGTGCTTGGGAGTTGTTGGCTTCATTATAACAAATAACAGAGACAAATGCAAGACGTTGAGCAAAATACGCGCAAAGAATGTTTGCGCCGTGGGTAAAAGTATCACCGATCTTTCTGTAGCTTCTCCTGCCACGCGCGGCGGGGAAATGTAGAATCAAGTTAAAACTTTTCGTATTCCATATCTGCCGCTCGTGGTGGCAAGATTTGAAGCACTGCACAAACAAAAAACATGTCTATCTCTTGATGTGCTTTGCAGAGCGGCACGAAAAGGGAGATCCAAGAGGGAACGTCTTGGCGCGCTTCTTGGTTACTTCTTGGGGCGCACCAAGAAGTAACATTATATGCCGCACAGCGCGGCGCGAAGCCATATTTCGCAAGCGAAATAGCAAGTTTTGTTCGCCCGCTAAACACGGGCGTCATGCAAGCATGAACACAAAACTAGCTGTACGCGCGTGGGCAGGAGGAGTTGTTTAAAATTTCATTTCTCTCCCCCCGCATAAAAAATCGGCCGTTGCCACACAGCAACAGCCGATCATTTTCCTTACGCTTCCGCGCTTTCAATCACGATCTCCTCGACGGGAGCTTCCTCTTCAACGACCACACAGCCTGTTTCTTCATCGTACAGACCGTCGTTGTAAATCTCATCCAGCTCTTCGTCATAGTCACCGCATTCCAGCAGACAATACTTGCGATACAGCTTCATCGCAAACCAGATCACTGCACACGCACCTGCCACAAAAGCCAGCGTAACCGCAATAATCTTACCGTAATTTGTTCTCTCGTTCTTCATTTGACCACGACTCCTTTCGTTTGATTACAATTATAGTATACCATGCTTTTTGAAAAAAGCAAGATAATTTTCAAACATTCACAAAAGTTTAAAAATTGGAACTCGCGCGTCAGATCGCGTATCCGCCGTCTACGCCCAGAATTTGTCCCGTGATGAAGCCTGCTTCCTCCGACGAAAGGAACCCAACGGCCGCCGCTACCTCCTCGGGCGCTCCCATGCGGCACAGCGGCGTTTCGTCGCACAGCGCGGCTCGGGTCTCCTCGTCAAGCGCGGCGTTCATGTCCGTTTCAATGACACCGGGCTCCACGCAGTTGACGGTAATGCCCGACGGTCCCAACTCCTTGGCCAGCGCCATGGTCAGACCACGCAAACCCGCCTTGGATGCCGAGTAATGCACCTCGCAGGACGCACCGACCTTGCCCCACATCGAGCCGACGTTGACGATACGACCGCTTTTTCGGGAGATCATATCAGGTGCGACGGCACGGCTCAGATAAAAGGCCGAGGACAGATTGGTGTCGATCATGCGCCGCCACTCCTCGTCGCTGACGTCGGTAAACAGCTTGATCTGCGCGATGCCCGCGTTGTTGACCAATACGTCCACGCCGCCAAGCGTCTCGATCGCCAAGCCCGCTGCGCGTCTTGCCTCATCGGGATCTGACACGTCAGCGCGGATCGCCCGCGCGCCCGTCTTGGCAGACAGCTCGGCCGCCGCGTCGTCGCTTTGGCGGTAGATAAACGCCACCGCATCGCCCTGCGCCCTGAAATATTCCACGAGCGCGCGGCCAATACCGCGCGAGCCGCCGCTGATGAGCACTCGTCGCATATCCTTGCTCCTTATTTTACAAATTCGTGGTAGATCGCGCCGATGGCCGTTTCGTAGTCAGCCTCCTCGACGCCGATGATGATATTCAGCTCGCTCGAGCCTTGGTCGATCATGCGGATGTTGATGCCCGCACTTGCCAGTGCAGTAAACACGCGGGCAGCCGTACCCTTGGACTTGGTCATACCGCGTCCAACGACGGCGATCATGGCGATGCCGTCCTCGATAACGACGCTGTCGGGACGTGCGCGGCGCTCGATGGAAGCCAGCAGCTTTTCACGCTTGCCTTCAAGGGCGGCCGTGGGGATGACCATGCTGATGGTGTCAATGCCCGTGGGCAGATGCTCGATGGGAAGATCGTGATCCTCCAGCACGTCGAGAATACGGCGGGTAAAGCCAACCTCGGCGTTCATCATATCCTTTTCAATGTTGATAAACGAAAATCCCTTGCGTCCTGCCACGCCCGTGATGATGCGGCTCTTGTCGTAGGTCGAGGCCGTTGCCACGATCATGGTACCTGCGTCCTCGGGGCGGTTGGTGTTACGAATGTTGATCGGAATGCCCGCGATGCGCACGGGGAAGATCGCATCCTCATGCAGAACGGAGGCGCCCATGTAGGACAGCTCACGCAGCTCACGGTAGGTGATGGTCTCGATCGCGCAGGGGTTCTCAACCAGGCGGGGATCGGCCATCATAAAGCCGGACACGTCAGTCCAGTTCTCGTACAGATCGGCGCCGGCAGCGTGGGCCACGATCGAGCCCGTCACGTCCGAGCCACCGCGCGAAAACGTCTTGATGGTGCCGTTGGGCATCGAGCCGTAGAATCCGGGGATGACGGCGTATTCGTGCTTTTTGAGCTCCTCCTGCATCAGCTGCTGGGTGTGCTCGGCGTCAAACTGACCGTTTTCCTTGAACATGATGACGTTCTCGGCATCAATAAAGGAAAAGCCCAGGAACTTCGCCAAGATCAAGCTGTTCAGATACTCACCGCGCGATGCGGCGTAGTCACGGCCAGAGGCGTGAAGCATGGCGTTCTTGACGTACTCCAGCTCGCCCGAAATATCAAAATCAAGGCCGAGATCGTTGATGATATCGTTATAGCGCTGCTTGATCTGCTCATAATATTCGTCAATATTCTGGTGGGCGCGTATCATTTCATAGCAATGATAGAGCATGTCCGTCACCTTGATATCGCTTGAAAAGCGCTTACCGGGTGCGGATGCGACCACGTAATGACGGTCTTTATCGGACTGCACGATCTGGGCGACCTGGCGGAAATGATCCGCGTCAGCCAGCGAACTGCCTCCGAATTTTACTACTTTGATCATAGGAAACTGTGACCTCTCTTTCACTCTGCAATGCAGTGTGCCACGCAATGCTCTGCATTTGCGTCCATTTGGCACAATACACTAATAATTATATGGTAAATTGTGCTATTTGTCAATAGCCAAGCGGAATTTTTCATCCGAGCAAAGGCCTGCTTTTGTCAATTTTATCGTTTGGACTCACGTTGCTTGCGGGAGAGCGCCATGCGATACAGCTCCTCGGTGGCAAGACGGGCCTTGGCGACCACGTCACGATCCGTTTTAGGGAAGCAGTAATACAGCACGTCGGTGTTGCCGATGCCGATCACGTCACCGATCTCGTACCAGTAATAGTCCGAGTTCAGGCTATAGGAGGCCAGCGGCTTTTGGGTGTAGTCCAGCTTGCCGTCACAGCCCGTCAGATGGAAGCCCTGCGGCGTGTGCTGCAGTCTTCCCTCGCCCACGCGATAGAGGGCCTTGGTGTCGATCAGCATGCAGATATCCACCGGCACGTCCAACGAATATTCACCCCGCTCGATCTCACCTCTGACGCACTCGCGCTCCCAGCGATACCAGTCGGGAATATGCGAAAATTCGGTCTCGCCCGTCAGCGCCCGCATCTCGCCCTCCTCGCTCAACTCCCACACCTTGCCGCAAGCGTGGCAGGTAAGGTGGATGCCCCGGCCCTCCATCCGACCTTCGGTCTGACAATGAGGACAGCGGTACAGCACGCGGTTGAGAAAATCGGCGCGGAAGGGTTCTTTGATCTTAACGCCCTTTTGCTTTTGCCAGCGGAAATAGTCAAACGAAAACTGCTCCTTGAGAATGGCGTTGATGTCCTCGGCCGATTTGCTCTTGATGTCCTCGGGTGAGAGCAGATATTCCATTTCGGCACTCACCTTGACGCGGCGGCGCTGGAGATTGTTATACAGCGGATCGCGGGCAAACGCCCCCTCGGTGCGGATCATGATCACGGGAACGCCCAAAAGCTTAACACAGCTTCCCAGCGTGTCGGGCAGGGGCGTAGCCGTTCCGTCAAAGCTATAGCCTGCCTCGGGATACATGAGAACGGAGCATTGATTTTTGCGAACGGCGTGCACCATATCCCGCACCAGACGAATATCTGGCACGTACTTTTGGGTTGGAATACAGCCCAGCTGGCGCATCAGCCACTTTTTACCAACCAGACCGTCCGCCGTGCAAACGATGTTAAAGGGGCGGGGATAAAGAAGAGTCGAGGCGATCTTGAGATCGATAAAGCTGGCGTGATTCATCAGAATCAGACAAGGCTCGCGTCGACCCAGCTTTTCCATACCGATGCGGCGGCAGGAAAACCGCGTCGCGATCAAATCGGGCGTGCAGACGACCTTCAGCAGCGTGCGGAACAGGATATTCGGCCTATGAGGCGCTTGGTGCTTGGCGCGGGGGAGCGCCATGACTTGCTCGTAGGACATGCTCTTGGTCTTGATCTTCATAAATAACCCTTCCTCGTCTGCCGCTTGCGTGCTTTGTCGAAGCGAGCAGCGCCTTGTCATTTCATATCATTCTACCATAGCCGTTTCAACTTGTCAACGAAAAGCGATCGCGACGGCAAAAAAATTCGCATAAAAATTGAAAAGATCCTACTTTTCTCTTCACTTTTTGCCTCGTTTGTGTTACAATAGACGTATCACCGATCAAAAACCCAAGAAAGGACTTACGATCATGAACGCAAGAAATCAAATGGATCCCAAATTCATGTGGGACTTTTCCCATATGTTCGAAACCAAAGAGGCGTGGGAAGCCGCCTACGCCGAGTGCGAGGCCGACATTGCCAAGCTCTCCTCGCTCGCAGGCACGCTGTGCGCATCGGCCGAGAGCCTCAAGGCAGGCCTTGACGCCGTATACGCCGTATCCAAGAAGATGGAGCTGGTCTATCTGTACGCCATGCTGCATCAGAGTGCCGACAACGGCGACCCCGAATATCAGGCCATGCAGGGCAGAGCGATCAATCTGATCGTCGCCATGAACACCGCCATCGCTTTCCTTGAGCCCGAGATCCTCGAGTGCGACGAGCAGACCGTTCGCTCCTACCTCGAGCAGCCCGAGCTGGCCGTTTACCGCCAGACCGTCGGCGAGATCCTGCGCGGCCGTGCACATATGCTGCCCAAGGAGCAGGAAATGATGCTGGCCATGCTGTCCGACGTGCGCGGCAACGCCCGCAACATTTTTGAAATGCTGGAAAGCGTTGACATGACCTTCCCGCCCATGATCGACGAAAACGGCAACGAGGCGCCCCTGACGCACGGTAACTTCGGCGTTTGGCGCGAAAGCGCAGACAAGCGCATCCGTCACGAGGCGTTCACCAAGTATTTTGGCGAGTTCAAAAAGTACATCAACACCTTTGCCGCCACCTACGCCGCATCGGTCAAGACGGACACTTTCTATTCGAACGTCCGCAAGTTCGCTAACCCCTGCGAGGCCGCGCTGTTCGGCAGCAACGTTCCCGTTGCGGTATACGACAGCCTGATCGAGGCCGTTCACGAGGGCCTTGACACCATGAAGAAGTATCTTAAGATCCGCAAGGAGGCGCTGGGTCTTGACGAGCTGTCCACCTACGACCTCTACTGCCCCATCGTCGGCGATCTTGACATGAAGGTCGAGTACGAGCAGGGCAAGGAGCTGGTCAAAAAGGCGACCGCACCGCTGGGCGAGAGCTACGCCGCATTGCTTGACCGCGCCTACAGCGAGCATTGGATCGACGTTTACGAGAACAAGGGCAAGACGACGGGAGCCTTCTCCTGCGGTGTCTTCGGCGTTCACCCCTACGTTCTGCTCAACTACACCGACACGCTGGACGACGCCTTTACGCTGGCACACGAGCTGGGTCACGCTATGCACTCCTACTACTCCAGCGAGGCACAGGACTACGTCAACCACGACTACAAGATCATGGTTGCCGAGGTCGCATCGACCGTCAACGAGGTGCTGCTGACCAAGTATCTTCTGTCCGTGGAAACGGACAAGAAGCGTCGCGCATATATTCTCAACAACTTCCTTGAAAGCTTCCGCACGACCATCTTCCGTCAGACGCTGTTTGCCGAATTTGAGAGAATCGCGCACGATATGTATCAGTCGGGCACGCCTCTGACGGCACAGACCCTAAGCGAGGCATACCAGAAGCTCAACGAGCTGTACTACGAGGGCGCGACGGTAGGCGAGCTTCACAAGTACGAGTGGGCGCTCATTCCCCACTTCTACAACGCCTTCTACGTATACCAGTACGCAACGGGCTTTTCGTCGGCCGTTGCCATTGCCAACCACATTTACGAGACGGGTGACGCTTCGGATTATCTGGCCTTCCTCAAGACGGGCGGCAGCGATTATCCGCTGGAGGAGCTCAAGATCGCGGGTGTGGATCTGACCAAGCCCGACACGGTGAAGAATGCGATGAAGGTCTTTGCCGAGTGTCTGGATGAGTTTGAACAGCTGCTGAAAGAAATCTAATTTTTTCGCAAGGGACGCGACATGCGTCCCTTGCGTTTTTTATGGGATACAATGATAAGTTTAACCTCAACTCCTACAGACGCTCATACTGCGCGCCTTCGTCGCGCGCTGAGCTATGCCGGCTTTATTGTTCATTCTTTGCCGCGCGGCAAAGAACGAACCAAGAAAACGCGCCCAGGCGTTCCCCCTGGGAACCCCCTGCGCTTGCCGCTCTACAAAGATAAAGACGAGAAAAACAGATATTCTTATCCCGTATCTCTCGCCACAGAGCCAACACGAGCGGCAGGTGAAGAAAGCAAAAGCGTTTTGGCTTGAAATTTAGTTAGAGTCAGGAGCGTCACAGAGAGCGAAATTTTTGCTTTTTCGCTTGCGTGCATCTTCCGTGTCGGTGTTTTTCTTTAAAACACCGACGCAAAAGCTGAAGATGCGCCCCTTCGTGCAAACATGAGTGAAGCGAGAGCGAAACGACGTTTGCGCGTTGCGGGTATCCAAAGGGCATTAGGCCCTTTGGTTCGCTTTCTTGGTTCGTTCTTTCTCGAACGAGAAAGAATGAACATCGCTGTCTGCACAGCGCGGCGCGCAGCTGTACGCGCGTCCGTAGGAGAAGCTGTCAAAATCAGATTCTCTTTCCCACCCATTTTTGTTTACATTTTTCTTCATATTTGTTGACAAAATCACACGAAAATATGTTATAATAGAAAGGATAGATATAAGATACTGGGAAAAGGAGGAAACCATGTTCAAAAAATTCCTGAACAGCGTCCGAGAGTTTAAAACACCGTCGATTCTCACGCTGATCTTTATCATCGCTGAAGTGGTCATTGAGGTGTTCATCCCCTTCATTACCGCCGAGCTTATCAATTACATCCAAACAACGTCCGCGCTTGAAATGTCCGTCATTCTGCGTTACGGCATTTTGCTGGTCATCATGGCGCTTTTGTCCCTGACCTGCGGCGGTGTCGCGGCTTACACCTGCGCCAGAGCCTCCTCGGGCTTTTCGCGCAACCTGCGTCAGGACGTATTCGACCGCATCCAGACCTTTTCTTTTGAGAATATCGACAAGTTTTCGTCCACGTCGCTGGTCACCCGTCTGACGACCGACGTTCATAACGTGCAAATGTCTTATATGATGATCATCCGCACGGCCGTCCGCGCGCCGCTGATGCTCGTCTTCGCCATCGTCATGGCCGCCGTCATGGGCGGCTGGCTCGCCATGTCGTTTGCCGTTCTCGTTCCCGTACTGGCCTTTGGTCTGTTCCTCATCAGCCGCAAGGCAATGCCTGCTTTCCGTGCCGTCTTCCGCAAATACGACCGACTCAATGAGTCGATTGAGGAAAACGTCCGCGGCATGCGCGTCGTCAAGGGCTTTTCCCGCGAGAATCACGAAAAAAAGAAATTCGGCATTGCCGCCGAGGACATTTGCTCCGACTTCACTAAGGCTGAGCGTATCGTTGCTCTCAACTCGCCTTTGATGCAGGTCTGCGTCTATGCTAACATGGTCTTCGTTATGCTGGTCGGCTCCATGCTGGTTATCAACAGCGGCGGCGCCGTCGTCAACGTCGGCCATATGTCCGCGATGCTGACCTACGGCATGCAGATTCTGATCCAGCTGATGATGCTGTCCATGATCTACGTCATGCTGACCATGTCCTCCGAGTCGATGAAGCGTATCATCGAGGTGCTGGACGAGCGATCCGCTCTGACCAGCCCCGAAAACGCCGTGACCGAGGTCAAGGACGGCTCGATCGATTTCATCGACGTCAATTTCAAGTACTCCGCCAAGGCCGAGAAATACGCGCTGTTCGACGTCGACCTTCACATCGACTCGGGCATGACCGTCGGCATTCTGGGCGGTACGGGCTCGAGTAAGTCCACGCTCGTTCAGCTCATCCCCCGTCTGTACGACGTAACCGAGGGTTGCGTCAAGGTCGGCGGTGTGGACGTGCGCGATTACGATCTGGACACCTTGCGCGGTCAGGTCGCCATGGTACTGCAAAAGAACCTTCTGTTCTCGGGCACCATCAAGGACAACCTCCGTTGGGGCAACGAAAACGCCACCGACGAGGAAATGATTGAGGCCTGCAAGCTGGCGCAGGCGCATGAGTTCGTCACCTCCTTCCCCGACGGCTACGACACCCACATCGAGCAAGGCGGCACCAACGTCTCGGGCGGTCAGAAGCAACGTC
This sequence comes from Oscillospiraceae bacterium, assembly GCA_015064805.1. GTDB lineage: Bacteria > Bacillota > Clostridia > Oscillospirales > CAG-272 > SIG644. Next base: position 9,929 of record SVRN01000025.1, read on the forward strand.
TTTGCATTGCCCGCGCCCTGCTCAAAAAGCCCAAGATCCTCATTCTGGACGACTCGACCAGCGCAGTCGACACCCGCACGGATGCCTTCATCCGCGCAGGCTTTAAATCCTACATTCCCGAAACGACCAAGATCATCATCGCCCAGCGCGTGTCCTCGGTTCAGGACGCCGATCTGATCCTCGTCATGGAAAACGGCGCCATTGCCGCTATGGGCAAGCACGACGAGCTGATCGCCTCGTGCGACATTTACAAAGAGATCTACACCCAGCAGACCAAGGGAGGTGAGGACGATGAGTAAGAGTAACGCTCCCGCAAAAATGCCCGGCGGCCGCCGCAAGATCGACTTCAAGATGCTCGGCCGCGTCATCAAGCTGCTGTTCAGTTTCTATCCCCACCTACTCCCTCTTGCCATGTGCTGTATGATCCTGTCCGCCATGGTCTCCGCCTGCCCCGCGATCTTTACCCAGCGCATCATCAACATCGTTGACGTTGCCCTCAAGGCAGGTCAAGGCTGGGATGTCGTCGCACCGCAGGTCGTCCCGCTCGTGCTCATTTTGCTGAGCCTTTACGTTCTTTCCATTATCTTTATCACGATTCAAACACAGCTCATGGCCTATATCACCCAGGGCTTTTTGACCAAGATGCGTCGCAAAATGTTCGACGGCATGCAAAACCTGCCCATCAAATATTTCGATACGCATCAGCACGGCGATATCATGAGCCACTATACCAACGACATCGACACGCTGCGTCAGCTCGTGTCCCAGTCCCTGCCCAGCCTGCTACAGTCCTGCACCATCGTGCTGACGGTTCTGTTCATCATGCTGTGGTCCAGCGTTTGGATGACGCTGGTCGTGCTTGCAGGCGTTATCGTCATGATCGTCGTATCGGGCAAGATCGGCGGCGGCTCGGCCAAAAACTTCATCCGTCTGCAGCGTAACGTCGGCCGTCTGGAGGGCTACGTGCAGGAAATGATGAGCGGCCAGAAGGTCGTTAAGGTCTTCTCGCACGAAAAGAAGGTACGCGAGGAATTCGCCGAGATCAACGAGGAGCTGTTCCAATCCAGCTACCGCGCCAACGCCTTTGCCAACATGCTCGGCCCCATCATCATGAACATCGGTAACATTCTGTACGTCATCGTTGCCACGGTCGGCGGCGTGTTCATTCTGTCGGGACTGCCCAACGTTTCACTCAGCGGGCTTATCCCCCATATCATCGATAAGGTTCCGTACGGCGCGTTGACCATCGGCGTTGCGGTATCCTTCCTTAATATGACCAAGCAGTTTACGGGTAACGTCAACACCTTCTCCCAGCAGATCAACTCCATCGTCATGGCGCTGGCAGGCGCGGGACGTATCTTCGGTCTGATGGATCAGGCTCCCGAGGTGGACGACGGCTACGTCACGCTGGTCAATGCCAATATTGATGAGAACGGCAATATCACCGAAACGGACGAGCACACGGGTCACTGGGCGTGGAAGCATCCCCACGGCGACGGCACCATCACCTACACCGAGCTCAAGGGTGACGTCCGCCTGACCGAGGTCGATTTCGGCTACGAAGAAGACAAGCTCGTGCTCCACAACGTCAGCGTCTACGCCGAGCCCGGCCAAAAGGTCGCCTTCGTCGGCGCGACGGGCGCGGGCAAGACCACCATCACCAACCTGATCAACCGCTTCTACGATATCGACGACGGTAAGATCCGCTACGACGGTATTAACATCAATAAGATCAAAAAATCCGACCTGCGTCGCTCGCTCGGCATCGTGCTTCAGGACACCAACCTGTTTACGGGCACCGTCATGGACAATATCCGTTACGGCCGTCTGGATGCGTCGGACGAGGACTGCATCAAGGCCGCCAAGCTGTCGGGTGCGGACGATTTCATCACCCGTCTGCCCGAGGGCTATGGCACCATGCTGACTAACAACGGCGCCAATCTGTCGCAGGGTCAGCGCCAGCTCATCGCCATTGCCCGCGCGGCCGTGGCAGACCCGCCCGTCATGATCCTTGACGAGGCAACCTCCTCCATCGACACCCGCACCGAGGCCATCGTTCAGCGCGGCATGGACGCTCTGATGAAGGGCCGCACAGTGTTCGTCATTGCTCACCGCCTTTCCACTGTCCGCAACTCGGACGTGATCATGGTGCTCGAAAAGGGCGTGATCATCGAGCGCGGCAGCCACGACAAGTTGATCGAGGAAAAAGGAAAGTACTATCAGCTCTATACCGGCGCGTTCGAGCTGGAATAAGACAATACAAAAAAACGGGAAGATTCACTCTTCCCGTTTTTTCTATCATTTTATATTATTACTTCAACGTCAGCTCAAACGCCGTCGTCTTATTGGAGATACGGACGTAGACGTAAATGTGCTTACCGATGATCATCCAGCAAGGACCGTCGTAGCCAAAGCCGGGCTTGGCCGAGCCGTCTGCATTGGTCTGGGTGATGATGGGGGCCTCGATGGTCTCCCAGGTGATCAGGTCGCGGGAGCGGGCGAACATATGCGTCCAGTAGGACTTGTTATAGCCGCCTTCCTCTGCCTGATCGGTGCTGACCTCGTAGACCATGTAATAGTAGCCGTCGACGTAAATGACGTCACGGCGACCCGTCGTACCGCTGTAGAGGGTGTCGTCCTCGGTGGGGATGATGGGCTCGGGCACGACCGTCAGATTGTGCAGGTCCTTGCCGTAGGCCACGCCGATCTGGCAGTCCACGTAATCAAAGCCGTGGAAGAACAGATACCACGTATCGTCCTTTTTGTAAAGATCAGGCGTGCCGACGTTGGCGGTCTGCCACGGAATTTTGGGATTCTTGTAGAGAATGACGCCTTCCTTGGTCCAGTTGATACCGTCCTCGGAGGTTGCCAGTGCGACGTTTTCGAGTGTACCGTATTCGGTCTCCTCACCGCCTTTACATTCATACGTCAGATAGAAGGTGCCGTCGTCGTCCAGCCAAACGCCTGCAAAGTAGGCGCCGTTGCAGTCAAAGTCCTCGCTCGGCTGCAGCACACAGCCCTTATCCTTCCAGTTGATACCGTCGTCGGACACGGCAAGACCAACGCCGCCCTTGCCTGTTTCGGTCTTATAGGTGATGTAGTAGCCCCAGTATTGATCGTTATAGTAGATCATATCGGGGAAATGCATCTTAAAGCTTGCGCCCATGTCCTTGGTGGAGATGGTTTCGGTCGTTTTCCCACTGAACAGACCGTCGAGAATGTCGCCAAAGAAGGCATCTGCCTGCTCTTGGGAAAGACCGTAGAGCACCTTGGGATTGCCGTCGTCGGGCACGATCTCGGGGTCGATCCAAAGGCCCTCGCTGTTGAGCGTTTCCTCCAGCTTGATCTCCCCGCGGCTCTCAAAGTCGTTCTCTCCTCGGTAGCCGACGTAGTTGGAAAGGAAGTGGTTGACCGCCTCCTCCAGCGCCGCGTCCTTGTGAGCGACGATCACGATTTTTTTGCCCATCACACGAATGGCGTAGGCGTTTTCGTCCGACAGTGCCTCCAGAGCCGCGATCGACTCGGGGCGATTGGTCTCGCCGACCAGAATCTCATAGCGCTCTGCAAACTCGCCTTCGGTGTCCTCATAGTCGGTCGTCAGGTCGACCTTGGCACCGGTTACGGCCTTGATCGCCGTGCTGATCTTGATCGCCATCTGCGTCTCCATATCCCCGCTGCTCGTACGATCCGAGCGCACGATGATATACGGCGAGGCACCGTCAGCCACGACGGTGATCATGGGGACTTGCGTGGAGGGATCCTGCGGATCCTTGGGCGTATCGTCTGACCCCGGCTGATTGGGATCGGCGCAGGCCATCATGAGCGAGGTGCACATGACAAGGGCCAGCAGCAAGCAAAGAACACGGGACAAACTTGTAAGCTTCATAAAAAATTCCTCCGGGAGTTATTGTACCTTGCCGCCAACGGTCATGGTAATGTTGCTGTGGCGGTTTTCAAGGTCGGGATCGTTTTGTCCGTCGATGTAGATATCCACGTTGGTATTGTCACCGCGGTAGAACGTCATCGACAGATCCGCGTAGTCATAGCCTCCCGTATAGATCATACGGATGTAGTCAAATTTAATGGTCTCGCCACTGATGGCTTTGCCCTCAAAGAAACCGAAAATACGAATATAGTTGATCGCCGACAGGTCGCATGCGCCTTCGGTCTCGTAGCTTTCGTTCAAATACAGATAGATCGTGTTCCAGCCTGCCTTGACCTTACCCGACTTCAGCACGGAGTGCAAGGGCCAGGCGTTTTCCTGCTTGTCGCACGTGCCCGACGAGGTGATCTCGACGTACATCTCTCTGATATTCGCCAGCATGGCAGGATCGGACAGATACACCTCGATGGCTAGCGTATCGCCCTCTGAGGCGTCGATGGGCTTGAATTGCGTCTGATTGGCAAACGAATCGGTACCCGCCGAGAAGGTATGCGCAAGACATGAGCCTCTCTTACTATCCTTGTCCAGTCTGAACGAGCCAAAGCTCGAGTCGCAATTATGAAGCAGTGTCACGTCCTTTTCCTCCGCAAATGAAAATAGTATCAGGTTTCCGATCAGTAAGAGTGAAACGGCGATGCAAAAGATTCTTTTCAGCATTGGATCCTCCCTTCGTCACGACAGTTTCGTGACCTATATTGAATGAACGCGAAATTACAGACGGGCAAATACCTGCAGACCGTACTCGCACAGCATATGGTCTTCCTCGCCGGTGCCGCCCGAGATGCCCAGGCCGCCGACGATACGATCGCCCACTTTCAAGGGCACGCCGCCGCCAAATACCAGCATCTTATCTACGTTCTGCAAGCCGTAGAAGGTCTGGCCGGGTTGTACCAGCGCGGACAGCTCCATGGTCGACATCTTGACCGATACGGCCGTATACGCCTTTTTGAGCGCCACGTCGTAGCTGACGAGGAACGCGTCGTCCATAACGTGCACTGCAATAGGATTGCCCTGCGCGTTGCAAACGGCAATGACCGCTTTTTTGCCGATGGTCGCGGCATACGCCTCGATCTCACGGATGAGCGCCTCGGCCTTCTTCAGATCCAGCGTGGCGAGCGCGCCCACGCGGCGCAGTACCTCGTCAACGACGGCATCCGTGCCGCCTGCGACCGCACTACCTGCCGCATGCGGTACTGCCTTACCCTCGCGACGCAGCTTTTCGTCGTAATCGGCGCGGCGGGCCAGCATATACAGATAGTCGGACAGACGGTTGAGATAGGCCTTGGCCGATGCGTGCGCCGAATACTTGCGCTCCATGGTTACCAACTCGCGCTCGGCGCGGCGGCAAATGGTGCGGGCCACGTCAAGACGGGCCGACAGCTCGCAATAGCCGGGCATGATAAACTGACGCTCGCGGGGGAAGGAGTCCTCCACCAGGTCAATGATATGTTCAAGAAACGCAGTCTCCTCGGCAGAAACCTCGTACGCCTTGTTTCTCGGATCGGCAACGCCCGCCATGATGGTCATCAGCGTCCCCTGCACGCGGTCGAAATGCTCGACGCAGGTGTCGCTGTCCGCCGTTCTCATCGAGGCGATATACGCCTTGGCCAGCCCCATCTGCGAGGTCAGCTCGTCGATGGCACCCAGCGCCGCGATGCGGTCGTCTGCCTTGGAAATCTGGGTTGCGGATTTGAGGGTGGTCATGCCCGCATCCCCGTGCTTGGTATAAATCTTCATTGAAACATGCTCTCCTTAGTGAATTCTGTTTCAGATCGGTAAAAATCGCTGATCAGTTTTCTCCCAGCTTAAGAGGGAGCTTTTTGATGACGCGCGCCGCGTTGGCGCCGATATCTCTTGCCTGCTCGGGCGTTGCGCCCTCAAAGCCGAGCAAGGGAGACCGATTCGTCATGCCCTTGATATGCAAGGCGATCGAGCAACCGACAAGGGCTACGCCCGAGCCGAGCATCGACACGCCCGAGGCGGCCGCGGCCAGCGTTGCCGCGTCTCCCGAGGGCTGTGCGATCACCTCGTACAGCACGCCCTCCTCCTCAACGCCCGCGCAGATCTCGCGCAGCAGCGTCTCGTCGGGACGGACGGTAAAAATCAAAATGGTTGGTTTTCTTGCGATCATGGCTTACACGTCCCCCAGATGAGAAAGTACAAGCCCTGTCGCAACGGCGTTTCTCGGTCCCTCGGTGGCGCGGATATTGCCTCGGCCGCACACGATGCGGTAAGCGGCAAACTCCTCCATGAGCATCTCGGGGATCTCAAAGTCCTCGGCCGAACCGCCGACCAGTACGACGTTGGGAATACGGCGGAGCTCATGCTCGGGCGCGACCTGGCGAAGCGCGCGCAGCGCGTTGGTCACGAACACCTTACGCTTGGCCTCGCGACGCACCTGAACGATCTTCTCCATGGGAATATCCTCGTCAATGCGCACCATGCCCTCGGGGGTCATGAGCACGACGTGGCCGAAGAGTCTGGGATCGATCGATCCGTCAAAGAACTGCATCGCACCGTTTTCCAGACGCAGATGGAACAGACTTTCCACCTTGCCAAGCGGATACTTTTTGATCTGCTCGGCCGTATGGCGAGCAGCAAGTCCCAGCTCGGTCTGAATGAGCATGGAAACCAGCTCGCCTGCGCCTGCGCAGTGCGTCATACGGACGGCACCGCTCTCGTCAACGACAGCCGCGTCGGTCGAGCCGCCGCCCATATCAAGAATTGCCAGCGGCACGCGGGTTCCGGGAGTCGTCATCGCGCCCAGCGCGGCCATGACGGCCTCCACACCTGCCACGATCACGCGCACGCCCAGATCTCTCGACAGCGCGTCCGCGATCTGCTGCATGGGCAACTGACGGGTACGCACCATAGCGGCAATACCGACGGCCTTTTCCATGCAGGTCTCACCTGCCAGCGCGCCTGCGATGGCCACGGGAGCCAGCGTATCAACAGCCAGAAGGTCGGTAATACGGATATCCTCCGCTCTCTCACCGCTCACGCCTGCCATGCCGCCGCGAATGTGCTGCAGCATCTGACCGACGTTGGTGTTATTTTCGCCCGTGATATTGCGAACCTCACCTGCGTTTTGAAGCACCTGCATGATGCGCTCGGCGCCCTCGTCGATGTTGACGGTCGCAGGCACAGCGGCCTCAAACGTGATCGAGCCTGCCGCCAGCACGTTCTCACGAACGTTGCCGTGGGGCGACTTGATGACGACCGCGCTCCGCTTGCCGATCAAGCTCTTGGCGATGGGAGTGATGCTGCGCGTCTGCTCGGCATCCAATCCCAGCAGCGTTGCGATGCCGTAGGGGTTGCTCAGCATACGCACCGATTGCCCCGGCAGTGCCACCTCAATAGCGGCAAGCTTACCCTCGGGCAGTCGCTCAATATAGCGAACCTCGTCGATGATAGGTATTTTTTTATTCAGACGGTTCTCGACCAGCACCGCCTCGTCCGCCTGCATGATGACACCCTTGACGTCATACCGCTCGGCGGCCCGATTGATGCGCTGGGAGACCGTTTCATACGTATAGGACCTGGGCACCGTGACGATATACGCCACTCCCTCGCGCGCCATATCCAGCCGCGCAAGTGAAATGAGCTCGCCCACCGCCTGACCCGCGCCCGCGGGTGTTGCGGGATTGTGCCCGATCATAGAAGATTCGGTAATGATGGTCTCGGTAATGGTTTCCATCGCTGTGTCACCGATAACGGGGGCCGCCTCGTTGATGCGGATAAGAGACAGATCAGACAGCTGATACCCTGCCTCACTCACCGCCGCCAAAAGCGCCGCCTTGACACCGTGTACGTTGGAAAGCGTACCCTTGGTGCCCGTCGTCGGTCGCATCGCGCCGCCGAGGAACCGAGTGGAGCCACTCGCGTCCCGCGTGCCGATGCACACCTCGGTGGTGGAATTACCGATATCCACCCCTGCGATCAGTTTCAAAGCAATATTCCTCTCTTTTCGTAAACCTCGGCTGCCTCCAGCACCAGTTTCGCACAAGTTTTTGCATTGTATTTTTTGTTCAGCTCATCGGCCATGGCCAACAGCTCTGCCTTGGTCGCGCGGTTGGGACGAAGCATGTTGTACATCTTCAAAATGACCTCGTCGGGAACGTCGACCAGCTCTGCCGCGCGCTCAAAGTTGCGTGCCATGGGAGGATTGTCTGCCTCCATGGCCACCTGGCCCTGCTTGCGCAGCATTTCCTTGGATATTTTGATGTCCTCGCCCGTAATGTTGCCCTTCTTGATCTCCTCGAGGTTGATGTCGTCGAGCTTTTTACCGGTCTTGGACGTAATTTTCTCGCGTTCGTATTCGCCAAGCGGATATTTCATGGTAGTAGTTTCCTTTCCCGTGACAGACGATCAGCGATCGCTCCACGCGATGATGGGATAGTTAGGATCAACCTGCTCGGTCTCGGCGATGTGCATGATAGCCGCCTTGACCTGATACTTGGCGCGGCACATGGGGTCGTTGACCGAGGAGATGGGGGTGACCTGCTCGCCCTTGGCGTACTTGGCCGCGTTCTGACCGATCTTGCGGTAGGTCTCCAGGCTCATCAGAGGCGCCTGGGGGAACAGCTCCAGATTGGACAGCGGATACAGATCCTTCTGGTGGATGACGGCCGTGCCCTTGGACTGAAGTCCGATACCGATGCCCGAACCCGAGATCTTTGCTGCCTCAAGGCCCATGAAGCAGACGTCGCTGGTCTTGAGAACCTTAACGACGCGGGGCACCATGCCCTCCTCTTCAATGCCTGCCTTGACCTCGCGAATGACCTCGGAAAGCGGGATACCGCAAATGGTCGCCTGGATCTCCTTCTGGAAGCCGGGGCCTACGCCGATGACGACCTCCTTGGGATCATTTCCCTTTTCGGCGATGGGATAGCCGTGATAAGACGTTTTGGTGGGATTGATGCGCTCGGTGCCTGCCATAGATGCAGGACGGGCGGAAGATTTTTTCGTAGTTACGGGGCAAGCGGTTGCCATTTCACGGATGGCGGCAGAGGACGCGACCTCGCGTGCAGGCTGAGCGCGCAGCGCGGTCAGTACCTTCTCAATGGCCTCGCCGGGGACGACGCCCTCGAGCTGTGCGGCCTCCTTGATGACGGCCTCGGAGATCTTCTTGCAGATCTCATCCTCCAGCACGACGCCGCGGCCAGAGAACAGCAGGCTCTCGTTGGACACGGGAGCGACCTCGGTGATCGACTCGCCCTGAAGCGAGCCCACGACCTTCTGCAGCATTTCCTCGGGGTCAACACCCTCGAGCTGCTCGGCCTCCTTGACGACGGCGATGGCGATGCGGCGAACGATCTCCTCGTCCACGCGAACGCCGCGGTGGCCCATCATCTTGGCGGTGGTGCAATCCTTGCGAGGCTCAGCACCCTCCAGATAGCCTACGACGGAATTGAGCATTTCCTCGGGACGGATGCCGTCCAGCTGGGCCGACTCACGAATGACGGCCTCGGTTATTTTCTTGCGAATATCTTCATTGAGCTGCATATGTAAAATCCTCCGTTTTCGTATTGGTGGTATGTGTCAGAATCAAAGGTTGTGCGGGTCGATCTGGTGAGGAATATCCTTGATTTCCTCCCAGCGCTCGCCGTCGAGACGATAGCCCGTGCCGGGGCCCATATAGGTGTTGGGGGTGTTGATGGCACTGAGCACGCGGTAGTTCTCGTCCAGCACCGCCGAGGTCTGCATGTAGTCACCGACCACGCGTTGCTTGAGCATGTTGAGCACTCTCTGGGCAATGTCCTCGTGCCCCGTCTCTGCCAGTGCACGGCAGACGTCAATGCCCGTGATGCCGCGCTTGAGCATATCCTCGCAGGCGATCAGATCGGCGGGAACGTCGCGGTTCAAGGTGTCCTTGGAGCCGTGTGCGTAAACGACGGCCTCGACCTGCTCGTCCGTGATCTCGGTCAGCCCCAGGTAGCGGAAGACGGACTGAACCGCCTTTGCCGCCTTGCGGCGCACCGCGATGACGTCCTCCTCCAGCACGGGGCGAAGACCGCCGTCCACCTGAAGGTCGCGCTGCAGCACGTTATAATCGTCAAAGTCCTCGGCGTCAAAGTTGGAGCCGGCGAACATATTATCGTAGTTGGGCTCGGCCGCATAGCCCGAGAAGATAAAGTCGGTACCGGGCATCAGCTCGAGCAGCGTACGCGTGGTACGACGGGCGGGCGAGTTGGAAAAGCTCTGGTCGTTGCCCGAGGCACATTCAAGCCCCAGAAGGGTGGCCACCAGGTTCTCACCCAGCACCTCGCGAATACCCGAGGGAACCGACGCGGGAACGGCGATACAGCTGATCGCACCGTTCTGCGTTCCCTGCGAGCCTGCGCCCTTGGTCACGTACAGGCAACGGCACTCCAGATACAGCATGGATTTCTTTTCGCTGTAGCCCATGAGGACCTCGGAGCCTGCTCCCGAGGTGAAGCGGACCTTCAGACCGCGGGATGCGTATGCCGAATTGAGGAACGCCTTGGAATACGGCGTATCGTCACCGTCGACGAAGACCTTTTCCGTACCGTAAACGGAAACGGTCTCGGCGTAGGTCGTCAGACCGCGGATGCCGAGATCAAGCTCGGTCGCCTCCTCGGAGGAGCACTGGGTCAGAACGCCGGGGCGTCCTGCCTGCGAGCCGATCAGAATGGCCATTGCGGAGAAAGGCGCGTAGCGGGCAATGCCCATGGTCGTTTCCTCCTCGGCAAAGCCACGAAGTGCGCCCTCAGCCGCGTCAGCCGCCAGCTGAACGGGATCGTCCTTGAGGTTGGTGATATGGGCCTGGTTGAAGGGACGCAGACGGGCGCGCATCTTCTGCATACCCATCATCAGCTCAACGACGTTGAGGTGTCCGATGACCTCGGCCATTTTCGCGGGCGAGATGCCCGAACAGATCTTCAAGATCTCTTTTCTCGGCACGTGGATATCGACGATCTTTCTCGCGATCTCCAGCGACGGAATGGACATGGAAACGGGCGCGCGTTGGATATTGATGGCGTGGTCGGCGATGAAGGTATCGATGAAGTCGAAATCCTTTCTTGCCTTGCCGTCAAGCTCGATGATCTTGCCGCCGCTGATCTTGATCGAGGGCTTGGGATCATAGGGGCTGTGCATGGCAACGAAGCCCATCTCGGGCCATTCGCTGATGTAGCCGTCCAGGTTGACGGGACGGGCGTCGAGCGCCTCAAATCTCTTGGATCTTTTCATGGTGAACGGTTCCTTTCTCTTGTGGTCCTCACACGCACGCTCACGCGTACGCGCGCGTATTGGGTAAAGGAAATCGCGCCAAACGGACACAATTTCCGAGCATATAATTTTAGTTTTATATATTATACTACAAATCACAAAAAAAGTCAATGCGTCGGGCGGCAAAATCCTGCACAAATCTCGGCGTATATCGACCGATTTTTCGCCCGTTTGTTGGGCATTTTGCCCTTTGACGCATACCCTCTCGCCACGGCGCATACGATGTTTCGAGGTGATGCCGATTGTTTTTTTCTTTCAGACCTGCTTTTTTGAAAAGAAGCAAAAATAATATATTTATAAAATCAATCATGCTTTTAATCGTGCTGGTTCTCTCCACTTCCTGCGTTGTGGGATGCGCGAGTCAAACAAGAGCGAGTGCGTACGACGTTCTTTCGGCCATGATTGCCGCCGCGCCGTCCGCCATCCCCGCGGGCGACGTCTACGTGCTGTCAAACGACGTGGCATCGGGCACGCTCATGCCGACGAACGCATCAGATTCCCCTCTTTGGCGCGTCGCGGACAACTCCTTGCTATCGGCCGCGTTCGGGCGCGAAGGAGAGGTAAAAAATAGCAAAATTTCCGAGCTATCACAAGAGATTGTTGACAGCGGCGCGATGTTTTTCTCAACCGCTTCGCAGCCTTGCGAGCTCATGGTGTTTCGTTGCATCAGTCGCTCAGACACCGACCTTGTTGCCGAGCTGCTGTTGCACCGTTTGGACACTCTGCGGCGGCAATATCGCGACACCGAGCAGCAATCGATCGTTGAAAACGCACGCATCGTCGTCCTCGGCAAATACGTGATTCTTGCTGTGGCAAGCAACGTTGAGGATGCGATCGAGGCGGCAAAATCGATCGCAAAATGATCGTAATATTTCAACAAAAGAAAAGAGGGCTGGCGAAGCCCTCTTTTTCCTCAAAACAGCGATATTACCCAATAAATCACGCCCCACACCGCGCCCGCCAGCGTGCCGTAGAGCAATACGGGACCTGCGACGGTAAAGATCTTGGCACCCACGCCCAGCACCCAGCCCTCGGCCTTGCAGTCGATGGCAGGCGAGACGACCGCGTTGGCAAACCCCGTGATGGGCACGAGCGTCCCCGCCCCCGCGAACTTGGCGATCTTGACGAAGTAGCCAAGTCCCGTAAGCAGTGCGGCAACGAACACGAGCGTGACCGAGGTCAGCGTGCCTGCATCCTCTTTCGGTAGTCCAAAGAAGGCATACAGTGTCGTCAGACCCTGCGCAATGGTACAAATCAGTCCGCCGACCAAAAAGGCGTGCACGCAGTCCTTGACCAAAGGAGAGCGCGGCGCATGAGCGTCGGCAAAACGTTTGTAGGTTTGCTTGTCCATATTCATAACGGCATCCTCACTTCTCTATTTTTTTATATAGCATGCCGCAAAAAAACTTTTTTATACAAACACTTGACAGTTGGAGCGCGGGCCGCTATAATAAATACAGAGAGAACGAATTTTTCCGTCACGACGGGCAAAAACGGAGGTAAGACATGGCTGAATCTACTTGGAACGATATTTGCAAAAGCGTCGGCGGCTTTGCCAAAAAGGCAGGACGCAAGGCAGAGGAATTGACCGAGGCCGCCGCCATCCGCCTGAAGATCTCGGCAAAAAAGGCAGATCTCGAGGACGCGTATCTGGCGTTGGGTAAGCTGGCCTATGAGCAGGCAAACGCCGAGCCCGATGCCGACACAAGCGAGGTCGACGTTCGTTTTGCCGCCAAACTCGCTGACGTATCCGCATTGCTGGATGATATCGCCCAGCTCGAAAAAAAGATTGCAAAAGACGCTTGATGCATCCGCATAAGGGCAGAGGAGATCGATACGGTCTCCTCTGTTTTTTCATTCGACAAAAAAATTCTCAAAGCCTCTTGATTTTGGGTATGTTATATATTATAATTATACTATCTATCTGTCGGCAAATTTGTTTTTCAGGAGGGAGCCCACCATGCAACGAGTTTCCAAGCACAATTATTATCTTGATATTGCCCAAACGGTCGCCGAGCGCAGCACCTGTATGCGCAGAAAATACGGTGCCATCATCGTCAAGGACGACGTGATCATTGCAACGGGCTACAACGGCGCCCCCCGCGGTCGCCAGAACTGCACTGACTTGAATTTCTGCATGCGTGAAAAGCTGCAGATCCCCCGTGGCGAGCGCTACGAGATGTGCCGCGCGGTGCACGCCGAGGCCAACGCCATCATTGCCGCTCCCCGTGACCAGATGCTGGGCGCGACGCTGTATCAGACCTGCGTCGATCCCGCCGACGGCAGTATCATCGGCAACATTTGCTCCTGTATGATGTGCAAACGCATGGTCATCAACGCGGGCATCACCACCGTCATCTTCCGCGACACCAAGGATGAGTTTCACGTCGTTAACGTGCAGGACTGGATCGACGACGACGACTCTCTGAGCGGAAAATTCGGCTATTAAGCCAAGATAACCGCCGCATGCTGCGGCACGAAAGGATCATTATGCAGTTTCATTCTACCCCTCGCGTCGCACGACGCACCCTTGCCGTTATCGTTTTACTCATCGGCACGCTCTTGCTCTCTTCATGCGGCAAGGCACTTCACAAGATAACCTCCGACAGCGGTGAATATTTTGACAAATGGACGGATACCACCTACATCGCCCTTCCCGCCTCGTACGAGCCCATCTCTCGCGGCGACGAATACGGCAAGGTAAGCCTTGCAGGCGTAAAAAACATTCTCTACCGCATTGATGGGCTGGCCCCCACGGAATATTTGTGCACGGAATACGGCAGCGTTTATCACAACAAGAACATTCAGCCCCTTCTTTTTGATGACTGGAAGATATCCACGCTCAAGGTGTGCACCGATGCCGCTACTACCGTTTCCCATCTGAAGCTCACTCCCGAGGATGAAGCGCACGCTTCCGTCATCGCGGCCACGCAAGCGGCCTGGCGCGACGGCGTTTCCGTCCGCTATCCCTCCCATTTGACCCCCGACGAAAATTATACGCTTCGCTTTGAAAGCGAGGACGTTCCCGGCCTTTACTTTGCTGTCAAGTTGCTGGCTTATGACGAGGACGTTTACGACGTGATCGTCAACGAGGCAGGCGAGGAGGTCGAGGTCAACTTCGGTCGCTATTTTCTGTACGACCGCTATAGCCGCCGCTGTGTTGCCACGGACGATCGCATCTTCCGCCTGCTGGCAGGTGAGGAGATCACGCCGTGAGCCGCATCGTCCGCCTGACGCGCGAGCATCTGAACGGTGTAGCTGAGCTGGAGCGACTATGCTTCCCCGCCGAGCCCTGGAGCGAAAACGCGCTTGAGGCGTTATGCCGCGAGCACGGCATCGGTTTCGTCGCGCTGGACGAGGACGAAACGGTCTTAGCGTACGTCGGCATGACCTATGCCGCTGACGAGGGCTCGATTACCAACGTCGCCACTCATCCCAATGCCCGCCGCCAGGGTCTGGGACGCGCCGTGGTGCAAGCGTTGATGAACGAAAGCCTCGCGCTCGGTCTGAACGACGTATATCTCGAGGTCCGGCTTTCCAATGCTCCCGCAATCGCACTGTACGAGACCCTCGGCTTCGTGACAGTAGGCACAAGAAAAAATTTTTACCGTCATCCCACCGAGGACGCGTTGCTCATGAGAGTAACGCTCCCAACCGACACAAAGTAAAAAAGGACAATCATCCATTATGTACATTTTAGGAATTGAAAGCTCCTGCGACGAAACCTCGGCCGCTATCGTCCGTATGGACGAGACCTCACGCGAAATTTGCGCCAACATCGTCGCATCCCAGATAGACACCCACAGGCTATACGGCGGCGTCGTTCCCGAAATTGCCAGCCGTGCCCACGTTGAGGCAGTCAGCCGCATCACCTATGAGGCGCTGGAGACAGCCAAGCTGACGCTATCCGACATCGGCGCTGTCGCCGTGACCACCCACCCCGGGCTCATCGGCGCGCTGCTCGTCGGCGTCAACTTTGCCAAGTCTTTGGCCTTCTCGCACGGCATTCCGCTCGTGTCCGTCAATCATATCCACGCCCACGTGGCGGCCGCCTACCTGTCCGAGCCGACGCTTCGTCCGCCCTACCTTGCACTGGTCGTATCGGGCGGTCACACCTCGCTCTATCGCGTGCGCGACGAGATCACCTTCGAGGAGATTGGCGCTACGCGCGACGACGCGGCTGGGGAGGCGTTTGACAAGATCGGACGCGTCATCGGCTTGCCCTACCCCGGCGGTGCCGCACTGGACAAGCTGGCCTACGAGGGTGATGCCAAAGCCTTCAATCTTCCCTCGCCCGCACTGGCAGGCGACGAGCTGGCCTTTTCGTTCAGCGGCTTGAAAACGGCCGCTCTTAACCTCATCAACTCGGCAACCCAGCGCGGTGAGATCATCAACCGTGCCGATCTTGCCGCCTCTTACACCGCGACCATCGTACGCGCCATCGAAAAGAAAGTCGATCAGGCGCTTGCGCAGACGGGCGAGAAGACGCTTGTCATGGCAGGCGGCGTTGCCGCCAACTCTCATCTGCGCGCCGCTCTTGGCCATCTGTGCGACAAGCGTGGCGTCAAGCTGATCGCGCCGCCGCTGCATCTGTGCGGTGACAACGGCGCTATGGTTGCCGCCGCCGGCTATTTTGAGTTCAAGGCGGGACGCCTGGCCGACACCGCACTTAACGCCAGCGCTTGCGATATTATGGCAGGGGAATAACTTTTCGGAGGTTTTCCACAGAAACACCCCATTTTCCAACAAGCCAAGGCCCTTCCTCACCATTTTAGGCAAAAAATGTCAATTTTTGTCGCAATTTCCACCTCGCTTGTGGAAAACTCCCCCTCCATTCGCCAAAAATGCGCAGATTTTCCTGTAAATAGTTGGGTCATCGCCTTGGTTTTCCACAGCCTCCCTCCAAAAACAGCCCACAAAAATCCCAAACGAGAACAAAAAAGGAGTTTTGATATGAGTCACGATCTTACCAATATACCAAGCGGAGCAGAAGATATCAGCACGGTTGACTCTCACATTGAAGGAGTCGACCGTCCCAACGTATCCCCCGCTGTTATCAAGCGTCTTCCCCGTTATTTCCGCTACCTGCGCGAACTGCTGCGCGAGGGTAAAATGCGCATCAGCTCGGGCGAGCTGTCAACGCTGATGAACGTCACCGCCTCCCAGATCCGCCAGGACCTCAACTGCTTCGGAGGCTTTGGTCAGCAGGGCTACGGCTATAACGTCAACTATCTGTACGCCAAGATCTGCGAGATTTTGGGCGTCGGCGCAGGACTCAACGCCATCGTCATCGGCATCGGTGACCTGGGACGTGCGCTGGTCCGCTCCTCCATGTTCGAAAAGCGAGGCGTGGACATCATTGGTCTGTTTGACATCTCCCCCGATCTGATCGGCAAGTCCTTTGGCTCGCTGTCCGTTTTGCACATGGACGCGCTGCAGGATTTCTGCGAGCAGCACCACGTGGATTTTGCCGTTCTGACCGTTCCCAAGCCCGTCGCACTCGACGTGGCCAACGAGCTCATCCGCCTGGACGTACGCGGCCTTTGGAATTTCACGGGTGTCGAGCTTCCCGATAATAACATCATCGTTGAGAACGTCCACCTGGGCGACTCGCTCATGACGCTCAATTACAAGTTGTGCGCCGACCGCAAGGATGCGGGCGACCAGCAAGACTGACACCAAGGAGTTATCCACCATATGAAGTATAAATTAAATTACGGCGATGGAGAGTTGAAGTTGCCCTTGTCCGTCTTGTCCCGTCTGGACGACGTGGACGCGGATACGCTCAAGGTGCTTTTGATTCTGGCCGCCGACAGCGATCTCTCCAAAGAAAAGATCGCCAAACAGATCGGCTGTGACGTAGACACGGTCACCGACGCGCTGGGCTTCTGGCGCGGCGCAGGGCTGCTGATCTCACGCGCGGGCGCCGAGAAGAAAAAGAAGACTCCTGTGAACGAACCCGCCAAAGAAGAAGCGCCTGCCGATCCTTCCGTCAAGACGGTCGATTCCGCCGCGGCCATCACCCCCGCCCCCGCATCGCTCCCCCGATACACGACCGAGGAGCTGGTCGCGCTACTGGAGAGCCGCCGCGAGCTGGCCGCGCTGATCGACGAATGCACCCGCGTGTTCGGCAAGGTATTCAGCACGCATGAAACGAGCATACTGCTCGGCATCGTGGACTATCTGAACGTCGACGGCGAATACTTACTCCTCCTGCTGGCTCATTGCGCCAAGATCGGTAAAAAGAGCGTCCGTTACGTTGAAAAAACGGCCTTTTCGCTGTACGACGACGGCATCACCACCCCCACCGCGCTTCAGGAATGCCTGAAGAAAAAGGAAGAGATGGAGGAGGCCGAAGGCAAGATCCGCACTCTGTTCGACATGAGCAGCCGCGCGCTGACGTCCAAGGAGCGCAAGCTGATCGACGCATGGCTGTTTACCTATCGTTACGGCATGGACGTCATCACCCGTGCCTACGAGATCACCGTTGACGCCATCGGCAAGCCTTCCATTCCCTATACCAATTCCATCTTGGAGCGCTGGGCAGCTGCCAATCTGCACACGCTCGCCGAGATCGACGCCGCCGAGCAGGCGCGCGCCGCAGCAGGACACACCCCAGCCGCTCCCGGCAACAGCTTCGATACCGACGACTTTTTTGACGCCGCGCTCAAACGCAGCTTTGGCGACGATTACGATCCGGGGAAGAAATAAAAGCAGGAAAAGAATGCAGGGCGCTGCCAGCCCCCGCTTAAGGAACTTTTTGAAAAAAGTTCCTTAAGAATCCTCAAAAACTTTGCAAGGAAAGTGTAAGGGCAAAAAGAGAAAGACTTCTCGTTCGCCCGCACAATAGCTCCCGCAAGCTCGTGGGGCCCTTCCCACTCGCTCCATTATATTAGATCTACGTTGTAGGAGGTCACAATGCCTTACAATCAGCAAAATTACCGTCGTATCCGACAGGAATACGAAAACAAATACTTAAACGCCCGCGAGGACGCCGAGCGTCGCCGCCGCGAGATCGAGCTTCTCATTCCCGAGGTGCTGACCATCCACCGCGAGCTCTCGCAGGTCGGTCTTGAGATCATGCGCGCGTCACTCGAGCATGCCGACGACAACGCCGCACGTGAGAGCGCGATCGCATCGTTGCGCCAAAAGAACGAGGCTCTGCTCAAGCGCCGCGCCACGCTCCTGCTCGCCGCAGGCTTCCCTGCCGATTACACCGAGCTGCGCTACGAGTGCCCCACCTGCAGCGACACGGGCTTTCTTGATAACGGCCGCATGTGCCGTTGTATGCAACAAAAGCTGCGCATGGCAGGCTATGAAACCTCGGGGCTGAGCAATCTCTTGCGCGAGCAGAGCTTTGAGAATTATTCGCTCGACTATTTCAAAAACGACGAGCGAGCCTATCGCACCATGAGCACGATCGTCCGCATGCTGCGCAACTGGGCCGAGAATTTCACGCTGGGCGATGCCACGCACCCCGCCAGCGAAAATCTGTTGCTCGTCGGCGGCACGGGACTGGGCAAGACGCATCTGTCAACTGCCGTGGCAAAGACGGTGCTGGACGGTGGTCACGACGTGCTCTATACCACGGCCGTCGGCATGGTCGCAGCCTTTGAGGCCGAGAGATTCGGCAACAGCACGGGGCTGACCGAGGAGAGTGACCTCAACCGCTACTACAACGTCGATCTGCTCATCATCGACGATCTGGGCACCGAGGTGGCCAATCAGTTCACCGTGTCGAGCCTGTTCAACGTCATCAACACCCGCCTGAACCTGCGCCGCCCGACCATCATCAACACCAACCTGATGCAGGAGGAGCTGCGCCGCCGCTATTGGGATCGCATCACCAGCCGTTTGTTCGGTGAATACCGCATCCTCTTATTCCTCGGCACCGACGTGCGGGCACAAAAGATCCGTGACGGTCGCAAATAATCAAAAAATTGCATAAAATAACGGGTACTGCACATACTACGCATAGCGGGCAGTACCCGTTGATATTTTGTGTAACAAACGCGGCCATCCGCGGGAAAAGGATATATCATGTCTCCAGCTACCATGAAGACCGCCACGGCAGAACTGCTGCAGCGGCTTTACAAAAATCTCAAAATGGGCAGCGATTCGATCGTCTCCCTGCTCCCCAAAATCAAGGAGGAGGACGCCGCCTTCAAGGGGGATCTGACCTTACAGCTTGACGGCTACGAAAAATACGCCAATCAGATCAACGATCTGCTGCGCGAGGACGGCGAGAGCGCCGAGCAGGATACGCTGTGGAACAAAATGAGCGCCAAGGTCGGCACGACCATGAGCACGCTGATGGACGCGTCCGTCAGTCACCTGGCCGATATGGTCATTCAGGGCTCGACCATGAACATGAACGAGACCATCAAGCTCATGCGCGAGTTTGAAAACACCAGCGCCTCCGAGCGATCGCTTTCGCTCTCGCGCGATATCGTCGGCTTCGAGGAACAGAACATCGAACGCATGAAGGCGTATCTGTAACGTCACATGGGGGACTTTTTCAAGTCCCCTTTTCGTTTGTGCAAAAGAAAAGGCGCCGAAAAACGGACTTCTCATAAGGATGTTACCATTCTCCTTGTAGGGACCGGCGTCCCCGACGGTCCAAAAAGGCATATTTGCATCGCAGAAGACAAAGATTAACCCCGACAGATTTTTTTGTGTCTGTCGGGGTGTTCTTTTATTCGTGGAAGCTGATACTAATACTTGGTTTGCTTCTTTCACAATAATTTCAGAAGCGTAATAAAAGCAATGGCAACAATACAAATAAAGCCAAGTCCGATTCGGTTACTTATTTGGATTTTGTTCATATCATCATATGTAAAAATAACCTGTTGGTCGCATTTGATGGATACGATCTTATCCGCATTTGTTTCCGAAGTCTTTACTTCGACTGTATTATTCAAAATAGTTTCCTTTAAGATATCATAATTCCAATCGCTTTTTCTTAGCGTTGAATGAGGTATGTACAATACATCACCGTTTTCGAGTTCTATATAAACTTTCGTTCTTTTCCGGTTTTTGTAACCAGTGTAATTTGATTCGTTATAAACGTCGTTTACCTCTCCGATATGTACAGAGGTGTTTGTATCTGAATACATCACAAAAGTTGGATGCGTAAAAATTGTGACGAAATAACCAACCATAATTGATATGCCAACCACAACAACAAAAATAATTTTTCTGCTTTTATTTTTATTCTTTTTTCTTTTCTTCATTTCCATCCTCCTCCGTTACATACTTTTGCTTTATCGCCAGTTTCGCCTTTGTATTACAAAGGCACAGGGCAAAGCCCATACCCCTATAATGCTGATTGTATTATATCATAAATCTGCAGAGAAAGCAAGAGTTATATTCCGACTTCGTCGGAGTGATATTATTGCTACCGCAATAGTGATATTGAAGCCTTACGGCTTCAGTGATACTTTATTCGCCTTAAAACTTGCGAAGCAAATATCACTCGGCATAAGCCGAATATCACTGCGAAGCAATATCACTCGCCAAGGCGAATAAAACTGCCCAACTTCCTTATGAGAAGTTGGGCAACGGCACCTTTTTCTTTTATTCAGCTCTCCAACTGTCTGCCAAGAAATCCTGCGGCGGTCTGGATCAGCTTGACCTCAACGTCGCCCGTAGGTGCGCCGCTGTCGCGGCTCTCGTCGTTGAGCTGAACCGACGCCACGCAGCCAATGATGTCGCCCTCGCTGATGATGGGCATGGCACAACTGATATAATGCGTCATATCCGCATTGCTCGACAGCACGGGAAGTTTCTCCTCGCCCTCGTGATAGACGTACAGGCCGCGGCTGTTGATGATGGCCTCCAGCTCGTCTGAAAGGGGCTTGTCGGTGTATTCCTTGCGAGAAACACCCGCGCAGGCAATGACCGCGTCGCGGTCGCAGATCACGACGGACAGCGAGCAGGTCTTGTGCAGGGTTTCCGCATACTGGGCCGCAAAGCCCGCCAGCTCGCCAATGGGCGAATACTTTTTGAAAATGACCTCACCCTCGCGGTCGGTATAGATCTCCAGCGGATCACCGCCACTGATAACATTGACACTAAAAACCTTGTCGAGCTGGTTTTTAGCCGACTGAACTGCCACAGAATGGTATTTATCTGCGACTTTTTCGATATTCTTAGTGTCCTCGTTAA
>SVRN01000083.1 GCA_015064805.1 Oscillospiraceae bacterium
TTGGCCAGCAGGGAGGGATCGGAGAAGGATTCCTCCAGATGACAGTATTTTTGTTCAATGGCAAATAGCTTATCCTGCATAAAGGAATCCTCCTCTCTCCGTTATTTGTTATCGCTTCGTTGCGATCAAGCGCGCAGGAAGGCGCAGAATGCTCTGTGAGCCTCGTAAAGATCAGCCTTGGAGATCAGCTCGTAGGGCGCGTGCATCGCGGTTACGCCAACGCCGATGTCGATGGTGTCGATGTTGTGCTTGGACAGGAACTTAGCGACCGTTCCGCCGCCGCCTGCGTCAACGGCACCCAGCTCGGCGATCTGCCATACGATGCCGGCATTGTCAAGTACGTTGCGTACCCAGCTTGCGTACTCAGCGGTAGCGTCGTTGGTGCCGCCCTTACCGCCGGAGCCCGTGTACTTGGCAACGGACACGCCGCAGTTGATGATGGACGAGTTGCGGATCTCGAAGGGCTCGGGGAAGTTGGGCTCAAAGTTGGCCGTAACGTCCGAGGACAGGCACTTGGAGTTGGCGCGGATGACGCTCGACTTACCGCCAAGAGAGTCAGCGAGGCAGTCGATCAGGTCGAGAATGACCTCGCACTGCATGCCCGTTGCACCGTCGCTGCCCGTTTCTTCCTTGTCAGCGAGAATGATGATGTCGGTGTGAGCGGTATCGGCGCACTCAAATAGCGCGGTCATTGCGGGGTAAGCGCAGACGCGGTCGTCGTGGCCGTAAGCAGCGATCATGGAGCGGTCAAAGCCGACGTCGCGGGCCTTCAGGGCAGGAACGACGCACAGCTCAGCCGTGGTCAGATCGCGCTCGGTGATGCCGTACTTGTCGTTGAGCATCTTGAGAACGTTGATCTTCACGCCGTCCTTTTCAGCGTCCGACAGAGGTCTGCTGCCGATGAGAACGTTGAGCTTTTCGCCTGCGATGGCGGTGTTCAGCGGCTTTTCACCCTGCGCGCGGCCCAGGTGGGGAAGCAGATCGTTGATATAGAAGATGGGATCGGCATCGTCCTCACCGACCGTTACGGTCACGCTCGTGCCGTCGTTGAGAATGACGACGCCGTGCAGAGCCAGCGGAACGGTCACCCACTGATACTTGCGGACGCCACCGTAGTAGTGCGTCTTGAAGAAGCCCATACCGTGATCCTCGTACAGAGGGCAGGGCTTGAGGTCCAGACGGGGAGAGTCGATGTGAGCGGCGATGATACGGATACCGTTATTGATATCCTCGGTGCCTGCCTTGATCAGGAACAGATTTTTGCCGCGATTATTGTAGTACAGACGGTCGCCTGCCGTGATCTTATCACCCAGACGGTAGGGGCGGTAGCCCTGTGCCTCGGCGAGAGCAATGGAGGCGTCAACGGCCTCGCGCTCGGTCTTGGCGGCGTCCAGGTAGGTCATGTAATCTCTGGCGTAGGCGTAAGCGCTCTCGATCATTGCTTCGTTGTCGGCAAAGATCTCATAAAAGGATTTTTTCTGATAGGTCAGATTTTCGTAGCTGTTTTTGGTTTCGGACATGGCTTGAAATTCCTTTCTTGATTTATGAAAAATTTAGATTTTACGAAAAGGGAACGACTGTCAGCGAGGGATACAGGCGCTGATAGGCTTGATACGCCTTTTGGATTTTTCGCACGTACGCACGTGTCTCGCCGATGGGAATGCGGTCGATGATCAGATGCCCCTGCAGGTTTGTCAGGGAACTATCCTCCAGCCAACCGTCCACGCGGCCGTTGCCTGCGTTATATGCCGCGCAAGCCGTTGGCCAATCGCCGTAGCGATCGTATAGGCGCCGCAGGTAATAAACACCGTAGCGGATGTTGGTCTCCGGGTCGTACAGCATGCCGTCCTCCAGATGCTCGCCCAGCATGTCGTCGCTCAGCCAACGGAAGGTGGATGGCATCATTTGCATCAGTCCGACCGCGCCCACCGACGATACGGCCTCGGGGTCAAAATCGCTCTCGGTGCGAATGACCGCGTAAATAAGATTTTCGGGGACCTCATATTGCTTGGCGTAGCGCTCAACGTACGTCTGATATTCCCGCGGATAGAGTGCGCGGTCGATCTTGGGACCAAGCAGAAAAAATAATGCAGTACCAAGAAGCAGTAAGGCGAGTACTACGATCAGCGCCAACCGAAAAGGATGCTTTTTTTTACGTTTTCGTTTCATTTAAGCACCTCCTGAAGCAGACGTGCAACACAGGATCGGAGCTCTTGCTCGGTACCGTTGTTGTAGATGAGCATATTCGCGTGCTCAATATAGAAGGAGACGTCGGGCTGTGCGTTCAGTCTGGCACAGATCTGCTCGCGGCTTCTGTTATCGCGTTGCATCAGGCGAGCGATGCGGACGTCCCGATCCGCCAAAACCGCGATCACTTGGTCGCATTTGTGGTGCAGCCCTGCTTCAATGAGCAAGGGCGCGTCGATGATGGCCGCCTTGCAGCCTTGCTTTTCATACTCGGCCAACAGGGCAATCGTCCGTTCGATGACGTAGCGATGGGTGATCTCGTTGAGGCGCTTGTGACGCTGCTGACCGATCTCCGTCTGCTCGAATACCAACGCCGCGAGTGCCTGCCGATCCAGCGTGCCGTCGGGGGCAAGGATCGCGTCCGTAAATTCAGCCGTCAGCTCGTCAAGACAAGGTGAGGGGGGAATGAGCAGCTCGTGATACACCGCGTCGGTATCGACCGCGGGGATACCGTGCTCGGCAAAGAGGGATGCGACGGTTCCTTTGCCCGCGCCGCTTTGTCCGGTCAATCCTATGATCTTCACGGTGCGATCACCTCCGTGCGCGTGCCTCCGTTTTGGTCGGATGCTCGTGCCGCCTGCATGACGGCCTGGACGTATGCGCCGTCGTACAGCGAGGGGGAGAAGGGTGTACCGTTTGCTACTGCGGACAGGTATTGATACATGGACTCCACGTGGCAACGAAGCCATCCCACGCTCGCCTTGG
This sequence comes from Oscillospiraceae bacterium, assembly GCA_015064805.1. GTDB lineage: Bacteria > Bacillota > Clostridia > Oscillospirales > CAG-272 > SIG644. The sequence goes on from SVRN01000083.1 coordinate 2,953, forward strand.
GCGAGGGAAAGCTGCCGCCGGGAGAGGGGTAGCGTCCGCCGCATTCAATGCGGGTAAAGCCGCGCTCGCCGCCAATGGGAGAGGCGGGGCGGTCGTTGTCGTAAAAGTACAGCCACTCGGGCTCCATCAGCTCGTATTTGATGCTGCCGCGCTCACCGAAAATGGCAAGGGAGAGATCGTCGTTGACGCCCGTGGCCAGCTTGTTGGCCGTGATCGTGCCACAGGCTCCGCTTTTGAGCCTTGCGGTGATATAGAAGGCTTCGTCGGCATCCGTCTGCCAATTCCCGTGGGTAGGGAAGGCGATCTGTGACGTGCCCTGTACGCTCTCGAAATCGCCGCACAGATGGCGGATCAGATCGATGACGTGCGAACCGAGATCAAACAGCACACCGCCGCCATGCTCAGCCGTTTGCTTCCAACCGGGCGCGCGATCGGCAAAGGTGCTGGAATTGTGCTCGTAGCTGACGCGGAAGGAAAGAATACGACCAAGGCGGCCCTCGTCGATCAGCTGCTTGGCACGGAGCATGGGGGCCATAAAACGATTGTTGAACACCATGCCGCACACACGCCCGCTCCTCTTTTCCGCCTCGACGATGTGCGCGGTCTCGTCAGCCGTGACGCAAAGGGGCTTTTCGCACAGCACGTGCTTGCCCGCGTCAAGCGCGCGGCAGATCATATCGGCGTGCAGCGTGTTGGGGGTGCAGATATCAATGATATCGATGTCGTCGCGGGCGATCAGCTCGTCAAAATTCCGTGCCGCGCATTCAAAGCCGTATTGCTCGCAAAGAGCGACGGAGCGCTCATACGAGGTGGTGCACAGGCCTGCGACGCGCGCGGTAAAGGGAAGAGTGCCGTAGTAATAGGGCAGGTTGTGAATAGCAAACGCATGCGTTTTGCCCATGCTGCCGAAGCCGACCATGCCGACGTTCAGCTTTTTTTGTTTTTCCATACGCGCCTCCCTGAAGATTCATTGTGGTACTAATACACCTATTATATTATTATACA
>SVRN01000084.1 GCA_015064805.1 Oscillospiraceae bacterium
CAAAAGGCCTTGCGGGGTGCCAAGGGGTATTAGACCCCTTGGTTCCCTTTCTTTCGCCATTTCTTTGTGGAATAACAAAGAAATGGCACCCATGCCGGCATACCGAGCGCGCGCAGCAGGGCGAGGCTGTAGGAGAAGTCGTAGCAAAACATGCTCTCCCCCTCCCCACAAAAAAAGGACGCCTCCGCGCCCTTTTTTATCAATTCTCCGTCGAAAACTCCTCGCCCGTCACCAGATAGTGAATCGAAACGTTGAAATACTCCGACATCTTGACCAACATCTCCAAATCGGGATTCCGCTTGCCCGTCTCATAATACGACAGCGCTTCCCTGCTGATATTGAGGTCCATCGCCACCTTCAGCTGGCTGTATCCCTTCTTTTTCCGTATCTGCCGCAAGCCCTTCATGCCCTGAAAAATCCTTTCACTTGAATTTCCAAAACCTCTTGACTTTATTGTAACAAAATGTTACAATAAATATGTGACAGTTTGTTACAATAAATAGTAACAACATCTGCTTGCAATCAAGCAAAAGACAAGGAGGACACCATGAATCAAAATCTGAATTTGGGAAGTCAGCCCGACGTTAAGGAAAACGTGCTTTTGGGCGTACTCGGCGCATTTTTGTTCGCACTGGCCGGCGGCGCGCTGTGGTTTGTGCTGTATCTGGTCGGCTTCATCGCCGCCCTCAGCGGTCTGGTCGGCGTCATCTGCGCAATCAAGGGCTATAGCCTGTTTGCGAAAAAGGAAAGCGTCAAGGGCATCGTCATCGCGGTCGTCATGACGCTGCTCGTGATCGTCATCGCTTGGTACTTCTGCCTGTCCTACGACGCATATATCGCGCACCAGCAGTGGTTTGAAGAAGGCGAGATCGACTACACCATCACCTTCCTCGACGCCCTTCTCGGCTCGCACATTTATCTCAGCGATCCCGACATCGGCCCGGGCTACTGGGGCGATCTGGCTCTTGGTCTTTTGTTCTGCGTCGTCGGCGGTGGTAGCTACGTTGTCAACAAGATCAGAAACGCAAAGGCAGCAGCCGCCTATCGCGCTGTAGCTGCAGCACAAGCGGCCAAGGCCGAGCAGGATGCTCTTGATCAGGCACAGCAGGAACAGCCCAAGGCTGACGAGAACGAAACGCAAGAATAATCTTCATTTGCATCAAAAAAGGAAACCCCGCGGGGTTTCCTTTTTTGTTGTTTCATCAAATATCAACCGCCATATCCTCGATACCCACATACATAATTTTCACCGCATCGCCCTTCAGCGCAAGCAGAAAACTCTTTTTAAATTCGGAAAAATCCGCATATTCGGTATCTTCGATATAATAGCGTTTATCAAAATAGCGTGTTTCACGGTAGCGTCCGCTCCTGCTGTCAGAAGACGTGCCGACTCTCCACTCGCCTTCGTTATCAATGACAACGTCAATGATATCCTCTTTTTCAAGAAAAGCAAACAACTCTTCCGGCGTCAGGCATTTCAGCGGCTCGCTCGGCAGCTTCGAGGGTGCCGTCGTTTTGTTTTCTCCTTGCAAAGAAAGCTGCGAAATCGCGGTAATGATCCAATAAAAGCTAAGACAAATGCAGGCGATAGTCAAGCCTGTTCCCAACGCCGTCAGCGCTGCATGATCCTGCGGTATCAAGCGTTTACGGAAAAAGCACAGCACCAGCAATGCAACGGCGAGTACGATTTTCCATACGGGATCCCATTTCTTTGGCTTTTTCGTTTTCATACCATCACTTACCCCTGTTCTCATATTCCTCATACACTTCTTTGAGTCTATGCGGGTAGTCCGTCATGATGCCGTCCGCGCCGATGTCGATCAGATATTCCATATCCTCTTTTTCGTTGATCGTCCAGAAATGCACCGCCAGATTGTGCTTATGTACCGACTTGACAAAGCCCCGCGTTGCCAGCTTGATGCCGTACTCCTCCATAGGAAGCTGGAACACGCACATCTCGTCGCCAAAGAAGACGTCCATCTTCAGCATTTGCAGTGCGAAAAATTCAATGCTTGCCGCGTAGGCAGGCGAGTACATAAACTCGGGCGGCACCTCGCCCTCCTTTTGCAGGCGCTGGAACTCGTCGTACAGCTCCTCGTGGAAGCTGGCCACGACCACGCGGTCAAAGGCGTCGTGCTTCTCCAGCAGATCGATGACGGCCGCAAGCGCACGCAAGCCCGTCTCGCCCGATTGCTTGATCTCCACGTTGATGCGGTTGTTGGGGAAAGCGACGATCAGCTCCTCCAGCGTCGTGGCGAGGAAGACCGTCTCATGGCGGGGCGAAACGCCCTCGGGGTATTCGACGTCGGTGGGATATTTCTCCTGCCCGTCAGGGCCCTTGAAATGCTTGCGCTCGCCCGACAGACGGTCGCTATCGTCGGTGGGATTGGTATAGCCGAAATCGACCTCCTCAGCGATCAGATCGCTGTAGTTCCAGTCGATGATCGCGCCCGTGACGTTGGTCTTGCGGTCCAGCGTCGTATCGTGCGACAAAATGACCACGCCGTCTCGGGTGATGCTGACGTCGGTTTCCATCATCACGCGCGGATCGACGCTGTAAGCATTGTAAAACGCCTCGAGCGTGTTGTCGGGAAACTCTTTATTTCCGCCGCCGTGGGCGATGAGAATGGGCAATTCGCCCTCCTTTTGCATAGGATTGTCCAGCTTAAAATTATCGCCGCGCGGAAGCAGGGCGATGATACCCCAGACGATGATCACGCAGGCCAGCACCAGCGCGGTAATTTTCAGCCCTTTTTTGTTGGATTTTCTTTTGCTCATGGGTGGTTTCTCTCCTTACGTACGTTCTTTTTTCTTTCCTTTGATAAATTGGGTGTAGCCCTCGTTCTCCTCAAACAAAGATGCCAATTCTTCAGGGATCATGCGCGTAGCCGGAACGTCCAAATATACCGTCACAGCGAAATGCGATCCCTCCAGGTAGTCTATCGTAGCGGGAACGTTCTTCAGCCATGATGACAAGAACAATGCCTGCGACGACGTTGGTACAAACAACGGATACCACTCGCAATCACGGTCTACAAGGTGCGCGGAAAACGATCCTCTGTAACCAAGCTGATACCGTGCAACGGTCAGCGTGGTTTTCTTCGACATCAAACGATGATTTTTCAAATCGCACCGCGCGACACGCCACGTTTTGAGATCACGGAGGATAAAAACGTATGGCATTGCAAGCGCGCCAAGGTAGGCAAGAGCAAACAGCGCAAGATTCCATCCAATATCATCCGCAGAAGCAATTGCTACTGCCGCAACACAAATAGCCCAGAACGCCAACTCAAAAGCGATGAGCCTCTTGACGACACGGTACCGCCGCTTCACTACCTTTTTCGCCTGCGCCATATCCGGCATACCCTTCCCTCCTTCGCGGCAAAATTTCCTAAAACCATTATATCACACCGCCATTTTGTTGTCAAGGCGCGCGACGGCGCAAAAAAAGAAGAGCCTATGCAAGCAAAGGCTCTTCTCCTGTATCTATTATTCTTCCTTGGTATCCTGATCGTTTTCCACGCGCTCGTTGAGCTCAGCCCACGCGTCGGGAATCTCAGCCGTCTGCTCCTGCGCAGCCTCAGCACACTGCTCAGTGCTCTCCTCACCTTCGCTTTGCGCGACGGGCTCAGCGGGCTCGTCGGGGGGCAATGCCTTGAGCTTTTTGACCGCGCTGATACCGACGATCAGATAGTAAATAACCCACGCATGGAACAAAATATCAACAATCGAGCCACTGATACCGTTCAGAACGAGCAGCAATACGGTGTCAATAATGAACAAAACCAATGCGACGGTAAACCAACCGCTTCTGTATTTGCCTGACATAA
>SVRN01000085.1 GCA_015064805.1 Oscillospiraceae bacterium
GTGCGCATACGCACGTGCGAATAAATGGGTACAATATCGGTAGAAGATCAAGCAGATCTTAATACTGAAAACAGAGGTGCCCTATGGGAGTCAAAGATGCCGTAGTTCAAAGATTTGAACAGATATGCAAGGAAAGAGGAATTTGCCTGAATGCTCTGGCAAATTTAGCAGGCGTTTCGCCCTCGACCGCGTACAGCATGATGAAAAGTGAGCGCCGCGATATATCCTTGCTTACCGTCAAAAAATTCTGCGATGGCTTGGATATGACGCTTGGCGAGTTTTTCTCTACGCCTGAATTTGACGCGCTTGAACAGGAGATTTATTGAGTATGATACCCGAAAGCGTTAAGGATGCTGTAGTACAACGATTTGAGCAAATCTGCAAAGAACGGAATATCAAGATCAACGAGCTTGCGACACGGGCGGGCGTTACGCCGTCCACGGCATATAGCATGATGAAGCCGACGTATCGGCACATCTCGATCGTCACCATCAAGAAGCTGTGCGACGGTCTCGACATGACGCTTGGTGAGTTTTTCTCTACGCCTGAATTTGACGCGCTTGAACAGGAGATTTATTGAGTATGATCGTTGACGACACCACGCGGATGCCGCCCGATGAATTGAATAGCCGTCCGTCGCTGTTGCATCTGGACACGGTGCCCGTCATGGGACAGAATTTTGACGTGCTGCTGTTGCGTGCCGACGCGGTCGTATCGGCACCATGCGGAAAAGAGGCGCTCGGTCAGCGCGTGCTGGCGGTGTCGCAGGATGATCTGACTCGCTCTGATGCGGAATTTTTAGCGGTCGCGTTGCCCGAATGTGATCGTGTTGCGCTGGTCGTTCCGTGGCCTGCCTCGACGATGGGCGAGGCCGTGGTGCTGTTGCCTGATATCGGAATGCATAGTATGATGCGCGTGTTGCGCTATGCCTTTGTCGATCAGGTCAAGCTGTGCGGCGAGATGCAGACGTATGGCAACGAGCACGTTCGCGCGGCCGACGAGCATACCTATCAATATTTGCAGGCGCTTTTGTCGCGTTGCCGAATTTTGCTTAGCGGCGTGAGCCCGATCGCCATCTCGGACCGCAAGCAGCTGTCGCGTCAGCTGATCGTGATCTTTCACAAGATGGAAGCCTTTTTTGGCCTTGAATTGAACGACGCAGGAGCACGCGAGTTTCCCGTGGCCTTTGCCTACGAGGGGACGCTCCGACCGACAAGTGCGCTGTGGATGCTGATGTGTCTGACGTTTGGTATCATGCGCGGCTGTACCAAACGGATGCGCGAGAGTATGCGACTTGCCCCCGACGAGGAGATGCTGTTGCCCATGCTGGAGATCGCGGCAGGCAACAAAACGCGACTGCCCGTCGAGTGGGCGGAATGCCGTCGCATGGCCGAGCGTGAGGGCATGTTCTTTGACGTTCGTCGCAAGCGGAACAGCATCCGCATTCGTTTCTGTCCCATGACGCCCCATACCCTGCCGCAGGAGTTTTATTCGGTCAAGGCGATGGCGCCCATTATTGAAGGTATCAAAGAGATGACGTTAAAATCAGTTCGGTAGGGGAGGGCCTTGCTCCTCCCGCTGTGGTGACACCCCGCCGCGCAAAACGGGAGGCGGTACACCTCTCCTATGAAATAGGAACAGAAGTTTGTATCAAAAAAGCCTGACAGCGTCAGGCTTTTTTGATGGATATTGGATGGCGTCAGCTTGCCGGGTGACCGACCTCGTCTGCCGTGACTCGGTCCTCGTGGAAGATCGCGCCCTTCAGACGGGTGTTTTCCAGCGGCGGCGCGGTGTGACCGAGGATGATGGGCTGGTAGGGAAGCCAGGTCGTCAACTCCTCGTACGTTCCTTGCAGGTCGCCGTTTGCGGTCTCGGGGTTGATGGAGGAGATGCGCTCGCGCAACACCTTATTGTAATCGCCGCGTCCCCAAGGGCCGATATAGGCGTTGATGTGGTTGCCGCGGGCGATGAAATCGTGACAGCCGTCGGCGGCAAACACGATGGCGCAGAGTACCTGCAGCCCCTCGGGCGTGTAGTTGTTGATCACGGTACTGCCGTTAGCCTCGTCACCGATGACGTTATGCCATGCGAGAGTAGCCAGCGACAGGCAAATGTGCTGATGTGCCTTGAACGAGGTCCACAGCGCGTTGTTTTCAAACAGCGTGCCCGTGAAATTCTGGGTCGCGCCCTGACGGTTCCAGGCGTCGATATCAATGCCTGCGTAGGCGGAGTTGCCCAGATTGATGATGGTATTGTTACGAACGACGGAATTTTGCGGCTCGCTGTGGTCGCTGCTGGCAAAGCGGAAGAGAATGATACCAACGTCGGTCGCGTCCACGACGGTGTTGTGCTCGATGATGCAGTTGGTCGAGGCTACGGTGATACCGTCCGCCCAACTGGAATGGTGCGTGCTTTCATAGGCGGTGACCAGATTGTGCCCGATGTAGAGATCCTTGACGCCGTCGCCGCCGAACAGGTTGGTACCGCCGGTAGCGCCGCCTGTGCGGCAGTTGACGCATTTTGCGCCGTCACCCAGCAGGGCGATGTTGGCCGCGCCGTTGCCGCCGGGGAGCTTATCCTCCTCGTAGGCGGTGCGATTTCCGTCCACCCAGATATGGGAGAGCGTGGAGTCCTGATTGCAGACGACCATGCGCATATTGGTGTTTTTGGTGCGGATGATGCGCGCTTGCATCGTGTAATGGGCGGGATTCCCCTTGGTCGTCAGGGTGACGCCCTCGGGAATGATGACGCTGTTGCTGGCAACGACGACCGTGCCTGGCTCCAGCTCGACGATCTTACTGCCCTTGGCGGCCTCTCTGAGCATTTGCGTCAGTTGCGTGGCGGTGATCGTCTTGGTTCCGTTCGGAACGTACTTGCTGTTGTTCTTTCCCCAGTAGTAGGGCCCGCGGATGATATCGGGAAGAAGCTTGGCAAACTCCTCACTTTCGATCAGGGACAGCGCAATACCAACGGCCTTTTCCTTGCCGACGCGTGCGGCGTAATCCTCAACCTCCTCCAGCTTGGGGTCACGGCTGAGAATGGCGCGATAGACTGCCATGACCTCATATTCGGGGGCAAGTCTGAGCTCGCGGAAGGCAACAGAGGTAAAGAACTGCTCCGTAATGTCGGCCAGCGTTTCCAGGGTACAGCCGTCGGATTCGATCTGGCGTATGTAGTAGAGATACTCGTTGGCACTCGGGCCGCGGCCCAGGCCTTCGGTGAACAGCTTACCAACAAACTGTGCGCCGCCGTAATACGGGTCGTCCAGCCCGATATTCAGCTCCTCGCCGGTGTATTCCGTCACGGTTTCGGCGCTCTTGAAATAACCGGGCTCGTCCGCTTCAATATAGTCCTGCGGTCCTTGGGGAACGATGGGCTCCTCGGGCGGATTTTCGTTGCCGGGCTGGTTTCCGTCACCATTTGGGTTTTTGTCTCCGCCCGGGATGTCGTCGGGGGGCGTGGTCGGCTGGGGCTTGCAGGCGACGGCGGTCAACAAGAGCGGGAGGCTGAGTATTAAACAGATGATGCGAAGAAATCGTTTCATGTGGTCCTCCGTAATATGTTTTTTGCGTGCGAAAGTAAAAAATGGCACCCCCAACGGGAATCGAACCCATAACTAACCCTTAGGAGTGCTTTCCTACCGTAAAAGTGGCGTTAAAAATGCGATTTTTCTTGATTTTCGTGCGTTTTATGCCCTAAAATGCGTCTATTTTGAGGCTTTTTGTTCGTTTCGTCAAGTAGTTTTCG
>SVRN01000026.1 GCA_015064805.1 Oscillospiraceae bacterium
CTGGCACTATGTAGTGCAGGGTGTTTTTTCGTTATTCTACTCCAATTCGCTTGGATAAATCCGTCATAGCGTACACAAATCGGGTGGTGGGTGTCAATGTTGTCAGCGTCGGGTCTCCCTCGCGGATGCGCATGGTTCTTCTTATTTCCTTGGGGATAACGACGCGCCCGAGGTCGTCGATGCGGCGAACAATTCCTGTGGCTTTCATTTATATAAAATCTCCTTGTTTTTACAGATTTGTGATGTTAGTATCTGCAAAAGAAGGGGATTTATACTGTGGAACTTGACTTTTCACATTTATTGTGTTACAATGAAAAAAAGGAGGATTGTACGATGCGAATTCAAAAATGCTATATTGGCTACTGCATTACTATGTGGGTTCTGTGGTTAATTACCTCAATCTTCATACAGTTGGTAGGAACAAGTTGGGATTTTTATTCGATTGCTGTTTTCTTTTCCTATGTATCAATTTGGTTTGTTTTGATTCCTGTGCATTGGATTCTCGGAATTTGGGCGCTTGTTTCCTCGATCAAGCATCAGAGGGGAACACATACAACTTTCAATGTTGTTAGTATGTGTGTGAATGGTTTTGGTGGAATACTCATGCTGGTTCTCTACATGGGTTTGGTAGGATAATATTTGAACAAATATAACAGCGGCGTGAATTTCACTCCGCTGTTATTCTTTCCGCCAAGCTATGTATCGCCGAACAAAATCTGTCGAACGTTGGCAATGTCATAAAAAACAATCTCCCTTGCAGATACGCGATGCTTCTGGAAAATCTCCTTGTATTTACAGAAAAGAAAAACCTATCTTTGCAACAAAGATAGGTTTTTCTTTATTTATTCTTGCTTCGGCGTATCGATGAGGCTTCCGGATTCCCAGCGTCCTTCCTGCGATCTTCCGTCCGGGTAAGTCATCTTTCCGTATCCGTGGCGCTGGCCGTTTTCCCATTCGCCCTCGTACGTTCTGCCGTCAAAGTAGGTCATGATTCCCTTGCCGTGCGGTCTGCCGTCGAGCCACTCACCCGCGTATGTGTTTCCAACGGTATACAGCATCGTACCGTATCCACAGCTCTTTCCGTCTTTGAATTCACCCTGGTATTGCTTGCCGTCTGCATAGATGCTTTTTCCTTGTCCGTTTGGCTTGTCAGCAACCCATTCGCCTTCATACACGCCGCCGCTGCCATACGTCATCCTTCCTCTGCCGTGGCGGAGTCCGTCCCGCCATTCGCCTTCATACGCGCCTCCACCGGCGTATGTCATTGCTCCCGCGCCATGGCGAAGACCCTCTTTCCACTCGCCGACGTATACGTTGCCGTTGGCATAGGTGCTTTTCCCTTGTCCGTGTGGCTTATCAGCAGTCCATTCGCCTTCATATGCGCCTCCGATTCCATACGTCATCGTTCCCGCGCCATGGCGAAGACCCTCTTTCCATTCGCCGACGTATACGTTGCCGTTGGCATACGTTCTCGTTCCGTAGCCATGACGCTTGCCATTGAGCCATTGACCCTCGTAAGTGGTTCCATCCGAGAAGGTCATAATGCCTTTGCCACGCTGCTTGCCTTTACTCCAGTCGCCAACATAAACCTGCTCACCCTTTCGGACCTTTCTTTCTCCGGTGAGATCGTCAACGTAAGACATATCAACCAAAGAAAAGAACGTGCCCTTGCCGTGAAAAAGATCGTTTCTCCAAGAGCCATCGTAGTAGGCGCCGTCGATGAAGGTCATTTTTCCATTGCCGTGACGACAGCCGTCATGCCACTCGCCCTCGTACACGTTGCCGTTCGGATACGTCATCGTGCCAAAGCCCTTCTGCTTTCCGTCAACCCAGGAACCACGATACAAATAGCCGTCGGTGTATGTCAGTTGTCCTTCACCGTGTTGCTTTCCGTCGACCCACTGGCCTTCGTATACGTTTCCGCCTGAATACGTTCTGGTGCCATGTCCGTGCTGCTTGCCGTTGACCCATTCGCCGACGTACGTACCTCCCGAGACGTAAAACGCCGTCCCTTGTCCGGCGGGATTTCCCATGGCCCACTGGCCCTCGTATACGTCGCCGTTGGCGTAGGTGATGCGGCCCCGGCCGTTTTGCCTTCCTTCAAGCCACTCACCAACATAGGTCTCACCGTTGGCATAGGTCACTGTTCCCTGTCCGTGATACTTGCCGTCCAACCATTCGCCGACATAGACAGAGCCATCGGGATACACCATTTTCCCCTGGCCGTTCCAAGGGGTACTCTGCCACTCTCCTTCGTATGTATTTCCATCGGCGTACTGCATCTGACCCTGACCGTGGAATTTACCGTCAAGCCATCGTCCCGTATAAACAGCCCCATCGGGATACGTCATTTTTCCCGGGCCATGAGGCTTACCTGCTTTCCAAATTCCCACATACACCGTTCCGTCGGCATAGGTCATCTCACCGAACCCTTTAAATTTTCCCTGATGGAAGGCACCCACGTAAGAATCGCCGTTGACGCTGGTCATTGCGCCCTTGCCGTGAGGCTTGCCGTTCTTCAGCTCACCCTCGTAGCTGTCGCCGTTGGGATATCTGGTCTTTCCCTGACCGTGCGTTTTGCCGTTGAACCATTCGCCAATGTATTCGTCACCGTTGGCATAGACCATCTTGCCGTAGCCGTGGCGCTTGCCGTCAACCATCTCTCCCTCGTACGTGGCGCCGTCCGGCGTGATCAGCTTGCCACGACCGTGGAACTTTCCGCTTTTGAACTCACCAAGATAAGAGCCCCCGCCGGAATAGGTCGCGCGGCCATAGCCGTGCGGCTCGTCCTCCAGCCATTCGCCCTCATACGTGCCTCCCGTCGGATACGTCATAGTACCAAAGCCCTGCTGTTTTCCATTGACCCAGCCGCCGCGGTACAGAAAGCCGTTGGAATAGGTCATTTGTCCTTCGCCGTGCTGCTTTCCGTCAGCCCACTGGCCTATGTATACGTTCCCGCCTGAATACGTTCTGGTACCGTGTCCGTGACGCTTGCCGTTTTTCCATTCGCCCTCGTACGTATCGCCGTCTATGCGTTTTAGCGTTCCGCTGCCATGGAACTTACCGTCGAGCCACTCGCCGACGTAAGAGGATTGGTCAGGATAGATCACCGTACCTTGTCCGTTCCATTTGGCGTCTTGCCACTCACCCTCGTACACTTCGCCGTTTGGGTAGGTGAAGATACCCTTGCCGTAGAAACGGCCCTCCTCCCATTCGCCCTCGTACGTCGCGCCATCCGGGTAGGTCAGCTTGCCTTTGCCTTGATAACGCCCCTCGGCCCACTCGCCCTCGTAGAACTTTCCGTCTTTGTGTGTCTTTATGCCATGACCATGATGTTTTCCGTTTTGAAATTCACCTTTATAATACAGTCCTCCGGCGTACGTCATGACACCGTAGCCGTGTGGCTTTCCGCCCTCAAATTCTCCCTCATAGGAGGGGCCGTTCATAATCGTCATCGCGCCCTTGCCGTGGTACTTGCCTTCTTTCCAATCGCCGGCATACGAGCCGCCGTCCGTATAGACGATCGTACCTTGGCCGTGAGGCTTGCCGTCCTTCCACTCACCCGTGTAAGTGTTACCGTCGGCATAATACGCAACGCCCTGACCGTTTTGTCTGTCCTCGCTCCATTCGCCCTCGTATGAGCCGCCGTCGGGGTAGGTCATGGTGCCCGTGCCACACCGCATACCGTCAAACCAATTTCCCGTATACGAAAAGCCACTCGCATATACTCTGACGCCTTGCCCTTGCTGTTTTCCTTCGACCCATTCGCCAACGTAGGAGCTGCCGTCGCTGTATTCCTGTCTTCCCTGACCGTGGTGCTTGCCTCTTTCCCATTCGCCCTCATAGCTGGTGCCGTCAGGAAAGGTCACCTTTCCCGAGCCGTCAAACAAGCCGTTAAGGAAGGAGCCAACGTAAACCACACCATTTTTAAACTCAAGCTCGCCGCTTCCCGACTTAAAGGTAACCGAACCGAAATCAAACGGATTATAGTTGGGATCGATTCCGAAATTTACGTCAATTTGCTGAACAAGGTTGGTTTTGTGGTGAGGATGGTCAAACACCAGATAGGTGGCCTTATCCGGAAACGCGTCCTTAAGCGTCGTGACCCACGCGCTTTGCGCCTCCATCTCGTCCGCGGTATCGTGAAACTCCTTGATCGGAAAAACCTTCTTCAGAATGCCTGACGGCGCGTGCGGCGTGAGATTGACGCAAAAATAATCGCGCTTGAATTCCGGCATGGAGGAATCACTGTCTTTTCCGCACGCGATCTCGATTTCCGTCTGGATCGAACGGCTCAAAAACAGATTTTCACTCAAATAAAAGATGATGCCGACGCAGTTGGGGTCCGTCATTTTCTCTCGGACGACGTCATCCCAGTTCTTTCCTGCGGGCAGTCCGCTGTCATACCAGAAAGGAATATCACTATCATACAGATCCGCAAGATCCGAATATACCTTCTTGTAATCCCTGTGGGAATAGCTGATAAAGATATATTTATCCTTGATCTTGGGAAGAGGCACCCGCTCACAGGTGTCCGCGCCGGTGGACTCCGCCAACCGTTGCTTATATTCCGCTACGTTAAAATCTGCCATGACGTCACACGCCCCCTTCGTTTTTTGTCGAAAAGCTTCTTTTTATCATTATAACACACTTGTATCAAAAAGTAAATCGCTCTCAATTAATTTTTCATCATGCGAAACCACGCTCCGACTCCGGCAAGCCCCCTTCCTGCACGGCGCGCAAAAGCGAAAATCTCCTTGCCTTGCAGTTGGCCATGCGGCGCCCTGTCGGGCAAGGAGCTTCGTTTTGAATTTTTAGTATATGCTCTGATTTGTCTCTCGTCCGCGTTACGCCAATTCCTCATCCCGAATCACGATGCAGTTCACCGTGCCGCTATACGCGGTACATGCGTCCAAGGCAATAATACCCTCTGCACAGAAGGGAGAAAAGACGGCATCGTCTCCCCATTCGGAGCCCATATGGGAAATCCTTGCGTGCCCGTATGAGGTGTGATAATGGCCGCAGACGATGGTCTTGCCCGGCTCGGTCACCCCAAGCTTACAGGCCATTGCCATGCCGTTGCTCCAACGCGCCGTTTGCCACTCGCCAAACGTCGCCTCGCGCCAGCGCGGGCTATACTCGTAGTCCGCCGTCGGGATCCATCCGTGGCAGAATACATGCTTGGCCGTTTCATAATAATCTACGCACTTGGGCAGCAATATCCGATAATAGGGCGAACGCATAACTGCGCGAAGCATCTCCTGCGGCGACTGAAGCGCCTCCTCTTCACTCATGCCGCTCAGCTGCAGCATGGTGTCCCAGGTGCCGTTGTGATAATGGTGGGACCCTCCCGAGGCGATCGAGTAGACGCCCTTTCCGGATATATCAAGCATACACTGAATGAACAGATCCTCGTGATTGCCGCGCACGTAGATCAATTGATCCTTTTGCGCAAGCGAGATCAGAAAATCCGTCATCTCTCTCGCCTGACGTCCACGGTCCAAGGCATCGCCGCAGACGATCAGACGGTGCGGCTCTTCGTCCTCGAAAAAGCCTTTCTCCCTCAAGCTCAAGATAAGCTCGTCATAAAAGCCGTGTGGATCGGCTACAACGTAATATTTCATAGATTAAGTCCTCCTTGCTCTTATTCACCGCCAGCAATGCCGACGGTTAAGCCGTCGGCATTGCTGGCAGATTATTCTTCCTCGTCACTTTCGGCGTTGGAGGAGATGATTTTTTTGAGTTCCTTGATATTGCTCAGCGTCAGCTCCGTCGTGATTTCCTGCATTGCCTGATAGAAGCATTCCTGGACGTCCCACGGGAACAGATTGGCGTCCTCGATCCGTTGGTATTCCTCCTTGATCCGCCGATTCCATCCGCTCTTGCGCTTGTAATCGTGCGCCGCGATAAAGGTCTCGATAATTTCATACTTCAAGGTAGCGTACGTATCGGGAATATCCTCCTTCAGCGCCTCATAGGAGCTCATGATTCCCGTGCAATAGAGCTCCTGAAGCAACGTGCTCAAGCAGGCAGGGATGCAGGTGCACTTGGGGAGTGCCGTAAGATCGATCGAAGCACGGCTTCCCTCCACGTACTCCTGCATTGATTCAGCCATGGGATTGAGCTTCTCCTCTTCATCCTTGTCCTCGCTCGAATTCTCAGTGAACCAATCGTCAAAATCAAACGGATTGCTCTCCTTTTTTTTCTCCACAGGCTCGGCCCCCTGATCGGGATAAACGCAGGTCGTCGTGTAATCGAAATCGTTATGCGGATACACGGCGTCGATATTATCGCAGCGTTCAAATTCCTCGCAGTTGTAAAAGGCCTCAAAATACGTTTTCAGAAGAGGCGTGCCGCGGCGCTTGATGAACATATGGCCCGGCCGGGTCAGATTGAGCAGCTCGGCCGTGATCAGCGGCACCGTTTCCGTTCCCATCGCCTGAGGCGAGATTTTGCTGGCAAGAGATTCCACCGTCCGGAAGCCGCACGATCTGGCAAAACGCTCGCGTGTTGCATAGTCGTTGGAGCCCATGAAGATCTCGGTGCAGTTGGCGCGGATGATGTTGCTGATCTGAGGATCATATTTCCGATCCAACTGGGCATCGCACTGAAGAAACAGATGCCAGAACATGCCGAACTTGCGCGAGGTCGTCAGCATCTTGATGAATCCGGTGCCATCCGCAATGTTGCAATTGGCAAATTCGTCAAGGAAGCAGTGGATATCTCTGGGGGCGCGCTTATTGGGCTGCTTTTTCGCAATTTTGACGACCTTTCTGTAGATCTCGTTCACCAGAAGCGAGATCAGGGAGTCGGCAATGCTCGTAGCGGCAGACTGAATGACGATGACGGTGGGCTGACAGATAAACTCCTCAATATCGATCGTTGAGTTGGAGGACAGCGCGTACATTGACGGCTGACCAAACTCGTCGTAGTGGTTCTCAATGACGCCGAAGTAAGAAGCACGCGTTTTTTCGGCGTTGTTGGTTACCGCGATCATCTTCTGGACGGAAAGCGCATCAGATCCCTTCTTTTTATAATGGGGAATGTCGAAAAGATCGGCGCTGAACCGTTCCTCGATCTGTCTTCTTAACCAATAGTGGTTTTGGATCAGATTGTAGATGGTCAGATACCCGGGCTCCAGCGCTCCTGCCAGTATGTCCTCAAGCTTGTCCAAAATACATCCCATCGTATACGCCCGAGCGCCCTGCTCCCAGATCGGGTCGTTATGCGCCTCAATGGGCTGCACGATCTCCGCGATATTGCGGGCGTTTTGCACGGCGTCGTGCGTGATGCGTCCCTCCCTTTGCACCTCCTCGGCAATACAAGCCAGGGGGTTGTAGGTGTCGGATCTCTCGGGCTCGTCACAGTTGATGATCTTGATGGTATAGCCGTTCTTCACCAGGTGAAGATACAGATTTTCAATAATCTCACCGTGCATATCCGTCAGAATAAAGCTGGGCTTTTGCTTCATGGACGACAGCGCGTACATGCTCTGCATGCAAAAGCGCGTCGTTTTGCCAACACCGGTTTCGCCCTCAATGTAGGTATGATAAATTCCCTCGCTTCCCCCGAAGGTCAGCTTTCCCGTTTTTTCGTCCTTGTGACAGCTCAGGGGAAACCAAGCTCCCTCTGCCTCCTTCAAGGTCTGTGCGTCGTAGAACACCAGATCGCTTTCGGGCGAGCCATAGCTGATCAAACGGGCATCGGGATAGTTTTCGCTGATATGCTCTTGCATCAATTGCAATTTCAGATCCATGTGACTCCTCCTTTTTTACATTGCCTGATTGAATCCGATTACGTTCTTTTGTGCGCTCATTCGTTCGTTGAACAGCACCAGGTAGAAATTGGACTCCGCCGCCAGCTTCTGAAGCTTGGTTGCGATCGTGTCCTTGCTGTAAAGCGCATACTGTGCCATGTACTGGTCAATGAAGACCGTTTCCTTGGTTGCCGTTCTGCTGCGGATGCACATCACGATCTCTGCCAGCTCCAGTGCGCGCTTGTCCTCACGCGCATCCCGCAGCATCATCAGCGGCTGCAGCAGCGTTTGGTTACTCTCGCACAGCCTTCGCGTGTTGTCCCAGAGCTGTGCCTGCTCCGCATTCTCCAGGGCGTGATAGGCAAACGCCAACGCCCGCATTGCCGCTTCGTCTCCGTGAACGGCCAGCATTTCCCAGTAACGCAACGCAACCTGACGGTCATCGGGCCGCTCGGGGCCGGTCCAATTCATATACGCCCAGAGTTTGCAGGCGTGAATGACACCGCGGGCGGCCAGATCCTTGACGTCCTCGCGGAGCAGGTCGTAGTCAAAGGCCTTGAGAATGTTGATCTTATAGGTCAGAAGCATGTCCGATTTCAGATCGATTGCCGTCTGGGCATCCTCGGAATAGTTCCGCTTCATGCTCCCTGCAATCGACACATCCTCTGCCGTCTG
This sequence comes from Oscillospiraceae bacterium, assembly GCA_015064805.1. Taxonomy (GTDB): domain Bacteria; phylum Bacillota; class Clostridia; order Oscillospirales; family CAG-272; genus SIG644. The sequence continues at coordinate 8,432 of SVRN01000026.1, forward strand.
CACGCAGGCCGCCGTTTCGATGACCTGCCAGCAATAGGCTAACGCCTCTGGCTCGTGATAGATCTGAGTCAACAAGGATAAGATAGCGTAGGCAAGCTGGCGGTTGTCCTCGCTCCATTTGTATGCCATCGCGCAGGGCATACAAGCATAGAATTCCTTCAGAATGATCTTTTGTACCGTGGTCAGTGATGATTTGCTCATAATTTTGCCCTCCTGTGATTTTCATGTGGTTTCTTTTGCTTCTTGCATATATAATATACCACACCTCGCCCCTGCCCGCAAGAATACAAATGTGAATTTATGCATCAATTGTAAATATTCGACTATTTTTTTGTAAAGCGGATACTCCCAACAATAAACAATCCAAAAAGGGAAGCGTGCCCGGCACGCTTCCCTTTTTGGAAAATCCTTATTTACTTTGGTATCGTTTGACCCATCGACTGCTGCCAAGCAGGTCTCCCTCTTCAAGGAAGGATAGCAGCTCCGTTATGTTATTTTCATATCGCTCAAGCACGACGTCATTCAGCTCCAGCAAGGTCAGCACCGCCACCACGGCCGTCTGGCTGTTCTTCTTTTCAAACGGACGCAGCCTTACGATCGAGCTCCCGAGCACGCAGGCCCGATCGATCGCGTTCTTATATACGTAAGCGAATTTACCGTCCTGCTGATATGGGAGACGTAAAATCTCCTCAATCTGATCCAGCATTTCGGAAACGTCGCTTTCCTCGTTCGTCAGCTTCTGATTGATGCGCAACAACTGCCTCGCAGTCAACTTGTTCATATCCGATCTCCGTTCTTTTTCGTTGCTGTTTTTTATTCCAGCTGTTCAAAATCCCAAACGCCCTTCAGCGCCGCGATGGCCGAATCCATCGCACTGTTTGCCGCCGCATCCGAGGCCTCAACGTCTCCCGCGGAGTCATCAACCTCGTAGTTGTCGTGGCACCACTTGGCAATCGCCCTGCGTGCCTTGTCCGTAGCGACGAAAACCACCCAGTTGATTTTCACGTGCGGCACGAAGCTTTTGGTCAAGCCGTCCTTGCGGTAGGTGTCCGCGTCGATCACGACGCGGTCTCCGTCGCGCAGCTTGTCGTACAAATTGGCCTGATGACCGTTGACGGTCGCCCCCTTGGTCGCCAATCCCACCTCTGGGTGAATGGCGAAAGCAACGTCAAGGACGCAAGCCCCCTTGGGAAGCGAGATGCGCTTTCCGTTCCGCAGATATACGTCGATCGTGACGCCGACGCTTGCGGACGGCTCCTTCGTCTGTCGCGCAGGCAGCGCGTGCTGTCGGTAGCCGATTCTGCAAAGATCGCGGTTCGCCTGCGAGGAAATACACAGGCGGAATATGCAGCCTTGCGCGTCCTGAATGACAAAAACGAAACGGCCGTATCCATCGACGCTGTAATCCACGATCGTGCGTCGCGTCAGGTGATAGCGATTCAAATATGATTTAACGAACAGTGACAAAAAGGCGCTCACCTTTTCTGCAGGCTCGACCACAAGGTCAAAATCACACAAGGGCACGCTGCTCTCGTTGATCTTTTCCGGGCGGACGAGTCCGATCGATTCCTTCGCCAAGTTTTGTACCTCAAGCGAAAGATAGTGGTATTCGAATATATTGACGTCGACGTTCTCGACGCTCATTCCGACGGAGGAACCAACGCCTTCCGTATGATGAACAAAGCAGTTCCGCAGATCCTCGTGCGTCGACGCAATATAAGGTGCGTTCCGCTTAAGCAGATCCTCATATCGCTCGGTGATGGCACGGTAATAGCCGGGGTTGCTTGCTCTCCACTCCAGATCCTCGATCACGCTGGCAAAATAGTTGAGGTGTAGTTTTTTGAGCAGCGGTAAATAGTCCGGTCCCGCAGAAAGCGAGGACGGCGCACCGTCCGGCAACAGGCAAAGCAGGCGAAGCCGATGAATGCGGTCAGCCGCCTTAATATACAATGCCGAGAGCAGCTTTGCGTCACCGCGAATCGCTCTCACCAGGTCCTGAAAGCCCTTGGCATCCGGATAGATGGGATGATCGGACTCTTCCGCACGGTGATGTATTGCTTCAAATGAGCGATGCAGACGCACCGTTGCCTCCACGTAGTTGGCAACGTGAAGATTGCATTTGCTCTCAACGTCGGCAATGGTGCAGTCGGTCAGGTTCGTGATATCATACAAAAGCGCCGCGGCCACGACCGATACGTCCATTTCCGCCCCGGCAAGAATACTTGCCACCGAGATGGGGTAGGCAAGGCGGGGCTCGCCCATCTCCCCCAAGCGCCCCTCGTAAGCTTTTTGCGCCAGATTATAGGCAGCCAGAAGATAGGTGGTATCCTTGATACCCTTGCTCTTGATCGTTCTAACCAGGGATTCGTACATACGATCGCAAACCCGCTTCATGATATTATAATCAACCACGGCGGTGCGCTTTTCCTTTTGCTTTTCCGTTCGGGCATCGTACGAAATGCCGTGGAAGGCGTCCACCATCCATTGGAAATACTTTTGCGCCTTTCCCTTGTAAAACCACTCCTCAAAGTGTTTCAGCGATGCCTTGAAATTGGAATGAGCAACGTGAAGAAGCATTGCAATGACGTCCTCGGCCAGCGGATCCGTATAAATACACATCACGTACGCCTTGCCGATCCTCTGCTCGACCGTTTGTGCTCTGGGAGAGGTCTCCACCAGCTTATTCAGTGCCCAAATAACGTCCCCGACTTGTTTTTTGGACGTTCGGGTCATTTTGGCCATAATGGCCTGCACCTGCGTATTCCCTTGTAATTGCTCGCACAGCTTCATTGCTCTCCCCCCCCTTTCCCGGGCGCGATCTCTATTAAGACTCAAACCGTTGGATCAAGGAACAAACGGCGTCATTTTCTTCTTCGCTGACGCTTCCGACACAGCACGCGTGCTTTTCCACGTGTCGCTGAAGAAGCTGTCTTAACCGGTTTCCGATGATCGCAATCTTGTCATGGTCGTCCAGACTGCTCGTGATCACGTCATCGCTCCGATACAGCTTCTGGCACAGATTAGCCAGCTCGGTTGCTTCGGCATCCGGAACCAATCTTGACGGTTCCAGGCTCAGATGCGACGCAATTTCCGTTTCAGAGCATTGCAGCTCATATCTGGAAACGATCATCTTCTGTGCCGTCGGCATCTGTCCGGTCCCCTGCGCCACCGAAGCAACGCTGCCAAGACCTCCCTGATAACCGCCGTCTCTGCGACTGCCCGGCAGGTAAAGTACGATCAGCGCGCGGTCCGCGCAAAAAGGCGCGTCAATATGCAAAAACGCGTGGCACTTGCCAAAGCTTACAGCCCCCCAATAGACGTCGGTGCTTGCCTGCCACGTTTCAGCGTATTCCCGTATCTGCGCGGCTCTGTCGCGCGCTTTTGCATGAGCTGCGAAAATCTCCTCCAGCTCCTTTTTTGCCCGCCGTGCTCTCGCCAGGCTTTCCTGCGAATAGAAGGCCGCAACGGCTCTCATCGCCCGCGTCTCGTGATCCTCAAAAAGGACAAGCACGCCATATCGCAAGGCACGCGCCTCACGGAAGTCGCGTTCATAGGATAATCGAACCTGATCAAAATAATAGCAAAGGTAGACGCCTACCATATCCTCTGCTTTCGCATCGGTCGCCACCATTTGCTCCCTCTGTGCTCTTCCACCCCCTGAAGACTCGGGGTCGAACGATTCCGACAGAAGCATATCCACCGTCAGAGTAAGATTTTTTTCCTTGAGCTCAGGTATTCTGCAAACCCTTAGCAGATAAGTCACGTCCGGCAGTCGATAGCCCTTGATATAATTGCCCAATGCAGCAGGAGAGATATCCGTCAGCTCGGCCATTCTGGCCTGCGTCCACCGCATGGCAACGCGAACCTTATCCAGATTTTTTCCAATGATCCTGATGATCGCCTCGTCGTTGTTGGTCGTTACAACCGTATTTGCCATCACGCACCCCTCCTTGTCTTTTCATCATTATACCACAGGCTCTTACCCATGTCAACGAAAATATAAACGTTCGTCAATAAAATTAACATTCGTATCAAAAAAAGCCGACACGGCAACACCCCGCCATTTGGCAAGGTGTCGACCGTGTCGGTCTGGTTACTGCTGATTCCGATCAGCGCTCAGTTGTCAGATATACGCGATCCAGATGAACCACGTAGGTCCTGTTGCCATGTGCGCCGACGACGAAGCGGAAGGCGTATAGCGTAATATCCTCGGCATCGCCGAACGCCTCAACGTTCAGGTTCTTATCAAAGGCCGAGAGCGGAATGGCAATCTCGCACCACTCACCGTCTTTGGTCGACAGACCATACTGCTGCAGCTCTGCCTTGGTAAAGGTCTTTTCATACTCGTGCGAATCCTGCACTTGATTGAGCTCAATGAAAATCGAGTCCATGTTAGCCAGGCTCTCCACGCTCACCCAGAAGACCAGCGTATGGTTCTGATAGCTCAGCGGGATATCCAGATCGCTGACGATAATACGGAAGTCGGTAACGGACGCGTCACCCTCGACGCGCAAAGAGGAATTGCCAAACTTCTTGTTTTCCAAATCGTACGAAGCACCGTACCATTCCTGGATCACTGCGCCGTCAAAGGCATCGTACTCGGCATCGGTGATGAGTGTGCCTCCCTCGGGCGCCGCCTCGGGCACGTGGTCGCTCTCATACTCGACCAAGCGCAGATCGTCAAATTCGATCACGGTTCCCTGATCCGCCGCCACCAAGACACCAAAGCTGGTAATGTGCTCAAAATCGAAGGCTTCGTCAAAGCCGTTATGGATATTGAAGGTCAGCTCCACCTCGTGCCAGCCGTCGCCCGTCAGCGTGTGGTTCCAGGCGTAGACGCGTCCCTTTTCGTCAAAGACGCGGAAGAAGAAGGTGGCCTGGCCCTCCTGGCGCTTGCCGTAAACGTCGTCGTGATCACATTTTACCTTGTCGTCGTCATCAACGAACAACCAGAACTTCAGCGTTGTTTTCTGCTTGTCGGCAACTGCGAAGGAGAAGGCGTTTCCGTTCTCCCAGAACAAGCGGGTCAGCTCCTTATCGTCACGGGTGATGGTAAAGCGCCAAGCAGCGTCACCCTCGAGCTGATAGCTTTCATCCAGTGCGACCTTCTCGTAGGTCGTAATACCGGGCGCGTCGAGCTCGTCAAAGCTGAACAGCGGCGTTTCCGTATAGTTACTCACGTAATCGCTGTACTGCTTTTTCAAAGGAGATCCGACAACGTCCTCTCCCAGCAAAAGCTCCTGAAGCGAAACAACGATCTCCAAAGGCTTGGCAACGTTCCATTCGCCCTGAATTTCCTTTAAATAATGTTTGATGCAATAGTCAACACCGCAGGCTGTCGCATTGTCGGTAGTACCAATGATGATCAGCTTTTCGCCCTTGACGCGGATCATAAAGCCATCGCCGTCCAGTTCCTCAAGAATCTGCATATCCTCCAGATCCTGCAACGCCTTGGCCGATTCTTCACGGTTGGTTTTACCAATCAGAATTTCCTTGCTGCTCGTTTCTGCCCAGTCGGTATCCAGCTTGAGCTTGACGCCCGTTTTTGCCTGAATCTCTTCGCCCAGCTTGGAAAAAGCGGCTCTTACGTCGGGCTTAGCGTTATCGCTGCGGATCAGCACGTAGTCCGACGCGCCGTCCTTGACAATGGAAAGGACGTTCTTATTCTGCTCGCCGGGCGTTGATCCTTGCTCATCAGAGGGATCCTTTACACTTGGTGGTGGGTTGTCGCAGGACACGCAGGCCAGCAGCATCAGCAGCGCCAGCAACGCGCACAAAACTTTGGTCAGTTTCATCATTTTCTCCTTTTGCCCTGCCACGACAGCAAGGCGTTTACTGATTGATCGATACGTTTATTATACCTTTATTTGCTCCGTTTGTCAACAATGAAATATGCTCACGAGCAATTCTTATAATTTTTCGCGCGCCTATATACATTTGAGCAAAAATATGATATACTGTACACAACGAAGCATAAGGAAGTGTTATTATGAAGCAACCCTTTCGCGTCCTTGCGGCGCTTTTATCTTGTATGATCCTGCTCTCCTGCACACTCTATGGCTGTGCGCCGAAATACGACGAAGCGCTGGACGGCACGTGGGTCATCATCTCGTACGTCACGCAGGACGGCGTGAGCGCGCCCATTGAAAACGAGTTGTTTCTCGTTTTTTACGGCAACGGCCACGGTGAGATGCGCTCTGCCGCAGACACCTACAACACCTTCACCTATACGACAAGGAGAGGGAGCATGATGCGGGTGATCGACTACGGTCGTGGTGAGCCCGAGGCGGTGGAGGAGACCTACACGATCAACGAGGACGGCACGCTGACCATCATCTCGCCCGAGACGAGAAACGCGCCGGCGGTGACCATGACGCTGAAGAAAAAAGCGGCGTAAAGATTGTTTTACAATCATTCCTTTTGACGCGCATACAGCTATTCTTGTGTCCATGCTTGTCTGCCGCGCGTGCTGTCTACCTTGAAGCACCGCACGAAAGAAATATACGTCTATTTCTTGTTTGGCTTTGTAGCGCGGCAATCGCAGGGAGCTCCAAGGGGGAACGCCTTGGCGCGCTTCTTGGGCACTTCTTGCCGCGTAGCAAGAAGTGGCGCAAAAAATACGGTACAGCTCAGCGCGTGGCTCGCCACGCAGTATGAGCGTCCAAAGAAAATGTCGTTGAACCCCTCAGATATTCCAAACAAAAAATCGAGAGTCACATTTTCATGACTCTCGATTTTTTCATTATCCTATTACAATCTCTCAATCAGATCGGCAATGACACCCTCGTCGTTGGAGCACAGTACCATATTACTGATTTTCTTCACCGCCGCATGCGCGTTGGCAGGGCAAACCGCTATGTCGGCCGCACCCAGCAGTGCAAGATCGTTTTCGTAGTCGCCCACACCAAAGACTTTGATCGGGCGCCCCGTCAGAATCTCGTAGCTCTGCTTGAGTGCCTTGAGCATACTGCCCTTGGAGCAGCCCTTCTTTTGTATCTCAAACAGCGTTGCCGAGGACTTGTTGTATTCAAAGGCGTCCTCACCAAACTCGGCCACAAGATCGGCGTACAGCGCATTCAGCTCCTCGCACTCTCCTTGGAAGACGATCTTATGCCATAGTCTTTGCATCCATTGCTCAATAGGAGCGACCTCGACGAGATAAGAGCGGTGCTTTTTGCTGTAATCGATAAACTTTCTCATATAGTCCGTGCGGCCGTCGGTCAGATACCCCTGCGGGGTGGACACGCGGAAACCGACGCGAGGATAGTTGGCGCGCGCGAATTGCAGCACGGGGCGGGACGCATCCACGTCCATGAACACCTCGGCCAGCACGCGCTCCTCGCCAAAATCATAGAGATACGAGCCGTTGGCCACGATCACGGGCATATTGACCAGCTCCCTGACACCGGGCACGGCCTCGGGCAGATGGTCGTGATGACGCCCCGTCGCAAAGGTGAACAGCCCACCCTCGGCGCAAAAGGCGCGAATGGCGTCCACGTTGCGCTGTACGACGCGTCCCTTGGCATCAAGAAAGGTGCCGTCCAGATCGCTTGCGATCATAATTCCCTCGTAGCGCTTCATGCTCCTATCTCCTTTCATCAAAATTTATTGTGCCTGTCGGCGCAGAATATCAAGCAGCTTGGCCATCTCCTCGGGCATGGGCGCTTCAAAGCACATGGCCTCGCCCGTCCTCGGATGGATCAGCCGCAGCTTGCCTGCGTGCAGGCATTGCCCCGTGATGAGTGCCTTGTGGTCGGCCTCAAAGCGGGTGTTACCGCCGCCGTACACGCCGTCGCCCAGGAGCGGATGCCCCAAGCTCGCCATATGCACGCGGATCTGGTGGGTGCGTCCCGTTTCCAGCTCACAGCGGATATGCGTCATTTTGCCAAAGCGTTCGATCACGCTGTAATGCGTCACCGCCTCACGGGCGTGAACGCCCTCGCCGCGCAAAACCGCCATTTTCTTTCGGTCGGTCGGATGTCGCCCGATGGGCGCGTCGACCGTACCGCAATCATTCTTTAAATTACCCAACGCGATGGCGTCGTATACGCGGCTGACCGTATGCGTTTTGAGCTGCTCGGACAGCGACAGATGCGCCGCGTCGTTTTTGGCAACGACGAGCAGACCGCTCGTGTCCTTGTCGATGCGATGCACGATACCGGGGCGGATGACGCCGCCAATGCCGGAAAGCGAATCGCCGCAATGGTACAGCAGCGCGTTGACCAGCGTGCCGTTCGGGTTGCCCGCCGCGGGATGAACCACCATACCGACGGGCTTGTTGACTACGATGATATCCTCATCCTCATAGACGATATCCAGCGGAATATTCTCGGGAAGCGCCTCGGTCGGCTCGGGCTCGGGCAGCGTGGCGCTCAGTTGATCCCCCTCACACAGCTTGACGTTTTTGGTCACGGGCTTGCCGTTCAGGAGAACGTGCCCCTCCTCCATCAGTCTTGCCGCGGCGGATCGGGACAGTCCCGTCACCTCTGCCGCAAACACGTCGGCGCGCAGACCTGCGTGGGCCTCATCTACCGTGTAGATCATTGATCCTCACCGTCGCTCTCACTCGGAGCTTCCCCGCTCGGTGCCGCCTTGCCTTGCTGGTATTCGCGGTACAGCTCCATGACGCAATACAGCACCATCATGCCCGCACCGACGCAGACGAAGCTGTCGGCGACGTTGAAAATGTAGGGCCAGATGCCGTAAAAATCGATCATGTCGATGACGTAGCCCAGCGAGATGCGGTCGATCATATTACCGATGCCACCGCTGATGATGAGAGCCAGCGAGGCTCTCAGCCAGCGATTCTGCTCGGACAAAAACAGCAAATAGAAGGTCACGCCAATAATGGCGACGGTCGAAAAGATCATAAAGATCCAGCGGTGGTCGGACAGACTTCCAAACGCCGCGCCCTCGTTGTGCAAATAGGTCAGCTTGAGCAATCCCGGGATCAATGTAACACTGCCAACCGGCTCAAGATAGAGCACGCACAGCCATTTGGAAATCTGGTCAAGCACCACACCGACAAGCGAGAGGATCAGCCACAGCCAAGGACGTCCGCGCATGCAAAGACGCTTGTTCTCGTTCGTCCCCGCCATGCATCAGCCCTCCAGAATGTTCAGGCAACGAGCGCACAGGAAGCCCTCGTCGTCCTGCTTACCCTCGGTGGAGTAAGCCCAGCAACGGTCACACTTGCAACCGTCTGCGCCCTCAACCAGCACGGCAATCCCCGACGCGGTCTCGGTCAGAGCGCCCTCGGGAGCAGTACCCTTTTCCAGCTTGACGCCCGAGACGATGAACACCGTCTTCAGATCGTCGCCAAAGGAGGACAGCAGAGCCGTCTGCTCGTCGCTCTGGGTATAAATGGTCAGCTTGGCATCCAGCGACTTGCCGATCTTCTTGTCGGCACGCGCCAGCTCCAGCGCCTTCATCACGTCGTCACGCAGAACGAACAGCGCGTCCCAATGAGCGGCAAGCTCGGGGAAGGTCAGCGCCTCGTCGTACTTGGGCAGGTCGTTGAAGAATACGCTCTCGCGCTGATCGGATGCCGCGTGAGGCATGGCCTGCCAGATCTCCTCGGCAGTGAAAGCAAGCAGAGGCGCCATCAGGCGAGTCATGGCGGACAGCACCAGATACATGGCGCTCTGGGCACTGCGGCGAGCGGGCGAATCGGCGCGTTCGGTATAAACGCGGTCCTTGGTAATATCAACGTACAGCTTGGACAGATCCGTCGTGCAGAAGTTGGTCAGATCGTGATAGATGCTGTGGAAGCAGTAATTTTCATAGCCCTCGTTGGCACGGCGCACCAGCTCGTTGGCGCGGGAGAGCAGCCAGCGGTCGATCTCGTACATATCCTCAACGGCGACCATATCCGTTTCGGGATCGAAGCCGTTCAGGTTCGCCAGAATGATACGGGCGGTGTTACGGATCTTACGGTACGCCTCGGACAACTGCTTGAAGATGTTGTCGGAGCAACGAACGTCCACCTGATAGTCGGCAGATGCAACCCACAGACGAACGAGGTCTGCGCCGTACTTGGCAACCATATCCTGAGGATCCACGCCGTTGCCCAGCGACTTGTGCATCGCTCTGCCCTCGCCGTCGACGACCCAACCGTGCGTCAGAACGGCCTTGAAGGGAGCGGTCGTGCCGCCCTTGGCACCGATGGCAGTCAAAAGAGACGCCTGGAACCATCCGCGATACTGGTCAGCACCCTCAAGATAGAGGTCTGCGGGCCAGGTGTGCTCGGGCCATGCGGGGTTGGCCTTGTCGTCCAGAACGGCGACGTGGGTCGAGCCCGAGTCAAACCAACCGTCCAGCGTGTTCTGCTCCTTGATAAAGTGCGTCTTGCCGCACTTGGGGCAAACGAAGCCCTCGGGCAGAAGGTCCTTCGCGTCCATCGAGAACCAGCAGTTGGAGCCGTGCTCTGCGAACATCGCCGACACCTTTTCGATGGTCTCGGGGGTGCAGATGGTCTCCTTGCAATCCTCGCAATAGAAAACGGGAATAGGCAGACCCCAATGACGCTGACGGGAGATGCACCAGTCGGCGCGCTCACCCAGCATCTGCTTCATACGGTCACCACCCCACGCGGGCATCCAGGTCACATCGTCGCAGGCCTTGACCGCATCGGCGCGGAAGGCGTCGACCGAGCAGAACCACTGAGGTGTGGCGCGGAAGATGATGGGAGACTTACATCTCCAGCAGTGGGGATATTCGTGCTCAAACTCCTTGGAGGCAAACAGCGCACCCGTTTCGGTCAGGTCGGCTAAGATCGCCTCGTTGGATTTTTCATAGTAAAGGCCTGCGAACTTGCCTGCGTCCCCGGTCTGGTAGCCGCGGTCGTCAACGGGCACGATGATATCGATGCCGTAGCGCTTGCAGGTCTGGTAGTCGTCCGCACCAAAGCCGGGGGCGGTATGAACGCAGCCGGTACCGCTGTCCATGGTGACGTAATCGGCCATGAGGACAACGCTCTCGCGCTCAAGGAAGGGATGCTGGGTCTTGACGAACTCCAGCTTTTTGCCGGGCATGGTAGCAACGATCTCAAAGCTCTCAACGCCGCCCTCGCTCATGGTCTTCTCGACCAGCGCCTCGGCGATGACGTAGTACTCGTCGTTGGCCTTGACGACGGCGTAGGTTTCGACGGGGTTCAGTGCGATGGCCAGGTTGCCGGGCAACGTCCAGGTGGTCGTCGTCCAGATGATGAAATAGGTCTTGGAAAGGTCGCAAATATCGGCCAGTACGCCGTTATCGTTATTGACGCGGAACTTGACGTAGATGGAAGTGCACTTGTCCGTCTTGTACTCGATCTCGGCCTCGGCCAGTGCGGTTTCGTCCTTGGGACACCAGTACACGGGCTTCAGGCCCTTGTAGATATAGCCCTTGCGGAACATCTCACCGAACACCTTGACCTCGCGCGCCTCGAAGGCGGGTGCCATGGTGGTGTAGGGGTGATCCCAGTCAGCCGTCAGGCCCAGACGCTTCATCTGCTCTCTTTGGATGTTGATGAAATCCTGAGCGAACGCCTCGCAGGCACTGCGAAATTCGGGGATGCTCATGGCCTTGCGGTTGAGCTTGTTCTTCTTGATGATCGCGGACTCAATGGGCATGCCGTGGTTATCCCAACCGGGGATATAGGGCACGCGATAGCCCATCATGCTGCGGGACTTGTTGATGAAATCCTTGAGGATCTTATTCAGGGCGTGGCCCATGTGGATGTTGCCGTTGGAGAAGGGAGGGCCGTCGTGCAGAACGAACAGCGGCTTGTCCTTGTTGTTCTCCAGCATTTTATTGTACAGATCGATGGAGTTCCAGTACTCCAGCATTTTGGGCTCACGCACGGGAAGATTTGCCTTCATGTCAAACGACGTGACAGGCATGTTTAACGTACTTTTGTAGTCTTTTGCCATTTTTGTTTTCTCCTTTTTTGCTTTGATTTTTACGAATAAATTTTCGCGGCGGGAAACAAAAAAACGCCCCACAGCCGCACGCGACCATGAGACGGAAGAACCTTCCGCGGTACCACTCATTTTGTGTCAATGACACCACTCAAGCGCCAACGAGAAAAACGCGTTGCGCCGTACACCTTAACGCGGTGGGACGGGGCGGATTACTCTCGCGGCGAGGGGAATTTTGCTCGCCTGATTTCACCGTTCCTGCTCCGAAGGGATACGCCGTGCCGTCCGCTACGCAGTTCCACCAACCCTGCGCTCTCTGTAAGGTTTCGACACTTTGCTTCTTCATCATAGCATTTCAGGTTATTTTAGCATATTTTATATGGTTTGTCAAGGGATTTGGCGGGAAAAGCATTGGGATATCTGAATTTTTAGCAACTTCTTCTACGGGTGGGCGCGGCGCGTCGTGCCTCGCAAAAGGGAGAAAGCCAAAGTTCAAACAACTTCTCCTACAGCCTCGCACAGCTTCGCGCGCTCGGTGTACCGCTTTTTATGCCACTTCTTGCTACGCGGCAAGAAGTGGCCAAGAAACGCGCCAAGACGTTCCCTCTTGGATCTCCCCGGCATTGCCGCGCGGCAAAGAATGAACATCTTGCCAGCACACCGAGCGCGTGCAACAAAGTTGCGCTGTGTGAGGCTGTAGAAGTAGTTGCTCAAAATGCAATCTTCCCCCTTCACTCCCCCGAGAGCACCACACTCACAACGACACCATCCCGAAGCCCAAACGTCAACACGCATCCCTTGCCGCGATAGATCAGACGAGCATCATCCGCCTCGTCTGCCTCGCCCAGTGCCGCGATCACATCCGAAGACGTACTGCCAATGCGCAAGCCCTGCGCCGTTTGCGCGCCGTCGTCGGTATATGACACAGACGAAACGACGGCCTCTCCCTCCACGGGCGCAAACACGTACAGCCGCATCGAGGAATAGGTGTACATCCGATCCATCCCCTGCCCCGCACAGCTCTCGGCCTCGGTCACGGTATAATCGTCGCCAAGACGGGCAATCGCCTCGTCCGCCGCCATGCCGACCGTCAGCTCAACGCCGCGATAGGAAAGCAACAAAGCACTGGTCTCGTCCGCCGGCGCAGGTGCACAGGCGCAGAGCAGGACGAGAACGATCGTCAAAACAAGCGTCATTCGTTTCATTTTGCTCCCTCCCTCTTTTGCGCCTCGTAGCGGGCAATATCCCCCGCCCAAACAACGCAATCGTGATCGCGCAGACGCGTATCCGTCAGCGGATAATTTTCCTTCAAAATTTTGCCGAAATAGACCGATAGCTTTTCCGCACCGCGGACGTTCAAGTGAAGCCCCGCATCGTAGGTGTCGGTTGAAAAATCCAGACCGATGGCGTCGATATCATTCAAAAAATTGTAGTATGGCAGATCGTACTTTTCCGCAAGGGCGATCGCCTTCGCCTCGTATTCGTCGTGCCACGGATAGCGCCAGGAGTCCGTCGGCGCCTTGATCAGCACCAGTTCCGCGCCGTTTTCGCGGCACAGCGACACGATGCGATCGAAATAGTCCAGCGCCATCTCGCCAAAGGCCGTCTCGCTCGGCGGCAGAGCGCCCTCGTGATTGGGCGCATCCCCTGCGACCACGCCGTTTTGCACGAGATAGCCGCGGATCGAAACGGGATCTTGCTTTTCAAACAGCGTCGTCACGTCTCGCCACGAAAGCTCCGACCAACGATCGTGATAACGCAGCAGCGGCCACACGTACGACAGCTCGCTTTCCCCCTCGGTCATGGCGTCGTTCAGCACTTGCCATTTGGTCGTCGAGGCAGGCAGGTGATCCATCACCATGCGGTTGTAGGCCTCGCTTTGCGGCTCGTTGTAGATCAGCCCATAGACGCTCAGTACGACCACCTTGGGGTTTGAGCGCTCAAACACCTCCCCCAGCACGGCGTAGCTGTGCCACGCGAGCTGCTGCGGCGTTCCGCAGACACGCAACGCGATGCCGTATTCCTGCCACATCGTCACGGGCGAGAAGGCCTCGTACACCTCGCAGTCACCCACGAACACGACCTCATCGAGCGTCACGTCGGCTTCGAAATAGTCGGCCAGCAAAAAGGCTTCGGGATTGGCCGCGCGATCGTGAGGAACGAGCAACGCCTGCGCCACGCCAAGCAACAGCGCACTCAGCATAACGAAGATCACAGCGGCCCATATCCATCTTGTTTTTTTCATTGCCCGTCCTCCTTTCAATCAAATATCAGTATTGTCCGTAAATAAAGTCCATCGCGTCGTAGCCGAGACCGTAACGCCCGAAGACGACGATGGCAACGACCATCAGCGCGCAAACGATCGCGCACAGCAGCGGACGACGGACGAGCCGCTCGCCAAGGGATGTGCCATTGGTGTCACCCACGCGCGGTGTTCGGCGGCTGACCGCCCACATCAACAGTACGCCAAGCGCGACAAGCACCCATTGTGCGACGTTCATGTCAAGCGCCGACCACAGTGCGCCGTCAAGCAGCCCTTCCCAAGCAGTCGGGGTAAAGAGCTTTCCCCACAGAGAAAACGTCAGCCCGACGCCTCGATAGACGTCCAGCGTACGGAACAGCCCCACCGTGCAAAACGTGCCGACACAGCAAAGCGCGTGCAGGTATCGACTACTTGCCGCACGGGGAAACCGCTCGCCAAGACGACGGCGCAAGGGGCGCAGCTCCTGCGAGATCAGCATAAAGAAACCGTTGCAAAGTCCCCAAACGACGAAATTCCAGCCCGCGCCGTGCCAAAGCCCCGTCAGCGCCCAGGTAACGAGCGTGGCGATCCACAGCGGCAAGTGACGGGACAAGCGAGACAGCTTTTGCGAAAAACGGCTGACCGAGAGCGGATAAAAGACGTAATCCGTGAAAAATCGGCTCATAGAGCGATGCCAGCGCCGCCAGTATTCGGCCAGCGAGGACGATCCGAAAGGACGATCAAAGTTTTCATACAGATCGATACCAAGCGCGGACGAAACGCCAAGACAGACGTCCATACCGCCCGTAAAGTCGGCGTAGATCTGCACGCTGTACAATAGCACGAGCAAGATCACGCCCGTGCCGCCAAAGTCAGCGGGAGACTGCATGATAGCAGTAACGGCAATGGCTGTCGTATCAGCAATTACCAGCTTTTTCACGCCGCCCCACAGCGCACGAAGCGCGCCGCGTATAACGCGCGGGCCGTCAAAGGAGTGGGGTGCGAACAGCGTGGGAGCCAGCTCACCGTAGCGGTTGATGGGGCCTTGCCACATCTGGGGGAAATAGAAGGTAAACAGCGCGAAGCGCAAGGGATTCTTTTCGCAAGACTGCTGTCCGCGCGACACGTCGATCAGGTAGCTGATGGCGCTGAAGGTCACGTAGGACAGCCCCAACGGCAAAAGAAGCGAGGGCACGCGAGCGCCAAGACCTGTCAGATCGTTCCACGTGCGGACGAAAAAGGCAGTATATTTAAAGAAAATCAGCAAAGAAAGATCCGCGGCAACGGCGGCGGCCAGCAACCATTTCCGACGCGTGACGCAACGGTCGCGGAAGGCTTTTCTCGTGGGCTTATCCCACGAGCCGTCGGCGCGGTGCTGCTCCAGCGTATCGTTCTGGCGATCGATCGAGCGACCAAGCATGCGGCCGAAGGTATAAGTGAGAATCGTCAGGGCGATCAGTACGCACAGATTTTGCCAACCCGAAAAGGCGTAGAAGACGATACTGCCGACGAGCAGAATCAGCCATTGTATACGACGCGGAAGAAGAAAATAGAGCGGTAGCAATACCGCGAGGAAAGCGAGAAATAACAGAGACAGTGGCATGATGCGCGCTCCTTTCTTCAAGATTTGTCAGGGTAGAAAACGCTTCCTTACACGTCGTCCAAGCGCTCAAGCATTTCAACCAACGCCTGCACGGAATTAAAATTGCTCGGTAAAATTTCGATAGCAGGGATCGCTACGTTAAACGCCGCGTTCAGCTCGGTCACCAGCGTGACGATATCCAGCGAGTCCAGAATGCCGTCGTCGATCAGGTGCTCCTCGCACTCAAAATCGACCGTCGGATGCATTTTTTTGAGTATTTCTATGATCTTTTGCTCCATTGTGTCACTCCTTTGCCAGCGCGTTGCGGTCGATCTTTCCGTTGGGCGTCATGGGCAACGCATCCTTATGAATCGCCCGTGCGGGCAGATAATAGCGCGGCAGGCTCGCCTTAAGCGACGTCATGACCTCGCCCTCGCTCGCCCCGCCCGTGTAAAACAGCACGATCTCGCCCGTTTTTTCCAAAACGACGCAAGCCGCCCCCGTGACGCTGTGACAACGAAGCGCACTCTGCTCGATCTCACCAAGCTCGATGCGGTGTCCCATGCGCTTGATCTGGCGGTCGCGCCGTCCGACGAACACCAGCTCGCCGTGCGCGTTATAACAGGCCAGATCCCCCGTGCGATAGACGGTCTCGGGGTAAGCACTCTGCAACGGATTTTGCACGAAGGCCGCGCTCGTCTGCTCGGCCGCATGGTCGTAGCCCAGCGTCAGACAGCTGCCGCGCAGGTACATTTCGCCCGTCTCGCTTGCCTTGCCCGCCGCGGGCAGAATTTCACGTCCCTGCTCGTCGATGAGCATAAGGCCCGTGTTGTCCAGCGGCGCGCCGATGGGGATGCGTTCGCCCTCGCAAAGCGTGCGATCTGCCCGCCAGACGCAGGACATTCCCGTCGCCTCGGTCGGGCCGCAAAGCTGATAAAAGGTCGCCTCGGGCAAGGCGTCTCTCCACGCCCGATAATGTACCAAAGGCAATTCCTCGCTGCCAAACACCACCGTCGTCAGCGTGTGCGGCACCTTGACCGTCAGCGCGCCGAGGGTGGAAATATGAGCGAGTGCCGAGGACACCCAGCAGATCGTATTGATTCCGTTTTGCGTCAGATAATCGATCAGCGGGATGGGGAAGGAAAACAGTGTTCTGGGAATCAGATACGTCGTCGCGCCGCACATCAGCGTGGTCAGAATTTCCTTGAGCGGCGCGTCAAAATACAGCGGCGACTGACAGCCGAATACACTGTGTTCGCCAAGGCTCAAGGCGCTTGTCAACGCCTCGCCGTAGTCGATAACGGCGCGGTGACAGCCCACCACGCCCTTGGGCGTCCCCGTTGAGCCCGAGGTGAAAATAATGTACATGGGATCGGTGTCGATCATACGATCGCGCATCGCGCCAAGTGACGCGTGGTCGATCTCCTGCCCCGCAAGCGACTCAAAGGTCATAATCGGCAGGTCAAACGCCGCGGCAGTTGCGCGATTCTTTTCATCGCACACCACCCCGCTCGCGCGGCAAGCAGAAAGGATCTGCTCCATCCGCTCGCGCGGCATGGTCGGGTCCAGCGGCACGTAGACGGCCCCCGCATAGGTCGCGCCCAGCATGGCGGCAATGGCGGCGGGATGGCGGTCCATCAAAATCGCCACCCGCTTGCCCGTAAGCCCTGCGCGGCAAAGGCCGCTGCCGATGCGCTTGGCGGTGTCCAGCAGCGCGGCAAAGGTCAACGACGCGCCTCCCGCGCCGTCCGAAAAGGCGATCTTATCGGGCAGACGCGCGGCGGTTGCTTCCAGATATTGCAATACGTTTTTGATGCGCACGGTGCCCTCCTTACTGCGTGATGATATCCGTCGGCGTAGACGGATAGTCCGCTTCGTTATAATCGTAAAAGCCGGGATCGACGGCGTTGTAATCGTCCAGCTGGGCGTCGGTAAACAGACAGCCCTTGCCCGCCGCACCGCCGCCGTCAACGAGGGTCGGGTCAAAATGATACCACCTTGCCGCCTCGCCCTTGGGCGCCAGATTGACCATCAGCCAAAAATGAGTCTCCTTGCCCGGCTCATGCGTCCGTTCGATCTCCAGATATTCAACGCCGCATCGGCGCAGCATCATCATGGCGGCAGAAAAATAGGAATAGCAATCCCCCCGCCCCTTGACGAACAGCGCCTGATAGGCCGCGCGCACGGGATCGGTCTTGTCCGAAATGGGGAAATAGCCGATCGCACCCTGCACGTAGGCGTGAATGGCACGGCATTTCTCTTCGATGGTATCGTTATCGTCGATCAACTCGTCCAGCACGGGATCGAGCTTGTCCCAGAGCTGACTCTCCGTGGTCTTCTCCGCCCAGACGTGGACGTAGACCGTCTGCTCGGTCACGTTTCCGCTGGCGTCGGTCGCGCGGTAGGTGGCCGAGTACAGCCCCTCCTGCTCGGTATTGACCGCCGAGGCGTCGACCGTCCATTCGACCGCGCCAAAGCAATCGTCGGTCGCGCTTACGCCCGCGCGCAGGATCAAGCCCTCCCCCACAAGCGCAGAGATCTCCTTGACCCCCACGAGCGTCGGCGGCGTCGTATCCTCTACGACGACCACGCGCGTGGGCAGTTCCCTCTCGTTTCCTTGGCCGTCGCGCAACAGAAGCGTCACCTTGTGCGCTCCTACCGTTTCAAAATCGGGAGCGGCGGCAAATTCGACCGTCACGCCCTCTTGCTGACAGCGTGCGCGCGCATCGTCCGAGAGAAAATCCTCCGCCTCGGGGTGCTCGCCCCCGAGGGCCACGCGAAGATCAACGGGTGCAAGATCCGTATCCGCGACAAAAGACGGTTTTTCCTTTTCACAAGCGCAAAAAAGGAGAAGCAAGCACAGCAACAAAACGAAAAGCAGGCGTTTTTCAATTGCCATGGTCTCACTCCTCTCTAATAATATTCAGTTTATTATATCATTTTGCCGCGCGGCTGTCAACGCCTGCGACGCAGGGAAAAAACAAAAGAGGATGCATTTTCTGCATCCTCGTTCTGTTTGGGCAGATTATTCAGCGTAAACGCTGACCTGCTTCTTGCCCTTTGCCTTTTGCTCAAACTTAACCTTACCGTCGATCAGAGCGAACAGAGTATCGTCAGAACCGATACCGACATTCTTGCCGGGGTGAACTGCGGTGCCTCTCTGTCTGATGATGATATTGCCGGCGATAACCTTCTGACCGTCAGACTTCTTTACGCCAAGGCGCTTAGATTCGCTGTCACGGCCGTTCTTGGTAGAACCGACACCTTTTTTGTGAGCAAAGAACTGTAAACTGAGCTTCAACATCATTCTTACCTCCCAATGTTAGTGGTTCGCGCCCGGGGGCGCATGGTGGACGCGGTCATTCGTCAAAGGACTTTTCAACCAGCTCGACCTCAAGGTACTGATAGTACTCCTCGGTCAGATCCTTGATCTGCTGATAATAGCCGTGGAACAATCCCGAGATGGCGTAGCTCTTACGCTCGTCCTCCTCGTAATCGGGCAATGCCGAGCGGCAACGCACCGAAATGTTCGTCGTTTCCTCATCGATGTTGTACTCCAGATCGGTGGCGTAGGAAACCAACACGGTGTTGATGATCAGCATGGTCATGGCGCTGATGGCAGAGCAAAGAATGTCTTCTCCGGACTCACCGAACCCGGTGTGCCCCTGCTCCTCAAAGCCGTAAAAATGACCCTCGCTGTGGAAAAACACAATTTTCGTCATGTGCAAACGGAGGACTTAAGCCTCGATCTTGGTGATCTGCACCTTGGTGTAGGGCTGACGGTGACCGATCTTCTTCTTCTCGTTCTTCTTGGACTTGTACTTCAGAACGTAGATCTTCTTGTTCTTGCCCTGCTTGAGAACGGTTGCAGTTACTTTAGCACCCTCAACAACAGGAGTACCAACCTTGAAGCCGTTGTCGCTCGACAGAGCAACGACCTGATCGAAGACGATTTCGTCTCCCTCGTTGACATTGAGCTTTTCGACAAAGATAATGTCCTGCTCGATTACCTTGTACTGCTTTCCGCCGGT